>CAZLHI010000003.1:0-170738 GCA_964559435.1 uncultured bacterium | reverse complement strand
GCGTGGTCGCGATGTTGGCATGCCCGAGCAGTTCCTGAATCGCGCGGAGGTCGGCGCCGCCGTCTAACATGTGGGTGGCAAACGAGTGGCGGAACGTGTGGGGCGAGATCGGCGTACGGATCCCCGCCTGCTGCGCATACCGACGCACGATGCGCCAGAAGGAGACGCGCGTCAGCGGCTGGCCTTTGTTGCCGAGAAAGAGGAACGGGACCGCATCCCGCCGTGCGGCTAGGTACGCCCGCACGGCGTCGAGCGCCGGCCGGCCGACCGGAATAATGCGCTCCTTTGCGCCTTTGCCGACACACCGAACCAATCCCAGCTCGAAGTTGAGATCCCCGCGCCTGAGGTTGACGAGTTCAGACACCCGCAATCCAGCGGCATAGGCGAGTTCAAGCATCGCCCTGTCTCGCAAGCCCCGCGGCTTGCTTCTGTCGGGTTGGTCGATGAGTCGCTCCACTTCCTCCACCGATAGCACAGACGGCAGTTGACGCCTCAGCCTGGCGCTCGGAACGTTTGTGGTCGGGTCGCCGGGAATCGCCTCCTCTCGTGCCAGATGCCGATAGAACGATCGCATCGCGGAGAGCCGCCGCGTGACGGTTGAGGGCGCAGCGCCGGCGCGCCGCAGCCGGCCGAGGTACATGATGATGTGCGATTCCTCTACCTCGAGGAGCGACCCGACGCCCTGCCCCTGGAGGAACAGCAGATGATCGCGGAGGTCCCGCTCGTAGGCGCTGAGCGTGTTCGCCGACAGACCCCTCTCGACCGCGAGGCTGTCCAGGAAACTCTGCAAAGTCGCCTGGTGAGCGGTATCGAGCTGAGCGCTTCCCTCTGGGTTAGCTATCATCGCGAAGATCTACCACGTTCGCTGGTGTCGCGGCTATCGGCGCGCGGAGCAAGCAGCACGAGCACCCCCAGTGCCGCGATGGCTATCTGCCCGTGGAAGCCGCTCGTCTCGCGTCCGTGGTGACCGCGGTGTGTGGGCAGCAGGAGGGCCTCGTCGGGAATGCCTGCGAGGCGGCCGACCAGGTTCTCGATGTCGGGCAAACATGCTCCGAGCGCTCCGGCGAACTCCGGCGAGCCAGGTCCCCGCGCGGCCACTATCACGGTCAGGGTCCCGGCCAGCAGCAGTGCCTCCTGTGGGATGTCGAGGTCCCGGTGGGGGAGGATGTCGGCGAGCGGATGAGACGCGGTTCCGACAAGCGCGGCCTGAAGGCGTGTCCCGCAAAGTCGGGCGAGGGCAGCACCTACTAGTGCGTGGACTGCGGCGATCATCTCCTGTGAGTTGACACCACTTGGAAAGCAGACTGCGCGGGAAGCAGGCACAGGCGAGCAGCTCTTATGGTTGTCCGCACGTCAGCGTGCAGAAGCTGCGCGACGGTCTCACCGCGGCCTCGGCTCAGGCGTGGTCCCCTTGAGCCAGCACCAGTACTCGTAGATCCGCCAGAGGTACTCCCGCGTCTCACGGTATGGGGGGACGCCATTGTGTCTGTCCACGGCCCCGACTCCCGCGTTGTAGGCCGCGAGGGCCTTGTTCCAGTCGCCTTGGTACTTGTCGAGGTTCCTGCGGATGATGCGTACGGCGACGTTGAGATTGGCTATCGGATCGTACGCGTTGACTCTATGAGCGGCCGCCGTCGCCGGCATAAGCTGCCCCAGGCCCATGGCTCCCTTGTAGGAGCGAGCGTTCGGGTTGAACCGCGACTCCGCTGCGATAACGGCCACAACGAGAAACGGGTCGACGTTGTACTTGGCCGAGTACTTGATGATGCTGTCGGCGATCATCTCGACCTCGCGCGGGTCAAGCCTAGGGTTCAGATAGGCTATCGCCTGCCGGCATATGATCGAGCGATTGCCGCCGCGGCCCGGCATCGGATGTGACCGGCTCAGCTCGGCCGCCGAGCGTGCGATCTCCGCCGGGTCCTTAGGAGGAAACTTGAGTGCTGCTCGCGCCGCCTCTTGCAGCAGCTCGATAGGCGTCTTGTCCCACGTGATGTCCACGAGCTGCAAAGGAGCGGTTGGCGAAGCTTCGGCAGGCTTGAGGAGGCAGCGGACGCGCGCTCGCGCGTGGGCCTCCTCCGGTGATCCCGAGCACTCGATCTCCATCGTGCTGTTATCGACAAGCTGAAGCAGGATCGTCCGCTGGTCGCCGCTGACGAAGAGCCCCTGAATCACGCCATAGGCCTGCAGGGCCCGCTCCGGCTCGGCCCTGCGGGCCTGCGTCACTTGAGAGCCGCTGACAACGTCGATCGGCTTGTGCTTTGCGACTGACTTCTCGTAATCCGTCTCGGCGCTGCCGGCGGCGGGCAAGACAAGCAATGTAAGCCCGACAACGGCCGCGAGCAGTATCCGGCCTGTCGCCGATCCCCGTCCTGGTCCGCCCCTTGTTGTCCGGGCCGATCTCACGCAGGGATTATACCTCAATGCACCGTCATCAGGCAATGCGCCTCGCCCGGTCTCGTGGGCCGAGCCAGGACATCGAGTGGTCGGGGACCAGGTAGTGGCACAATTGCCATGCTGCACTGTGTCTTCTGGTTGGGCAAGGTGAGGAATACCCTGGAACGAACCAGGTGACACTGGATGCAAAGCCGAGGAGGTTCTTGATGGCGAGGATAGCCAAGAGCATCGTGGAGCTGATCGGGAACACCCCGCTCGTGGAGCTGAGCAAAGTGACGGATGGGGCGCGGGCGCGTGTAGTGGCCAAGCTCGAGTTCTTCAATCCAGCCGGAAGCGTCAAGGACCGCATCGGCTACTCGATGATCGAAGCGGCCGAGAACGAAGGGCGGATTGCTCCGGGCAGATCCGTGCTGATCGAGCCCACCAGCGGCAACACTGGCATAGCGCTGGCAATGGTGGCCGCCGCCCGGGGCTACCGGCTTATCCTCACGATGCCTGACACGATGAGCCTCGAGAGGCGGCTGCTGCTGCGTGCGTTCGGCGCTGAGCTAGTGCTCACGCCTGGTGCAGAGGGGATGCGCGGCGCCCTCGCCAAGGCCGAAGAGCTGCTGGCGGCCACCGACAACTCCTTTATGCCCCAGCAGTTCAACAATCCCGCCAACCCGCGGATTCACCGCCGGACCACGGCGGAGGAGATCTGGGCCGACACGGACGGCGCCATCGACATCTTCGTCGCAGGTGTCGGCACCGGCGGCACCATCACCGGCGTAGGACAGGCCCTCAAGCCGAGAAGGCCGAGCCTGAAAGTGGTAGCTGTCGAGCCGGCCGGCTCGCCCGTGCTGTCCGGGGGCGATCCCGGCCCCCACAAGATCCAGGGCATCGGCGCTGGCTTCAAGCCCCAGGTGCTGGACATGGATGTCGTGGATGAAGTCATCACCGTGAGCGACGAGGATGCCTTTGCGATGGCCCGCCGCATCATCCGCGAGGAAGGCGTCCTGTGCGGCATCTCCTCCGGGGCCAATACATGGGCGGCAGTGCAGGTCGCGCACAGACCGGAGAACGAAGGCAAGCTCATCGTCACCGTGCATCCGAGCACGGGCGAACGTTATCTGTCCACAGTGATGTTCGCCGACCTCGTCGCCGAGCAGCAGCAGAAGGACGCCGGAGCTCGGCTCTAACCGCGCCCCCGCGCCGACGGCCTGCACCGCCGGCCGGGCCTGCCTGTCCGGCAGGAGCACCGGCGCGGTGCGGAGAAGCCGGCGGGGAACGGGTGATCGCACGGCGCCATGGTCCTTTTCACCGACCTCCCCAAGCCAGTTCGGCACGCTCTGAAGTGGGACTCCATCTCGGCCGCCGTCGGTGGGCTGAGCGCGGGCGCCATGCTCCCCTTCCTGGGCGTCATCCTCCGGCGCGACCTCGGCGCCTCCGCCTTCCTCATCGCAGTGCTGGGCGCCTCCTGGTCGGTCGGCAATCTCTTCAACCCCCTCATGGCCCACTATCTCCGCGGCCGCGTGAAGCTCCCCTATGCCGTCTGGCCCCCCATCATCAGCCGCCTCCTGTATCTGTTCATGCCCTTCGCGGTGGTCGCGCCCGTCTTCGCAGGCATCGCCGTCCTGGCGGCGGCCGTCGGCGCCCTCGCCTCTCCCGCCTACGCGGCCGTCATCCGCGACGCCTATCCGGTGGAGCGCCGCGGCTTCCTGATGGGTGTCGTGCGCGTGGTGTGGGTAGCCGGCTCTATGACCGGCGCCCTCGCCGGCGGCTTCCTTCTCGAGCGCTTCAGCTACCGCTGGGTGTTTCCCGTGCTCGCGCTCATCGCTATCGCCGGGGTCGCCGCCTTCGCCCGCATCGGCGTGCCGGCCGCGCCGGATGAATCCGAGGCCCGGCGCACCGACGTCTTCGAGGCCTTCAGGGTGCTCCTGACCGACCGCCTCTTCCGGCTCTATGCGGCCTCCTTCTTCCTCTGGGGGCTCGGCAACATCATCCTGAGCCCGGTCTTCCCGGTGTTCCAGGTGGACATCCTTCACATATCAAACCGTTGGGTGGGCTATCTCGCGACCGTCGCCTCCGGAGCCAGCATGGTTGGATTCATCATCTGGGGCCGGCTCCTCGACCGCAGCGGCCCGTTCCGGCTCCTGCTCGGCATGCTTGGCTTTGCGGCAATCGGCCCTCTCACCTACTTCTTCTCGCACTCCCTGCCGCCGCTGCTGCTCGCCGCTGGCGCGCAGGGCATGGCCGTGGCGGGAGGCGAGCTCGGTTACGTCAACGCCGCCATGCGCTTCGGCCGGCGCGAGGCCGTCACCTACTACGCCGGCATGTTCGCCTTTCTGCAAGCCGTCCGTGGCATCCCCGGCCCCTTCATTGGGGCCGCGCTCAGCGAGTGGCTCGGCCCTCGGCCCGTGTTCCTCATCCCCCTCGCCCTCTGGGTCATCTCGGCCCTCATCGCCGTCATCGGCTGGCGCCGCGCCCAGCGCCAGCCGGCCCTCGAGTCGTGACGCAGATGACACCGGCTCTGCCCTTCTGAGGCCGCTCACCGAGCCGGCGGGCAAGCGGACGGAACGCTGCTCGCCTGTTCCGGTCCGATGGCCCTGGCCGCTATCCTCCCAGCTCTTTCGTCGCCGCGGCCAGGTTGAGCTTGCGCAGGTAGACCAAACTGGGAAGCTGCGCCACCAGGGTGAGGAAGAGCACGCCGATGATCGCGATCAGGTACGTCCTCCCGAAGATCACAGGCTCCATCGAGAAGGACTCGGTCTGCGAGGCCCGAATCAGCGCGAAATCCAGCCATCGACCCAGCGGTATGCCCGCGGCGATTCCCAGCGCCGCAATCAGCAGGTTCTCGACCGTGATGAACCAAGCGATTTTCCGCAGCCCATAGCCGAGCGTCCGCAGCGTCGCTAGCTCCCGCGTCCGCTCCAGCACGCTGACGCTCACCGACGTGAAAACCACCGCGAACGCCAGGCCGACCCCGAAGAACGCTATGACCCCTGTGAAGGCTTGAGTGAACTTGAGCATCTCCTGGATCTGCTCGTGCGTCTGCGCCCGCGTCTGCACCGAGGCCACCGTCGGCATCCGCTCGAGCCGTTCGCGAATCCATCCCGTTTCGGCATCCCTGGTCTGGATAAGGGCCCCGCTCACTGCGTTCAAGGGGTACCCCAGTCGATTCGCGAACAGCCGCTGCACGTCGTCCATCCGCATGTACACCATCGACCCAATCGGCTGCGTGATCGCCGGCCCCACTCGCACCGTCGTTGTTATGCGGAACTCCCGCCGGTTCTGCGCGTAGTGGATGCGCACCAGGTCGCCTTCGCCCACTCTAAGCTTGTCGCGCAGCAGCCTTCCCAGCAGCGCCTCCCCGCGTCCGGGCACAACCTTGTGGCCAGACTCATCCGTGAGCTGCCTCAGCTCGCTGTTAGGCGCGAGGCCGCTGAGGATGGTCGAAAGCCGCACGCCGCCTCGTTCGACCTCAACAGGGATCTCAAGCGAGGCCTCGGCGCGATCGACCACGGGCCAGGACGATATCTGCGTGATGACGCGCCCCGGCTGCTCGGGCACGAACCCCGCCGTCACGTCATACCGCTCGATCTCTTCGAAGAATGTCGCCATCGCATCTTCCACACTGTCCAGAATCGCCAGCGACACCAGCAGCAAGCAGACACCCAGGATCATCCCCAGCACGGTGTAGAGCGCGCGCTTCGGCCGCCGCACCAGGTTTCGCACCGGCACTTTGAGGCCCAGAGGCAGGCCCGCTCCCAACCACCGCAGGGCTGCGGGGACCTGGCTCGCCATCGCCGCCTGTTGTGACATCGCCACCGCCGGCGGCAGGCGGGCCGCCGAGCGCGCGGGCGCAAGCGCGCCTACCAGTGCGGAGCCCACCGCGATCAACATCGCCGCCACGACAATCCCCGGCTGCAGATCGAAGAACATGTATGGAATGCTGATCAGCTCCACATAGAGTCGCGTGATCCACCACGCGAACAGGTAGCCGAGTCCAATCCCGGCCAGCCCGCCTGCAACCGCCGGGATGATCGCCAGCCCGAGGAAATGCGCCAGCACCGCCCGCTGCCCGAACCCCGTCGCCCGAAGCACCCCGATCTGCACCGACTGGGCCTGCACCAACCGAGCCAGCAGCGTGTACGTCGTCAGCACCGTTCCCGTCAGAAAGAGCATCGGCAGAAACACCGCCATGAAGCGATATCCCTCTAAGTCCGACATCAGCAGCTTGTTGCTCGGCTGCTCCTCCCGCGTGATCGGCTCCTCGCCCCCGTACCGGTCCGTGATCGGCTCCACCAGCCGCGCAACCGCCGCGCCCTTCCCTGGCTTGGTCTTGACGCACAGCTCGTTGATCGTGCCAGCCATGTCGAGCAGGGCCTCCGCCTCTCGCTCCGGGATGAAGATCACGCCAAAAGTGTCCGGCGTCGGGACGAGATACTGCTCGCTCTGGATCGAGTAGATGTACTCCGGGCTTTGCACCAGGCCGACCACTCGGAAGCGCACCTCCTCCCCGCGCACGGTCGGCCAGATGAACTCGCCCGGCCGATAATCGTGGGCCTTCGCGAAGCTCAGCTCCAGCAGCGCCTCCCGGCCTCCCTGGGGCGAGAAGTACCTGCCCTCCACCACCCGGACCCGGTTTATCTCCGGCTCCCGCGCCGAAGGGAGAGATATGAGCCGCCCCACGACCTGCTTCACGCGCCTGTCCCGCAGCGATACGCGCACCTCCTCGACGATCCGGCCCATAGCACGGCGCACCCCGGGCAACCGCTCCAGGCGCCGCACCAGGCTGTCCGGGGCCGCCTCCATGCGCGCCCACACATCGCCGAAGGCCAACAGCTCATATGTGTGATCGTAGGATCGTCCCAGATTCCCGTATGAGATCAGCGACCCCTGAAAAAACGCGATCCCCAGCGTCACTGTCGCCGCCACCGCGACGAACTGCCACCGCGATCGCCCGAGCTCCCGCCACAGTTTTGTGTTCAGCCGCGACATCGGGTTACCATGACAAGGACTCCGGCTCCGCCGGCGACGGGTTCTCACGCACCTCGGTGATCTCGCCGCTTCGCAGCCGGATCACGCGGTCGGCCATCTCGCCGATGACCTGGTTGTGCGTCACCAGCAGCACCGACTGCTTCTCTGCGCGCGTCACGTCCCGCAGGCTTCGCAGCACCCGGAGCGCGGTCTCGTAGTCCAGGCTGCCCGTCGGCTCGTCTGCCAACATCACGAGGGGATTCTTCACGAGCGCCCGCGCAATCGCCACCCGCTGCTGCTCGCCGCCGCTGAGCTCGGCCGGGAAGTGACCGGCGCGATCGGCCAGTTCGACCTGTTCGAGAGCCCGTTCGGCCCGGCCGGCGTCCCCGACGAGTTCGGCCGCGAGCTCGACATTCTCCCGGGCAGTCAGCGTGGGAATGAGGTTGAAGAACTGGAAGATGAAACCGACTGAGGCGCGGCGGTATTCGGTCAACTGCCGGTCATTCATGCCGCCGATGTCAGTTCCTCCGACGACGACGTTGCCTCTGGTCGGCCTGTCGAGGCCCCCTACAACGTTAAGCAGCGTCGTCTTCCCGGAGCCGCTCGGGCCGAGCACGACGACGAACTCGCCAGGGGGAAGCTCGAGGCTTATGCCGGCGAGTGCCCTCACCTCGACCTCTCCCATGGCGTAGGTCTTCCAGACGTCGCTGAGGCTCACTATCGGCGAGTCGCGATTTGACACGGATCTAGCCGGAGGTAGCCCGGACGCGCTGGCCGTCGCGAATATCGGCCGTGCCTGAGACCACGACTTCGTCCCCCTCTGACAGCCCGGAGGTCACCTCCACCTCTCGGTAGGTGCGCCGCCCAGTTGCGATCTCCTGACGCGCGATAGCCCCGCCGCGCACCACGAAGACAGAATGCCCTTCGCTCGATTCAACGATGGCTTCGAGAGGGATCACCAACGCGTCTTCCGCGAGAGTCCTGCTGCCGTGGACGTCGACCTCCATGCCGGGCCGGAGCAATTCGCTCTCTGCGTCGAGGCGAATCCTGCAACGGATTATCTTGGCTCGCACCTGCTGTATGCCGCGGGGAAAGGCCGCCGGACCGACTTGCGCCACGGTGCCGGGAATGGGCTTGGCGAGGGACTCGGCCGTGATCTCCACGCTCTGCCCTTCGTAGACGAGCGCCAAGTCCTCTTCATCGACCTCCGCGGTAACCCAGACCTTCTCGGGGTCGGTAATGAGGAAGGCCGGAGACTGCGGGCCGGCCAGGTCGCCAGCATCCACGTATCGACGGGCCACCCGGCCCGAGATAGGAGCTTGGAGTTCTGCCTCCGCGGCGACGCTTTCGGCGGCAGCGACGGCTGCCTCCGCCTGGAGGACGACGGCCCGCGCGGCCGCGAGGCTGCCCTCCAGAACCTCAACCTGACCGGCGGCCGCCTTCGCTGTGGCGAGCTCAGCCTCCGCTGCCGCAACCCCCGACTCGGCGGCCGAGATTTCCTCCGCGCGGGCGCCCTCCTCGAGCAAGCTCAACTGCTGACGCGCCTCGCGTAGAGCGCTCTGTGCCCGGGTGAACTGAGTCCTCGCTCGGTCTGCCTCCGCGCGGGACAACGCTCCCTGCTCGTGCAGTTCACGTGTTCGCTCGTAGTCGGCGGCCGCAAGCTCGGCCTCCGCCTCGGCAGCAGCTACGGCTTGCCGTGCGCGCTCGATCTCCTGGGGGCGCGCGCCGGCCTTGAGCTCCTGCAGTTGAGCCTGGGCCGCCTTGAGAGCGGCCTCCGCGCGGGCTATCCGTGCCTGGCTGGCACTCCGCTCCTGCGCCAGCGCGGCCGCGGCTCGGGCCGCCTGTGCTCTTGCGGCCTCAAGGAATGCCTGGCGCTCCCGGAGGGCGGCAAGCTCCTGGGCGGCAGCCAGCCGGGCCAGCGTCTGGCCGGCCTCGACCCGATCTGCCTCCTGAACCAGCACCTCTTCGACTCGTCCCACGAACTTGGGCGCGACGGCAGCCTGGAAGCTCTCCACCACGCCGGTCGCTGACAATGACGCGGTCAAATCCCCGCGACGCACGGGAACCACCTGCACAACCGGCCGCCGCGTCACTGCGTAAACCACCAGCGCGGTCAGGCCAAGCGCCGCCGCCAGCCCCGCTACGAGTCGACGAGTGATCTTCATATGTGGGCTCCGGGCCTCCGATTGAGGTCGGTCAGGTTTGGGAGAAGATGATCCAGATACAGGTCGACTTGGTTCATGAGATCGAAGTAGCTCCTGCTCATATAGTAGTGCAGCCCAATCCCGTCCAGATAGGCGAGGAGGTTTATCGCTATGCTCTCCGCCTCTCGGGCTGTCTCCGGGCGGAAGACCCCCTGCGAGACTCCGTCCCGGAGAATGTCGACGATCGATTCGCGGGCTCCGCGGAAGACCTCGCGGGTCAGGTCGCGCTGGCTGAGAAGAAGCGGACTCGTCAGGAAGAGCTGAAAGATGGCGGCCCCAATCCTGACAGAGCGCTCGTCCGCAAGGAAAACATCCACCATCGCGTGCACCAGAGCACGAAGGCGTTCGGGGGGCGGAAGATCGCTCGGCACTTCGCTGCCGGTTTGCTCCATGATCTGATCGGCCCACGTTCCCACTGCATGGAAGATCAGGTCCTCTTTGGACCTGAAGTACAGGTAGATGCTTCCCTTGCTGATGCCGGCCGACTTGGCCACTTGGCTGATCGATGTGGCCTCGAAGCCATTCTGCGCGAACAGGTCGAGCGCCGCGAGGGCGATCTCCTTCTTGCGCTGATTCTTGTCCACGACTCTGGGCGACACTTCCGCTACCTCTCGCGCAGCGAAATAATGACTGACCGTTCAGTCACTATTATACCCCAAGACGGGTCCGGCACAACTCGCTCGTGCAGAAAACAGGGCCCTCAGCGCTCCGGTGGCGAACGGCAGCGCCTGCTATCTTTCAGAACCAGTCGGTCATATCAGACGTGGGGTGCTCCCGGGTGCCTGTCGGGACATCTCGAGCAGGTCGCGTGCAGGTCGATCAGGTCGCGTGCGGAGTGAGGTTCAGGCCGGCGGGCCCTCAGAACTCCCTCAGCAGGGCGATGGCGGTCGCCGCCATCATGGCGGCCCCGATGGGGAGAACGCGGCGGTCGTCCATATCGAAGGTCGAGCTGTGGCCGGGCGAGGTGAAGCCCTTCTTCTCGTCTCGGATGCCGAGCCGAAACATCGCGGCCGGCAGCCCCGCCAGGCCGAAGTAGGCGAAGTCCTCTCCCCCGAGGTTCGGCTTCGGAACATCGACGACGTTCTCGGCCCCGAGCATGCCACTCGCGGTCGCGGAGATGACACCGACGACGGTGTCGTCGTTGAGCGAGGGAGGGTAGCCGTCCTTCTCGATCTCCACTCTGAGCCGAGCCCCCATCGCACCAACCAGCTTGCGAAGATTCCTCCTAAGGAAGCGCAGGATCGCTTCGCGTCCCTCCGTTTCGAGTGATCGGATAGTCCCGATGAGTTCCACGCGGTCCGCCAGAACGTTCGCCCTGGTCCCGCCGCGGACGATGCCGAACGTAACGAGCTTGCGGTCAACCGAGTTGGTGTGTCGCGCGATGAACTGCTGAATCGCCAGGAGAGCCTGGCTCGCGACAGCTATGGCGTCCACTCCCTGATCCGGCCGCGCGGCGTGGGCGGCCTTCCCCATGATGACGAGTCGCACATCTTCGGTCTGGGCCGTGTCATAGCCTCTGCGGATGCCGATCTTGCCGGCATCGACCTGGGTGTCGACATGCAGGGCCGCGATCGCCTTCAACTGCGGCCGCCTGAGCACTCCGTCCTCGATCATGTAACGGGCCCCGCCGGCCCCCTCCTCTCCCGGCTGGAAGATCAACTTCACACCGCCGGGCAGCCGGGCGCGTCGGCCGTGCAGTATGGCGGCCGCCCCCAGCAGGCAGGCGACGTGCGCGTCATGGCCACAGGCGTGCATCAGCCCTGGCCGTTTCGACCGGTAGGGAACGCGATTCGCCTCCCCCAGCTCCAACGCGTCCATGTCGGCGCGCAGCCCCACCGCCTTTGGACGACCCCCGCGGATGAGCCCGACAACGCCGGTCCGGCCGATGCCTTCCGTGACGCGATCGATGCCGATCTCGCGCAGCCGCTGTGCGACGAAGGCGGCCGTTTCATGCTCCCGCATGCTCGGCTCCGGGTTCATGTGCAAGTGCCGACGCCACGCCACCAGTTCGCGCCGGAGCTTTCTGCCCTCGGCCAGTAGTCCCGCAACCATCTTGTGGTTCACGAATGCCCTCCGATAGTGCTCTTCTCTGTCGCCGACAGTCGAGCGGCGCCTTCCTCAGGGATTCCCGACGCCGGCCCACTCCCCGATAGCCCATGGGAAGCTGGGTCGATACGACTCGCTCCGCCCCACTCCGCAGCGATACTTCACGCGCTACGTCACGCTGTGTCCAGCCCTCCCTCCTCAAAGCCGCAACAGCTTCTTCGCATTGGCGCCGAGGATAATCTCGTTCTCTGCTTCGCTGAAATGGCATAGCTCGATTTGCTTCAGCACCAGGGCCGGATGCCCGACTGGGCCGTCACTCGCGAAGAGGACCTTGTCCGGCCCACAAATCTCGACAGCCTCTCGAATCCACTGGTGTAGCAGCACGAACGCCGTATCCAGATAGAGATTCGCGATGCCTCGCGCCTCCGTCGCGTAGTACTTGACGAAAGTCGGGAACAGCGACCCGAACGAGCCCATATGCCCGCAGATGACGGGCACCCTGGGATAGGACCGGGCGAGGTGTGTGATCGCATCGGCGATCCTGGGCTCTGCCGGCGCGTGCAACAACAGCGGGACTTCGCCGTCGCTCAGTAGAGCCATGATGGATCGCGTCGGGAATCCGTCGACGTCTGGATGGATCTTCACTCCCCTGAATCCGTATTCTTCCAGGCACCGCCGCAGCTGGGGCACGGCCCTCTCCTCATCCCGGAGGTTGGCACGAGCGAAGGGGATCAGCTGTTCCGGATGGGCGGCGGCGGCCGCGCGCACCTCTTGGATTGCGTTCTCATAGTCGCGGTACGCCACTGGCATGATGCAGGTCTTGTCCACGCCGGCTTCCTTCATGGCGGACAGGATTGTGTCCGCGTCGCAGTCGATCTGGTAGCTGTCCGATAGCTGCTCTCCTCGACCGATGTGGACATGCGTATCGATAATCAACATCGCCTCTCAGCTCCTTGCCTCTTGTGGCGGCCACGTCCCAGCGGCGCGGACCCGCAGCTTGGCGGCGTCAAGCGTTTTGCTCCAGCAGCCGCGCGAGTTCGAGCAGTCCCCATGCCGCAAATGACTGGTGGTACCCGATTATCACAGGCTCGGCGACGATGGCCCCGTGGAGGTCTGCGTAATTCGGCCGTATCCGCTGCCACCGCATGCTCCATTCTGACACCTCGCAGCAGGCGTCAAGCCAGCGAGTGTCCGCGTCAACTCTATGCAGGGCCAGCCACAGCAACGTCGTGGCGCCGGGAGACGCGACATCGGGACGGTCTCCCACCCACTTCCCGCCCCTTAACGTCGCCCACTCCGGGTAGTAGCCCTCACGTCGATACCAGTCCAGAGCCCATTCGCAGTACCGCTGGGCGCTTTTCAAGTATTTCGTCTTCCCTCCGCGCTGATACTCTCGCACTAGGAAGGTCGCGGCATAGTAGTTCTGCCGGGGGCCCGTGACCGTCGTCTCGATCCCGTCGATTAGGGGATGGCCGGCCTCTTCGTCCCAGCCTTCGAACACGGGCGTTCCGTCTGCGCGGAGGCTTGCGTAGTAGGGCCCTGTCTTGTGCTGCCCAGGCCCGCTCAGCATGTCGGCGAGAGGTTCGAGCGCCGCCGCGTAGCGCTCGTCTTTGGTCTGCTCATAGAGCGTGCCGAGGAAAATGCCATGTTGCCCGTCGCTGGCATGGCTGTAGGCCACCGGGCTCTCCTCATCGAGCAGGTAGAACGTGGCGAATCCGCCGTGGGGCATCGCCGCCACCTTCAGCAACCAGTCGGCGGCGAGCCGTGCTCGACGGAGATATTCCTCCTCGCCTGTTCTGCAATACAGATGGACGAAGAAATTGCCGGCCCACGAGCAGTCCGGCACATCTACGAACCGACGGTCGCGGCTGACGACAAAGGCTCCGTATCGAAGCTTGTCTGACTCGTCGAGGTTCTGATTGCTCTTCACGTAGCGTGCGAGCAGGTCGACGCGGTCAACGTAGAACGCATCACCCGTCACGTCGTACGCGGCGAGCCCGGCGAAGCCAGCAAGAGACGCCGACCACGTCAGGCACAGCCCGTGCCCGGATCGGCGAAACTCGCGCCGCATCGGGTCGTAGTTGTTCCGGATGCCGCCGTACTCTGGTGAATCGGGGTCCAGGTCCTGTGCGAAGCGGTAGACCCAGTCCAGGGCCTGTAGGCCGCAGGTCTTGATATTCGCGACGAAGAAGCCGTCGGCGGCTGCCCTCATGTGCTCATCTCCTCCGCCGCTGGGCCGTGCCCGACTTCCACGTCTCGATGAAGGCGCGGACATTCCGCCATGCCTGCTCCGTATCGACCCGGACATTGTCTACCGGACAGAGAATGAAGCGGCCAGTCGGGGCAAGCGCGTCCAGCGCCTCCTCAACGGCCCTGCGAACATCGGCCTCAGCGCCCTGCTCGACCACCAGCGGGCCGCTCACGCCGCCCCAAAGCCCGATCCGCCCGCCGAAACGCTCCCGCACATCGGCCAGCGTTGTGCCTTTGCCCTCACCCGGATCGACACCGATCATGACGTCCGCCCCGGACTCCAGGATCAGGTCTGCAATCGCGCTCACCCCGCTCGTGATGATGTAACCGAACCTCGCACCGGCCTGTTTGGCGAGCTGTACCTCGCGTTTGAATCCAGGCAGGATGAACTCTCGATACAGCCTCGGCGACCAGAACTCCGTGCCCTCGTACCAGGCGCGCCTCACCAACAACTCCACGCCCGCTTCCAGGTGGATCTCCAGTCGCCTCCGGTTCCAGTCCTCCACGAGCGCAATGAGTTCCCGCAAGAACTCCGGCTGGTCGTAGGCCCACAGCAGTGGCTCCGTGCCACCGCACAGCCACATAAGCGTGTCGATGACCGTTCCCGTGCCGCCGTTGTCCCCGACGAGTCCCCTGTCCTCCCCCTCAACGGACCGGTGGGACTTCCAGCCGCCAGTGAACAGCAGACCGCGGTCGGCTGCGAATCGCCGACGTGCGCCGGTCTGCTCCCTGAATGCCGCGATGTCCTCATCTCGCGATCGCCACAGCAGATATCGAAGTGCTGGCACATCGGCCGGGCCTGTCACCGGGAACTTCGCCGCGCGGGGTGTGAAGTAGTCGTCGAAGAGAGGAATGCTCTCGGCATACGGCCAGTCTTCCGTCCGCTTCGCGACGGCAGTGAGTGGCCCCGCCGGGGTCTCATACGCTCGGTACAGCAACCCGTTCTCAGTCCAATCGCGCACGGCCACTTCCGGCGCGAAGCGCACCGGCAGGTCCTCCGCTTGAACTCTGGCGTCGAGGCCAAGCTCCAGCTGGCGCTCGGCGAACTCCATTTCATCCCTGCAGCGCTGTCGAAGCGCACGAAAGATCATGAACGAGCAGGGAACAGCGCCTCCCGGTGCTCCGTCGATGGCGGCCAGCATTCGCTCGCGAGACGACTTGTCTCTCCTCATCACGCGTCGCCGGCCGGCTCGGCCTTCAGGTGGTTGGGCGAGAAGAACACGTCCATGGACCGGTAGTCTGCAGAAGTTACCGACGCGTGCGGCACGTTTGGCTTGAGATAGAACACATCGCCCGCGTTGTACCGACGCGTGCCCGCGGGAGTGCTGATGTCGCACCACCCCGTTATTACGATTCCCCACTCAGCGTAAGGATGGCTGTGCTCGGAGCTCTCGTAGGCATCCTTGGAATGCCAGAATACAACCTGCTGCGCCGGTCCTTGCAGCAGCCATCCGCGCACCGGCAGCGACTTGTCGTAGGGAAACAGAACTTGCGGTAGTCGCCGAAAGACCTCGGCAAAATCCAACTCCTCTCTCATGACCTTGTCTCCCATGCGGCCGCTCAGAGGCCGGCCATACGCGCTATGTCGTCGCTCCACCCACCATTCAACCCGTTTGTCGCCTCGTGGCCAACCAGCGCGCAGGTGTGCCGTCGCGCGTTCCCTGTCGGTCGGCAGTCTTCCACAGGCTCGTCTGGCTTTCCTGCGGTCTGAGACGAGCCCGAGCCGCGCGCGATTTGACCCGAGTGCCGAAAACCTGGTATAGTTAAGGTGAACGGATTGAACAGCGAGGGAACCCGACGGCATAAGCCGCCAAGGGGCTCGCCAAGGCAACCGTATCCGCCGTTTCCCCGCTGCTCTCCTGGCACGCGTGCCTGCGCGATGTACGCGCAACTGGCGGGCGCTCCGGCCATCTGAGCACCCAGGATGGGGCGGCGGGCGCTGCCAGGCAGTAGCCTCGTCTCAGGGTTCTTCCAGGCATCCGATGGCGCCTCGAGTCGCCCACAGCCGCGCCCTCGGAGGAAAAGGGGACCCTTGTGTGTGGAATCGTCGGCATCGCCAGCGCCTCTAGCGATCCCGACGGCCCCCAAGCCCGAAAGGAGGTCTCGGATCAGACATGGCAGGTATCGCTGGCATAACCGGAATGAGCAACACACAATGGGTCGAGCGGGCCCTGAGGACGATAAGTCACCGCGGTGGAGCGGGCGAGAGGATCTCGCGCGTCGACGATTCGGTAATCGCGCAGGCGTGGCCCGTCGCCACGGAATGCTTCGCTACGGGGGCCGAGGAAGCCTCGGTCGTGCTCGACGGGGAGATCCATAACTGGGTCGAGCTGTGCGCTGGCGCCACCTGCGCGCTGGAGGCCATCGAGCAGGCCTACCGGCAGCGGGGACCGGATTTCGTCTCCGCACTCGACGGACCATTTGCACTTGCCGTCGTCGGCGAGGATGGCCTTTTCCTTGCCCGCGATCGCGTGGGCAAATCGCCCCTATACTGGGGTCGCAACGGCCACGACGCGCTCTGTTTCGCGTCGGAAGCGAAGGGCCTCCTGGACCGGGAGGGGGGGATCTCGGAGTTCCCGCCTGGTCACTACTACGCTCCCAAGACTGGCTTGGTGAAGTTCGCTGGGATCGAGAAGCGGCCGGCCGTTAAGCGGCCGGCTGACGAAGTTGCTGAAGAGCTCCGCGGCCGCCTCGTCGCGTCGGTGGCCAAGCGCGTCAGCTCGGGAGATGTGGGTGCCTGGCTCTCGGGCGGTATCGACTCGGCGAGCCTCACGGCCCTTGCGCGCAGGCAGTTGCCCGAGCTGAAGACGTTCGCCTCCGGCTTCGAGGGCGCGCCCGACCTCGAATACGCTCGGCTCGTGGCGGACTTCGTCGGTGCCGAGCACCACGAGCGCGTGGTTGACCTCGAGGAGATGCTTGCCACCCTCCCCGCTGTCATTTATTACCTCGAGTCATTCGACGCGCTGCTCGTGCGGTCCAGCATCACGAACTACCTCGTCGGTCGCCTGGCCGCGGAGCACGTTCCGGCCGTCCTCTCGGGCGAGGGCGGCGACGAGCTCTTCGGTGGGTACGCCTATCTGAAGAAGCTGGACTCATCCGAGCTTCCTGACGAGCTCGTGAACATCACGCGCCGCCTCCACAACACGGCACTGCAGCGTGTAGATCGGTGCTCGGCCAGCCACGGCCTTGTTGCGCGCACGGCCTTCCTCGACGGGGATGTTCTCGACTTTGCGCTGCAGATCCCGCCCTCCATGAAGGTTCACGGCAAGGGGGCGAAGGTCGAGAAGTGGATACTCCGCCGGGCCATGGAGGGGCTGCTGCCTGACGAGGTGATCAACCGAACGAAAGCCAAGTTCTGGCACGGGGCAGGCGTCGGGGAGCAGCTTCAAGCCCATGGTGAGCAGGTCATTTCGGACGAGGAATTCGCGGCCGAGCGGACTCCGGAAGATGGGGTGTCCCTTAACACGAAAGAGGAGCTGTACTACTACCGCATCTTTCGCGAGAGCTTTGGCTCCCAGCTAGATGCCGCCATTGTTGGCAGGACAAAGGGTGCGCCGGTAGAGAATTGACCCCCCAGACTCGGACGGGACGCGAGGACGACGATCCGGGCCAGGAGGCGGGTTGCCGAATGAGAGATGACACATCTCCGGGCCGGATGAGCCGCCGCGAGTTCCTTGTGCAGAGCGCGCGACTGCTGGCCATCACAGGGGTCGGCTCGGGATCACTATCTGCCTTGGTCGCCGGATGCGGCCGCAGCCGTCCCGGTCAGTCAGGCCTGCGCTCGGACCTCGTGAGGGGCTCCCTGTCGGTTGCGCTCGACGCCGACGTCCAGACACTCGACCCGGCCATGCATCGCTCGCGCACGGTTGAGGCGGTCGTCCGCAACATCTGCGATGGACTTGTCACGCGCGACGCCGACATGCACTACCTTCCGCAGCTCGCCGAATCCTGGGAAGTTCAAGCCGACACGCGCTGGGTCTTCAAGCTCAGGGAAGGCGTCACCTTCCAGGATGGGGCGCCGTTCACCGCAGATGACGTCAAGTTCACGATCGATCGGATCATCGGCGGAATCCCCGGCCTGCCGCCCTCGCCGCGCAAGGATCTGCTCGGGCCGGTCGCCGCCGCAGAGGTCATTGACACACATAGGATTGCGATCACCACCGAGGGGCCCTATCCAATCCTCCACAAGAAGCTCGTCTTCCAGGAGATCTGCCCGAAGGCCTACTTCGAGAAGGTCGGGCCCGACGAGTTCGCGAAACGGCCCATCGGTGCGGGGCCGTTTCGACTCGTCGCGTGGGTGCCGGGCGAGCGCATCGTCATGGAGCGCTTCGACGAGTACTACGGCGGCTCTCCCGACGTGCCGCCGGCGGGCGCGCCCCGTCTGGCCGGCGTCATCTTCCGGCCGCTGGAGGAGGCGGCGACTCGCCTCGTCTCCTTGGAGGCGCAGGAAGTAGACGTGACCGTCAATGTGCCGCCCGACCAAGCAGACCGCGTGGACTCGCTCCCGAGTGCCCACCTGTCCGTTGCGCAGGGCACGAGGACCCACTTCGTCGGGCTTAGCTGCGCCCGCAAGCCTTTCTCCGACCGGCGCCTGCGGGAGGCGGCTCGGTGGGCGATCGACCCGAAGCCCATCGTCGAGCAGTTCCTGCTTGGCCGCGCGCAACCGCTGCCCGGCGTGCTTGTGCCCATGGCCTTTGGCCACGACACATCGCTGCCTGCGCCCCAGCAAGATATCGCCAGGGCAAAGTCTCTTCTGAGGCAAGCCGGCTGCCCCGGCGGCCTCGACGTCACACTAGACTGCGAGGCCAGCGACAAGCGGATCGCCGAGGCGATCGCCGGGGTCATGTCGGCCGCTGGAATCCGCGCCGACGTGCGGGTGTGGAAGAAGGACAACCTCCTCAACCAGCTCCGGCGGCAAGAGCGAGACATGTTCTTGACCTCTTGGGGCAATTCGAGCCTGGACCCGTCGGGAATTCTCCCCGTTCTGTTCCACACCAAGGAGGAGAAGACGGGGGAGGGCTATGCCAACTACTTCGGCTACAGCAATCCTCGCGTGGATCGTCTCCTCCGCGAGGCCGACCGGGCCATGGATTCAGAGGACCGCGCCCGCAAGTACGTAGAGGTCCAGCGCCACCTCCACGAGGACATCCCGACCTGTTTCCACTTCGCGCAGCAGGAGCTGTATGGCGTCGCCGACCGGGTCGAGAACTTCGCCGCGCGGCCGGACGGCATGTTGCCGATGCACGATGTCTCCCTCGCCGCCGGAGGCTAGGCGCGACGCGACATGTGGGGCCGATTCGTTGCCCGTCGCCTGATCCAGCTCCTCCCCGTGCTCGTTGGGGTGAGCTTCATCGTCTTCCTCACCATGCACCTGACACCCGGCGACCCCATCGAACACATGCTTGGGCAGGCCGGCCGCGTCACACAGCAGCAGATCGAGGAGCTCCGCGCCCACTACCGACTCGACCGGCCCCTGTTCGTGCAGTACGCGCTCTTCCTCAGCAACGCGGCCGTCGGCGACTTCGGCCCTTCCTACAGCCACCAGGGCCGGCCCGTCGGTCAAGTCGTCGCCGAGCGGTTCCCCGCGACACTCGAGCTGACTCTCTTCGCCTTCTTCCTCGCCCTGGTCTTCGCCATTCCGGCGGGCGTCTTCGCGGCCCTGCGTCCGCACGGCCCCGTGGACCGCGGCGCCACCGTCGCCGCCCTGCTCGGCATCTCGATGCCGGGCTTCTGGCTCGGGATTATGCTGATGATCGTCTTCGGGCTTCGGCTCCACTGGCTTCCCATCTCCGGACGCATCGATCTGGCCCTCGTTCCCCACTACGTTACCGGGCTGCACACACTGGATGCTGTGCTGGCCGGCGATTCACACGCCTTCTGGAGCGCCTTGAAGCATCTCGCTCTCCCGGGGGTCGCGATGGCCGCCCCGATGGCCGCGATGGTGATGCGCATGGTGCGATCCTCCATGATCGGAGTCCTCTCGCAGGACTACGTCCAGTTCGCGCGGGCCAAAGGCCTGCCGGAGTCGATCGTCGTCGGGAAGCACGCCCTTCGCAACGCCCTTATCCCCACCGTGAACATCGTGGCCCTTCAGACGGGCCTGCTGCTCAGCGGAAACATGATCATCGAGACTGTGTTCCAGTACCCCGGGCTGGGCAAGCTCGCGGTTGACGGCATCGGCGCGGCCGACTATCCCCTGGTGCAGGCCGTGGTCCTCATCTACGCAGTATCTTACGTGCTGCTCAATCTCGGCGCGGATCTGCTGCACGCGGCACTCGATCCGCGTCTGCGGCTCGCATGAGAGCGCGAGCGAGGCCAGTGGCTCAGTCAGTCACAGAAGACGAGGTCCTGACGACCACCGCGGGGACGCAGCCGGGGATGCTCCGGCTGCTGTTCGGCAATCGCGTGGCCGTCGCCGCCGGCCTCATCGTGCTGGCCTTCGTAGCCATTGGGATGCTTGCTCCCGCGATCGCCCCACATGATCCCAACCTTCAGAACGCCCATGCGATTCGTGTGCCGCCGTTCTGGCATCCCGAGGGCGGCGGCTACGCCCTTGGTACGGACAGCCTCGGGCGAGACCTGCTCAGCCGCATGATCTACGGCGCACGCATCTCGATATTCCTCGGCGTCGTCGTTGTGCTGGTCACCCTGCTCGTCGGGACGGCTCTCGGCATGGCCGCGGGCTACTTCCGCGGCTGGTTCGACTCCGTGATGTCCCGGGTCGTGGACACACTCCTCGCATTCCCGTTCCTGATCTTCGCCCTCGCTATCATGGCCGCAACCGGCCCGAACCTCATTGCGCTCGTGGCCGCGCTCGCCTTCAAGGGCTGGGTCGACTTCTATCGTGTCGCCCGCGGCGATGTGCTCGCCGCTCGCGACTCAGACTACGTCGCCGCGGCGCGCGGGGTGGGCGCGACGACACCTCACATCCTTTTCAGTGAGATCTTGCCGAACATCATCCCGCCGCTCATCGTCCTGGCGACTCTTCGCATGGCCACCATCATCATCGCGGAGGCGTCGCTCAGCTTCCTCGGCATCGGCGTCCCGCCCAGCATCCCCGCCTGGGGGACGATGGTCTCTGACGGCCGCGCCGATGTCGCAAGCGCGTGGTGGATCGCTACCTTCCCTGGATTGGCCATTCTGATATTGGTTCTGTCCGTGAATCTCTTCGGCGAAGGACTGCGGGACGTGCTCGACCCGCGCATGAGGAAATGAAAGAGACCCCGCTGCTGGAAGTCCAGGATCTGCACACCCGCTTCATCACCTACCGCGGCGTGCTCCGAGCAGTCGACGGTCTGAGCTTGGCCGTGGGGCGCGGGGAGACGCTTGCACTCGTCGGCGAGAGCGGGTGTGGCAAGAGCGTCACGGCTCTCTCCATCATGCGCCTCATCCGACCGCCCGGCCGCGTCGCCGGGGGCCGGGTTCTCTTCGACGGCGAGAATCTGATGGAGAAGACCGAGGCGCGAATGCGAGACATCCGCGGCTCCCGCATTGGTATGGTCTTCCAGGATCCGCTCTCGACGCTCAACCCGACCTTCTCCGTCCGGACCCAGCTCACGGAGACGCTGAAGATCCACCGCGTCGCCCGAGGGTGGGAGGCGCGCGAGCGCGCCGTCGCGCTGCTCGAAGCGATGGGCATTCCCGCGCCCCGCGAGCGTCTGCGCAGCTACCCCCATGAGCTGAGCGGCGGAATGCGCCAGCGCGTGATGATCGCCATCGCCGTCTCCTGCGAGCCCGACCTGCTGATTGCCGACGAGCCGACCACTGCCCTCGACGTCACGCTCCAGGCACAGATCATGGACCTCCTGGCCGAGGTGAAGCGCGAGCGCGGGCTGGCCGTTCTCCTCATCACCCACGACCTCGGCCTCGTGTCACAGTTCGCCGAACGCGCTGCCGTCATGTACGCCGGAGCCATCGTAGAGCGAGGAACTGTCGCCGAGATACTCGAGGATCCCCTCCACCCGTACACCCAGGGCCTGCTTCGCTGTGTGCCGCGTCTGGGGAAGCCTGACATTCCTATCCGTCCCATCGAGGGCGTCGTCCCCGACCTGGTGAATCTGCCCGCGGGATGCCGGTTCGCGCCCCGTTGTCCTGAAGTCTTGGAGCGCTGCCGGCACGCGGTCCCGCCTGTCTACCGGCAGGGGCCGGAGCGGCTGGTGCGCTGCTACCTGTACCAGGGCGCGCGTGAGGTGGGGCCGGTTGCAGGGATAAGCTGATGGCCTGGCGTGTCGGCATCGACATCGGCGGAACGTTCACCGACGTCACCGCGATGGACGCCGCCTCGGGCGAGATACACTTCAGGAAGGTGCCTTCCACGCCCGCCGACCTCGCCCGCGGCGCGGCAGAGGGCCTCGCCGCGCTGGGAGAAGCCGTGCCGCTCGCAGAGGTGAGCTTCTTCGCCCACGGCACGACGGCGGGCACGAACGCCTTGATCGAGGGCAAGGGAGCACGTACCGGGCTCATCACGACGCAGGGCTTTCGCGACCTCCTCGAGATTGCCAGGCAGCGGCGGCCCTCGCTCTACGACCTGAGCGCGCGAAAGCCACGCCCCCTGGTTCCGCGGCGGCTCCGTCGGGAAGCCCCCGAGCGGCTCCACCCGGACGGATCGGTCATGCGGCCCCTCGACTGTGAAGCCATGAGGCGCGAGCTCGCCTTCCTGAAGGAGGCGGGCGTCGAGGCGCTCGCGATCTGCTGCCTGCATTCCTACGCCAACCCACGCCACGAGAGGACCATCAAGGAGCTTGCTCGCGAGCTGCTGCCTGGCGTCTATGTCAGCGCGTCGAGCGACGTCCTACCGCGGTTCCGGGAGTATGAGCGCCTCAGCACCACCGTTGTCAACGCCTATCTCGGGCCGCTGATGGGCCGCTACCTCGACGAGTTCGGGCGCCGTGCGCGGAGTGCGCGGATAGCGGTCAGTCCTCATATCATGCAGTCAAACGGTGGCCTGGCGGCGCTCGACGAGGCCTGTCAGAAGCCCGTTACAACCGTCCTCTCCGGTCCGGCGGCCGGGGCGGCCGCAGCCGCCGCGATCTGCGCCGATCTCGGTTTGGCTCGCGCCATCTCCATCGATATGGGCGGCACGAGCAGCGATGTCTGCCTCATCGAAGGAGGACTTCCGGCCGTCGCCAGCGGCCGCGACGTCGGCGGATATGCTGTTGAGGTGCCTGGCGCCGACGTCCGGTGCATAGGTGCCGGCGGGGGCAGCATCGTGCGGGTCGACGAGGGCGGGCTCCCGCAAGTCGGCCCACGGAGCGCGGGCGCCGATCCCGGCCCCGCGTGCTACGGTCGGGGCGGAGAGGAGCCCACGCTCACCGACGCGCTGCTCCTTCTCCGCCGGTTGTCCCCACACGGGCTGCTGGGGGGAGAGATGATGCTGGATCCCGGCGCCGCGCTCAGCGGCCTGGCTGAGAATGTCGCCCATCCCCTGGGCATCTCGCCAGAGCGAGCCGCTCTCGGCACAGTCGAGCTCGCCGTCGCAAACGTTCGCCGGGCGGTCGAAGCAATGACTGTGCGGGAGGGCCGCGACCCGCGGGATTACGCACTCATTGCCGCCGGCGGAGCAGGGCCCCTCATCGCCTGCGAACTGGCGGCAGAGCTGGAGGTTGACGAGGTCATCGTGCCGCTGTCGCCGGGCAACTTCTCGGCTTGGGGGCTGCTGGCAAGCGACCTGCGCAGGGACTGGGTTCAGACGCGCCTCGCACCGTTGGGAACGGATTCCCTGGCCGCACTCAGCGAAGCCTATCGCGCCCTAGAGGCCGAGGCGCGTTGCTGGCTCGAAGTCCACGCGCCCACCGGTGCCAGCGCCGTTCTGCGACAGGCGGCTGCGCGCTACTCCGGCCAAGACTACGAGCTGTCGGTCGATGTGCCGCCCGGTGAACTTGGCCCACACGACCTCACAGCGGTCATGCAATCCTTCCACGCCGCCCATGAACAGCACTACGGCTACTCCCTGCCCGAGCAGGAAGTGGAAGTCGTTGACCTGCTGGTCACCGCGGTCGCGGAGGCCGGCGCCCTGCCCCGGCCCGCCCCGGTGGCGGGCGCCGAGGGCGCGCCCGAGCCAAAGGAAGGACGACTCATCCATGCAAGAGGCGGTGATGAACAATGCCTGGTGTATGACCGCTCGGCACTGGGGGAAGGCGCCATTGTGGCCGGAACGGCAATCATCGAGCAGTACGACTCCACCACTTACCTTCCAAAGGGCTGCCGAGCGCAGGTGGCCGGCGGGGCATTGCGCATTCGGCGGGAGTGAGACGACTCGTGGGTGACAGCGACGCCAAACTCGATCCGATTCAACTCGCCGTAATTGCCAGTCGCTTCCTCGCCTCGGCGGAGGCGATGGGAGTGGCTTTGATCAGAAGCGCCTTCTCGCCGAATATCAAGGAGCGACGAGACTGCTCTGCGGCGGTCTTCGACTCGGCGGGTGCCCTCATCGCTCAGGCCGAGCACATCCCACTGCATCTCGGCTCCATGCTTGGAGTCGTGGAGGCCGTGCTGGAACGGTTCGGCGCAGAGGGCATCCGGCCGGGCGATGCGTTCGTCGCCAACGACCCTTACACCGGTGGCGGCACTCATCTTCCAGACGTCACCGTCGTCTCGCCATTCTTCTTTGGGTCGCGCCTTGAGGGGTTCGTCGCCAATGTCGCCCACCACGCTGATATCGGAGCGGCTGTCCCCGGCGGCATCTCGGGCGACGCCCGTTCGATAGACGAAGAGGGCCTGCGGTTAGAGCCCATGCGGCTTGCGACCGCGGAGGGATTGTGCCGGGAGGTCTTCGATCTCTTCGCCTCACGTTGCCGCATGCCCGACCAACGTCGGCTCGATCTGACCGGCCAGCTCGCCGCCAACCGACTCGGCCTGTCCGACCTGACGGACCTGTTCGAAGCGCAGGGGCCCCACCGCGTCAGGGCGGCGATGGCCGAGCTGATCGCCGCCACCGAGCGGCGCCTTCGCGCGGCCATCGAAGCCGTCTCAGACGGAGCCTACCGGTCTGCGGACGCGGTGGAGGGGGTAGAGGGTGAAGGGCTGCTGCCGGTGTGCGTAACGGTCGTCATCGAAGGCAGCCGTCTTCGCTTTGACTTCGCGGGCTCAGGGCCGCCGTCGCGGGCTGCCGTCAATGTCCCTCGCAACGCCCTGCTCGCGACCATCTACTACGCTGTCAAGGCGAGCCTTGATCCCGGTCTTCCCTCCAACGCCGGGCTGCACCAGTGCGTGGAAGTGTCTCTGCCGGCCGCGAGCATTGTGAACGCCCAACCGCCGAGCGCGGTCGGCGCGCGTACCGATACCTGCCAGGTCGTCGCCGGCTGCATCATCGAGGCCTTCTCCCAGGCCCTGCCGGGTCGCCTGCCCGCGCCCGGCCACGATGCCAGCACAGCCGTGGTGTTCTCGGGAGTGGACCCGGCCACCGGCCGGGAGTACGTGTACGTTGAGGCCATTGCCGGCGGGGGCGGCGGCGGGCCCGAGGCCGACGGACTCGACGGAGTCCAGGTTCACATCACCAACACCTCGAACCTCCCCGTGGAGGCGCTCGAGCAGGCCTTTCCCCTTGTCGTGGAGCGTTACGAGTTCGCTCACGACTCGGGCGGCTCCGGCCGCTTTCGGGGCGGCCTCGGGCTTATCAGAGAGATCCGCGTCGCCCGCGGCCGTGCAACCTTCTCCGCCCATGGCGACAGGCACGAGCATCCGGCTCGCGGCGCGGCCGGAGGGGCGCCTGGTCGATGCGGGGCCTTCATCCTGAACCCTGGCTCATCCGGACGACGCAGGCTCCCTCCGAAGGTCTCCGGAATCCCCCTCGAAGCTGGGGATCTGATCCAAGTCCAGACCCCAGGCGGTGGCGGATACGGTGCGCCGAAAGAACGTCCTGACGCGCTGGTCCGCGAAGACCTCCGCAACGGCCTTGTCACTCCCGCCAGCGCGCAGGAGGCCTACGGTGTGGCCGCCGAAAGAGACGAGTGACCGCAGGCCGTGCCGAGGTCGCGACAGCATCGGCCACAGATGAGCACGGATAACATCCTTCTCCAAGCTGAACGCGTCACAAGGCACTTTCCGGCCGAAGGTGGCCGCCTGCTACGGGCCGTGGACGGAGTCTCCCTGGAGATCGCCCGTGGCGAAACGCTGGGCCTCGTCGGGGAGAGCGGCTGCGGCAAGACGACGCTAGGCCGCCTGATCTGTTGCCTGGACACGCCAACTGCCGGCCGGGTCCGGCTCGATGGGATCGACCTTCACAGTCTGCCGCCCAATGAGCTTCGCCGCGTTCGCCCGCGCATCCAGATGATCTTCCAGGATCCCTTTGCGTCGCTCAATCCCCATAAGACGGTGGAGCAGATCATCGGGCTCCCCTTGCGGATTTGCGGCATGCGAGATAGAAGCGAGGCGCGCCGCCGAGTAGAAGAACTGCTCGGCCTCGTCGGACTCGATGCCGCGCAGGCCGGCAGGTTCCCACACCAGTTCAGCGGCGGGCAGCGCCAGCGCATCGGCATCGCCCGCGCGCTGGCATGTGATCCAGAGTTCATCGTCGCGGACGAGCCGGTCGCGGCCCTCGACGTCTCCATTCAGGCGCAGATTCTCGAAATCCTGAGGGGGCTCCAGCAGCGATTCCAGCTCACGACGATCTTCATCTCCCACGATATCAGCGTCGTCTCACACGTTTCCCAGCGCATCGCCGTCATGTATCTCGGCCGCATCGTCGAGATCGGTCCTGCCCACGCAGTCATCCAGAGCCCGGCCCACCCTTACACGCGGGCTCTCCTCTCCGCGGTGCCGCGCGTCGGCCGCGCACAACCCACAGCCACACTTCTCCCCGGGGACATCCCGAGCCCCACCGCAGTCCCCCCGGGCTGCCGCTTCCACACCCGCTGCTACCTCAATCAGGTACCTGAGTGTCGTGCCGTCGAGCCCGACCTCAGTGAGATCGCGCCAGGTCATCTCGCGGCCTGTCATCTCGCGGCTCGGTCCCCGGTGGGTGCAAGTGAGCCGAGCCCGCGCGTCTCAGGATAGCGGCCCTCTGCCTTCGAGAAGCGTGGTCGAATCGCTCCCGCGTCGACGGCCGTCCCGACGGACTGACGCCCCGTCTGCTCCCTAGGAACTCGGCCGCTCCGCGGCACGGCAGGTCGGCCGGCGGCTAGAAAGCCTCCCCCGCGCCGAAGTGGATCGCGCCCCCCTCCTTGCCGTAGGCGAAGTCCACTCGCAGGTTGATGTGGTTCTCCTCCGCGAGCGTGTACCGGAGCCCCACGCCAGCGCTCGGCAGGAGGTCGTCGAGGTTGAGAGCGAACAGCCGGGGCGCCACCTCTCCCACTCCCGCGAAGACCACGTAGCCCCACGGGCCCTCGAGTTGCCGCCGGTACTCGGCCTGGAGGGCGATCATGAACCTGTCTCCGTGCTGCCCGGCCGTGTAGCCTCGAAGGTCTCCCTGCTTGCCGAAGAGCGACAGCCCATAGAACGGAACCTCGCCCCCCCACCTGCCTCGCCTACCCGCGAGAAGCAAGCACCGTCTGCTCGTCGAGGCCGCGGTAGGCGTTGTAGCCTACCTCGTACGCCTGGTAGGTGAAGTCGCTGCCCCAGATCGACGGAAGCGGGCCAGCCTTCTGCACTAACTGAACCGCCCAGGGCAATCCCTAGCTCCGCACGTCAGAGCGTTCGCCGCCGACCAGGACGCAGCGATCCGCTGTGTGCTCTGTCATTGCCAGCTCGTCCGCGAGCGGACTCGGTCCCCATTGGGCGGGCTGCGATGTCCCCATGTCACATCTCGCTGCGCATTGTCCTGTCGGCATCACACGACCAAGCTCCTGGCCGCCGCCCAGAGAGCGCCCGCTGTGCGCGCGAGCAGGCACGCTCACAGCGTTTCGCCGTCCCATCTCGAGTGTGCCGAGCACGGACCGCCCCGAGGACGGCAGATGCACGGCCACCTGCCCTCTGCGGCCGCTGCCGGGATGTTGTGCGTCCTTCTTCACAGGACGCCAGCCGCTGGCAGGCAAAGCGAGTGCTCTGTGCGTGCCCCCTCGGCGCTTGCCGGCCGCAGCCGACGAGGACGCGGGAGGCGATGGCAGCACGCGAAGGAGACCGCTGCACGGAAGGAGGAACAGCACCGTGAAGCAAGAGCACGGAAGAGGCCTTCGGCTCGTGCTGGTGATTGGGCTCGCCTTCGTCTTGTTCGCTGGATGGGAGACGATACTCCATGTCTGGGAGCTCCGCATCCCTCGCGCCCATCTCGTCGCGCTGATCGTCGAGATGCTGTTGGCCCTCACTATCACCGCTGTGGCGCTGCAGATGGTTCGGGCGCAGGAGCCATCGGACAAGGACAAGGTGATGTCCGAGGTGAGCGCCGCTCTCACGCAGGAGCTGCGGCCGCGCCTTGTCTCGCTCGTGGCGGCTCTGCGAGCGCTGGCAGGCCAACATCCGGAGGCGCTGACCGAAGAAGAGAGGGACCTCGTCCGCCGTGCCGCCGCGGACGGGAGCGAGGTGCTTGGCCTGGTGGAGGAACTCGACGCCCTCGAGGGCGTGGCCGAGGTCGGAGACGCGGCCTCCGTTCACACCCCCTTCATCAGCGTGGTGGAGGCGGTGGTGGGGTCCGTGCGCGCCGCCGCGCGAGAGAAGGGAGTCGAGCTGGGGGTGGAGCTGACCACAGAGCTGCCGACGCCCGAGGCCAGATCGGATCAGCTGGTGGAGGTGCTGGTCGAGCTGCTGAGCGCCGGGATTGAACGGGTACCGAGCGGCGGAGTGGTCAAGCTGACCGCGCGCCGAGCGGCCGAACCGAATCGTCTGCAGCTCTCGATTCGCTGTACGACTCCGGCCACTGACGGCGAGCGCGCGCCATTGGCGGAGGGTCCGCACCGGGGGGAGAGGTGTCGCATGCTCGTCGAGGCCCTCGGCGGAACTATGCAGCAGGACACAGTGCCGGGCGGGTTACAGGTCACCTTCACGCTGCCCGCGCGCGCGAGCCGCTGATGGTCGACGGCGACACGATCCAGCAGTTTCTGACGAAGGTCAGCGAACTGGCCCGCGAGGGCCTCATTTCGTGGTCGAAGACGGCGCTCGTCATCCTGGTTGCGATAGGGGCCTGCGCGCAGGTCGTGCTCTCCTGGCAGGCTGGAAACATCGGCGGCATGCAGGCCTTCGTGCTCGTGCTGACGCTGTTCATCGGAGAGATCGCCGCGGTGCAGAATATCCGCCACTTGCAGGGCATCGACTTCCTCATCCTGTTGGCCATCCCCCTCGCGGTGTGGGCAGCCGTTCAGATACTGCGCCGCGTGGGCGCCGAATCCGGGCGGGCAGCGGACGTCCGGCGTCGCATGAAGCACTATGAGGCCGCGCTCCGGCGTGACCCGCGAAACATCGCAGCCCATGTCTTCCTCGGCGACTCTTACGTGAAATTGGGGAAGCAGCGACAGGCCATGGTGGAGTACCAAGCGGCCCTTGCGCTGAACCCCAACGAGTACCAGGCGAAGTTCAAGATCGAGCGACTGCAGCGCACCTGAGCCCTAGCAGAAAGAGTGCCCAGCGCTGTCGCCCGGCACTCTTTCTCTCATCCCAGTACTGCTGGTAGCTCTACCAGCAGTATGCGAAGGTTAGCACCGGCCCGTAGATGGCGATGTCGAACTTGAAGTCGTCCTCATCGTAGTCGATATGCAGGTACCGGTAGCCGAGATCGAGCTTTCAGAGGGGACTGATCCGGCAGCGAAAGTCCGCCAGGAGTTGCCACGAGAAGTCCGAGCCGATGCCGAACCCCCCGACGTCCGCTCGAAATGCGAAGCCCCACTTCTCCGGCAGCGGCCTGCGCCGCCGCGCGCCGATGATCGGGTCGAGGAAGTGCTCCCCGCCAGAGGCGCTTCCTCCAGGCGGCACCGGCGCCAAAGCGAGGTCGGCCTCCAGATCGAGGTAGCGGACGCCGAGGATGATATCGACGGGACGCTTGGCGCTGCCGCGCAGCAAGAGCGCACCCGCTTCGAGCAGCGTTTATTCCACCTCGTAGTCCAGTGTGGGCGGCCGCCGAACCCCCCGCTCTGCCCAAGGCCTATCGAACAAGAAGCGTCGCGGGAGGCGGCCAAAGCCCGACGAGGTAGGGAAGCCCCTACCTCGTGGGATCGCCCGCGCTATCGAGCGCGCCCAGGCTGACCGTCTATTCCTCGCCGGTGGCGAGAGGGATCTCGGACATGACGGCGATGTCGATCAGCATGTCGATTGCCCTGTCCAACTGGTAGAACCTGACGACCTTGTGGCCGGGCAGGGCCTTCCTGAACTCCCCGACATACCGCTTCTTCATGTCAAGGCGTCGCTGCTCAAGATCAAAGCGCCGCTGGAGCATCCGGCCCGCGTCGTCCTCGGACAGCATCCCGCCTTTGGTTGCGTACTCCTTCACGAGGGACACCATCTCGTTGTTGACCGAAGCCAGGTCGTACTCGTACTTCCTGTACACCGGCCAGAAGGCGGCGGATTCCTTGGCCGTAAGCTCCATGTTCCAGCTGATGAGGTCACGCTTGTTGGTCCGGACGTCCTGCCGCAGCGCCTCTATGTAGTCGTTGAGGTAGCCGGCCTCCTCTTCCTCGTCCTCCTGAGCTACGGCCTCGTAGGCAGTAAACGACGCGCCGACGAGCACCGCCGCGAACAGCGCCACGGCCAGGCCAATGATGACGGCTCTCTTCATGCTATCGCTCCTTTGACAGATGTGTCCTCGCATGTCGCGAGGTATGATCGACCGGGGTGGCGGCGATTCGACTCCGCCCTTGAGCGCGCGCCCCCGGAGAACACAAATACAGCGGTCGGCCTGCTCTCATCCCTCCTTCTCTGCCGTCACCCACCAGCACATACATGCAGGATGGGAAGAAGCCCTGTCTCGTAGCGGGCCGTTTGTGCCAGTACCCAGACACGCGGTGCTGGGTCTTACTCGGCCCGCCTGAGCTTGATACCCAGGACACCTGCTCGCGTGGGGATGCTCAGAACAGGAAGTGCTGGCTCAACGCCTAAGCACAGACGCCGGGCGGCGATCCCGCTAAGGAGGTTGGAGGATGCCTGCAGAGGCGGATCAGATACAGACCATCGGGATGATGGCGGCTCACGAATCGGCGGTCGCGGACCTCTACCGCGCGTATTCGCGAAGGTTCCCCGAGCGGAGCGAGTTCTTCGACGCGCTCGCCGAGGATGAGGTGCGCCACGCAAGGATGATTGCGGGGTTCGCCGATGACGTGAAGGCGGGGAAGGTGCAAATCGACCCCGGTCGATTCAGCGCGGCGACGGTGCTGTCATCACTTGACCTCGTGCGGAAGCGCGTGACGGAGGCGGGACGGGCGGAGATAACGGTGCTGGACGCCCTTTCGACAGCGAAGGATCTGGAACACGAACTCATCGAGCAGCGTTACTTCGAGATCGCCGAGGGAGACGCGCCAGAGCTGAAGGGCTTGCTCGAAACGTTGGCGGCAGAAACAGATGAGCACAGGCAGCGCGTGGTGGAGGCCTGGCGGAAAGCGCAGCAGAGCTGATGAGGGTCTAGAGACATCGCAACTTCGCGGCCTATCGCCTCCGCCACAGCGGTGGTATCCCGGAAGTAGTCGTAGGTGACGAACTGAGCCTGGCCGGACTTGGCCTGCTTCAGGTCAACCGCTGTCGGCGATCCCGTGCCGGTCCTGCCGCTCTGGGCGGGCTTTGCATGTTGGCAGCATGCGTTCAGGAAAGCACGAAAGCGCGTACAGGTCGGAGAAACCCCACCAGTTCTACGAAAGCTGCATCTGTGGGCTGTCGTCACGGGACGACGCTGTGTCGGAATTGTGACACAGGGAATCAGCTGGCTATTCACGAAGTCGCCACAACATGCACAATTGGGCGGGTTTGGCCTGGGGGGAGAAAGGAGGCAACTCAGAGGACTTCTGCGAAGGACCAGAGCGGCTCAGTTGGAGGTGTGTCGTTGCCCCGCAGTAGGTGTTATCATATCAGTCTCTGCCCACATTTGGTATCAGTCCTTCCCCACATTGACCACCGCAGATCGCACTTTCCCGCTGCTAAGCTCTCTTGAGAGCGGGCGAGCAGCCGTCCGAGAGCCGCACGCAGAGGCCCGTACGCTTTGTTTGCCCATACGCTTTGTTTGATTGTTCAAGGGAGGGAGTGCTGAAGTGCATATCCAGAAGTACGCTGTAGGTCTTATTGCGCTTGCGGCCGTGTTGGTGTGCGTTGTCGTGACGCCCGCGGCGGCAGAATTGGTTCCGCTTACGGGCGCGATTTGGACGACTACTGGCGCCGGTGAGAAGGTCGACGCGAACATTTACGACCAGAAATGCGCGCCTGACCTGCCTTACCCCGACTACTGTGACTCGCCACCACTGGTCCCGTTCCTCAACGGCGGGCCCAACTTCGCGTCGCCCACGCGCTGGGTCCCGGACGGCCATTACTACTTCCAGGTGACGGACCCGTCCGGGAAGGTGCTGCTGAGCAACGACGACATCGAGTGCCGCCGATTTCGCGTCTATACCGACGGCACCGGCGTGAAGCGGATCGAGTACCCGTTGGCGGGCAATACATGTCCCCACCGTACGTGCATCGATGTGTACAGCGGGAACACGACGATCGAGCTGTGCCCGTACGACGATACTCCCAACAACGGCAACGAGTACAAGCTGTGGATCACACCAGTTGAGGCCTACTGGGCGAACGACGAGCAGTTCGTCGGCCGGTACTCGAAGACCGATAACTTCAAGGTAAAGCGGCTCGCCTCTGTCTGGGGCGAGAAGCTCGATGGTGCAGACCCCCTGGAGGGCGTCTGCATCATCCTGTACGAGGTGCAGAAGGTACGCGGTCAGGAAACTCTGGTGGAGATCGACCGCACCTGCACCAATGCGGCCGGCGAGTTCTCCTTCACGAACCTCTCCGTTGGCAAGTATGCCGTGGACGAGGACCTGCTGTGCACGGATTGTGGCGCAGATCACTCGGACTGCGATCGCGTCTCGCCCGAAGGCCCCATCTACTTCACCATCACCAAGGCCGACACGGGCGGCCGCGGCAGGAACGCGGAACCCGGTGAGCCGATCTACATCGGCGCGTTTGTGAACGACTGTGGGCCGCCGCCGGAGGCGGCGTTGCGGGGCGTTAAGTTCCTGGATGTGGATCAAGACGGTTGCCGGGACATCGCCACGGAGCCGCCCCTTAGTGGATGGACGTTCTGCGTGGAGATGAAGGACGGCAACGGTTCGTGGATCCCGGCCGTGAATGTCTTGGGCGACCCGGTTCCCTGCCAGACCACCGGCAGTGCGGGGACCTACAACTTCAGCCAGCTACCAGTGCCAATGACCTATCGCATCTGCGAGACAGCGCCCCCAGGGCAGGAAGGCCTCTGGCTCCAGACCGGGCCGAACACCGCGCCGGACGAGGTATGCCTTTGGCCGCCGGGTCTTTACACCGACCCGTGTGGTGACATCGAAGTGGATCCCGTAGAGGCAGGGTCCGATGTGACCGTCTGCGCGAAAGACGGGTGCTACATCGTCAACTTCGACGAGATGGCCCCAGAGGTAACTCAGCTCCTGAACCTTAACTTCGGCAACGCGCTCGCCAAGCTGTGCGTGGAAAAGCGAGACGCCTGCACGAACGAGCCGCTCGACGGGTTCGAGTTCACGCTGTACGACTGCGCGTGCGAGAACGAGGTCACGGAAGACGCCCTTGGGAACCCGATCGGCCCGATCACGACCGGTGGTGACGATGACTGCTGGGACAACCTTCTCGGCGGGAGCTACTGCGTCGTCGAGACCCCCGAACCGGGCTGGATACCTGTTAGCCCGACCGAGCAGTGCGTCTCCGTCGAAGCGGGCGGCATGGCCACGGTCACCTTCTACAACTGGGCCCCGTGCATGGGCCTGACCCCCGGCTACTGGAAGAACTGGCGCAATCACTACACGGCGGCGCAGTTCGAGATTCTGCTCGCGGGGACCATCGCGCCCAGCATTGCCGAGGCCGACGAGATCTTCGAGCACTGGGATGCCAGCCCGGGCGACGAGCTGACGATCGTCAAGGCCTTCCTGCTGGCAAACCAGTTGACCCTCAACCTGACCCAGCACCCTGAGCTGCCCAACCCGAGCGAAGGCAGCCTGGTGCCGGGGTGCAGCCTCGAGTGCTACGGCACGCCGATCATCCTCGCCGATGCCGTCGAGGCCGCGCTTGCGTGCCTGGGGGATGGCTGCAGCCGAGAGGACCTGTTGATGATCAAGAACTGGCTCGCATGCTTCGCCGAGTCCCGCCTTTCCACCCCGCCTTGCCTGTGACGCTGAGCGGGCCTGAGAGAGCCTGAGGCTCTCCTGGACTGTGTATGAGACGAGACTAGGGGCCGGGCAATCGCCCGGCCCCTTTGTTTTTTCTGCTGGTTCGCGCCGCTTCTGGGCGCTTCTGCTTCAGGGATGTGTCACGGTGAGCGTGTAGTTCGCCTTGCGGGAGGCCGCCACGACCTCGAACACATAAGTACCAGTCTCTGTGGCCGTGTAGCTGATCTCTTCCGAGCCGCCGCGGCTTGGTGCGGCCGAGCTGGCGACTAGGTCACCGGCGGGCGAATACAAGTACAGGTCGAGATCAGCCTTGCCTCCCCATGTGAGCGATGCGGAGACCACGCCGGGCGCGGTGACCGTGACGGCATGTGTCCGGACCGTCGGCTGCCTCTTGAACCCCACGCTGCTGGTAAATGTCTCGGTCACAGGCAAGGGCGCGGAGGCATTCTGAACATTCACCACCACTACGCTGCTGTCTTCGTTGCCGGCCGCGTCGAACGCCTTGGCGACCACCGAGTGCCACCCCTGCGAATGCTGTGTCGTGTCCCAGTTCCACACATAGGGGGCAGCCGTGCGAGTGGCCTTCCACTCGCCGTCCACGTAGAAGCGCACCTCTTGAACCCCTGTGGTGGCATCATAGGCGTCGGCGGAGACGGGGGTCGTCTCGCTCACGACCTCACCATCGGAGGGGGCCAAGATCGCCGTGCTCGGCGCCGTGTTGTCTACAGTCACGGTAACGGGATCTGACTGACCCATATTGCCCGCTTCGTCATAGGCCAGGGCTTGGAGAACGTGCTCCCCGTCGGCCGACTGGGTCGTGTCCCAGTTACACTCACAGGGAGGAGTGGAGGTGGAACCTACGATCTCGCCGTCCAGGTATGCCTCTGCCAGCGCCACGCCGACATCGTCAGTGGAGTTGACGCTCACGGCGACGAGGCCCGAAAGAGCGCTGCCTGGCCCGGGGGCCGTGATGCTCACCGTGGGCGGCGTGGTGTCTTCTCCGGGGCCCGGCATCTGGGATGCGGCCAGCACCGCCTGGTACAGGTTGATCTTACCCCAGCCGTAGTACTCGTCAAAGCCCGGGTCGCCCAGATCGGTTGCCGTCTGGCAGACTATGTCTACAGCTTGCTCAGGCGTAAGGCTCGGATTCGCGGCGAAGACGAGGCCGAAGAGGCCGGTCACAAATGGCGCTGAGATAGAGGTCCCGCCGACGTCACCGAACCCCCCGCTGCGCGAGGTTGTCAGTGAGCCGCAGGGCGCGGAGACGTCGATCCACGATCCGTAGTTCGAGTAGTAGACGAGAAGGTCATGGTCCTCAACCCCAGAGACTGCCACCACGTGTGGCAGGCCGGCCGGATAGTGGGGAGCGCCGGAGGATTCATTGCCTGCACTCGCCACCGTCACCGCGCCTCTGGTCCAGGCGTACGCCACCGCGCTGGCCACCGAACTCGGGTAGCTCGTCCCAGCATAGCTGAGGTTGATGGCGCGGACTCCCCGGTCGGCGGCATATGTGATCCCCTGAGCCATCCTGCTCCAGGTCGTCCAAGCGGTGTGATCCCCGATTCGCACTACAAGAACCGGGTTCTGCCAGGTGACGCCGGTTATGCCAAACGCGTTGTCGCTGGTGGCCCCGGGAACACCTGTTACTGCGGTTCCGTGCCCGTGCCCATCGGTTGGATCCCCGTCTGCCTCGACGAAGTCCCATCCGGGAACCAGTCTCCCCTGAAGATCCGGGTGGTCGAAGTTCGCGCCGCTGTCCAGAATGGCGATCGGAACCGACATGCTTCCAGTGGTGATGCCCCACGCGGCCTCAGCGTCCATGAGTTGGAGCGGGATCTGCCCGTAGTGGAAGTATGGGTCATTCGGCGTCAGCATTGGCTCGACGTAACAATCGGGCTCGACGAACTCCACGTTCGGGTTCCGCTCGTAGAGAGCGATGGCACGGCCGACCGACAGCCCCGGCGGGAGGCCGACGATCTGGAGGCCGATCTGGGGGATCTCGTCTCGGATAGCTGCCCGCGCGGATGCATGGGCGCGTGCAATATCGGAGGCAGGCGTTCCAGGGAGGAACTTAACCAACACCTGGTCAGGCACGTACGGTGCGTCCGGTGGGTCACACCAACCAGTCCCCGTCCCCCACGACAAAAGCAAGACAAGTCCTGCCCCAAGCAGGGCCAAGTGACGAAGGCGCATGTTCTCCCTCCTGCGGCGCCTCGGCCCCGGGTCCTTAGGAGGTGTATTCCACAGTCGGGAGCCAAGCGGAAGGGCGAGATGGGAGGAGACCCGCGTCTGGAAACAGGGGGGCGCCTCGAATCACAGAACTGGGGGATGAAGTCGAAAGCAACCTAGCCGGCGAACCCGAGGAGCAATGCACGATGCCCGAGAACAGCTTCACGCCAGCCGAGAGCCTTCTCTTCTCCCCTCTGCGAATTGGGAAGCTCCAGTTGAGGAACCGCATTGTGATACCCCCCATGAAGACCAACATGGATCTGACAGGTCCCCAGGCCCTCGCCTACTACCGAATACGCGCCGAAGGGGGCGCGGGCTGTGTCATTCTGGAAGCGACCCCGCTGGATGAGTTTGAGAATCCGCCTCTCGCGTCGGGTCTTCGCTCCCTGGCGGAGGCAATACATGAGGCCGGGGCGCGGGCTGCGATCCAGCTCTTTCATCCCGGTAGAATGGGTGGGGAGCGGGTCGCCCCCTCCAACACTGACGATGCCCGAGCCGCCACGACGGAGGAAGTCGCCGCCATCCCGGAGCAATTCGCGAGCGCGGCCCTCGCGTGCCAGCAGGCTGGATTCGACGGAGCGGAAGTCCACGGCGCTCACGACTTCTTCCTCAACCGCTTCTTCTCTCCGGCCCACAATCAGCGCCAGGACGAGTACGGAGGCAGCCTGGAGAACCGAATGCGCCTGGGTCTGGAGTGCGTCCGCGCTGTCCGCCGCGCCTGCGGATCAGACTTCCTGGTCCTCTACCGGCACACCGCGGTGGCCGACTATCCGCTGGAAGATAGCTTGGTCTTCGCAGGGGAACTCGAGCGCGCGGGCGTCGATATCATCGACATCTCGCCGAGCACAGGCCGGGATGGCTGTGAGCACGCCGATCTTGCGGCCGCGGTGAAGGCGCGTGTGTCGTGCCCAGTGATCGCCGTCGGCGGCATGGAGGATCCCGAGGCGGCGGAAGCGGTGCTCGCGAATGGCAAGGCCGATCTCGTCGCCATCGGCCGTGCCCTGATAGCTGACCCAGAACTACCGCGCAAGATCATGGACGGCCGCCGTGACGAGATCACCGAGTGCATCAAGTGTGATGAGAAGTGCGTCGGCGCCCTCGACACCGGGGTGCCCATCGGGTGTTCGCAGAATCCACGAGTCGGCGAAGAGTACAAAGAGTACAAGTTGAAATAGCCGAGTGCGGAGGCGAGAAGCTATGATTGAGAACCAACCGAGAAGTACCCTCTTGCTGGATGGCCCCTGGGCATACAAGCAAGACGCGCGTGGGGTGGGGGAGGACGAGAAATGGTGCGATCCCTCAACGCCGAGAGGTGATTGGGGAAGCGTCGATGTACCATCGAACTGGTACAAGACCGAGATCGGCGACTACCACGGTGTCATCTGGTTCGCCCGCGAGTTCGACCTCCCGACGGAGATGGCCGGAAAGCACCTGCGCCTGCGCTTCAACGCCGTGGACTACAAGGCCGATGTCTGGCTGAACGGGGTCTACCTTGGCCATCATGAGGGATTCTTCGCACCGTTCGAGTTCGGCGTGACCGACCACGTTCGCCAGAAGGCCAACACGCTCGTCGTCAAAGTGGACTCGCCCAAAGATCCGACCGAGTACCGGCTCGTCCCGGACTCGCCAGGGCTTGAGAAGCCTCTCTCCGATCCCTTCAAGACGCGCAAGCCGGTTGCGCTCACCACGATCAAGGGGTCGCTGATCGACTTCTGGCATCGCCCCGGCTGGGAGACGCAGTTTGGCCAGGACGGCAACACGGGGGGCATCTGGCAGAGCGTGGCGCTCATCGCCACCGGGTCCCTGGCCGTGCAAGGAGTGAAGATCACGCCGACGCTGGTCAGGAAAGACGGAGCTCTGGACGGAACGGCCCTTGTCTCCGTGGACCTCGACGTGTTGAACGCAACAGGCGGCACGGTTCGAGCGCGGATCGAGCTCGAGGCCCGAGTCAAGAACTTCAAGAGCGCCCAGCCAGTGACGAAGCAGAAAGAGTTCATCCTCACTCCCGGCCGCAACCGAGTAAAGCTCGTGCAGACCTTCGAAGAGCCGGTGCTATGGTGGTGTTGGGACCACGGCCAGCCGAATCTCTACGAGATGCGAATCACTGCCTCCATCGCCGGCGAAGTGCAGGACGAGGTCGCCGAAACGTTCGGCATCAGAGAGCTGGCGCTGGATGACAAGGGATATTGGCATCTTAATGGCCGGCGGGTGTTCGCTCGCGGCATGCGCTACCACTCGAGCATCTGGCTGGGGGAGGGAGACCAGCGCCTCTTCGAAGAGGACCTGGGGCGGATGCGTGAACTCAACATCAACGCCATCCGCATCGGCAGCCATGTCGAGCAGAAGGCCGTTTATGACCTCTGTGACGAGATGGGGTTCTTGGTGTGGCAGGTCTTCCCGCTGCACTGGGGCAGTTACGCGGATACCGACGACGTCATCGAGCGGGCCGCGCCGATGATGAGCGCCATGGTCAGCCTCCTCTACAACCATCCGAGCATCGTCATGTGGAGCGTGTTCAAGGAGCCCAATGTCTATCCGTTTGAGCCGCGGCCCAATCTGTATGGCCGTCTCTGCGAGGTCATGCGAGACGAGGCCCGTACCGTGGACCCGAGCAGATGGGTTCACAAAGGCGACTACGGCGAGGGCGCGCAGAACGTCATGACGGCCGGATGGGGAGGTGTCTACGACGACTTTCGCCGGATCCACGGCGACACGAGTCCCCAGAAGGTTGAGTTCGGCACCGTGCACGTCGCGCCCCTCGAGACGGCCAAGCAGATACTCAAGCCGGAGGAGCAGTGGCCCCCGGACTGGGACAGGTGGTATTACCTGAACCTGGATCCTACGTGGCTCACGCGCCAGGGCATCGATGTCGATTCGCTCACCGGGTTGGCGGACCTCATCGAGCAATCGCAGACCTGGGCGGCACGGCAGATCAAGGAATCAGCCGAGTATATAAGGCAGCGCAAGTACGAGCCGAACGCCTCCATGTTCCTCTACTTCTGGAGCGATCCCTGGCCGTGCCTCGGCGGCAGCGGGCTGCTCGACTACTACCGGCGCAAGTACAAGGCCTACGACATCTACGGCATGGTGTATTCACCGGTCTTGGTGAGCATCGAGTGGGTCAAGGACAAGCACGTCGTCGGGCACGAGAAGCTGTACGCTCCCGGCGAGGAGTTGGTCGCGAAGATCTGGGTCACCAATGACGTGCACGAGGAGCACGAGGGCGCAGGCCTCGCCTGGCGTATTCGCGACGCCAACGGAGACGTTGCCCAGGAGGGCGGCCTGACGCTGTCGATTCCAGCGGACAGCTCCGAGGTGGTCGAGAACCTGCGCTGGCCCATCCCGAGCGATGCCGAGGGCGCGTATCGAATGGAGGCCGAGCTTACGGACGGTGCGGGCCAGCAGCTTTCGCACAACTGGTTCGACTTTCAGGTGGCGGCGGGGTGACCCGCGCGGCCTGAGCGGGGACGAGGGTGAGGGGCAAGACGCGGCCGAAGGTAGAGAGAATCAGGGCAGCTCTAAAGGCCTTTGGCAGGCACCGAAGTCTGCGCTCGTTCAACGCACTCCTTGTTGCTCTCGCTCGAGTGGACGATAGGCCGCGGACGCCGGATGAGGAGGTGTTCCGCGCCATCTTCGAGGCGGCGGCATCGCCGGAATGGCGCCTGGCGGCGGGCCTGCCTGCAAGATGCGATCGGCGCAGTCGGAATCTGCAGATTCCGCGCCGCATGACGGCTGCCCTGCCTGCTCACGGAGACGCGCCGAGAATGTAGGATGAGCAGGGAACCGGCGGAAGTAGTCCCCGGCGATACGAACGTCACGCTGGGAGGCAGACAGTGTCAATGCGATCGGCCGTCTTCCGCGAGGTCGTGCACGACGTTGACTTCTGCGTGGTGGGCGGCGGCATTCCGGGGATCTGTGCCGCGCTGGCGGCGGCGCGGCACGGGGCGAAGGTGGCGCTCATGCACGAGCGGCCCGTGCTGGGCGGCAACTCGTCGAGCGAGTGCCGGGTGCCGATCAGCGGCGCGAGCCGGTCCGGCCACAATCCCCACTTGAGGGAGACGGGAATACTCGAAGAGCTGAACCTGGAGAACTGTCGGCGCAACCCGCACAAGGATTACTCGATCTGGGACCTCGTGTTGTACGAGAAGGTGCAGTACCAGCCCAACCTGACGCTGCTGCTTAACTGCTCGTGCCTCGACGCGGAGATGGAAGGGGATCGGATCGCGAGCGTGAGGGGATGGCAGCTCACGACGGAGACATATCATACCGTCAAGGCGCGGATCTTCGCCGACTGCTCCGGCGACGGAGTGCTGGCGCCGCTCACTGGGCACCCGTTTCGAATGGGGAGGGAGGCAAGAGAGGAGTACGGCGAGTCGATCGCTCCCGAGGAAGCCGACGAGCGCACGATGGGCATGACGTGCTTTCTCCAGGCGCGGAAGTACGACGCGCCGCAGCCCTTCGAGCCACCGTCGTGGGCCTATCGATATGAGTCGGTGGAGGAGCTGCCGTTCGATCCACACGGGCGGCACGAAATCGAGCACCGGTCGTTCCGGTTGGGGTACTGGTGGGTGGAGCTGGGCGGGGATCGGCACTCGATCCACGACGCGGAGGAGTGTAGGGAGGAACTGCTGCGCATCGCATTCGGGGTGTGGGATCATCTGAAGAATCGCGGCGACTACGGGGCCGACAACTGGGCTCTGGAGTGGATCCAGTTCCTTCCAGCCAAGCGCGAAAGCCGACGCTATATCGGCGCGCATGTGCTGACCCAGCGCGACCTGGAGTCCGAAGGCCGCTTCGAGGACGTCGTCGCCTATGGTGGGTGGACTATGGACGACCATCACCCGGCCGGCTTCCACGCAGTGAAGCTTGGGCAGCCGGCGACCATCTACCACCCGACACCATCGCCATACGGGATTCCCTACCAGTCGCTGTACTCGGACACGGTGAAGAACTTAATGTTCGCGGGGCGGTGTCACAGCGCGACCCATGCTGCCTTGAGCAGCACCCGGGTCATGGGGACGTGTGCCACGATGGGGCAGGCGATCGGCACGGCCGCGGCGATGGCCGCGGCAAACTCGGTTACACCCGCCGAGATCGGTGCGAGGATCGCGGAGCTCCAGCACACGCTGCTCGCCGATGACTGCTACTTGCCGTGGGTCAGTCAGGAGATGCCGGCGGTGACCCGGGAGGCGAAGCTCTTCTCATCGCAGGGCGATCCCGAGCCAGTGCGGGATGGGGTGAGTCGGCAGGTCGGGGATGATACGCACGCCTGGGTGTGGAGGCCGGGAGACTGGGTGGCGTATGAATTCCGAGCCGAGTCGCGGGTGGACGAGGTCGGACTCGTACTCGACAGTGCGATGGAGAGAGAGATCGCCTTGAGCCTGTACAACGAGACCGCATGCGACAGGGTGCCGGGGGTGATGCCGAAGCGGTTTCGGCTGGAGGTGCTGTCCGTAGGGGGCTGGGAGGCTCTGCATACAGTGGAGGAGAACTACCAGCGATTCGTGAGGCCGCCGGCGGGCCGAAGTGTTCGGGGTATCCGACTGACGCTGGATGAGCTGTGGGGCGCAGAGAAGTCTCGGCTTTACGGCTTTGTCGTGCGCTGAGGCACGTGACCGTCGGCAGGGGGGCGGCGCTGCCGTGGCGAACACATGTTCTGTATGGAAGACGAGACCCAGCATGCCCGAACTCCCCGAAGCCGAGACCATTCGCTGCCAGCTGGAAGCAGAGATCGCCGGACGGACCGTAAGACATGTCGACCTCCTGCATCCCCGGACCTGGCGCTTCCACAGATCGCGACAGGAGTTGCGCAGGCTTGTCGAGGGACGCAGCATCCTGGCGGTTGGCCGTCGTGGCAAGGCCCCCTATCTGCTACTCGATGGCTCCGAGCCGAGCACGCTGATCTTCCGGCTGGGCATGACAGGGCTCCTGCGCGTTCTGGGTGCTCGCGAGCAGGCCGAGAGGAAGCCGGCCGCAGTTCTCGCTCTGAGCGGGCGCAAGCACCTGCGGTTCTTCGATACTCGCACGTTCGGCGCTCTTATTGCCCGCCGCGGACATGATGTTCAGTCCATGCCCGACTTCGCCCAATACGGTCCCGAGCCGCTCTCAGATGAGTTCACGCTCGAGTATCTGGCCGGAGCGCTCTCCAGGAGAAGGGCAAAGCTCCAGGACGTCTTGATGAGCCAGCACGTCATAGCTGGCATCGGCAAGATATACGCGGACGAGATCTGCTTCCGCGCGGGCCTGCGGCCCGGCCGTCGGGCCTGCGGGCTCACGGGTCCGATGCGGCAGCGCCTGTGGCGCGCGGTTCGGGAGGTGTTGGCCGAGGGCATCGAGTGCCGCGGATCGTCGGCACGCGATGGGAGCTACCGGGACGTGTATGGGATGCCCGGTCGCTTTCGCGACCGGATGCATGTGTACCAGCGCACCGGGGACGCCTGTCGCATCTGCGGCACCGCCATCCGGCGCACCCGAATGGCCGGCGGACGCGGCATGCACTGGTGCCCATCCTGCCAGAGATAGGCCGATGCGCGGGACAGGCGAATCTGGTAGACTTGGGGGCGCACTTGGAGGCTCCGCGGGAGGCGCACCATGATCCTTGTGGGGACATCGGGGTTCAAGTTCGACGACTGGAAGGGTACGTTTTATCCCGACGACCTCAAGCCCAAGGAGTGGCTCAACTACTACGGCGAGCGCTTCAACTGCCTCGAGGTGAACTCAACCTACTACCGGCTGTTGCACCCCGCTACGTTCTTTCACATGGCGAACAAGGTCCCCGAGGGCTTTCAGTTCACGGTCAAGACTTATCGTTCGCTGACCCACGAGGCCGGCTCTGACAATGAGGCAGACTTCGGCGCGTTTATCGAATCGCTTCAGCCGCTGATCGAGGCCGATAAGTTTGGCTGCGTGCTCGCCCAGTTTCCGACCTCTTTTCACAACACGCCGGGCAACCGACAATACCTCGCCAGCTTCTGTGATCGGTTCTCGGAGTTTCCTCTCGTCATCGAGTTCCGCAATCGGCAATGGGTCAAGGACGAGGTGCTCGACTTCCTCCGCGAGCGCGGGGTGGGATGGTGTGCCGTGGACGAGCCCCAGTTCCGCTCGTTGATGCCGCCGATTGCGGTTGCCACTTCTCCGGTGGGCTACGTTCGCTTTCACGGCCGCAACTACAAGAAGTGGTGGGGCGGGGACAGCAAGTCGCGCTACGACTACCTCTACAGCCGGGAAGAACTCGAAGAGTGGGCGCCGAGGATACGGAAGCTGGACGAGCAGACGGATGTCGTCTATGTCTTCATGAACAACTGCTTCCAGGCCCAAGCCGCCAGGAACGCGGCCGACATGCAGAGGCTACTTGGTGAGGAAGAACTGCCCCCCGTGTAGGCCGTGCGCTCGATGACGGGGGGAACTCTGGCGACCTGCGGAAAGCTAGTCCACGACCCACCGCACAGCACGTGCGAGCATCGTCACGGCCAGCAGCACGGGCAGTATCAAGCAGGCGAGCACGCGAGCCAAGACGGTGCCGAAGCCCGGGGGAATGCAGCTCGGTTCGGCCTCGCAGAACAGCACACGCCAGAGGAAGAAGGCTGTCGCGCCTAGACCCGAAGCCCACACCAACCCGTTAAGCCACCGCGGGGATCGCGGCAGCCAATCTCGTCCTCCCGCCATATCTGTGCCCTAATGGATAGATCTGACGCTGGCCCCGTTGCCCAGGCACCAGCCGGCCGTGCCTAGATTACCTCACTCGGCGGTTGCCTTCTAATGCGCAGGGTGGGGTCGGGGGCAGCGACTCGATCTACTCAGCCAGGGACACTGCCCTACGCTCGGCGTCGTACATCTTCTCGCGCAGTTGGCGATAGAACCGGTCTGCGATTCTCTCGACGGGGGCTCGGTCGTCGGTCAAGGGGTGATCCTCGCCGCGAGCCGCGGTGATGTAGGGGCGGCCGGTCTCCCGGACCTCACGTGCAATGTCGAGCAGCCCGCCGTGCCCAACGGCCGCGGCGTTTGCGATCAGGTTCTCGGGCGAGGCCTCCGGCGAGCCGGCCAGCAGAACGGCGCCGGACTCTCTGGAGATTCCGGTGATCGCGTAGACCGACGGGAACGCGGTCTGCACGGTTGTTACGACACTGCCTAGCAGCTCGGCATCGTCTGGGTGCCACCACGCGATGTTGATGGCGAGCACTCCGCCCGGACGAAGTCGCCTTCGCACCTGCTGGAAGAACTCCTGCGTGATGAGATGGAAGGGAATGTCAGAGCCCTGGTAGGCATCGACGACTACCCAGTCATATTGGCGGTCGTACGTCCCGAGGAAGGCACGGCCGTCCATGACATGCACGCGCAGATTGGGCTCAGTCATATCGAAGTAGCGGCGCCCGAGCGCGACGATGGCCGGATCGATCTCCACACCGTCGATTGGCAGCGGCCCGTAGGCCTGCGTGATCTGCTTCGCCACCGTGCCGGACCCTAAGCCGACGATCAGAACGCTCCTCAGCCATTCACCCGGCGGTCGTGAACGGAGCAGTGGCGCCAGCAGCAGGTAGTCGAAGTACTGGTGGGTGCGGAAACTACCGCGCGAGTAGTAGGAGAACGCCCCCCAATCGACGATCAGCAACCGGGCGCCGCCGCTCTCTACGACTTGCAGGTAGTTGTAGCGTGACTCCTCACGAGCAATGGCTCCCTGCGCCGACAACATCGGTGGCAGTGGTACCAAGAGGAGAAGACCTGCAGACACCAGCGGGACAAGTCTCGCCCTCGCCAGAAACAGCACCCCTGCCGCCAGCAGGAGCAAGCCGAAGGCCATGATAGATCGGCGCACCCCCCACCGGTCGATCATGAGCAGCGCCGGCAGGAAGGTGCCGACGACACTGCCGAGTGCGGAAATGGCGTAGATGCGACCAGAGGTTCGGCCGGTCCGCCCGAGGTCGTCTATGCTGAGCTTCATGGCGAACGGGCAGACGCAGCCGAGCAGCATCATGGGAATGGCAAAGAGCGCAAACGTTCCGACCAGCGACGACGCGAGCAGCCCGGCCCTGGGCGTGAGGCCCCAGGCCGCCTCCAGCACCGGCTTGCTCACCAAGGGCACCACCATGGTGATGAGCCCAGCGCCCATCACGAGGGCCCCCAGCACGGCCCGGGAGGTGTAGCGGTCTGCGAGAGACCCTCCGAGGTAGTAGCCAGCAGTCAGGAAGATCAGCACCAGGCCGACGAGGCTCGTCCACACCGACAGGGTGCTGCCGAAATACGGCGCGATAAGCCGCGACGCGGACATCTCCAGTCCCATCACGGCTACACCGCTCGAGAACACGAGCAGAATCAGAGCGGCCTTGGCAAAGCGTCTCTCGCGACCCCGCCCACCCCCCTCTTCGTGCCAGCGCGGATCCACAGGAGGGGCTCCTTATACTCACCCCGGCTCATCGCGGCGCAGCCCAATACTTCCCCAGCCTGGGCCACGCCGCGAATCCTTGCCGCTCGCACGCTATGCCGCGAGCGAGACGGCCTTCGTCGTCACTCTACAGTTACGCTTTTCGCCAGGTTCCGGGGCTGGTCTATCTCGCGATCCCAGATGTCCGCCACGTAATAGGCATAGAGCTGCATGGGAATGCCGGCCAGTACAGGCGACAGCACCTCTTCGATCTTCGGGATGCGGATGACATCGTCCGCGTACTTCTCGATCTCCTCGTCGTCTTTGTTGGCGACGGCTACGACCTTGCCGCCGCGCGCCCGAATCTCCTGCAGGTTGCCGAGGGATTTCTCGTAGTGCGGCCCCTCGACTACGGCGGAGAGCACTGCGACCTCCTCGGTCACCAAGGCCAGTGGCCCGTGCTTCATCTCGCCCGCTGCATAGCCTTCGGCATCCAGGTAGGCGATCTCCTTGAGCTTGAGAGCGCCCTCCATGGCCGAGCAGTAATGGGCACCTCGCCCGAGATAGAGATATCGCTTGACGTCCTTGTACTTAGTGGCAAGCCTCTTGATGTGTCCGGCTTCCTTGAGAGTCTCCTCTGCCAGCTCGGGAAGCGCCTTGATGCCCTTGAGAAGCCGCCGCGCCTGTTGGGGCTTGATGCTGCCTCGCACTTGCCCAAGATGGACGCCGAATAGGAGCATCGCCAGGATTTGGCTCGTATAGGCCTTGGTGGACGCAACGCCGATCTCCGGGCCGGCGTGGATGTACAACAAGCCGTCGGCCTCCCGCGCCACCGAACTGCCGATCACGTTTGTTATGGCGAGGAGCTTGGCCCCCTGCCGATGCGCCATCCGCATCGCCTGCAAAGTGTCTGCCGTTTCGCCGGACTGGCTGATGGCGATGCCGAGCGTGCCCTTATCGAAGACACATTCTCGGTGCTGCAGCTCCGACGCGACATCCACGACAACAGGCACTCCACAGAGTTTCTCCACCGCGTACTGCCCGGCCATGCCGGCGTACGAGGCGGTGCCGCAGGCGATGACGGCTATCTTCTTCAGCCTGCGCAGGTAGGCGTCCGAGAGGCCGAGTCCTTCCAGGTTCAGCTCCATGCGGCGCCCCATGATGCGATCGCCGATCGTCTCCCGCAAGGCCTGCGGCTGCTCGAAGATCTCCTTTATCATGAAGTGCTTGTATCCGCCCTTCTCGGCCATTTCGGCGTCCCACTCGATATGGAAGACAGGCTTGCTGACGGCCTCCCCCGCGAGCGTCTTCACCTGCACCTCGTCCGCCGTCAGAACGACCATCTCGCCGTTGTCGATGAGATACGCCTTGCGCGTGAACGGGATGATGGCCGACGGATCGGAGGCGGCGAAGTTCTCGCCGGGCTTCTCGCCGAGGCCGACGATCAGCGGGCTGTACTGCCGCGCCGCCACAAGTCGGCCTGGTTCCTTGTCTGACATTGCAACAACTGCGTAGGAGCCCTTGACCTCCTTGAGACCGCGCCGCACAGCCGTCTCGAGGTCACCTGCGTAGTACTTCTCGAAGAGGTGGGCGAGCGTCTCCGTGTCGGTCTGAGATCGGAACGTATGACCCTCTCTCTCGAGACCCTCCCGCAGCTCTAGGTAGTTCTCGATGATTCCGTTGTGCACGACGGCGATGTGGCCTTCACAATCCGGATGCGGGTGAGCATTCGCGGTCGAAGGCGGGCCGTGCGTCGCCCATCGTGTGTGGGCGATACCCGCGCGTCCTTCGGGCTTGTTCTTTTCGAGCAGATGAGCCAGCACTGAGATCTTGCCCTGCGACTTGATGAGTTCGATCTTGCCGTCTACAGACACGGCGACCCCCGCGGAGTCATAGCCCCGGTACTCCAGCCTCCGCAGGCCCTCGAGCAGCACCTCGACGGTGTCGCGGTCGCCCAGATAAGCCATGATGCCACACATTACTTGCTGCTGCCTCCGTGCGATGCTGGCAAGCTACCCCTTCCCCGACCCCCGAGTATGGTCTGCGAGGGCCCTCTCGTAGGCCAGGACGAGTTTCCTGGCCATCCGTCCAGCAGAAAACCCTTCGGCGCGCTGTCTCGCCTGACCTGCAAGCCGTTCGCGCAGATCCCCGTCTGTCAGCACTTCCCTGAGACCGGCCGCCAGGGCCTCTGCTGTCGGGTCGACGATAAGACCGTCGACGCCGTCTCGAATCACGTCGTCAACTGCTCCGGATCGCACTGCGACCGCCGGCCGGCCCAGTGCCATGGCCTCCAGGACCGCGACTCCCTGAGTGTCGGTGAGCGATGGGAACGCGAAGACGTCCGCGTCGGAAACCCAGTTGAAGACCTCGCCGCGATCCAGGTATCCAGTGAGGTGGACTCGATCAGCTATGCCCTCGGAGCGCGCAACGCGGCCGCACTCTTCCTCCCAGGGCCCCCCGCCAATGAGCACCAAATGGGCCTCGCTTCCTTGTCGCCGGAGGATTGAAAGCGCGCGCAAAAGAGTATCCAGGCTCTTCTCCAGCGCGATCCTGCCGGAGTAGGCGATCAGAGGGACATTGTCCGGGATGCCGAGGCGGGTGCGCACGGGGTGTCGGTCGAAGCTCCGGATCAGGTCGAGATCGATCCCGGTCGGGATGGCTTCAATGGGACGGCGGACGCCGTAGCTGCGGAGCAGATCAGCCACCCCCTGCGTGGGCACGACAACTTGGTCGGCTGAATTGGAGAAGGTTCGGCTGACCCAGACCGCGGCCGCCCGCACCAGGGGGCGTGGTAGCGGCACGTAGTGCGCATACGCGCGTATCAGAGTGTGGTATGTAAATACCAGAGGGCAAGGCAGCCGCCGCGCCCACCGCCTGCCTTCGCGGCAGCATGTGAAGGGGTGCTGCGCGTGGATGATGTCCGGCGGGCGGTCCTTGAAGAGAGCGCCTAACCGGTAACCGCTGTAAGGGAGGGCGAGAGGATAACGGGGACGCGTCGGCGGGCAGACTGAGGGCAGCCGGTGCACGAAGGAATCCGTCTCGTGATATCCGGGGAAAGCCGGGGCGATGATGTGGACCTCGTGCCCCAGCTTCCTGAGCTCGCCGGCGAAGGTGGAAACCGAGACCACGACCCCATTGACGATGGGCCGATAGCACTCGGTGAAGATCGCGATCCGCATGTGCGTGTCTGCCGCCGGCCTTCCCAACAGAGCGCCGCCCCAGCTGGCGGCGGTAGAGTAACACGGACTTGCCGGCCGCGTCAACGTCGCTCATCGCCCGAATGACGGGAGGGAGACAGGAATGTCTGACGTGCGGCGGCCTGCAGCCGCCGGCCAGTTCTACGAAGGCAGCAGGGAGGGGCTGTCAGCTTCCCTGCGCGAGTGCTTTCTCCACCCTCTTGGCCCGGGCTCGTTGCCCGAGCTGAACCCTCAAGGCCCGGCAGAAATCGACGCCGTTGTCAGCCCCCATGCCGGGTACATGTTCTCGGGCCCTGCCGCCGCCCATGGGTTCTCCGCACTCGCCGCCGATGGCGTACCCGAGGTCGTGATCATCCTCGGTCCGAGTCACTATATGGCAGCAAGGCAGGCGGCAGTTTCACTCGCCGATGCCTGGCGCACGCCCCTGGGAGATGCTCCCATCGACACGGACCTCGGCCGGCGACTACTGGAATCGACTGCTCTGCTCGAGGAGAACGAGCAGGCCCATCGAGACGAGCATTCCCTCGAGGTTCAGGTTCCCTTCCTTCAGTTCATCTACGCGGACCGGCTGCCGAAGATGGTGCCGATTTGCCTCCGGCGGCACCCATCCGGGGACATTGAATCGGTGATCGCGGATGCAGACGAACTCGGGCGGGCAATCGCCGAGGCCGTCGGCACGACCCACGCCGTCGTCGTCGCCAGCACCGACTTCTCCCATCAGGTGCCCCATGAAGTTGCCGAGCGAGAGGACAGGCACGCTCTGGACGCCATCGAGGCTTTGGACGCAGCCGGCCTACTGCGGACCGTCTACTCGCGCCGCATCTCAATGTGCGGCCCCGTCCCGGTTGCCGCGGCCATCTCTTACTGCCGCGCTCGCGGCGCCCAGCGCGCCGAGATGCTTCGCTACTACACGTCGGGAGATATCCTCGGAGACCGGCACGGTGTCGTGGGCTATGCCTCCTTCGTAATCAGGCGTCAGGGAGGTGGTTCCCGATGACCTGGTTTGATGCCGTCGCGATAGTGCTCATTATTGTTATTGCGTGGCTTGAGAGCATGCGCGGCTTCGGCCGCGCCATATTCGACTTTGTGGGCGGGCTCATCGCTCTGAGGGTATCGATCTTCGTCGCGGGGCCCCTCGCCCGGGCAGTGCCGCTTATGCAGTCCGAGGCCACCGGCGAGGCCTTCTGGATGGCGATGATCTTCGTCGTTCTTGTCGTGCTCATAGTCATCGCCACGAAGTTCATCTATGAGACAACCCTGCTGTCCCTGGACGTGCTCGACCCGGTTGTGGGAGGTATCCTTGGAGCAGCGTCCGGGATCGTTGTGGCACACCTCTTCCTACGGGTAATGATGGCGGCGTACGCCGACACCGCATTCGCCCACACGGTGCTGAACAGCTTCGTGGGCCAGGAGATCGTCGCCTTCCGGAGCTACCACCACCTCGTTCAGGCGCTTCAGAACTTGGGCACGTGGTGAGGCCTCCGGCGGCCCGCAACGAATGCGATCCCACCATTGCAGGATCAGGTCTCGGGGAGACACTTCACACGAGCGATGACATCGCTGGTCGAAGCTCCTTCCACGCGATCGGTCAGCGCCACCTGTCCCCCATAGCTCTCCACGAACGCGCGTTCGTCCTGATTCACAGTCTCCAGGACATAGTCCCCACCCTTCACCCACACATCCGGCCTGAGAGCTTTTATGAGGGGCAGCGAGCTGAACTCGGGGAAGATCACCACAAGATCGACGCTCGCCAGAGCGGCAACCATCTCGGCCCTCGACTGTTCGTCGTAAATGGGCCGTCCCTTTCCTTTGATCCGCTGCGCGGATGTGTCTGAGTTCAGCCCGACAACGAGGACATCTCCATGTTGGCGTGCGGCCTCGAGCGTCCGCACGTGGCCCACATGAAGGAGGTCGAAGCACCCGTTGGCGTAGGCGATCCGCTTCCGCTCGCGGCGCCATTCGTCAACGCGCCCCTTCGCCTCCTCTCGCGACACGATCTTCTCACCCGCCTTCCTCGGTCCCGACGCGCCGCTCATTCGTGCCTCCCTTGTCCAGGCCGTCCCCCTTCCATCTCCCACAGCCGTGCCGTCCGCGCCAGCACAAACGCCGCTCCCAGCGCACTGTATACCAGCCCCGGCGCGCCATCCAGAAAGCCGCCCTTGAGCACATACCGGCTGAAGAACGTGAACCCCGGCGACACCCATTCCCACAGCCGCGCCCGCCGGCCCCTCTCCCACAGGTCCTGGGCCGCCAACTCTGCATAGCGAGAGAACTTCTCGAAATACTCCTCCATATCCCGGTACGCGTAGTGCAACAGCGGCTCCCTCAATCTCCCCACCGGCCCGGTCGCGTGGAACCGCTCGTGTACGTGCCGCTCTCCGTACCGCCCCGCGTCCCGCCGAAAGAGCCGCAGCACCTCATCCGGCCAGCACCCTCCATGTCGCAGCCGGTGTCCGCAGAAGAAGAACGCCCGCGGGATCTCATAAGCCGCCGGCCCCGGCCCTGCCACCGCCTCCCGAATCTCATCCATCAGTCTCGGCGTCACCCGCTCGTCCGCGTCGACCATGAGCACCCACGGCCCCGCGGCCTGCTCGATGGCCCAGTTCCGCATCCGCGCGAATCCCTCCCACGGCCGCACCAGCACCCGCTCTGTGTACCGCCTTGCCACCTCCGCGCTCTTATCCACGCTCTCTGCCGACACCACCACCACGATCTCGTCCGCCCACCCGAGGCTCGCCAGACACTCGGGCAGGTCCTCCTCCTCGTCCCGCGCCAACACCACCGCCGAGACAGCCGCGCCCGAGCCACAACTCCCCGAGCCATAGTCCGACTCTTCCGCTCTCCTCACCACTCCCTCGGCTGTCGTTGGAGGACGATACCCCCGCACCCGCAGCGCCGCCCTCAGTCGCCCGGCGGCGCGCTCTCCATAGTGCACCTCGAAGAACCTCACCAGGCTCTCGTAATACAGCGCCTTTCGGTCAGCCCCCAGGCCGAGCGCCGACCCGCCCCCCACGTGCACCACCTCCGGCTCCGGCCAATAGTACACTTGCCGGCCGCACTTCCGCGCCCGCAGACACCAGTCCGTGTCCTCCAGGTAGAAGAAGAACCTCTCGTCCAGCGGACCGATCTCCTCCCACGCCTCGCGCGGAATCATCATACACGCGCCCAGCAGCGCTGCCACCGGCCGGGGCGTATGCCCTCGCATCCGCAGTCGCGCCAGGCTCGTCGTATTGAGGCCGGCCAGGCGCAGAAGCTGATTACGAAGCGTCGGGATCGGGTGGATCGACGTCTGCGTTCGCCCATCGGGGCGGCGCAGCCGCGGCCCCACCGCCGCCGCCCGCGGGTTCTTCTCCAGGAACCCGGCGAGCCGCGCCAGCGATCCCGGTGCTGGCACCGTGTCAGCATTGAGCAGCACCAGGTACCGACCGTGTCCGGCTGCCGCGGCCTGGTTGCTCGCCGCCGCGAATCCTTTGTTCTCGTCGTTGACGATCAGCCTTACCTCGGGGAACTCCGCCGCCACGAGCCTCCCGCCCCCATCCGTCGAGGCATTGTCAACCAGGATCGCCTCCCACCTCAACCCCCCGCACGCCTTCGGCAGCGCGCACAGGCAGTTCGCGACCACCGAAGCGCTGTTGTAGATGGGGATACAGATGCTCACGTCGGTCATCGGGCTCGCCCGCTCCGCCTCACTCCGCCGCCTGCGCCTCGAGCCGCCCCTCGCGCGACAAGATCCGAAGCGCCGCTGCCAACACCTCATGAGGTGTGATCGACATCATGCAGCTCCTGTGGTCGCAGTTGGGTGTCACCGGATGAACACAGGGCCCCCAGCACGGCTGCTCATGGAAGATCACCTCGTGGTCTTCTCCCTGCGGGCCCGTCCGCCGGGGGTCCGTGGGACCGAAGAGCGCCACCACAGGCCTCGCCATGGCGGCCGCCACATGCATTGGCCCGGAGTCGATGCCGATGAGAAGATCGCAACGGGCCAAGACGGCTGCGAGCTGGCCCGGTGTGGTCCGCCCAGCTAGGTTGCACGATTGGCGCGGACCGATTGGTCCGATGATCTCGTATCCAAGCTCCCGATCGGCCTCAGCCCCAACGACCACCAGTCGAGCGCCGTCGTCGTGGGCAAGCCGCACGGCCACCTCCATGAAGCCCTCAGCGGTCCACGACTTGTACGGCTTGCTACTCGACTCGCCTGGCGCCAGCGCGATTAGCGGGCCGTCTCCCTCCAGCTCCTGTTCAGCCAGCAACCTGTCTCCGTACTCCCAGTCCTCCTGCGACAGCCTCGCAAGACCAACATAGTCCGTCTTGTCGGGCTCAATGCCAAGGCCGCGCACGAGTCGCATGACCTTCTCCGGACAAGGTATCCCGCGGACCTGGATCCGATGCGTCAGGAAGCCCGCGAGTTCTGAGTCTGCGTACCCCACTCGGTGTCGTGCCCCCGATAGCCGCGCGCACAAGGCCATGGTCGCCGACTGTGAGAATGCCACCGCCATGTCCGGCCTGGCCTGTCGGAGCCGCAGGCCGAGGCCCACGGCAGCCTGCATGGGGGCCGCCGGGCGGTGCAAGATCTCGTCCACAAAGCCACTCTCGCCCACCAGGCCCGCCAGGTGCGGCCTGAGCACGCTCGTTATGTGGGCCTGAGGATAGGCTTCCCGGAGTGCCTTGAGGGCCGGCAGCGTGAACATCAAGTCGCCGATCTGGTTCAGATGGAACACGAGAACCCGTTTGACACTCGACCGATCGCACAGCTCCTCTCGATAGATACCCTCGATGTCTTGTGCCAGCCGTGGCACGCCGTACCTCGACTCGGCTGTGGCCCTCCCGAATTCCCCCAGACGCTGGGCCTCTCCCGGATCACACAACAGGGTCTGCATGTCTTGCCTGAGCACCTCAGGCGTCACCCGGCCGACGGCCTCGTGGTCCGCGTAACACGACGCCTCCGCTCTCTCCAAGGTCTCGGGCCGGACGATGCCGAAGTAGCCGCCCTTGCCCGCTGCGACCACAGGAAGCCCGCAAGCCATCGCCTCCAAGGTCACGGAGGCCGTTCCGATGGCGACCGACCCGAGCGACAAGATGCGGGGAATGTCGCCGCGGCCTCCCAGCGCGAACACAGCCTGCCGCCCAAGGCGTTCGTTCATCTTGTGAGCGGCCCGCGCCACCGCGCGCTCCTCCGGTCCCTGCCCCACCAGCACGAGCTCAACATGGGGCACAACTTTCTCCAGCTGCTCGATCGCCTGGATAGCGGCTTGTGCCACGGGGGCTTTGCTGTGGCTGAATCGACTGACGTGCACCACCCGCGGCGCGCCGGGCTGCAGGCCGAGCTGCCGTTCCAGGCTTGGGTCGGGCTCAGAGGGCCGGAACCGGTCAGTGTCCACTCCGATGATCGTCTTTACGACTCTCTCTGGAGGCAGCCCGAACCCGTCTACCAGATTCCGCCAGCTTGCATCGCTCACCACGGCCATGCGGCGACTCCAGTAGAAGACCGTGTAGCGATTCACGGGACTTCGGGTCCCATGGATGGTGAGAACATAGGGAACACCGGCCCGCCTGCACGCGAGGTAGGACACAGCGCCCGCGCGCCAGTTATGCGCGTTCACGATGTCGACGTGCTCTCGCTCCAGCAGGCGCCGTATTGCGAGTACGCCCGGCGCCATCCGTCCGCCCGCGAAGTTGACATGGAAGTGCTCGATCCCGGAAGCCTCCAGCTCCGGGACCAGCTGGCCTCCGTGTGAGGCGACGAGCACGCGGTGTCCTCGCTCGGTCAGCCCCCGGGCGAGCCGGATCGTGTAGCTCTCAACGCCGCCATAGTTCAGCCAGGAGAGCACCTGCAGAATCGTCAGTCGAGACTTGTGCAGGGATTCCGCCACGTCAGGCCTCTCCCCCGGGTCTCAGCAGTGCGCGGGCCGCTTCTATCACTTCCGCTGCTCCGATCGCCTCCATGCACTTTCGGGGGCGGCATCGGCGGTTCCGGCAGGGCGCGCACTCCACGTCGGCAATGACCTTCGCATGTCCGTCGCCGTACGGTCCGAGCCGACGCGCATCGCTCGGCCCGAAGAGAGCGACGGTCGGCGTGCCCACGGCGGCCGACAGGTACAGCGGTCCCGTGTCGTTACCTATCGCGATTCTGCACCGGCGGAGCACCTCTGCCGCCTGCTTCAAGGTCGTTCTGCCGCTCAGATCGATGACGCGAGCACGAGCCGCCTGTGCTATCCTGGCGGCCAGTCCGCGGTCGTCCTCCGCGCCAAGCACGACAGCCGTCACGTCGAACTCATCTGCCAGCGCGTCGGCTACCGGCGCGAAGCGGTCGGTGGGCCAGAGCTTCGACTCCCAGCGCGCCCCGGGAATCAGTGCTGCCAGGCTGCTCTCTCCATCCAGAAGCTCGTCCACGACCCTGCGATCGCGTTCCGAGATGGCAATGTCGAATCTGACCGGCCCTCGCTGGGCCCCCAAGGCCTCTGCGAAGTCCAGGTATGAGTCCACGGCATGCACGTCTCGCCGATCCGGAACGATGCGCCGGTTGCAGAACAGGAACGTTGCCTCACGAAGCGTCTTATAGCCGATTCTCTCTCTCGCCCCACTCAGATAAGCGATGAGCGCGCTCTTGAACAGGCCCTGCAGGTCGAGCGCCACGTCATAGGTGGTCTGCCGGAGTGCTCCCCGCAGCCGGGCGGGCGCTGTCAAGGGAGGTAACACCCGAACATGTCCGCCGCTTGCCCCGGTTCCGCCAATCACAAGCACCTCGTCCAAGTGCGGATTGCCTGTCACGATGTCGGCGGCCGCCGGGCCGACAGCCCAGGCGATGTGGCTTCGAGGAAAGCGGTGGCGGAGCGCCCCCGCCACCGGCAGCGCCTGCACCACATCCCCGATGGAGCTCAGCTTGACCAGGAGAATACGCTCGACTCCGGCGCTCATCTCGCACAACCGGCCCGCTCCTGCGGCGGCCTCGCCTTCCATCGCTTGTGAAGCCAGAACCACTGCTCGGGGTGCGCGCGAATATGCTCCTCGATTATCTTCGTGTAGCGAGCTGTGTTGACAAGGATGTCGTGCTCTCTGTCACCCGTCTTCATGGGTGGCACGGGCGGCCTCACTACGGTTGTGTGAGTGCTGTCAGGATTCCGCCAGCCGAACGCCGGAAGCACGGCCGCTCCAGTCTTCAGGGCGAAGGCTGCCGTCCCAGGCGCCGTTGACGCCAGGTGCCCGAAGAAATCGACGAAGACTCCATCATCGCCTGCGTTCTGATCGAGCAGAACCGCCAGCAGCTCGTTGTTCCTCAGCACTCGCAGCGCGTTGCGCACGGCAGACCCGCGGTGCAAGACCTCCATCCCCATGGTCTCCCTTGTGCGCCGGATATGCTCTGTGATCCTGCTGTCTCGCTGCGCTCTCGCAATCACGTTCATCGGGTAGCCTTCCGCTGCGATGCGGGAGCCGCAGATCTCCCAGTTTCCCAGATGCCCGGCCAACAGTATGGCGCCGCGCCCGGCCTTCAGCGCTGCCTCTATGTGCTCTTTGCCTCGCAGCTCGACCATCCGCAGCAGGTCCTCCCGGCTCATCCCCGGGAGGCGGATGAGTTCGGTGAGGCAGAGGCCGAGGTGCCGGTAGCAGGCTTTGGCGATCGCGGCCAGCTGGGTCTGGCTCTTCTCGGCTCCGAAGGCCAGCCGCAGGTTTGTCCTGACGATGCGAGCGTGCCTGGGGGAGGCTGAGCGCATGAGAGTTCCTATGCAGATGCCGAGTCGCTCGGCAAGCCGGGAGGGAAGCCGCTTCCAACGCCGCGCCATCCAGAGCACCGCGGCGTTCCCGATGCGCGTTTGGAGCCGCCTGTGCCACTGATAAAGCGGTGATCCCCTCTCGCGACCGTAGACTCCGCTCAGGTTCTGGCGCTTGCTCGTAGTAGCCATGCCAGTTCCTCGCAGAGCGGCCCACATCCCGGGCGCTCGGCCAGTTCCACGCTCAGGACCCACACCGGCCGAACCGTGTCTGCCACCGGGAGCCGGACCGCGTCCTTCTCGGTGGTGACGATCCACTCGGCCGCCTCCGCTTCGCCCGAAAGCAGACCTCGGAGATCCTCTGCGCGATACCTGTGATGATCTGGGAACCGCGCCCGTCCCACAACTGTGGCGCCGGCCTGCTCCAGTGTGCGTTCGAATGCTACAGGATTCCCAATGCTGGACAGAGCCACGACCGTCTTTCCGCTCAGCGTCGCCGGGGGCTGCTCGTCTGCGTTTCCCGCCAGAGGTCGCAGCCTGGTGGGAGCGTGGCGCGCCTCCCAGACGCGAGCTGCTGGCGACAATCGGTGCACCCTTTCGCGGATGGCACGCAGATCTTCTTCTCGTATCAGATCGGCGTGAGTCAGCCACACCGCGTGAGCACGCGCCAGGTGCCGCGGCGGCTCCCTCAGCATCCCCCGTGGCACCAGAAAATCATACCCGAACGGGCGCAGCGAGTCCACCAAGGCGATCTCCACGTCTTTGTGGAGGCGCTGGTATTGTAACCCGTCGTCCAGCACCAATGCTTCGGCCCCCAGGCGCTCGACGGCAAGCCGCCCGGTGCGCCGGCGATCCTTCCCCACAAGAACCGTTACACCGCGGAGCGCCGCCGCCATCATGTACGCTTCGTCCCCCGCCTCCTCGACGCCGACCATGGGTCGCTCGCCCTCCGAGACGACCGCCCACCTCGACTCACGTTGCCCGAGGTACCCCCTGCTCAGGATGGCTACTCGCTGCCCTCGCTGCGACAGCCATCGGGCAACGGCCATGGTGGCCGTCGTCTTCCCCGTCCCGCCGACCGTCAGATTGCCGATGCTCACGACCAGGGCCGGCAAGCGCGTGCGGCGCGCCAGCCCAAGACGATAGCCGGCATGGTGCAGGCCGAGCGCGGCCCCGTACAGGACGGAGAGCCCCCAGAGCCCGGCAGCGGCAAGGCGGTCGATCGACCGTTCTTTCTCGCCGCTTGTCAGCCGCGCCCAGGTAGTCTCGCGGCGGCCGGTCACTTCGAGGCCCCCGACGTGAGCAGCTCCGAGGCCACATCCACGCAGCGCGCGGATGCTCCTCGCTGCTGCACCATCAGCTCCCTCGCGCGATCTGCGATTGCGCCTCGGAGCGCGTCATTCCCGGCGAGCAGCAGGAATTGCTGGGCGAGTTCATCTGCTCCGGCGACCCTGAAACCGATTCCCGCTGTAAGCACCAGCTCCGCCGTGTCCACGCAGTTGTTCGTGTGCGGCCCAAACAGCGAGGCCACACCGACGGCAGCGGGTTCGAGCAGATTATGCCCTCCGATGGGCACGAGCGTCCCGCCGACCAATCCCGCGGTGGCGAATGCATAGGCCGCGCGCAGCTCTCCCATTGTGTCCAAGATCACGACGGCATCTGGATGGTCAGACGGGCCTTCACTGCGCCGGGCGACCCGAAACCCGCGCTCGGCGACCATGGCAGAAACCTGGGCCACACGCTCGAGGTGCCGAGGGGCAAGCAGCAACCGCGCTCGCGGCTTGTGCTCTCTGATTGCGCGAAAGGCCTCCATGACTTGCTCCTCTTCACCCGGATGCGTACTGCCAGCCACCAGCCACGCCTCTGAGTCAAGTGCTCTCATGTCCGCCGCCAGTCGAGCTTCCGCTTCCCGATCGCGGTCGGCCACCATGTCCGCTTTCGTATTGCCGGCCAGCACGATTCTCTGCCCAGCCCCCGGGCAAATGCTCCTCAGCCTTTCCGCGTCCTGCGCAGACTGCACGCACAGACGGTCCGGCAGACGATAGAGCCACGGGACGAACCCGGGCAGCCATCGTTCGCGCATCACCATGCGATCCGAAACGCGACCGTTCGCCGCCAGCACCTTCGCCCCGCCGAGCTTGGCGAGCGCGAGGAAGTTCGGCCACAGCTCCTTCTCTACTACGACCACGAGTTGCGGACGGACCCGCCACAGCGCCAGCCCCATCGTGTTCGGCCAATCGAAGGGGAAGTAGAAGAGCACGTCTGCTTCCTTGCAGCCGGCCTCGGCGACGGCCATGCCAGTGTCCGTGTGCGTGGAGACCGCGATTCCGGCCTTCGGGAAGCGTCGCCGAAGCTCGGCAAGAACCGGCCGCGCGGCAGCCATCTCGCCCGCGGAGACCGCATGGAGCCAGATTCGCGGGCGCGCCGCGGCCGGCAGGGGTCGGACCAGGCCGAGGCGATGAGACAGGCTCCCCGCGCGCTTTCGCGAGAAAACGGCCCGCCAGGCCAGCAAGCAGGCTGCGGCGGGAAGGAGCGCCAGGAGAATGAGGTTGTATGCCAGCAGCTGCGCCGCCAGCCACAGCATGGCCCACGGGCTCCGCGTCATGACCGTGCGGGGGCCTCCTCGCCGAAGGGCTGAAGTTGGGCCTCGTAGAGCCGACGATAGATGCCGGCCTGTCTATATAGTTCCTCGTGAGTGCCGTCTTCAGCAATCCGTCCCTCGGCGAGAACGAGAATCCGGTCGGCGCGCTGGATCGTGGAGAGCCGGTGCGCAATGATCAAAGTCGTGCGGCCTTGCATGAGGCGTTCCAGCGCATCCTGCACCAGCGCCTCCGACTCGGCGTCCAGGGCACTGGTGGCCTCATCCAGGATGAGGATTCGCGGATCGCGAAGGAGTGCTCTGGCGATGGCTATGCGCTGTCGCTGTCCCCCGGACAGCTTCGCTCCCCGCTCGCCCACGGGCGTGTCGTAGCCCTTCGGCAGCTCTCTGATGAAGTCGTCTGCATTGGCGGCGCGCGCCGCGGCCTCGGTTTCCGCCGGGGCCGCCTCGGGTCTGGCGTATGCGATGTTCTCCCGCACCGAGCCGCTGAACAGAATCGGCTCCTGGGGCACTATTCCGATCTGTGACCGGAGAGACCGCACCTTCACGCTGCCGATATGGATCCCGTCGATCTCGATCCGTCCCTCGGTCGGATCGTAGAAGCGCGGGATGAGATTGGCCATGCTCGTCTTGCCGGCGCCGCTCGTCCCGACGAGTGCCACAACTTGCCCGGCACTGATCTCCACATCGATGTCTCGGAGCACCGTCTCCCCATCCGCATATCGAAACCGGACGTGCCGGAAGGCGATGTCCCCGCGCACGCGCGGCAGGTCGCTCGCATCGGGCGCCTCGGGCACTTCCTCGCCGCGGTCGAGTATCTCGAATACGCGGTCTCCCGCGGCCGCCGCCTGCTGCCCCGAGAGCCAGATCTTCCCAAGCAGTCCGAGTCGGCTTCCCAGCCGCTGGCTCACCATTCCGAAGGCGATCAAGGTGCCGATGTCTAGGAAATCGTTGATCGCCAGGTAGCCGGCCACGTAGATGAGCACGAGCAGTCCAACGGCGCTGATGAACTCCACCGATGGACTGAGTATGGAGATCACCCTGGCAACTCGCATGTTCGCCCTGAAGTTGCTTTCGTTGATCTCACCGAACCGTTCGATCTCCGTGTTCTCCATACCGAATATCTGTACCGTTTGGATACCGTTCAGCCGTTCCTGTACGAATGAGTTGAGGGCGCCAAGCCGGGCCTGCATTTCACGCGCGAGGCGGCGCAAGCGATCTCCGGAGCGCGCGATGATCAGGGCGATTCCCGGCATGCACACCAGCGCGAACAGCGTCAGGCGTGGCTCGAACCAAAGCATGACTGCGAGCGCGATGAGGAGCACAACCGGCGCGCGCGCCGCCTCGACGAGATCGGTGGCCAGCACTCGTTGCAGCAGCATGACGTCGTTGCTGACCCGAGAGAGCAGATCGCCGGTTTCGCGCGAGCCGTGGAAGGCGAGCGACTGGCGCATGAGATGACTGTAGAGCCGTCGCCGGAAGTCGCGCATGACTCTGTGCGCAAACAGTTGCGAGAAGTATGCTCGCCCGAACCCACACAGACACTTGAGGAACCAGGCCACAAGCGTGACGGAGACGAAGATCAGTAGACTGCGGAGGCGCTCAGGCTTGGGCCCTCCCGACACCCAGCCGAGCCGCTGTATCCAGTTCACCGTGTCCTCCGGCGCATGCCCTTGGAGGGCCTCGGGGGAGGGCGCAATCGCCAGGAAGATCAGCGCCACCAGGATAGGGACGATGGCCGTGTCGAGCACAGTCTCGCCGATCATGGCGCCCAGTGCTGCGCGTACCGACCAAAGCGCGCCCTGAGCATCTGCCATGAGCCGACGCAAGACCTGTAACGCTTGGGGCGCGCTCGCCTGTTTGCCGTCAGCTTGGCGCCGGTTCACTCTCAGTGCTCCCGCTCCTCATGTCGAGGCCGCGACGTCGCCATGTCTCGCTCGCCTATCATGTCAAGGACCAGTTCGGCTGTCCTTTCCGAAGCCCCTGGCTCTCCGAGAATCCGCGTCACCTCTTCCAGGTCCGCCTTCATCCGATCCCGTCGTTCTTCGTCGTCCAGCAGTGGCCCCAGTTCCCGCGCGAGCGCATCTGGCGTTGCATATCGCCATAGCAGCTCCGGCACTACGTCTCTGCCTGCGATGATGTTGGGCATCCCGGCCCGCCACTGATTCCCGAAGACTCCCCGGAGAAGCAGGAACTGAAGCGTCGTGCCGAGGCTGGCGCGGTAGACGACTACCATGGGCACACCCAGGCACGCGAACTCTAGTGTCGCCGTTCCCGAGCAGACGGCGGCTGCCTCCGCGAGTTGCAGCGCGTCGTACTCCATGCCGTGCAGCAGGACCACACTGACGCCCGCCCGCCTGAAGCTCTCCCATACCTGCTTCTCGTAGACGGGATCGCTGACGGGCACAAGAAACTGCACCCCTTCCCACCGCTGCGAGAGCCGCGCCGCCGCGCCGGCCATAACTGGCAGCACGTGGTGCATCTCCTGAGCACGGCTCCCCGCAGCCAGCGCCACGACCGGTTTGCCCGGATCGAGGTCGTACTGCCGCCATGCTGCCTGCTTGGCCATGCTCGGACGCGCTGCCTCCCTCACCGGATGCCCTACCCATTCGACCCGAGCGCGTGCTCCTGACAGGAGCTCCTTCGACCACGGGAACGGTGTCGCTATCACGTCTGAGAGCCTGCTCACGGCCTGGCTGCGCCGCTTTCGGGACCACGATCCAGGGGGAAGGTAGTACAGGGTCTTGAGACGGAGCTTTCGGATCATGCGCGCGAGCGGGATGTTGACCCCGCCGCTGTCGATCAGAACAAGCCCCGACGGTCGGTCTCGGGCGAGTAGCCCCTTCAGCCGCCGAACCGCGAGATAGACTCGAGGGATCTTTTGGACGGCGTCAAAGATGCCGATTGCTCCCCAGTGGGAGGAATCGGCCGCGAGGTCGACACCGGCTGCAGCCATCCGCCGGCCGCCGATTCCTCGCAGCAGAATGTCGGGGCGCTTCCGGCGGAGAACCCTGGCCAGCTGCGCGCCTGCCGAGTCGCCAGAAGCCTCCCCGGCCACCATGAACACCGAGGGCGCGCCGCCGCGGGCGACCCAGTCTATGCCGTCGGTCACGGTAGCCGTTTCTGTCATGGCTCCGCAAGAATGCTCATGGACTTGCCCCGCCAAGGCGGACGAGCCGCGTCGTCCTCCAAGGTGCACAGCCGCCGCAGCCAACTGGAAGCGCCTAGAATCCACCCGCACCCTTCGCGTGGGCCACCTCCTGTTGCCTGCCGACCTTGCCGTTGCGCATGCGCTGCAGGAACTCCACCAGGTAGAGGACCTCTGGGAAGTCCCCAAGCTCGTTGGCAACTCGGTCCAGAGCCTTGGGGAACTCGACGGCAGACCTGTACAGGAGCCGGAAGGCGCGCTGCAGGGCCTGCCTCACCTCGGGCCCGTACCCCGCTCGCCGCAGGCCGACGAGATTTGGCCCCACGACCCTCGCCGGTTTCCCGTCCGCCAGACTGAAGGGCGGAACGTCTTGGCTCATCTTGGAAAAACCGCTGACCATTGCCAACTTGCCGACCCGCACCCTCTGGTGCGAGCCGACCATGCCGCCTATGATCGCCTGGTCCTCGATAATCGTGTGCCCACTCATACCCGAGAGCGTGGATAGAGTGACCTGGTTGCCGACCTCGCAGTTGTGCCCGAGATGGGTGGAGGCCATCAGCATGTTGTGGTCGCCGATCCGGGTGACATTGCCTTCGCCGGTTGCGCGGTGGATGGTCACGTATTCCCTAATGACGTTACCGCGGCCGATGATGACACGAGTCGGCTCGTCCCGATAGCCTTGATCTTGCGGCGGTCCGCCGATTGCGGCGCCGAAGTGCAGGCGGCAGTTGTCGCCGAGCATCGTGTACTCGAGCAGCACATGGGCATCAATTGTGGTGCCGGGGCCGATGACGGTGCCCCGCCTGATCACCGAGTAGGGGCCAACCGCCACGTCTTCGGCTAGCTCGCAGTCCTTGTCTACGATGGCTGTGCCGTGAATCCGCGCCACCTCAAGCCTCCCCGGCTTCGGCGCTTGTCGCAGCTGCTGGCTCTCTGTCCGGTCGGAGCGCGAACAGATACTCGCCTTCCGCGACCACCTGCCCTTCCACTCTTCCCACCACGCCGACTCGCCCCACATCCGCCTTGGATTTCAGCAGCCTCACCTCGGTTATGAGTTGATCGCCCGGAACGACTGGCCGGCGGAAGCGCAGCTTGTCGATACCGGCGAAAAAGGCCAATTTGCCTTCGTTACCGGTGGTGGCGAGCAGCAGCACGCCTCCGACCTGGGCCATGGCCTCCGCTATCAGAACTCCCGGCATGATGGGATTGGCCGGGAAGTGACCGATGAAGAAGGCCTCGTTCACGGTGACGTTCTTCAATCCGACCGCGCGCTTCCCCGGCTCCAGCTCGAGCACGCGGTCCACTAGTAAGAACGGATATCTGTGCTGCAGCACCGATTGAATCTCATTTATGTCCATCATTTCACTCTCTCCTCAGCACTGCCCTACGTCCTTGTTCCCTCGGAAGGTTGCGCGCAGTGCCTGCGCAAGCATGACATTCACTGAGTGGCCTGGCCGAACTGCAACCACGTGAGCGTGAATGGGCCGGCCGCACAGGGCCAGGTCGCCGAGCAGGTCCAGTGCCTTGTGTCTCACCACCTCGTCGTCGAACCGCAGCGGCCCCGAGTATCCCTCGGGGCCGACTGTGAAGGCGTTGCTCTCATCGGCACCCCGGGCCAGCCCTTGTCTCCTCAGAGAAGCGACTTCCTCTGCAAGTGCAAATGTGCGGGCCGGCGCTAGCTCCCGCTCAAAGCGCGATCGCGTCAGCCGCACCCACAGCCTCTGACATCCCGCGACGGTGTTCTCATACTCGACCGCCACCACCAGCGAGAGGCCATTCCCAGTCGGGCTCGCAACGGCCCAGCCTTCGCCATCGACGCCCCAGACCTCTCGCGGCAACCTCATCACATCCCGCCGGGCACCGAGGCGGGCCAGACCGGCCTCCTTGAGCAGCGCCACCCATTCCGCCGCGCTCCCGTCGCATGCAGGTAGCTCGGGTCCTGTCACCTCTACGCGGGCGTTGTCGACCCCGACCCCGTACAGCGCGGCCATAAGGTGCTCGACACTTCCGATCGAGACTTGTCCTTTCCCCAGTGTCGTGCCTCGTCGCGTGTCCAGCACGAAGTCGGCCGTTGCCGGAATGCTGAGTCCGCCTTCGGTGGCGAAAAGGATGCCGGTGTCTCGGTTCGCCGGCAGCAGAGACACAGCACAAGTCTCCCCAGAACGCAGCCCAATACCTGCTTTGGACACCGGCCGAGCGAGGGTGGTCTGTTCCGCGTGTCTGCCCATCTCCGGCGAACCTGGGCGGGATTATAGCATGGGCCTTTCCCAGTGTAAAGAAACCGGTGCCCCCGCCCCTGTTGAGCCGACCGGCCCTGTCGCTCGCATCGCGCTATGGTAGGAGTCAGAGCCGCGGCGGTGGAATCAACCTTGCGGCATGCGGTACGCATACGTTCCTACCGTCTTGGCAGTCCTCTTCGCTATCGCACCTTCCACGTGCGTCTTCGCACTTCCCGACGCAACGATAACCTACGTGACGGCGGAGGGACGAGACCTTCGAGGAGGTGACAAGGTACCGCTTCGAGTCATGATCGCCAACCGCGGGGACTCTGCTCTCCCGCGAATCCCCGTCGTGCTGGCCGTTGACGAGCACGCCTATTCAGAATGGGTTTTGCCTTCCGCTCTTGCCCCCGGTGACAGTGTCATATGGCCGCTGGAGTGGTCCGCCACGCGTGGGTCGCACCTGATCCTGGCGACAGCGGATCCCTTGAATGATGTCCCGGAGTCGAACGAGGCAAACAACTCCGGCTTCATAAGTATCGGTGTGGGCGAAGAGCCGGAGCCTTCGCCTTGGCCGGCGGCCCTGGCCGGACTAGGTGCGTTCCTGTTCGGAGCGCTCGCTGCCTTTGTCGCGCAGCGCCTTCGTCTGAAGCCACGCCCATCGACAGTCGCCCCTCGCCTTGGCCAGTCCGTACCCGGAGACCAACCTGAGGACACTGGCTAGCCGCTTCCTCGCATCAGGGCTCGCAGCCGAAACGCGCCGCGAGCCGCCGGGCCTTCGGCGACACCCTCGCTCCCGCCCTGCTGCGAGCGTGGCGATTACGGCTGGCTGGCTGCGGCGTTCCCGAGCCCCGTGCTAGCACGTGAGGTGGAGAGCCGCGGCTACTCTCCGCTTTCCGAGAAGATGGTTGAACGTCTGGCAGGCGGCGCGCGTGTCGAAGGCCAGCAACTCGATCCCGGCCTCTCGGGTGTGGGTTATGACCTCTGGGGCAATCTTCATACATCGCTGTGCCCCAGTTCCTACAACCAGCACCTCCGGCTTCTCGGCCAGCACCTCACCGAGGTCCGCCAATTGTAGTTGATGGCCTTCTTGACGCCACCAGCGTGGCCTGATGCGGTCTTCGAACACCAAGAGATCATCCGTGTATCTCTGGCCGCCAATTGTGATCTCCCCGAAGCGGAATCCCGTGATCAGCATGGGATGGGCATGAAGAGAAGCGCACGCAGTTCTCTTCGCCATTTATCTCAGCCTCCCCACCCCCCTTCTCAAGGTACCTTGTCCGGACACTCCCTTCATACACTCTACTCGGTGGCCGCCCGTAGGAACGCGGTCCTTTGTGGCGAACTCACCACAAACAACGGCCTCATCGTTGGAGTGAGCCCTATGGCGCCTCCTGGAGCAGTGCTCGCCGACCTCGTCAAGCGTTTCTGTCCCACAGCAGCCGAGGGCCTGAAGGCTGTCTATCAGCTCCATCTCACCGGTGACGGCGGCGACTCCTGGCATCTGACCATAGCGGATCAGCATTGCCAATTGGAGCCTGGCATCGCACACAAGCCAGACGTGACCATAACCCTCAGCGTTGACGATTGGACCGAGTTGATAGCCGGGCGCCTGGAGCCCGTGGGCGCCTATCTCAGTGGTCGCCTCCAAGTATCCGGTGACTTGACCTTGGCTACCCGGCTCAAGAGCCTCTTCGGGCTGTGACCCGGCAGGCATGCCGGCCGTCGGGCCTTGGCCGCGCGTGCGCGGTCCCTGGCAGGGCGGCAAGCAATCGGGCGCAGGCAGGAAGAGGGGGTTCCTGGCCTGCGCCCCTCTCGAGGTGCAGCAAGCTGGGGATTACTACACCTCTCAGCGGAACTCTGCGCGGGCTGCACATCCCACGCGGCCCGCCCCTTCCCCTGACCTCCTCCTTCCCCCTTGTTCGGTCCCCTGGCTGTGTAGAGAAAAGGCAACACGCGCCTAGATGCCGTCTCAGGCCCGCCGGGATGGAAGCCTGATCGTGGCGGTGAGGGCGGCCGCCGAAAGCAGGGTCGCGACGCCGAAGAGCCAGGAGAAGGACGTTGCCGCCACTATTGCGCCTCCCAACAGGGGGAGAAATGCCGTCAGCGCGAACAGCGTGTTCTGGATGCCGATGTACAGCGTCCTTTGCTCTTCGGGTGCAATGCCGAAGAGGTAGTTGGTGTAGCCCATGAAGCTGCCGGAGCCGATCGCTGTGAGCGGGAAGAAGACTGCCAGGAAGGCCAGGCGCCCGAAGGAAGGAGCATGCGGGTAGAACGAGGCGATGAGCGCCGTCCCTACTGTTGCTAGGTACAGCATGCTCACAGCGACCAGCAGGGCCCGCGGCCCCCTCTTGTCGTTAAGGTGAACCCATAGTGGCACGAGCACGACGCTGCCCGTCATCTGCAGGGAGACATACGTTCCTATCGTGGCTTCCGGAACCGCCAGGATGCGGCGTGCATAGATGATGAAGAACGGCAGAGCGAGACCGACTGCCCCGCTGAGCATACGGCTCGTCAGTAGCAGTCGGAACTCGCGGTGCCTCCGCACGGCTCCTGGAGCGCTCATCAGGAATCGCACGAGAGGCAGGGGGCTCTCGGCTACGCGCCCCGGCGGCTCGCGGATCATGGCGAACAATACCCAGCCGGGCGCGAAGCAGAGAAGTGCTCCCGCAAACAGCAGCATGTAGTCGGCGGGGAAAGCGAGGACATCCGAGCCGAGTATGCCCCTCACCAGCGCGCCGGATGCGACGGCAGCCAACCCACCCCAAAAGTGCCGGTGTCCGAAGAATGCCCCTAGCCTGTCCTGTGGGACCGTTTTGGCCACGATGTCGAGGAAGGCCGGACCGCTGAGCCCGCCGGCCAACGAGTAGCACGTATAAGCACAGAAAAACGCGATCACGGCCACGCTCGGGCTGCCCGGCGCGAGCAAGAGCAGCAATAGCATGACCGAAACCAACCCGAGGGCGCGGAAGACGGCGGCGAAGATGTACAGCGGCCGCTTGAACGGCTCCGACTGGAGGTAATTCGCAGCGAATATCTGGGGCAGGAACCACCCGCTCATCCCGATGGTGGAGATCGCTCCGATCAGTATCTCTGAATTGGTAAGGCGCGACACGAGAGCGGGAAGCACGGTCAGGGGCTCAATGAACGCAACTCCCATCATGAAGAGGATGCCGTTGGCGATTCCGAAGATGTAGGCGCGCGGATGCGCCTGCGGCGCGATGTTGCGGTTCGCTTCCGACATGCGCGTGTGGCAGATCCTGGACGGTAGACGACAGCGCGGCCCGAGGCCGCGCTCCACTTGTGCTTCTGCAGGGCCCGCAGGAAGTCCTCGGCTGTACAGGGCGGCCGAGCGGCTGGGCGAGCATCGTGCAGACATGCTCCCCTTCCCTCGCAGCGGTCGCTTATGCATTTGCGCTGCTTGTGTGACCTGCCGCGGGAAAGTATCTCTCGTCCGCTCAGTCGCCGCCCGCTGGCGCAGAGACTCAACTGCAGGACCGGAGCAGGAACCTGCTTCCCGCGGCGAACTTCTTACCGCGGATGACGGGCGCTATCTCTTCGCCGCTGGGGCGCACGGCCAGCGGCAAAGAGGGGGCGGAGGATATGTCATACTTCAGACGGGAAGGCCGAGAATCTCAGTTCCTCGCGGATCGACTTCCGGTCTACATCTTCCCGGCCTTCGTGGGCTCGGGCAGGATTCTCCTGGGCATGGCGCTGGCGGGCGTCACGACCGCTATCTTGCTGGAGTCGCGTGTCGGCGGCGACCCCATGTTCTGGTGGCTGGCCGGAGTTGCCTATCTATCGAGCCTGATTCTCGTCATCTCGGGCATCTACGCGGTCAACGTGATTCCTTCGCGCCGCGAGCTCGCGGGCAAACACGCGCGGACGGGCCCGGCTCCTCGTCCGCCCCGCGTTGTCGCGGAATCGCCCGAACCGGCGGCTGCGCCATCTGCTCCCGCGGCTGCGTTATCTCCTCCCGAAGTGCCTCGAGGGCGTTTGGGGGATCTCCTGGTCGACCACTGGCAGGTCCTGACGACTGAGCAGCTCTCTCAGGCTCGCGATGAACAGGAGAAAACGGGTCGCTCGCTTGTGTGCGTCCTCGCCCAGAAGGGCCTGCTCACGGATGAGGCGCTGGAGGATATTCTATCGCTCCAGTCGTCGGCCCAGGACCCCTGGCACGATGCCCCTCGCCGTAGCTGAGCGCGATCGCCGAGGACTCACCGCCGGCCCTGGTTGAACGGGCGGCCGAGACATGGCAATTCCCAGCGGAGCCTCCGCGACATGAGCGGCCGGAATCGGCGGCGCGGACACGTGCAGCTGCAGTGCCGGTTCCCGCCCGGTCTTGACTTCTCGTCGCTGCCGGCCAGACGAACGGCAGCGTCGGTTAGGAGGGCAGGCACTATGGACGTCGGGCGCCCTGAGCCGCGGGCTTCCGCGGAACACACGGGCAGGCGGGAGAAGACGACATGGGTGGCCGTTGTTTGGCTTCGAGTGATCGTCGGATTGGCCCTCGCAGCGTCGGGCGGTGCTGCGATGGGCCACGCGTGGACCAGCGAAAGCAGGCCCTGGTGGGGCATTGGTGGCACCACGCTGATGGTTGGTGTCCTGCTGGTTCTCTCCGGGCTCTACGCACGCAGCCGCCCGCAGGGCCTCCGGCCGCACGTGATCACCACTGAGGAGCCCACGGGGGGCCGCGAGCCCTCTGTCCCGCTTCTGGGAGCGATGCTGGTCTACAAGTACCAGGTCATCACACACAGGCAGTTGCGGGAGGCGCTTGAGGAGCAAAAGAAGACAACGCCGCGGCGACGGCTGGGAGAGGTCCTGGTGCTCAAGGGCTTGATAACCGTCGGCGAGCTGGAGGAAGCCCTGTCTTTCCAGCAGTCCTGCATGGCGGAAGGTGACAGTGGGGAGGGGGGACAGGTCCCAGCGGAGGACGGTGTCGATAGCCATTCTGCTCCTGCCGGGCCGGCGCCCAGCAGGTGACGACACCTCCTGCTCGTACTGTTCATACACCGAGTCAGTTTCCCCGCCAGCACCGCACACGTCCGCGGGTGCGGCTTCGGTAGCGCGTCGTCCGTTCGCTCCGGCTCACTCGGAGACCGACTGGCGGCGTTCTGCAGTGTCCCTCACCATGGCTTCGGCTAACGTTTCGCAGCCGCTCGGACAAAGGAGGGCCGCCGCTGCCGCCCGCAATCGTCGCCCGGTGACCTGATGCCTTCGGCCCGCATTCCACCACACTGAGCTCGTCAGCGCCCAGCGGCAGCCGGGCCGCCACGAGAAGCGCCCGTCGCGGCTCGCGAGGCGCTTCCCGTTGACCGCGGTAGGACCGCAGCCACGAACCACCATGCGCTCAGCCAATCCTGTCCAAATCGTGCGCGAGCAGGCCGGCAGTAAGCGAAAGAAAGGAGAACGGGGGAGGAATGGGCGAGGACGCGTGTAATTACGCACGCAACGGTGATACATGTTCGGGATCAGCCCGGGCGATGCAGCTTACAGCAGGTATCCGCGATAGATCGCGCCGATTCATAGCAGGACTCTGAGCAACGTCGCGGGAGCACTCGCAGAAACCGAAGAGGCCGGGTCACTCAGAACGAACGCGGCCAGCTAGGCACGAGAAGCCACGCTACTCACAGCAGTAGCTCGCCGGGCACCCCAGGACCAGGGGGGTTGTGATGAGAGGCGTTGGGAGGGCGCTGCAGCAGGCCGGACATACCGCTGGGATTCTGATAGCCGTCCTATATCTCGGTTTCGGCCTGGCCGACATGTTCTTTTCGATGACGGCCTTCGACTTGGGCGTCCCGGAAGCCAATCCTGTGATGGCATGGCTGTTCGCGCACGATCTCTTCCTCCCGGGGAAAACGCTGCTGACAGCGATCGTCGCTGCTCTGATTGTCGTCACCTACCCGGCAAAGCGGGCGAGGCCGGCCGCCTGGGCAGCCCTGCTGGTCACGGCCGGGGTCGATGTCTATCATCTGTGGGGTCTCAGCCTCGTCTAGCCGGCCTCACGCATCCGCCGACATATCGCGATGGTTGTGACCTCTCTGCACGTTCGGAGACACGACTCGAGCAGCGTCTGGTGCAGAGCAGCAGCGCCCTATTCGGCATCAACTCAGGGCACTTCGGCCGACAGCGGAGGTGATGTGGCACCATCGGGACGCAGGAACCGCCGTTGTCACCGTCATACCTCTCCGTCAGGCGATTGCGGTGCCTCATATGGCTACGTGGAGCTGGATGGACCGTGTCTGCCCCCAGAAGTCGTCTCGAACACGCCGCTGAGCAGAAGAGATCGGCCCCGAACCAAGGCCTTGTAGTCCGGGTGCGCGGTAGCGTCGTGGACGCTCGTTTCCCCGATGACTTGCCGGCAATCCACAGCAAGCTGACGGCCGGCGCCGACGGGGGTGTGATCATCGAAGTGCTGAGCCATCTCGCCTCGGACACAGTACGGGGCATCGCTCTGAATGATCCGCAGGGGCTGTCGCGTGGTTCGCCCGTCGTGGACTCCCGGGAAGGGCTCGCGGTGCCCGTAGGAAAGCGCGTGCTCGGCCGTCTGTTCAACGTGTTTGGGGAAACGGTGGACGAAGGAGAGCCGATCGCGGGCGGCGAGTGGCGGGCAATCCACCGTCCTCCCGTTCCCTTTTCCCATCAGGCCACGCGCACCGAGGTCTTCGAGACCGGCATCAAGGCAATAGACGTGTTGGCCCCCCTCGAACGCGGGGGAAAAGCCGGTCTTTTCGGGGGCGCGGGCGTGGGGAAGACGGTCCTCATCATGGAGATGATCCGCAACATGGTGGGGAAACACGAGGGGGTGAGCATCTTCTGCGGTATTGGCGAACGGACCCGAGAGGGCGACGAGCTCTACCGCGATCTCCAACAATCCGGCGTGATCCAGAACACGGTGCTTGTCTTCGGACAGATGAACGAACCCCCCGGGGCCCGGTTTCGCGTGGGCCACGCGGCTCTGACAATGGCGGAGTACTTCCGGGATGACGAGCGGCAGGACGTCCTCTTGCTGATCGACAACATCTTCCGGTTCGTGCAGGCCGGGCAGGAGGTGTCCGGGCTCATGGGACAGCTCCCGTCCCGCGTCGGCTACCAGCCCACACTGGGCACCGAGCTGGCGGAGTTGGAGGAGCGGATCAGCAACACGGCCTCGGGCGCCATCACCTCCATCCAGGCGGTTTACGTACCCGCCGATGACTTCACGGATCCGGCTGCAGTCACGACCTTCGCTCACCTGTCGGCCTCGGTCGTGCTGTCGAGACGGAAGGCGAGCCAAGGGCTCTATCCTGCGATCGATCCGCTGGAATCGAACTCCAACCTCCTGACCCCTCACGTCGTCGGCGACCGCCACTACACCGTCGCCCGGGACGTGCGCAGCACGTTGGCGAACTACGAAGATCTCAAAGACATCATCGCGATGCTCGGCATCGAAGAGTTGTCTGAGGGCGATAGGCGGATAGTCAACCGGGCGCGGCGGCTGGAGCGGTTCCTCACACAGCCCTTCTGCGTCACCGAGCAGTTCACGGGCAAAGAGGGCAGAGTGGTCAGCCTGGAGGAGGCCTTGAACGGCTGTGAGCGCATACTCAATGACGAGTTCTCAGACTATCCTGAGAGCGCTCTCTACATGATCGGGAACATCGACGAGGCCCAGGCGCCGGGGCAGGGTAATGAGGCTTAAGGTGCTGCTGCCGACAAGGGTCCTGCTGGATGAGCAGGTGACAAAGGTCGTGGCCGAGGCGGTGAACGGCTCCTTCGGCCTGCTGCCGCGGCATGTCGACTTCGTGGCGCCGTTGGTGGCCGGCATTCTCTCCTTCAGCAAAGAAGATGGCAGCGAGGAGTTCCTCGCCATCGACGAGGGGATTCTGGTGAAGCACGGCGCCGAGGTGCTGGTGTCGACCCGGCAGGCTGTCCGCGGGGGCGACCTGGGACACCTGCGAACCACCGTCGAGCAGCAGTTTCGCCTCCTGGAGGACAGAGAGCGAATGACCCGTTCCGCGCTCGCTCGTCTTGAGTCCAACATCGTCCGCCGGTTCGTGGAGATGGGGAGGTGGCCCCGTGAATGACCGACGCCGCGGAGAAGGTCCGGACCGGGAGGAAGACCTGGGGCTGACGATAGGGGAGAAGGAAGAGCGGAAGGCGAGGGCCCGCGCCGAAAAGGAGGAAAGCGTCTGGTTCGGGCTCGGCATGTTCGGCCTCGTGGGATGGTCGGTTGCGATCCCGACCGTGGCCGCCCTGGCGCTCGGCATTTGGATCGACAAGGCCTGGCCGAGCCGGTATTCGTGGACGCTCATGTTCCTGCTGGTTGGGGTGGCGGTCGGTGCTTTGAACGCCTGGTACTGGATATGTCGCGAGCGCAGGGTAATCGAACGGCCGGAGAAGAGGGAGCGCGAGGATGAGTAGCGCGTTCTGGCTCGCACTTGCGTTCATCGGCGGAGTCGCGCTGGGAGGACTCTACTTCGGCGGCCTCTGGATCACCGTTCGCAGATTGCCAGAGGCCCGACGCCCGGCTCTGCTGGGCCTCGGAAGCCTGCTCGCTCGACTCAGTTTGGTGCTAGGAGGATTCTACATGGTTGGGGCAGGGGACTGGAGGCGCTTTGTGCTTGCTTTGCTGGGGTTCGTCGGCGCCCGAACGATCATAGTGCGTTTGTGCGAGGGGAAGCGGCCGCTCTCGGCCGCGAAAGGTGAGCTTCGGCCGTGACGCTCACTCCTGACGAGATAACGGTCTGGCACGTCGGGCCGATCGAGCTGAATGCCACCATCGTGTTCACGTGGGCGGTGATGGCGATTATGGTGCTCCTCTCGTGGCTTGTGACGCGCAAGCTGACCTCTGGCGCAGCCATGGCACGGGGCCAGAATCTGCTCGAAGTGCTTGTGAACGGGATGCGGAACCAGATTCGCGAAATCAGCCAGCACGACCCCGGTCCTTATCTCCCCTTTGTGGGGACGCTCTTTCTGTTCATTGCCGTCTCGAATCTCCTCACCATCCTTCCCTTCTATCATCCGCCCACCGGATCTCTCTCGACGACGGCCGCCCTGGCGCTCTGTGTCTTCATTGCGGTCCCTCTCTACGGCATTACCGAGCAAGGGATGCGGGGCTACTTCGGGCACTACCTCAGGCCAACGCCGCTCATGCTGCCGTTTCACGTCATCGGCGAGGTCTCCCGGACGCTCGCGCTGGCGGTGCGTCTCTTCGGAAACGTAATGAGCGGCAGCATGATCGTCGGGATTCTCGTGGCTCTGGCGCCGCTGTTCTTTCCCATCGTCATGAACGTGCTTGGCTTGCTTACCGGCTTGGTTCAGGCCTACATCTTCGCAGTCCTGGCGATGGTTTACATAGCTTCTGCGACCCGCAGACGCCACGAGCGCGCGCAAGAACCTAAGTAACTCCGAGGAGAAGATTAGATGACTGGTGCCGAGATAACGGCGATGGTCTCGATCATCACGGCAGGCGTAGCTATCGCCGTCGGCTCCATCGGGCCGGCTATTGCGGAAGGCCGGGCCGTGACGGCGGCCCTCACGTCTATCGCCCAGCAGCCCGATGAGTCCAACACGATCACCCGCACTCTGTTCGTGGGATTGGCCATGATCGAGTCGACGGCTATCTACTGCTTCGTCGTCTCTATGATTGTCATCTTCTCTAACCCGTTCTGGGATCATTTCATCTCAGGGAAGTAGACGCCAATGCAGGTTGACTGGTTCACGGTCGTCGCCCAGATCGTCAACTTCCTTGTGCTGGTCGCGCTCCTGAAGCGGTTTCTCTATGGCCCGATTGTCCGAGCGATGGACGACAGGGAGAAAGGCATCGCCGCCCGGATGACCGAGGCCGAGGAGAAGACGAGGCAGGCCGAGGAGGAGGCCGCCGCCTACCGCAGACAGCGAGACGATCTCGAGCGCAGGAGACAGCAGACCCTGGCTCAGGCGGAACGGGAGGCACACGAGAGACGTCGGGCGATGATCGATTCGGCCCGCCAAGAGGTCGATGCGCTCGAGCACCAGTGGCGGGACGCCATCCGCAGGGAACGCGAGTCCTTCCTGTCGGATATGCGCCAGCGGGCCGGCGAAAGAATCTGCGCGATCACTGCTCGGATAATGCGGGACCTCGCCGGCGAAGACCTGCAGGATCACATCGTCGCCGTCTTCCTCAACCGGCTGCAAAGCCTGGGAGACGACGATCGGCGGATGCTGCGCGCGGCCGTGGCGGACTCGACCTCTACTCTCACCGTGCGAAGCGCCTTTACGATCCCGGAGGAGACACGCCACCGGGTCGCGAGTGTGCTGGAGCCCGACTGCGGACAGGGCACGATCCGATTTGAGACTTTCGACGATCTGATCTGCGGCATCGAGATCAGGGCGGGCGGACACAAGGTGGGATGGAACGTGCGCGACTACCTCGATGCGCTGGGCGAGAGCCTGTCCCGGGCCCTTGCGGAAGAGACAGGCGATGGCGACTAGGCCGGGCCCCCTAACATTGATCGCCGGCCGCACCGCCGATGCCATCGACCGCGTTCTGGAAGCGCATGAGCCTGAGCTCACAGTCCAAGAGACCGGCACAGCCACTTACGTCGGCAGGGGCATTGCCCGCGTAGCCGGACTGCCGGGCGTGCAGGCCGATGAGCTTGTCCTTTTCCCTGGAGGCCTGCTCGGCCTTGCCTTCAACCTCGACCCCGATGAGATCGGGGTGGTGCTTCTCGGGGAGAGCGAGCAGGTTGAGGCCGGAGACGAGGTGCGGCGGACCGGCCGGCTGCTGGATGTGCCGGTCGGGAGAGCCCTTCTGGGCCGTGTCATCGATGCAACCGGCCTTCCCCGGGACGGCCGCGGCCCGCTGCGGACCAGTGCGCGTCGGCGCGTCGAACGGCCCGCGCCTCCGATCACCGATCGCGAGCCAGTGACGACTCCGCTCCAGACCGGGCTGAAAGCCATCGATGCTCTCATACCGATCGGCCGCGGCCAGCGAGAGCTGATCCTCGGCGACCGGCAGACGGGGAAGACTGCGATAGCCATCGATACGATAATCAACCAGCGGAACCACGGCGTCGTTTGCGTCTACTGCGCCATCGGGCAGCGAAGCTCAGCCGTGGCCAAGGTGATAGCCGATCTGCGTGAGCACAACGCGCTCGACTACTGCGTGGTTGTGGTGACCACTGGCGATAACGCACCTGGGCTTCAGTACGTGGCCCCCTACGCCGCCACCAGCGTCGCGGAGTACTTCATGGACGACGGAGGCGACGTTCTCATCATCTACGATGATCTTACTCGCCACGCAAACGCCTATCGGGAGCTGTCGCTGCTTCTCCGCAGGCCGCCGGGACGCGAAGCCTATCCGGGCGACATCTTCTACATTCATTCCCACCTGCTGGAGCGGGCCACCAACAGGAGAGAGAGCAAAGGCGGCGGGTCGCTCACGGCGCTGCCGATAGCCCAGACCGAGGCGCAGAATATCTCTGCCTATATTCCGACGAATCTCATATCCATCACCGACGGTCAGATCTACCTGGCCCCCGACCTGCAGCAGAAGGGCCTGCTCCCGGCGGTGGACGTGGGTCGGTCGGTATCCCGGGTTGGGGGCAAGGCGCAGCTTCCCGCGTACAGGCAGGTCGCTGGCAGCCTTCGCCTCGCCTACTCACAGTTCGAGGAGCTCGAGGCCTTCTCTCGCTTCGGTACGCGGCTCGACGAGGAAACTCGGCAGACGCTGGAGCGCGGACGGCGGATCAGAGAGATCCTCAAGCAGCCGCAGTATGCGCCCATGCGACCGGTTGAGCAGGTGGCAGTCCTTCTCGCGGCGACGCGAGGCCTCTTCGACCAGCTCGAACTGGCAGACCTTCCCGCGGTCGAGGAGGCTGTCACGACCGCCATGCGGGAGGAGCTTGGGGTGGTGGCAGAGCGGATAGAGGCCGGGGGAGAGCTGAGCGATGAAGACCAGGATGCAATCATCCGCGCCGCGGCGGCGGCGATTGAGGAACTCCAGTCCGAGTAAGCGGTGGAAACACTCGAGGAACTAGACAGCAAGATAGACACGGCCAGGGATCTGCGGTCCGTCGTCAAGACCATGAAGGCCCTGGCGGCACTCAGCATACGCCACTTCCAGGACGCAGTGGATGCCCTCACCGACTATCACAGGGCGGTGGAGCTGGGTCTGCAGATTGCGCTGCGCCACGCGCCGGAGAGCGTGAGCGCGCCCGGCCGGGCCGAGAGCGGCCGCCTCGGCCTCATCATCATCGGCTCGGACCAGGGCATGTGCGGTCAGTTCAACGAGGATATCGCGGCCTTCTCGCTGCAAGAGATCCGGAAGCTGGACGTTCCGGCGAGCGACCGGGCGGCCCTGGCGGTCGGGCTGCGAATCGTTCTCCCGCTCGAGCAGGCGGGACAGCAACTGGACGAGGTGTTCTCCGTGCCGGCTTCCCTGTCCGGCGTGATGCCGCTCGTGCGAGAAGTCCTGCTCCAGGTGGACGAGTGGCACCGCGAGTTGGGGGTGGACCGCTTCCTGATCTTCCACAGCCGACCGACCTCCAAGGCCCGCTATCTGCCAAGTATGCGTCAGCTTCTCCCCGTTGACCGGCGATGGCTGGAGGCCCTGGCAGAGAGAGCGTGGGGGGCGCGCGGCCTGCCGATGTTCTCAGTGGACTGGAATACGCTGTTCTCCTCCTTGATCCGCCAGCACCTCCTCGTATCGGTCTACCGTTCTGTCGTAGAGTCCCTCGCAGCCGAGAATGCCAGCCGAATGGCGTCGATGCAGGCCGCCGAGAGAAACATCGACGAGCGGCTCCAGGATCTCTGCAAGCGCTATCACCAGCAGCGCCAGAGCTCCATAACAGCGGAGTTGCTGGATATCGTCGGCGGCTTCGAAGCTCTCAGCGGCATGCCCCACTAGCAACCTGCGCCTCCCATCGCGCCAGCCCCGACGGGCCGACCGCTGTGCAAGCGCCCGGCTACAGCTCTCCTGCCCGGCCACGTGTCGTCTTCACCTATGTCGGCCTTCTCAGACAGGCGTTTGCTCCGGCTGGCAGAAGCCGTTCCTTCGAGAGGATACGAGCCTTATGCGGGCCTTCGAGTCTCCTCGCAGCGTGCTGGTTGTGGGCCTCGATGGGGCGACCTTCCGGTTGCTGGGGCCATGGCTTGAGGACGGCGAGCTGCCGTGCCTCTCGCGTCTTTACCATCGGGGCGTCCGAGGCCCACTGAAGTCGACGGTCCCGGCCCTCAGCCCTGAGTCATGGACCACCTTCATGACAGGCAAGCACCCTGGCCAGCACGGGGTCATGAACTTCCTCTCGTTTCGCCCTCGGAGCTATGAGCTCCAGTTCAATAACGGCGCGCTGATCAGGGGAAAGACCTTGTGGCGGCTGCTCAGCGATGCCGGAAAGCGCGTGGGCGTGCTGGGCGTCCCCATGACCTACCCACCCGAGCCGGTGAACGGCTACCTCGTGGCAGGCCTTGAGACGCCCGGCGCTCGCTCCCAGTTCGCTCATCCGCCGGAGCTTTGTGCGGAGCTTCGCGCCGCCATCGGCGGGTATGACCTCCACGGTGACTTCGCCGATCACGCCGACTCGGATGCATACCTCAGGCGCATTCTGGCGATGATAGACAACCAGGCCAGGGCCGCGTGCTATCTGTTCCAGCGCTACCCGAGCGACTTATCTGTCATGGTGATAGGCGCCACCGACCGCGCTCAGCACTTCTTCTGGCGGTTCAGCGACCCGACTCATCCGGGCTACGATCCAGATGCCCCTCGTTCGCTGGCCACTGCCCTGAAGCGGGTATTTCAGCAGGTGGACCGCGCGGTGGACGCCGTGATGAGGCGACTTCCGGAGCCGAGAACGGTCCTCGTCATGTCCGACCACGGCTTCGGCCCCTGTCACAAGCTGATCCACCTCAACCGCTGGCTGGAGCAGCAGGGCTATTTGGTCTGCGCGCCGAGGAGCACCGTTGGCTTCCGGGTGGTGCGAGCCCTGTGGGGACAGGCGTGCAGGCATGCTCCCCGCTGGCTGAAGGACTGTCTGAAGAACGCACTTCCCTCTGTGCGCAGCCAGATAACGTCGATGCTGTTGCTCAGCCGCATAGACTGGCGGCGGACCAAGGCCTTCGCTGTGAGCACCCAGCACAGCTACCTCTATCTGAATCGCAGGGACCGATTCCCCTACGGAACGGTAAGGCCGGGAGAGGAAGCGGACCGGATCTGTGAGGAGCTGGCGGCCGGACTGAAGCAGCTTCGCGATCCCGACACCGGTGTCCTCGTTGTGGCCGACGTGTTTCGCACGACCGACCTCTATCCGTGTCCGGCCGCGGATGCCCTGCCGGACATGATCGTCATGTGGCGGGAAGGTTACGTGGCGCGGAGTGAAGCGGTCGAGCGGCTTGCCCGTGGCAGCCCGCGCCGGTCTTCTGACGTCCTCCGCGTCGTGGAGCCCATGGGCGGGGGCGTTGGCACGTGGAGCGGATCCCATCGGCAGGATGGCATCCTGATCGCGCACGGGCATTACGTGGCCGGCCCGAAGGTCATCCAGGACGCCAGGCTGGTCGATCTGGCTCCAACTCTGCTACACCTGCTCGGCGAGCCGGTCCCGGAGGAGATGGCCGGCAGAGTCCTGGAGGAGCTCTTCGCGCCGGACTTCCTGGCCGCCTGCCCCGTCCGCTATTGCTCCGCCGAAGAGGTCATGCCGGGGCCGGTCCGGCAATACGCGCTCTCCTCTGCTGACCGGCGCGAGCTGGCCGAGCGGCTGCGGAATCTCGGCTATATGGAGTAGAACCTGACTCCCCCAGACGTGCCTCGGGCCCGCGTCGACAACCTGACCATGGCCTTGGCCGGGGGAGCGGCGACCAATGGGCCGAGCGTCTCAGCCGGTGGTATAGCCGCGCAGGACGGCCTGTAGGCCGCGCAGAACACTCCACCTGAACGTCGGGTGACACAGCTACCGTCGGTCCGCGGAAGGCGAGCGCATGAACGTTCTGCTAGTCCGCCCCAATCTTGGGCAGGCGCGTCGGCCTGCCCCGCCGCTCGGACTCTGCCTGATAGCGTCCGCCTTGAAAGCGAATGTCTTCCTGCCCCGCGTGCTCGATCTCAGCCTCGCCAAGGATGCCCGGCGCGAGCTGGCAAAGGCTGTCGAGGACTGGCTGCCTGTTGCCGTCGGGCTTTCTGTGTCGAATCTCGATAATGGCGACTTCCTGCGGCCTCGCTCCCATCTGCCTGAGGCCGCTGCAGTAGCTCGCGAGATTCGTTCGCTTACTGATGTACCCCTGGTCGTAGGCGGTCCTGCCGTGAGCATGGCGCCGCACCAGCTCGTTCGCAGGCTGGAGGCGAACTATGCCATCGTCGGGGAGGGCGAACAAGGCTTAGTCGATCTGCTCGCATGTCTCAACGCGGGTGGTCAACCCTCGGAACTCGCCGGTGTCTGCACGCGCCACACCTACTCGCAGTACGCCGTCTCACCGACCAGGGTCGAGGAGCTCGATGAGCTGCCCTTCGCCCGTATGGCAGAGTGGGTGAATGTGAAGGAGTATCTGCGCCGCGGCAGTCCGATGCCGGTTCAGAGCAAGCGTGGCTGCCAGTTCGAGTGCATCTATTGCACCTATCCCCGTATCCAGGGCCAAGACTACCGCTTCCGGAAGCCGGAGACGGTAGCTGCGGAGATCTGGGAGACGAACTCCCGCTGGAAGGTCGGCCGCTTCGAGATCGCGGACGCGACGTTCAACCATCCGACGGGTCACGCCCTGGCTCTCTGCGAAGCGATTATCCAGAGCCGCCTGAAGGCCGAGCTTCACACATCCGGACTTCATCCGGGCTCTGCCTCCAAGGAACTGCTCGGCCTGATGAAGAGGGCCGGGTTTACCTCCGTCGTGTGTACGGCCGACAGCGGCGACGGGTCGGTGCTGTCAGAGCTAAGAAGGGGCTTCGGCCCGGACCAGATCGCCCACACCGCGACCTGGGCACGCGAGAGCGAGCTTCCGGTGTTGTGGTCTTTCATCTTTGGCGGCCCCGGCGAGACCGACGCGACCGTGCGCAGCACGATTCGTCTCATGCGCTCGGCTCTGGGGCCGCGCGACCGCATTCTGTGCACTCTGGGGCTGCGTGTGTACCCGGGGACCGGCCTCGCGCAAGCCGCGGTTGACGAGGGCGTCGTCGCTCCGGGTGCCGACCTGATCGAGCCAAGCTTCTACTTCTCACCAAAGATAACGCCTACCCGCGTTCTGTCGCTCTTGGAGGGTTCTCGCCTCCGGTCGCGGATCACGTACCTCAACTCACTTCAGAGTCGATGGGGTGGCTGGGGCCTCCGCTTGAGGCGAGCACTTCGACTCCCCGGCGCGCCCTAGCCCTCCCTCCCGCGCTAGCTTGGCTCCAACACGGCCGCTCTGCTAAAGCGAACTGGCGGCTGAGAGTGCAGGCGCAGCCCAATGCGCTCGGCCACGGCGAGCGTCTGCCCGAAGGCCTCCGCAGAGACGCGCCCCTTCGGCTCCACGATCATGAGCTTCGCCTCTGAGACCAAGCAGGAACGCACTTGTCTCAGGAAGCCTGCGGCGTCCGGCGCCTCGTGGACCACCCAGAACGCGACAGCAAATCCGACCTTCTCGGTTACGCCGATGGCGCCAGGTTTGCACTGACGAACATCGATCCGATGGAGGACGCGAGCTCTTCGGGCGCGCTTCGCCAGGACACCCAACATCTTCGGCTCAACGTCTACGGCGATCACACGTCCCTTGTCCCCGACGATCTGGGCAAGTGCGATGGCGTTGAAGCCCATGCCGCAGCCGACGTCAAGTACGGTCGTGCCGCGGCTCACGTACGGTCCGAACATTCTCTGCGGATTGAAGAAGACGCGACGAAGGGCGTTGTCGAAGAAATACGCGTGCCATCATGGACACACGTGTGCCATTTCTGTACCCTCCCCAGCGCCCCCGGGAGCCTTGCCTCCTCGTCCGTCCTCGCATAGCGCCTGGCTGCCAGGCCGGCGAGGCCCCACATGCTTAGAAGCAATGCCTATGGCTACTCCTGCTCCTGCGGAACTCCTTGCCTATCATCAGGCAATTTGGCAGGCGAGGGTGTCAGGCGGCCACCCGCGAAAGACTTCCGGGCTTCAGGGCTTCATCTCTCCCTGACGCGTCGGCGGGGCCCTCCTGAGCGCCGCCCGACTCCTCGCCCGACCACTCCGCGCGTCGGACGCGTCAGTGAACTATCAGGACTACCAGGATCAGCAGGAGCACGACCGTGGTGGTGTTCCACTCGATTTCGTGGCCCCCGACCTGCAGAGAATCCAGGTCACCAGCAAGGACGTGGACCTCTTCGTCGGTCAGGAGACTGACCCGGCTACCTGCGTCCTCCTCGCTCAAGCCGAAGTCCATGAGCTTGCCCTCTACGAGCTCTCGCTCGGCGGCGACGGCCTCCGCATCGGGGTTCTCCCTTGCCCCGGCCGAGGCCTGGGACGGCACCGGTGCCGCCCAGCCGGCCGAGCCGCCAAACACCGCCGCGACGAGGACGACAAGGGCCAGTGCGACTAGTCTTCGACCCGTGCTGCACTCCAACCGCATCACCTCCTTTCGGGTGGCTTACTTCCTGATTCGCCCGGCTGCGCGCTCCAGATCGCAGCGCATAGCTCCTTCTGGTACACGCGCCCTCGCCCCTGCCGAAGCGGTGCGCGAGCTAGCCGGACTCACGATTATCCGACCCCGCCGGAGCCGGTGCCGTCTGCCCCCGGATTCCTCGGGCGGCAGCGTCGTGCGACTCACTTTCCGCCAGTTGGCCGAGGGCCTTGTATGTCTCCGCTAGATGGAGGTGGATCGTTGCCCGCAATGCTGGCTGATGGGAGGGGGCTTCCTCGAGCGCCTCTTCGAGCACTTCGCGCGCTCGCTCGTGCTCTCCTCGCAGATGATAGAGCCAGCCGAGCGTGTCGAGGCCGAAGGGACGATATGGGCCTGCTTCATCTACCACCGGTGCCAGTCGCTCTATGGCTTCGTCGAGCAACTGCCCCTCTTCAGCGCAGAGATCGGCGAAGTTATTCGCCGCCTCGAAGCCATCCGGATCGAGGGCCATCGCCTGCCGATAGCGAAGGCGGGCCTGGTCCAGCTTCCCCTGTTCACGCAGCACATTGCCGAGGTTAACATAGGCCTGACCATATCTTGGGTCGCGCCAGACCGCGTGCTGGTACGCCCAGGCCGCATCCTCCAGTCTCCCCTCGTTCTCGTACAGCACCCCGAGATCGTTGAGCTGTTCGGCAGGCAGCCGAGCGATCATCCTATCGAGCTCATCCCTGCCCGGCCTCCGATCAACCTGGTCACGGTAGACTTCGATGGCGGCCGACACGTCGACTGTCATGCCGTTGCGGTCTGTCTGACACCCCGGCGCGGCGACGATCAGCATCGCCAACAGGGAAAGACCTATGATCGTGGTCGCGCTGGAGTCGGTCATCTTTCGCACAGCGCCGGCTGCCGCATGGCCCCGGCAGAGTCAAGCTACTGAGGGGGCTGCTGCTCTGCCTCCCTCGTCTGCGTGCCCTCGACGATCAGCATCCAGCGGCCACATGCTTGCCATTCGGAATGGAAGTGTGCCTGGCCCAATGTCTCGCGCTTCCCTGCGCCGCTGTCGACCACCCACACACCTTTCTGCGAATCGTAGCCCGTCACAACGAGAAAGTGGTTTCTCTGCGCCAACGGATTTCCGCGGCGCACCATGCAGATCACAGGGCGATTCCGGCAGACCGCGCCCGTGATGCGATGGACAGAGCCCTCGCCCGCCCAGGCCTCGAAGCCGCGCCTTCGTGCATACAGAAGGAGGTCGAGGTTCAAGGCCCCCCGGTAGTCGGGCAGATACACCTCCTGCGCAATCTGGTCCGGGGTGATCTCCTCACCGTGATACTGCAGCACCGCTGCCAGAGCCGCCGGCCCACACCAGTCCGCAGTCTGAGCGACCAGAGGCACGTCGGGGATAGTATGAGTTTTCGGTGGCCCCTCAGTGGCCAGAGCTGCGGCCGCGAGTAGGGAGAGCACGAGTGCCGAGAGCATCTGAATCCATCCCAGCCCTTGGACATTCAACAGTGGGTCCGCCGTGCCCTTCGTCGATCTGTGGGCGGGAATGCGCACCTCATCCTGCCAACTGGAAAGGCGACCGCTGCTCTGGCGCCTGATCTTCTCCTTTGCTGGCTCTTCGGGTATACTGGTCGCCGTGCCGGTTCGGGCTCTGTCCAGTGGGACCAATGACAGGCCCAACAACGGCGGCGCAGCTCTCGACTTACGGAGAGAGCCGCGGCAGGATCTCGGTGGCGACCTGTGCGACACCTGCTCAGCGAAGCGTGGGCCCTGCTGACCGGGGCCCAGAAGAGATTCTCGCGCGATTCGGGCGGACTCATGGCCGGCTCGGTTGCCTTCTTCGCCTCGCTTTCGTTGATTCCGCTCGGGCTGCTCTTGATATCGGCCCTGGGCCACGTGATTGGCTCGGATCAGGCCTTCAGGCACGTCGAGGCCGCCGTTCAGCAGTACTTCCCCGGCTCGAGCAATGTCATGTTGAAGGCTTTAGATTCCACTCGTACTTCCAGCGGACGGTGGCTTGTGGACGTCGTGGGGACCTTCGCACTACTGTGGTCGGGGATGAACCTGTTCACGACCTTGTCGATGATATTGACTATCGTCTGGGCGGGCGAGCCGAAGGGGAGCTTCTTCGCGCGAAAGGCGATCAGCTTTCTGGCGGTTATCGCGGCGGGGCTGATCTTCTTGGCCAGCGCAGTCATGGTGAGCGTGGCCGCGACGTTTCGCGCCTACGCCAGCAGCATCGGCGCCTACTTGCGTTACTTGGATTACGTCGAGCTGGTGAACGGAGCGATGAGCTTGAGCGTGCAGGCGGCACTGGCGGCTTCGTTCTTCTTTGCTCTCTATCGGCTGCTGCCCGCCGGTCGGGTGACGGCCAGAGGCGCCCTGGCGGCCGCCGTGCCGGCCGCGCTCTTGTGGATCGCCTCCAGGTCGGTCTTCTCGATGCTGGTAGTGGGCAGCAGCCGTTATGGCCAGCTCTACGGCCCGCTTGCCGGGGCGGTCGTCTTGCTGCTCTGGATCTACTACTCCGCCTACATCATGATATTGTGCGGCGAGCTGGGGGCCGTTGCGCAGGAGCGCTACTGGACAGAAGAGCACCAGGCGGACGGCTAGCGCACAGGCCTATTCTCGACTCGCGCCCTCGGCTTCGCCAACGGCATCGCGAACGTCGGGGCCCGGCCGGCGGGACTCCAGCACAATGTCGGCGCACTCCTCGGTCTCCTGCTCATCGAGCCCGCGGCGTTTGAGGATCAACTCCGTGTAGAAGGCCTTGAGTGTCGCGAGAGCCGGAATCGCCAGGAACGCGCCAAGCACCCCGTAGAGTTTCCCCAGCGCGAGCAGCGCGAAGCCGACGGACAGAGGATGGAACCTCATCTGCTTGGAGACGATCAAGGGGTTGAGAATCGAGCCCTCCAGCTGGTGTACCCCAAGATAGAGCAGGAGCACCCACAGGGCGGTGATCGGCTTCACCACCAGTGCCAATGCGATTGCGGGAACGGCGGCCGCTATGGGTCCAATGTAGGGGAAGAACTCGCCGACGAACACGAAAGCGGCCAGCAGAAGGGCCGGTTGCACACCCATCAATGACAGCCCGACCCAGACAATCGTCCCGTCTACAATGCCGACCAGGCTCGAAGACCATGCCCAGACTCGCATCTGCCGTGCGGTGACCAGAAGGGCGCGCGCTACCGGGAGACGTTGATCGACCGGAACAAGCCCAAAGAGACCGCGCAGCAGCGGCCGAGGATGAACGAGGGTGAAGACGGTCATGACGAGCAGCACGACCAGGGCCGCCAACCCTCCGAGCAGGGTCAACACGAACTGGCCGGCCTGGACGAGTACACGCTGGGCCCGGGACACGATGTCCCTCACCGCCCGCTCGTCCGGGGTCACGATCTGTTGCAGGCTGGGATACCGTGCTGTGACCTCGGCCAGCCACGCACGCGCGCTGCGCACATAATCGGGCATCTTGGCGATTAGCGCGGAGGTCTGTTCGACGAGGGGGGGCACCAACCAGAGCCCCAGCAGAGCGAGGACACCGACAAGCGCAGCGATCACGAGCAAAGCCCCAACCCATCGGGGAACGCGGCGGCGCTCGAGCCAGCTCACTGGGGCCGTCAGCATCATTGCCAGGATGATCGCAAGCGCAAACAGGAGCACTACCCGTGCGATCTGACTCACGAAATGCAGCCCGATCAGAATACCCAGAGTGAGGACAACCAGCTTTACGAGATCGCGCAGGTCGATCTTCATGGCTCCCCGCCTCTCAACGGGCGGCGCCGCCCCACTGGCCGGCTGGCGCGTGTCCGAGCAGACGCGCAGACTTAATCCCTGGCCAAGCCAAAGGATGAGACGCGAGCCCAGTCGACAGCAGCCTATCATTACTCAGGCTGCTGTGCAAGACGTTTGTCCGGCCTTGCCCATGCAGCCAGGCTGTGATGACGACGGCGCAGGTACGGAGCCCTTGCGCGAACAGGCTGTCTGCCCAGCGAACCGGGAGTCGATCACATGGCCCTGCCACTCCCGCGGATCGGTCTCTTTGGGTCAGTTCGCAACACGCCTGTCCACGGGCTCGACACGTGGCCGGCGTTCAGCGAGAGGGTGAGTCCTCGGCACGCGAAAACGGGGCGGACAGGCAGTGCTGTCCGAGTGGAGCGTTCGCGATGGAGAGACTCCCTTCTTTCGTTGTCAATGGTAGTGTGTTCTTCTTCGGTCCATGGGCGCTTGTGGCCGGCATGCTAGCTCTGGCCGCAGCGCCCGCTGCTGCAGCGCCGCAGGTGTGGGTGGTATCCAGCCTGGAACGCGTCGCGCCGGACGCGGGCCCCGGCACAGATCGTGAGATACCCCTGTATGCCGCGAAGGGCGAGTACGAGTCATTCCAGATCGTGGTCCGAGCCTCGGATGCGAGCCTCACCAACGTTAATGTGTCCGCGCCGGATCTGGCCGGGCCGAGTGGGGCCCGCATCGGGCGGAAAAACATCACCCTCTACCGCGAGCATTACGTTTACGTGAGCACACCCGCGCATGGAGGACAGAACCGCTCGGGGGGCCCGGGTTGGTATCCCGACGGCCTGATCCCCTTCGTCGATCCCGCCACGGGCGCGGACTTGGTCGGCGCGGAGCTTGACGCAGTGCCCTTCGATCTCGCGTCGGGCAGGAGTCACCCGATATGGGTCGATGTCTTTGTTCCCCGAGACGCCTCAGCGGGGCGGTACTCGGGCACGTTTGTCGTCACCAGCGATCAAGGAGACGCATCAGTCGAGCTCACGTTGACGGTCTGGAACTTCGAGCTTCCGCTCCGGCCTTCGCTCAAGTCGTCCATCGGCATAGAGGGCGACTTGAGGGCGAAAGGCGGGGAACTGCTCCGCAACAAGCTGATGCCGAGGAATACCGAGCTGGCGGACGAGTCGGACTTCGTCGGCAACTATGGCTTGAACTGCACGAATGTCGGATTCTGGAGCGGCGCGGACAATGAGACGTGCTCGATGAGTCCTGCGCCCAGCGTTGACGAGATCCGCGATGCGGCCGGGGCGCACGCACCCGGGCTGTTGCTCTATGCGTACACGGCAGATGAAATCGATAGCTGCACCGGCCTCCACGAGTCGCTCAAGCAGTGGGCCCGCAACCTGCATCAGGCTGGTGTGAAGCAGTTGGTGACGATGACGCCGGTCCCCGAGCTATATGATGACGGCTCTGGGACCGGCCCCTCGGCGGTGGACATCTGGGTGCTGCTGCCGAAGATGCACGATGCCGCCGCGGCGCGGGTGGCCCATGTCCAGCAGAAGGGAGACGAGACCTGGTCCTACAACTGCCTCGTACAAGACGACTACTCGCCCAAATGGGAGATCGACTTCGCGCCGATCAACTTCCGCATACAGCCTGGGTTCACGAACCAGAGCCTCGGCATGACCGGCCTGCTCTACTGGAAGGCTGACCTTTGGACATCCGATCCGTGGAACGATGTCACCGGCTATTCGGCCGGCTATCCGGGAGAGGGGATGCTGGTCTATCCGGGCGAACAGGTCGGCATCGACGGCGTCTGTCCGTCCATGCGCCTGAAGTGGCTCCGGGATGGCGTGGAAGACTACGAGTACGTCGAGCTGCACAAAGCCGGGGGCGGCGAGCAATGGGCCATCGATGTGGCGCGGCGGGTGGCCGCCGACTGGCGGGACTGGACTCGCGATCCGGCCGCACTCGAGGAGGCCCGCCGCGACCTGGGTGAGGGGTTCGTTAGGACTTTCTACGATGTTCCTAGCGACCACTGGGCCTTTCAGGCGATTGAGGTCGCCCACGCCGACGGCATCGTCGCCGGCTACGGCGACGGCGGCTACCATCCCGCGTGGGATGTGACCCGCGGCCAGATGGCCGTGTTCATAGCGAGGGCCGCGGTGACGCCGATGGGGGAGGATGGCCTGAGCGCCTACGCCCCTCCGGCCACACCGACGTTCCGGGACGTCCCGACCACATACTGGTGCTTCCGACATGTGGAGTATCTCACCGGCGAGGCGATCATCGGCGGCTACCCTGACGGCAAATACAGACCCACTACATGGGTCACGCGGGATCAGATGGCCGTTTACATCGCCCGGGCCACCGCCGAGCCCAGGGGGGAGGCGGGTCTCGAGGGCTACGTGCCTCCGGAGGAGCCGACCTTTGGCGACGTGCCGGCCGACTTCTGGTCGCGCAGGCACATCGAGTATCTGGCGGAAACGGAGGTGGTAGCCGGCTACCCTGACGGCCTTTATCGCCCCCGGAAGCGAGTGACGCGAGACCAGATGGCCGTGTACATCTCTCGCGCCTTCGGCCTACTGTGATCTATCGGCAAGTCGCCTGAGCGCCGAAGTCCCTCGGGCGGCGGCGAGTCAGGCCGAAGTAGTACGCCAGCGCCCGTCGTATGCGAGAAGCGGCCTTCCCGTCCCCATACGGGTTGTCGGATGACACCATCTCCTTGTAGACGTCCGGATCGCGCAAGACCAGGGATGTCTCCGCGACAATGCGCTTGCTGTCGGCGCCGACCAAGCGTGAGCAGCCGGCCTCGATCCCCTCGGTTCGCTCCGTCTTCTCTCGCATCACCAGGACCGGCTTGCCCAGCGATGGTGCCTCTTCCTGAATCCCACCGGAGTCCGTCAGTATCAGGTAGCAGCGCTTCATAAGATCTACGAACTCGACGTATCCGGCCGGCTCAATCAAGTGCGCCCTGTCCTGACCGTCGAGGAGGCGAACGACCTGGTCCCTGACCACCGGGTTGGGATGGACCGGATATACGACTGCGATGTCCGAGAACTGTTGCAGCAGATCGCGCACGGCCAGGCAGATCTCCCGAATGCCGCGGTCCCAGTTCTCCCGCCTGTGGGCTGTGAGAAGGATCATGCGCCGCCCGCGGAGCGCCGCCGCGGGCACGGCCGGCCGCTTCGGCCTGCGCTTGGCCGCAATCAGCAGCGCGTCGACAGCCGTATTCCCGGTGACGAAGATGCGGTCTGCCGGAACGTTCTCGGAGAGCAGGTTCTCCCGCGCACCGGCAGTCGGCGCACAGTGGATCTCTGCAAGTCCGCCGACGAGTCGGCGGTTGATCTCCTCCGGAAAGGGGTTGTAGATGTCTCGGGAGCGGAGCCCTGCCTCGACGTGAGCGACTGGAATCTTGCGGTAGAAGGCCGCCAGCCCGGCGGCGAGGACGGCCGTTGTGTCGCCCTCGACAACCATGACATCCGGAGGATCGTCTGCCAGGAGCGTGTCCATTCGCCGCACTGTCCGTGCGGTGATCTCCGCTAGAGCCTGACGCGCTTTCATCACACCGAGGTCGGCATCGAGCCGCAGCCGGAACGGCCGCAGATGCTGGGGCACGAGGTCCCGGTGCTGGCCGGTGCCGACCAGCGTGACGCAGAACTGCTTCGGGTAGCGGCGAAGCTCCAGCGCGAGAGGGGCGAGCTTCACGACCTCCGGCCGCGTCCCCATCACGATCATTGCCCTGATAGGTGCCTTCATGAGATGTGTGCGTGATCCTCAGAAGCGACCGTGCATCTGCAGCCGATGCTGGCACTGCGCGTGAGGCCCAATTAGGCGAGGTCGGGGACGAGTCCTCTCGTCGCGCAGATACCGCACACCGCTCGGGAAAAAGTCGACAGGATGCCCCACAGGTAAGCACAAGATGGCGGGTGGTAGATTCGGGCACACGGAGGAACAGGCATGTCGGTCAAATCGCCCTTTGAGGACCTGAGGCAGGAGCACACGGCTCTGCTGCGGGAGATGCAGGATCTGCAATCGACCGTCCGAGGTCTTGTAGGCGCCGACGCGTCCTCCCTCGGCGGAGCCGGTGTCGTGCGCGATGAGCTGGAGATGTTCCGCCGTCGCCTGCACATTCACTTCCGCAGGGAAGAAGAAGGGTTCTTCCCAGAGGCCCGCCGCATGATATCGGAGGGAGCCAAAGGCGCCGACGTCTTCGGCAGCTTCTTCGCGGAGGAGGCCGAAGACGACATGAGTGCCCATGCCGGTCTGGCGGCCCGGACGGATGAGATGTTGGAGCTGGTCAACCAGATCGACGCGGGCGGGCCGCCGGACGAGGCCTCCGGGAGGAAGCTGCTCGCGCTGTGCAACCTTACTGCGGGGCTGCTTCAGCGCCATGCCGCGAAGGAGGACTCGCTGATCTTCCCGATGCTGGAGAAGAGCTTGAAGTCCGAGCAAGTGGATGAGGTGCGCGCCCGGCTCCAGCAGCTGGGTTCGGACGCCGACCTGTTGGGCCCGACTGCTTCAGATGAGAGCGGCCTCAGCCAGCTGGGCGGTGATTCGGAGTCCTGAGAGGCCAGGTCGCCCCGTGTCGCACGGCTAGCGCGGCGGCTTAGGAAACCGACGCCTCCAGGCCGGCCTCTCTCGCCATTGCCAGAATGGCCTGCAGGCGTTCTTCGCCCTGGGACTCCCCCTCGATCTCGAAGGGCAGATCGAACCACTCGTACTTGGCCGCCGCGGCCGTGTTGTAGGGGAGGAATGCGATCGACGTCAGGCCGACGCGCCTCATGAACGCGAATATGCCGCGCAAGTTGTTGTCTGTGTCGGTTATCTCGGGTATCAGGGGCACCCGCACCTGGACTTGGTATCCCGAAAGCCGGCTCGCGTTGTCGAGTATCACGCGGTTCGAGGCCCCTGTCCAGCGCCGATGTTCTGCCTCGTCGATGAGCTTGATGTCGTACAGCACTAGGTCGGAGTGGGGGAGGAGACTCTCGAGCTGCTCCCACGGACACGCGCCGTTCGTCTCGATCGCGGTGTGGATGCGGCGGCTGCGGCACCCAGCCAACACGGCTTCGGCGAATTCGACCTGGCACGCAACCTCTCCCCCGGTGAGGGTGATCCCGCCGCCGGAGTGCTCGAAAAACGGTCTAAGCCGACTTGCCCGCTCGACGATCTCGCCCGCCGACACGTGATGGCCCTTCAGCACAAGAGCCCCTGAGGCGCACTGCTCGACACAGCGGCCGCAGGCCTCGCAGCGTGCGCGATCGATATTATGCCCTGACCCGCTGACCGTGTGCGCTCCCCGCGGGCACGCGTGCACACACGCCCCGCACCGCAGGCAGCGGTCGCGGATGAACGCGAGCTCCGGTCCGGGCAGTCGCGATTCGGGACTGTGGCACCACTTGCAGGCAAGCTGGCATCCCTTGAGATAGACGGCCATTCGAATGCCTGGACCGTCGTGAATGGCGAAGGTGTCCAGGTCGAAGATCAGGCCCTGCACGTCACTCGGCGGGTCCAGCTCCTGCTTCACGAACGACCGTCCTGTCGTCGGATGTGGTGGTCCTGCTGCTCTCGGCTGAGCATGGTGAAGTACGCACACCAACCACCCATCCGGACGCGCAGGGAGCGGTAGTTATCCGGCTCGCGCTGGGCGGCCCGCAGCTCCTCCGTATCCGCCACCGTCAAAGTCATCATCGAGCCGCCGGTATCTACGAAGCTGCGCATGAGCGCCGCCATCCGAGCCGTGCCATCCGAGCCTTCGACCAGTCTCTTCGCTACACGCAGATCGAGGGGGGCGCCGGCCGGTAGTCTGCCGTGCAGCATGTTCGAGTAGGAGAGTATCGCTCCCGGGATCCCGTGCATGTCCCGCCCCAGCGCGGGTGAGAAGTTCGAGGATACCGGCTCGCCCGACAGCCTCCCATCCGGCGACGCGCCCAGGCCCTCGCCTATGCCGATGTACCAGGAGAAGGTGGCGGCGCCGCAGGGGAACTTGACCCGGGTGTCGTGAGCGGCCGCATGCTTTGCCACGGCGGCCGTGAAGGCATCGATCATCGCCCGCCCGACGGCGTCTGCGCGTTCGTCGTCATTGCCGTATTTCGGCGCGTCCAGCGATCTCCGTCGGAGCGATGCGTATCCCTCGAAGTTGCGGTCGAGTGCGTCACACAGGTCCCTCATGGTCGCCTGCTTCTGCTCGAACACGACAGTCTTGATCGCCGTCAGTGAGTCGATTGCATGGGCAGCGCTCTCGGCGAGCATGGCGAAGGTGCGGTGCTTCGCGCCCCCGGCCGTCATGTCTCGCCGCGTCGGAATGCATCCCTCTATCAGAGCGCTGAGGAGAGGGACGGGAGCGATGGTGCTGCGGTCGTCCACGGAGTTCACGACGTTTCGCACGACGCGCCCGACCATCGCATCCATCTGAGCGAGGAAGGCACGCCACAGTTCGTCGTACGACGTGAAGGCCCGAGGGTCGCCGGTGTCGAGCCCCTGCTGAGAACCGTCGAGACGCGACCGGCCGCGGTTCAGTGCCCACTCCAGGCATAGCATCATGCTCAGACGCTGGAAGCGGAAGTCGGTCCGCCCGGGGATGATGACCTCCCAGCATCCATCGTTCGTATAGTCCCGAGCGTCCTCCATCGGTATGCCGATGCCCTCCAAGGCCGGGATGAGGGCCTCGTCGTTGAACAGCGCCGGCATCCCGCCCCCTTCCTTGAGGACCTGCGCAGTGAAGCGCACCAGTTCCTCGGGTGAGTCTCCGTGGAGGCGAACCGTGAGAAGCGGATTCGTCATCTCATTGCGGCGGCAGCTGTCGAGCAGCAAGTAGGTCGATGGATTCGTTCCGTCTTGTCCGTCCGGAGTCAGGCCGCCGACGACGATGTTCTGCAGCCAGTGATTCGCAGCGTCGAGGCTGTCGCGGTTGGTACCGATCTGCGAAGACGTGTAGTGCCTCGTGCGGCTCGTGAGGTCAAGCGGCTCGGGCTCCCGCGCATCCGCCCGCTGCTCGTCGAGCGTCTGCGCGCGCTCGTTGAATTTGAGGCAGAAGCAATCGACCAGCTCGGCCGCGGCATCCATGTCTAGGGCGCCCGACTCGAGGTCCGCCTTGAGATAGGGCCACACATACTGGTCAAGCCGCCCCATTGCGTTGCCGTTCATAGTCGAATGGAAGACCATGTGGAGCAACCACACTGACTGGAGCGCCTGCCAGAAGGATCGAGCCGGACCAGCGGGGACTTGCCGGACGTTCGCGGCCATCTGCCGCAGCTCCCCGGCTCGTCGAGCATCGGTCTCTTCCCCGGCCTCCACCTCGCAGCGCTCGGCGAGGCGCGCGGCATACGCCATGACCGCATCCAGCGCGACGATGACCGAGTCGAGAAATGCCCTCTCTTCAGCGTCTTCAGAGGAGGGAAGCTCTCCCTCTGCCTCCGCCCGAATCCCGCGAAGTCCCTTGGCAAGGAGTCTGGGGTAGTCCGGCACAACGTGCCCGAACACCGAGTGGATGCTGAGCCCACACTGGGCCGCTTCGCTCCTCTCCTCATCTGTCGTATAGTCCGGGAAGCCCCACTCAGCGTGGGTCCGTGGGTGCTCGAGGGTCATCGAGCGCGCGAAGAGCTGCCCGCGCCACAGGTCGGTCGGCATGTGTTCGAGCTTCAGCTCGATGGCGTGCGCCTTGCGGACCGCGAGCGGCTCCGACATCCACCTATGGCCGATGCGAGACGGGCACTCCCAGGCCGCAGCCGGGAGCTCCATCGCGTCGCGCACGCGGTGCCGCAGGTCCACGACTCTCTCTGTGTCAGCTCTTTGCAGCGTGCCCGCACTGACCGTCATCCCGGTTCCCCGCTCGACCACAACCCCGTGCATTCGGGGTCAGCTCTCATAGACTTCCCTGGCTGCCGTGACGGCCTTACCCATCTCCTCCAGGATACCCTTTTCCACCAGAACCGTTTCCAGCGCGTTGAGGACGCTCGTCACATGCCGCTCTGTCGCACTCTCTCCCATGAGCCCTATCCGCCAGGCCTTCCCCTTGAACTGCCCCAGTCCGGCTCCCATCTCGATGGCGAACTCATCGAGCAGGCGCTTTCTCGCCTCGGCCTCGTCCACACCTTCGGGCGCCGCGACTGCGTTCAGCATCGGCAGTTGGTGGTCAGGGTCGGCGAGATGGCGGATGCCGATCGCCGCCAGGCCCGCTTTGAGAGCGCGGTGGTGGAGCGCATGCCGCGCCCAGCGGGCCTCCAGGCCTTCCTCCAGCACGATCCCTAGCGCCTCGTGAAGCGCGTAATTCATGTTGATCGGGGCCGTGTGGTGGTAGAGGCGCTCCGACCCCCAGTAGGCGCGCACCATCGTCATGTCGAGATACCAACTTTGGACCTTGGTCTTCCGGCCGTCGATTGCCTTCACGGCCGCAGGGCTGAAGGTGACTGGCGCAAGGCCGGGAGGACATGAGAGGCATTTCTGGGTCCCGCTGTAGCAGGCGTCGATCTGCCAGCCATCGACGTCGAGCTCCATGCCGGCGAGGCTGGTGACAGTGTCGACCAGAAGGAGCGCGCCGCTCTCGTGGACCACCTCGCTGATCGGCGGAATGGGCTGGGCCGCGCCGGTGCTCGTCTCGGCCTGGACGATGCCGACCACCTTGAACGGCCCACCCCCGCGGATCGCCGAGGCGATCTCGTCGGCCGTGAAGACCTCGCCCCACGCTCTCTCGATGGCCGTGACCTCGGCGCCGGCGCGCTCGGCCACGTCTCTCATGCGCTGGCCGAACACGCCATTGATGCAGACCAGCATCTTGTCACCTGGCTCGATTAGGTTGACGATACAGGTCTCCATCCCGGCCGACCCGGTGCCGCTGACGGCGAGTGTGAGGTCGTTCTCGGTTCGGAACACCTGCCGGAGCATGTCGCGTATGTCGTTGAGGACAGAAAGAAACTGCGGGTCGAGGTGTCCGATGGTCGGTCTGGACATCGCCTCCAGCACGCGCGGGTTCACGTCCGAAGGACCCGGGCCCATCAGCAGCCGGGGCTTGATCTCTTTCAGGCTCATCCACAGCTCCTTGGAATCAGGTCGCTACTCCACAGATGGTGTCAACTCGGCCAGGAAGTAGTTGTCGTGGCCGGGCACGACGACGTCGGCGATGCGCCCTATCTCCTCGATCGTCTGAGCGGCCGTCTCGAAGCTCACCGAGTTGAAGTAGCCCTGCCGATGCGCGTAGAAGTCGCGCGTCATCACGGCGTCGCCGGCGATCACGACGGTCTGGCCATCACAGGCGAGCAGAAGGCTGTGGTGTTCGGGAGTGTGACCCGGCGTGTGAATCACCTCGATTTCATCAAACAGACGCGGCGACGCCGGCTGAACAGGCTTCGAGTAAGAGCTGTCCTCATTGATGAGGGCCGCTACCTCTTTCGCTGCCCACCACTCTGCATGCGGGAACGCCTCCAGCCCCCAGTGATGGTCGCCATGGTGATGAGTCACGAAGACAGCGCTGATCGCCTCCGGCTTCAGCCCGACCCGACGATCGAGCTCGCGGATCATCTCTGCCGGCTCCTTGAGAGTCGGGTCGACCAACAGCTTGAATCCGCCACCGGTGATGAGGGTCGACGTGCACCAGGCGCCGCGCACGCCCCTGTAATCGCCCTCCCCCCAGTAGCGATTTCGCGACAGGTTTCCGATGGTGATCACGTCCCAACGCTTTATCATCGGTCATCTCCGGCGCCGAGGCGCAGCTCCGCGCCCTGCGAAAGCAGCAACTGCTGGAGTCGCCGCACGTCAAGGCGACGCGGGCGTGTTCCACTCTGGGCAGAGAGCGCGGCGGCGGCGCCGGCCGCCTGGCCAATGGCCATGATCGGCGCCATCGCGCGGTGCGACTCATACGGCTGCTGCTCGCTGGATATGCAGCGGCCGGCGATAAGGAGATTGTCAACGCCCTTGGGCACGAGACAGCGATAGGGGATATCGTAGCCTTCGTGCTCCAGATAGCGCCTGTAGCCGTAGTAGCTGATGATGGGGCAGGAGCTTATGGCGACCACGTCATCGAATCTGGCCCCGGTAATGGCGTCGTCGGCTGTCAACTTGTACTCCCCCTCGATGAAGCGCGTCTGGCGAATGCCGAGCAGCGCCGGAGTCTCGACAACCTTGGCATTGTCTAGTTCAGGGTGCTCCCGTCGCTTGTCGGCAAAGTCATCGTAGATTCGCAGGCGGGCCTCTACTTCAGCGCGCGAAAGCTCGTCGGCATTCGTGCCGTCCATGGCCGCAGCTCCCGGCCCCCAGACGACGGCGTTCCTGCCGAAGTCACACGCGAACACGCCGCTTGGACGACCCTCGCCGAACTCGATGCGATACATGATCCCGTCGGTTAGGCGTGGCTCCTCGTCGCCGCGAACCTGCCAGAACTCAGCACCCGCCCGCGCCGCAACATCGCCGTCGCCGGTCGCGTCGACTGTCACCAGCCCCATCAGCGCCTGGCGACCGGACTTGTTCTCGACTACGATGCCGCGTACGGCGCCATCCTCGGTGATGCTGTCACAGACGTAAGTGTGGAGGAGGATGTCGACGCCGGCCTCGACGCACACCTTAAGGGCAACGTGCTTGAACCTCTCTGTGTCGATGGCATAGCTGTACGCGAGTGCGCCCGGCTCCGTCGGATACGACTTCTGCTGATAGGGACTGGTGCCGAGGCCGCCCAGCTCCTTGAGCCGAAGGATGATCTCCTCGGCGATGCCGCGGACGGTCTGGGTCGCATCCGGCTCCACCTGGTTGCGGAAGCCGTTGATGCAGGCCATGAGGGACGCCGTCGCCGTTCCGCCCAGGTATCCGAAGCGCTCCACCAGCACCGTCTCCGCGCCGGCCCGCCCCGCGGCGATGGCTGCCGCCAAACCGGCGGGCCCGCCGCCTGCTACGAGGACGTCTGCCTCCCGGGCGATCGGTATCTCTCGGGCTGGCTCGGAATAAGCTCGCACTGGCACGTGGTCCCTGCCGGGTTGCTGTCTCCTCCGCGTGATCGGCGTGCAGTCGGCAGCCAGCATACAACAAGCGAAGTCCCGCTGCAACTTGTGATCACTTGCTGGCCTCGGCCTTCGCCATTCGATCAGAGGATGCAGCGGGCTGGCCGGTGAAGGCCGGTCTCGTCGCTTGCGGCGCTCGTGGAGGGAAAAATGCGGCTGACCCAGCTGGTCGAAGAACATGTGGCGAGTGTGGTCGAGGGATGGAATGAAGCGCTTCCCTACGACCACATGACGGCGGTGGAGTTCCGCCGAGTTCTCTTTCAGGATCCGAACTATGAACCGGAGGCCGCGCACGTGGCATGGGCTGATGACGGGTCGGTAGTCGGACTCAGCGTGTGTGTGCTGCGGAGGACGCCGGAAGGGAAAGACGGCGGCGGGCGGGAGCCGGAGTTCGGGCGCGGCTACCTGAAGGCCTTCTTCCTACTCGACCGTCCCGAGCACGTTGATACGGCCGACGCGCTCCTCGGGGCCGCCGAGTCGTACTGCGCGCAGGCTGGCAAGCACGAGCTCTTTGTCGGCCAGTACACCGGGCCGTACTTCTTCCCCGGAATCGACATTCGGTACCAGCAGATCTGTGACATCCTAGCCGGGCATGGATATCGAGATGTCGACACTCTGGAGGACGTCGCGGTAGACCTGCAGGATCCCTCGATTCCGGACCGCCTGGCCCGGGCGCGGGAGAGGGCAGGGCCCACGATTGAAGTCCTCACGTGGAAGCCCGACCTCATGCCCGCCATGCGCCGGTTTGCGGAGGAAGAAGACGAGCGGCAGTGGTTCCCGGCCATGCGCCGGTTTATGGAGGAAGAAGACGAGCGGCAGTGGTTCCCGGTCGGCTGCGAATCGGGCTTGGCGCAGCCGAGGGAAACGGCCCTCATATTGCGCAGAGGTGAGGAGATCGTGGGCTGGGCGCAGTACTGGCCCGGCACGCCCCGCGCCGGATTTGGTCCGGTGCTGGTGCTCAGGCGCGAGCGCGGGAAGGGCTACGGCGCTCTGCTCCTCTTCGAGTGCATGAGACGAGCCCGAGACCAGGGATCAGAGAACATGTGGGCCGGCTGGGCCAACACCGGCTTCTACGTAGCCTGCGGCTGGCACATCTGCCGCCGCTACGCCGTCTTCGTCAAGGACTTGCGCGGCAGCACCTAGTGCCGAGCGCCCCTTCACCGCGCGCAAGCGCTGTGCTTGCCCGCCCTAGAGCGGGAGACGCACCGGCTGCCCCGTGTCGGCGGATTTGTAGATCGCCAGAACGACTTCGAGCGCCTTGCGGCCGTCTATCCCCGTCACCGGTGGCCGCCGTCCAGCTCTCAACGCCGCGGCGAGGTCGTTGTAGAACTCCACATGTGCCGCGTCTTCGAACTCACGGGTCACCCACTCGCGCGCAGGCAGGTCGGGAGCTTCCTCCGTCACGTAGGTTTCTGCCTGCCCGCTCCAGAGGCCGAACCGGAACTGACCTTTCGTTCCGAGGATACTGACATCGTGCTCGCCGCTGCCGCCCCAGAAACAGGACGAGCCTTCGACGACCCCGATGGCGTCGTTCTCATACCGCAGGGAGGCCGCGCCGATATCTTCGACCTCGACCGGCGTGCAGAACGTCCCCGTCTCGCCGAAGGCTCGAGTCACCTCCAGCCCGGTGACTGCTCTCGCCAGATCGATGTGGTGGATCAGATTGGTGATGATCACGCCGCCGCCGCTCTGCGCCCGCGACTTGCGCCAATCGGTCTCTGTTCTCCCTGAGAAGCCGCCCGTCCAGTAGGAGTCCTTCTTCTCACTCATGTTCCGGAGCCGGATCTCGATGATATCGCCGAGCGCGTCGCTCTCGATCAGGCTCTTCGCCCATTTGGCCGCGCCGAGATACCGCAAGAAGAAGCACGTAGAGAGGGCGACCCCGGCCTGCTCGCAGGTGGCGATCATCCTGTCAGCATCCGGCAGATCAGCCGCGAGCGGCTTCTCGCAGAGCACATGCTTTCCGGCCTTCACCGCAGCTTCTGTGATCTCATCGTGCGTGAAGGCGGGAGTCGCGATTGTAACAAGCTCTACTTCCGGCCTGTCCAGAAGCTGCTCGAGGTCGGTCGTATGCGGGACGCCGAATTCCTCTCCTAGGCTCTTCGCCGAGGCCCCGGCCACATCCATGCAGGCCACGAGCCGCGCGCCGTCGGCCTCCGCGAGCGCCTTCGCGTGAGTTGGGGCGATATCCCCACAGCCAATCAGACCTACGCCAATCCGTTTCTCTGCCATCCCGTTACCTCGTGACTCCTCTCAGATAGGCCGCGAAGCGCGGCACCTCTATCATCGCATCCTTGCCTGGCTCCTCGTATTCGATCGACAGGAAGCCCCTGTAGTCGGCCTTGCGCATGATCTCCGCCACGCGGCCGTAATCGACCCAGTCGTGGGCCTCGCCGAAGAGGGCCGTCGGCTTTGCATGCGTCATCACCGTGTACGGCGCAGTCTGCTCGAATTCCCTATATGGATCCTTGGCGTAATTCCCGAAGTCGAGCAATGCGCGGACCCAGTCGGAATCGACCGCCTTCAGTATCCGGATCAGCCCCTCCGCCGTCGCCGTCAGGCCGCCGTGATTCTCAAGACCGATCACCACCCCGACTGCCTCCGCGTGCTCTGCGCACTCCTTGACTCCGGCGACCGCCCACTTGAAGGCCTCGTCTTCCGTGTGCCCCTCCGGCGCTTCTCCCGCGAAAACGCGGAGGCATGCGGAGCCGAGGCGCTCTGAGATGTCGAGCCATTCCTTCACGAAGGCGACGTGCTTCTCTCGTTCCTCCTCGCTCGGGAGACAGAAGGCCCCGCCGATGGCGGTGCCGGCCAGCTCTAGACCGCGGCGAAAGAGATGCCGCTTGAGGTCGTTCAGATAGGCAGTGCTCGTGTTGGGGAAGTAGTACTGAGTCAGCTCGACGCCATCGAGGCCGATGTCCGCGCAGAAGTCTGCATAGCGTTCCAGCGTGAGCCCCTTCTCTCGGAAGTACGTGTTGAACGTATAGCCTGCACAGCTAAGTCTCACTCTCCTCCTCCACTGGTCGAATGAACTTAGCTCTGCGTTCGGCTGGCCCGCTCGGATTCCCTCTGTCCCGGGGACAGCCCGGCCCATGAAGGCTCAGTCGAGCGCGCCTGACAGTGCGGAAAGTATCTGCTCGGCGTTTGGCGGCTTGCGTAGGAAGGCAGTTACCCCGAGCTCGCGAATCGCGGCTTCCTCCTCAGGGTCTTGCCGCCCCGTGATGACGATGACCGGTATTGCGCTCCGCATGACATTGCGGAGGAAGGTCAGGACCGACACACCTCCTTCGAGAGGCAGCCCGATGTCGAGCAGTATCGCTTGAGGAAGCTCTGACTGTGGGGTAGTCAAGGCGACCATGGCCTCGACGCCGTTTCGCGCGTGCATCACATCGTATCCCTGGTCGGACAGCAGCGCGTCCAGGAAACGCATCACAGGGGGTTCGTCTTCCACCACGAGGACGCGGCAGTTCGCTGCCCGGTCAGACTTCAGCTCCCGACTCACTTGCCACTCTCCCCAAGAGCCGGCCCGGCGAGGTCCCAGACGGCAGCTCCCTGGCTGGCTGTCCGTGCGACGTCGGCACCTACGTCAGCTGGCACGACGTCGTTCGCAGCGCCCTCACCTCACCGGCGTCAGGGCCGACGCGAAGTTCGCCCTGGGCACGGGTCGTCAGAATCGACGGTGTGCCGGTTTCGCTGCCTCATGCCGCGTGCCCTTCTTCGGACGCTGCGCGCGTGTGTGGTTCTGCGCGCGGCTGCGCGCAGGCAAGTCGCGGCTCAGGGCGTTGCCGCGGTGCACACTTGCGATTCCCCGCAGATGATGCGCTCGACGACTTCCAGCAGCTCGCGAGCCGATACCGGCTTCGAGAGGAATGCGCTGATGGTCAGGCCTCGTTCGTGGATGGTTGCCTCCAGCTCGGGCACACCCGTAAGAATCACCACAGGCAGGTCGCGCGTGTCGTCGGCCTCACGGAGTCTGGCGAGCAGCTCGACCCCGCCGTATTCCGGCAGCCGGAGGTCGAGTACCAGCAGGGCAGGCGTGGAAGGGTCCTGGGCCGTCATTGACGCCATGGCCTCTGCCTCGTCCTGAGCTACCCCGACGCGATACCCCCCGCCTGAGAGTACGTCGGCCACGACGGCGCCGACCTCTGTATCGTCGTCGACGACGAGGATGAACGGCCGTCCCGGCTCCGGCTTACCCCGCAATCGAGCCTGGACGCGAAGCGCGCGCTCGAGCTGTCGAGGCGCCACAGCGCCCATGCTCATGAGAATCTCGCCGAGGCGCTCTCCGCTTGATTGCTGGCGCCGCACGGCGTCTCGCAGCTCTTCGGGCGTTATGATCTCGCCTAGCACGAGCAACTGTCCCAGCAGCGCACACGATTCCTTCTCGCCCATAGCGGCTCTCCGGCTCCGATCATGTGGCGCGGGTCGAGTGTGAACCTGCCGGCCAGTTGTTTGTTCCACAAGTTGCGCCTAAACCGATGCCAGGTTCCGCCGCCAGCGGGTGTGACGCGCCCCATAGGCAGCAATCCGGGGCAGGAGTTGCCTGCTGGGCCGAGAACGACAAGGGCAACCTCAGCGCAAGGGAGGCAAGGAAATGGCACGTGGCACGCAGTTGTCGGTGATGATGGAGAACAAGCCGGGGCAGCTCGCCAGGTTGGGAGCCGTGCTGGCGCGGGCCAAAGTCAACATCGAAGCCATCTCCGTGCTCGACTCCTCCGAAGTCGGCGTCGTTCGGCTCGTCACTTCGGCCAATGCGAAGACGCGCGCGGCGCTGAAGAAGGCCGGCATGAACGTGGTGCAGCAGCCGGTCCTCATTGTCAAGCTCCCGAATGAGCCTGGGGCCCTCGGGACGGCGGCTAGGAAGCTCGCCGCTGCGAAGGTCAACATCGAGTTCGTGTACGGGAGCGCCGCCCGGGCGGGCGAACCGGCCACCATAGTCATCGGGGTTTCAGACATCATCCGAGCGGCGAAGGTGAGGCTCTGACGGGCCGGATACCCCTGACGCACAGTCCGGCGGGCCGACGGCACACGGCGGGCCGCCGGGCTGGCACGGCCTCTACTAGCGGACCAGGAGCAGGGCCGCCCGCGTGAGAGCGGACACTAGCGCCGCGCCAGGGATCGTGAGAACCCACGCCCAGACGACGCCGACCGTGACACCCCACCGCACGGCCGACAAGCGTCGAGTCGAGCCAACTCCGACGATGGCGCCCGTGATGGTGTGGGTGGTGCTGACCGGGATGCCCGCGGTCGCCGTCCCAAACAGGGAAACAGCGGCCGAGGCCTCAGCGCAGAAACCGTCCACCGGCTGCAGCTTCGTGATGCGCATTCCCATGGTCTTGATGATCCGCCAGCCTCCCGCCATTGTCCCCAGGGATATGGCGGCGTAGGCCGTGACCATCACCCAACCGGGGACCATGAAGGTGTCGCCCAGGTACCCATTGGCGAAGAGGAGGACGGCCACAACACCCATGGTCTTCTGGGCATCATTCGCGCCATGCCCCAGGCTGTAGAGCGCAGCCGACAAGAGCTGTAGGCGCCGGAAATGCCGCGCGGTCGACTTGGGCGAGCTATGCCAGAAGAGACGACTGACTATGGTGCGCGCCGCGTAGCCCAGCACCAGCCCGATCAGAGGCGACAACACTATGAAGGCGGCCACCTTTGCCAGCCCAGCCAAGAGAAGAGCGTCTCTTCCCGACTGAATCAGTGCCGCCCCCGCTAGGCCCCCGATGAGAGCGTGGGAGGAGCTGGTTGGGAGACCTAGATGCCATGTCAGGAGATCCCATACGATGGCTCCGACCAGGGCTGCGAGGATCAGCTCGTTGGTGATCACTCGCTGGTCGACGAGCTTTGCTCCGACCGTCTCCGCGACGCGCACACCGAAGATGAAGAAGGCTGCGAAGTTGAAAAACGCGGCCCAGCCTACAGCATAGATCGGTCGCAGGACGCGGGTGGAGACGACGGTCGCGATGGAATTAGCGGCATCGTGGAACCCATTGATGAAGTCGAAGAAAAAGCCTACGGCGCAGATGAATGCCACGTACAGGAATGTGATATTCATTGCAGGCACGTCAAGTGTGCTTGACCACGATGCCTTCGAGGATTGAGGCTACGTCCTCACACTTGTCGATAGCGTCCTCGACGTGGTCGTAGATCTCCTTCCACTTCAGCGCCTGAAGCGCATCCGACTCCTTGAACAGCTTCGCCAGTGCCCGCCGGCTCTGCTCGTCTCCTATGTTCTCCAGCCGGTGAATCTCTATGCAGTGGTCCATGATACGACGGGCGTTCTTGCCGACGTCGCTCAGCCCCGCTACCGCCTTCGAAACCGCCTTCGCAGTATCGGCCAGCACCGTGGCGAGGCTAACCATCTCTGGGCTGGCCTCGCCGGCCTCGTAGAGGAACATCCGATCGGCGGTGGCTTCGATATTGTCGAGAATGTCATCCAGTCGGCCAGCCAGCGCGTGGATGTCCTCGTGGTCGAAAGGCGTGATGAACGTCCGGTTCAAGCGGTCTGCGATCTCGTGGGTGGTTATGTCGCCCTCGTGCTCCACCTCTTCTATCTGTTCCCGCAGTTCCGCCGCCTGCGTGTGATCGGCAACCAGATCGACCAGGAGCTGCGCGCCTCTGACCACATTCTGAGCTTGGCTTCCGAACAGCTCGAAGAACCGCTCTTCCTTGGGGAGGAACTTGAACTTCATCTCGCGTGGGTCTGTGCCCCAGCCGTCGTTTGACTGTGTCTGAGCATTCTCCTTCTCAGGGGCTTCACCTCTCTCCGGGGTTCCCCCGGCGGCCCTGGCGAGCGGCCTTTCCGGCGGCGTGCCCCGGCGCAGTCTTTCCGAAGGGAGGAACCACCTAGCAACCCGCAGAAGGATAGCAGGTGCACTGGAACTGGGTAAACTGCACTCACACCCATTGTTAGCCCTTATCTATCAGTTTCCGGGCGATCGGTTTCCCTTTTCCGCTCGTCGCGCCTCAGGAGGGCTTTTGGACATGTATGACGTTCTGGTCGTGGGGGCTGGACCCACGGGATGCTATGCGGCGAGGCAGTTGGCACGACTCGGCTACGACGTACTCGTGCTGGAAGAGCACACAGAGATCGGTGAGCCGGTGCACTGCACCGGCATAATAAGCCTGGAGGCTTGCGACCGCTTCGATCTGGACCCAACCTCCGTCGAAGCATACCTGTCGGGTGCGCGCTTTGTCTCGCCCAGCGGGTATTCGTTCCACGTATCGTCGGAGCATGCGCGTGCCGTCGTGGTGGATCGGTCGCGGTTCGATCAGATACTGGGCGAACAGGCTCTTTCGGCGGGCGCAAGCTTCCTGTTGGGGGCGCGTGCCGAAGAGGTCACGATCACTGACGACCGGGTCGTCGTCTCCGGATCCTGTCTTGGGGAACCGCTGACATTTCACTCGGCCTTACTCATAGTCGCCACTGGTGCCGATGATAGTATCACCGAGCGGCTGGGCCTTGCCGAGCGGTCCGGCCCACCGATCTTTGGTGCTCAGCTGTTCGCAGAGACAGGCCATCTGAACGAGGTCGAGGTTCATTTGGGAAGGAGTGTAGCCCCCGGAGGGTTTGCCTGGGCCGTGCCCGCGAATGGGAACGGATGCCGTGTTGGGCTCGTCTCTCACGCCCGGCCGCAGCCGCTGCTCAACGACTTTGCGGCGGCGCTGGAGCGGCGGGGAGCGATACGTCGCAACGGCGCCAGTATGAGATGCCGCGCCGTCCCTGGGGGACCGCGCACACCGTCCTTTGCGGATCGGGTGCTCGTAGTCGGCGACGCAGCAGGCCAGGTGAAAGCAACCACGAGCGGCGGCATCTACTACGGCCTCTTGGGCGCGGAGGCAGCCCTTGGGGTGGCAGACCGAGCCCTCCGAGCCGGCAACGTCGGCTCCGAGCGTCTCGGGGACTACGAGAAGGCGTGGCTGAGCAAGATTGGCGCGGAGCAGCGAACCGGCCGGGTCCTGCGCCGGATACACGGCACGCTCAGCGACAGGGACATCGACATGTTCTTCTGGCTGGCGAAGCGGACCGGCGTGCCGCGTCTGTTGAGTCGACTGCACTTCGACTGGCACAGTTCGGGACTTCTCACCGTGCTATGGCGCGAATTGCTCGGAACTCTGACGGCTGCCGTCGAGCCCGGCATCCGTCCGTGATAACTCGGGCCCACTGCGCCCGCCGCCCTGGGCAAACTTCACCTCTTTCTTTCCCACACCACTGGCCGGCTTGAGAGAATGGCGTGTCTGTGCCACCCAGGCAGCATCATTGGTCACGGCCGCAATCAATGGGGCCCGAAGTGAATACCGATCAAGGGCATGAATGGCGAAACCAATCGCTTCGAAATTGCGTCTAATAGGTGGGGCCGGCCGCAGAACGCCAGTTCTCGGCGGGCCGCCCACTCAGGAGGGATTCATGGAGAGAGCCATGGGCCGTTCTGCTCGCCGCGCGCGCGCGTTCTTGCTTGCTTGCCTCGGACTCGCCCTCTGCTTCGCCCTGATAGTTGACTCGTCAGGCGAGGCGCGGGCGTCTGAGTACCTGCGGCCCGAGTGGCAGGTGGGACAGGAACAGGTCTCGCCTGAAGACCTGCGTGTAATCGTTCCGCCGCCAGCGCCCGATGAGCTGTCTCTCCGCGACGCTGTTCTGTTAGCCCTGCGCCAGAATATTGGCTTTCGCGGAACCTTGCAGAGCCTTCTGGCGGCCCGATCGAACTGGCGCGTTGCGCGCCAGCGTTGGGCCCTCTTCGCCCTCGGGGGGGTCGAGCGCACCGGCAATGACGAAACAGTAGACGAGTACCAGGCCGGGGCAGCCTTGTCCTATGCGGCCACAACCGGCGCCGACTTCTCCGTGGTTGCCGAGCTAGCCCGGCTGGATTCCGAAGAGACAGAGGAGACGGTTGCGGCCACGCTGCGGCAGCCGCTTCTGGCCGGCCGCGGCGACGCCTCCGCTGCTTATGAGAAGGTGAGGCGGGCACGCGACGCCTACCGGGCCGAGCTGCTCCTCTTCTTCATCGACCGGCAGGGCCTCATTGAGCAGATCGTGGCCGCCTACTTTGACACCGTGGAGCAGGAACAGTTGGTCGCCATACAGGAGGCCAGTGTCGAGCGCAGGAAGCAGTCCGTCGAGGATGCCCGTCTCCGGCTCGACGCGGGTCTGATTCCCGAAATTGAGCTAAGGCGAGCTCAGCTTAGACTGTCAAGTGAGCAGGCGGCGGCGATCTTACAGAGACAGAGACTCCGGGACACGATGGATCGGCTGCTCCTGCTGCTCGGGCTGGAAGTGGGAGGAATGCCCGAACTCGTCACGCCTGTGCCCTATGACCCCCAGTCGCTGGACCCAGCCGCACTCACCGCGCAGGCGCTCGAGTCTCGTCCGGACCTCCTCCTGGCCGATATCGCCATCGAAGACGCGGAGGCCGCGCTCCGAATCAGCCGCAGCGAGCGGCTGCCGAGCCTCGATCTCTTTGGGGGATGGTTGCGGCAGACAAATGGGCTCGAAGAGCGAAGTTGGAATGTCGGGCTCGATCTGTCGATACCAATCGGGTCTCGCTCACTGACGGAGGCCGTAAACCAGACCCAGTGGGGCCTGCTGGTGTCCCAGCAGGCGCGCGAGACGCTCGTGCAGCAGGTGGTGGCCGATGTCAGAGCCGAGGCCCGGGCGGCCGAGGCGGCTCGCGCCAACGTCGACATAGCGCAGGCAAGTGTGGAGCTCGCCGAAAGAAGCATTGAGATCGCGCAGCGAATGGTCGAGGAAGGTCTGGGAACGAACCGCGATCTGCTGGAGGCCCAGGATGACCTACGCCAGAGCGAGAGGTCAGTTGTCGGCAGCCAGATCAACTACTACCTGTCGCTGGTGCGACTTCGTGGTGCATTGGGGCTGGACTTGCTGCCCGTGATCTCGTCAGACCAGGCGCCGACTCTGTCCCTCGACGCCGGCGAATCGGATTCCCAGGTGGCAGGATGAGCATGGCCGTGCGGCTTCTCAAGCCAATAGTGGCAGTCGCTATCGTGGGAGTTGCCATCTGGCAGGTGGCGCTCCTGATGGCCCTGCTGCGCGGAGGATTGGGCTCTGGCTCGGTTGAGATCGCGTCCGTGGAGAAGGGCCCCTTCATCGTCGGCATCTCCCGGGAGGGGACGGTCGAAAGTGCGGACGTGGTGTCCGTTCGGGCGCCACGGGCGAGTAGGCACCAGACCCTGACGTGGCTGATCGAGGACGGGTCACAGGTGGAGGAGGGGGACGTCATCGCGAAGGTGGACATGAGTGAGTACCACTTCGAAGTGGACCGGCAGCGGCTGGAGTATGAGGACCGCGCGGCGCAGGTGGAGCAGGAGCGGCGAGATCGGACGCGTGACTACGAGTCGGCGGAGATCGACGTAGAGCGGCACCTGCGAGGCCTCGAGATGCTGACACGATCGCAGTTCACAGAGAAGGCGCAGTCGGACGCCCAGGTGGGGTTTGACCAGTGGAACCTGCAGTGGGCGGAGACGGACTACGGCAAGCAGTCCCGCCTCTACGACGGGGGGATTGTGCCCGAGAGCCAGGTCGACCACTCCGAGAGGGTCCTGCGCAGCAGGGAACACGCCCTCGACAGATCGGAGAAGGGCGGCAGCTACCTCGGCGCGGAGCACGCGTCGGAGAAGACCCAGGCGCAGTCCGACATCGGCACCGCAGAGTTCGAAGAAGAACTCGCCGGACGCCGCATCGGGGAGGCCGTCGAGAGCGCAACGAAGCGGGCGGATCGCTCCGCGGACCAGCTTGAGGAGATGGAGGAGCAGCTCGCGGGCGGAGACGTCAAGGCCCCGAAGGCCGGTGTCGTCGTTCTCGGCAAGACCTGGGGGGAGATGGGCCGCCGTACGCTCAGGGAGGGAGATCGACTTCGGTGGCGGATGAAGGTCGCCGACATCGCTGACCTCTCGAACCTGCGCGTGGAGCTGCGCGTGGACGAGGCGTCGATCCACAAGGTCCGTGTCGGGCAGCAGGCGGTCATTACGCCAAAGGGCGCCTCCGAACCAGCGTTCGAGGGCGAGGTCGTCAGCATCGGTGCCGTCGCCCGGGAGGTCCAGCCGTTCGAGGATCCCAATGCGGTCCCCGGCCAGCGGTCCTTCGATGTTGTCGTCAAGATCCACAACCCGGACGTGGAGGTCGTGAGGCCGGGGATGGCCGCTGACGTGCAGTTCGTGTCGGAACGCTTGGAGGAAGTGCTCGCCATCGCGGTAGAGGCGGTGTTCGATCGCGAGGGCCGTCAGGTCGTGTACGTGCAAAAGCGCACCGGATTCGTGGCTCGCGCGGTTGAGACGGGCGAACGCAACGACGAAGCGGTAGTGATCCTCAAGGGACTGAGGGAGCGTGACCGCGTCGCGCTGCTCGATCCCACCCGCCAGGAGGCCCGATGATGGCGGAGCATGTGCTCCTGGCAGAGGAATTGACGAAAGACTACGCCGCCGGCATGGTCGCCGTCCATGCTCTCCGGCGTGTGTCCCTGGCTGTCAATCCGGGAGAGATGGTGGCCATTATGGGCCCCTCCGGGTCGGGCAAGACCACGCTCCTCAACCTCGTGGGGTGTGTTGACCTGCCTTCCCACGGCCGCTACTGGCTGGACGGCCGCGACGTCAGCAGCTTGAACGACAACGCGCTCTCTCGGATCCGCAATGAGCGGATCGGGTTCGTCTTCCAGACCTTCAACCTGTTGCCGCGGCTCACTGCTCTGGACAATGTGCGGCTTCCCCTCCTCTATGCGCACGCGCGAGCGCCGCATGACGCCCCTGTCCAGGCACTCGAGCGGGTCGGCCTTTCGGATCGGATGCACCACAGGCCGAGCCAGCTGTCGGGCGGGCAGCAGCAGAGGGTGGCAATAGCCCGGGCCCTGGTGATGAGTCCGTCCGTGCTTCTCGCCGACGAGCCCACAGGGAACCTCGATTCGCGGTCGGGTGAAGAGCTTATGTTTCTCTTCCAGGAGTTGCACCGCGAGGGAGTCACCATGCTGCTCGTGACTCACGACCTCCACGTCGCCAGACACGCAACGCGAATCGTCCGAATGCGGGACGGGAGGATCATTTCCGATGAGCCAGTCACCGAGAGACTGGACGCGCGGGAGGTCCTCGCGCAAATGCCCCCGCCCGAGGTCGACACGGAGGGCGCAGAGCAATGACGGTGCGCAGACAAGTGGCTCTGGCGACTGCTGCCGTCGCCGCGGCAGCCGTGCTGGTGCTGGTCGTCTGGCCACGGGGCGCGAACAACCGGAGCACCCTTCAGTCTGTAGCGACCGCTCAAGCGGCGGCGGCCGACTTCTACATCACGCTTCCGGTGGAAGGTGTGGTCGAGGCGGCGCGCGCGGCGCCCATCGTGAGCCTCGCCCGGGACACGCAGATCATCTCGGTTCGGACCGATGGTGCGTGGGTGCAGCCGGGCGAGGTGGTGATGAAGCTGAACCCGGAGGAGGCGAAGAAAGAGGTGGATCGGCTCGAGGACGAAGTCGCCGCGGCCGAGGAGCAGATCCGCAAATCGCAGGCGGAAGGGGAGAAGCGGGTTCAGAACGCCCGAAGCGGCCTGGAGAAGGCGGAGGAGGCGCTCGAGCTGGCGCGCGTGCAGTCCAAGGCTGCCGTGGAGAAGGCCGAGGCAGAGGCGGCCTTCCTCGAGAAGGAGCTGGCCGTCTCCGAAGGTCAGCTCGAGAAGCGCAGGCGGCTCTACGAGGAGCGCCTCCTCGCGGTAACGGAGGTTGAGGCAGCCGAGGACGACGTGCGCGGGAAGCAGTTCTCGCTGGAGGCGGCAAGGCGATCGCTCGAACGGGCCGAATCGGACGCGAAGACGACCACGGGCCTGCGGGAGATGGATGTGCAGAAGGTGCAGATCGAACTCGCGCAGGCTGAAGCCGGGTTGGCGGCCTCTGTCCTCTCGGCCAACCGTGAGCTGGCCGCCAAGACGCTCGATCTGGAGGAGGCGCAGGAGCGTCTCGACAGCATGGACGTGAAGGCGCCCGTGGCCGGCATGCTCCTGCTCGGGCAAATCTGGGAAGACGGCATGCGGCCGCTCCGAATCGGCGACCAGGTGTGGGAGGGGCAGCGACTGGCGAACATCATCGACCCCAGCGAGATGTGGGTCTTGTGTCACGTCGACGAGGCGGATATCGAGAAGGTGAACGCCAAGCAGGCGGCGCAGGTGCGTGTCGCCGCGCTCGCGGGTGAGCCACTGGCGGGGGAGGTCAAGACCGTCGCCAACCTGGCTCGGCAGCTGTCCCCTTGGGAGGGTGGTGTGCCAGGCAAGAAGGTGTTCAGTGCCATCATCCGACTGACGACGCAGGAGCCGAGGCTCCGCCCGGGGATGGGGGCGACCGTCGAGATCGTGCTGGAGCATGTAAGAGAGGGCATCGCAGTGCCGCTGGAGGCGCTCCTGCCCGACGGCGAATCGTACTCGGTGCACGTCTCTGCCGGTGACGGCCTCCGCCAAGTGCCCGTGAAGCTGTTGAAGCGCAGCAACGCGCTCGCCGCGGTGGAGGGCGAACTCGAGGAGGGCGACTTGGTGGTTATCGGACTCCCACCGGGGCAGTCAAGCGGCCCTGGAAAGCGGGAGACGAGTTCGTGAAGCTCTGGCGATATGCATCCGGGGGGCTGACGCCGATCATCCTGCTGGCCGGGGCAGTGGCGCTGGGAGCCTTCCTGGCCAGGGGGGCAGTCGCGAGAAGGGCGGCCGCGGAACAAGCCGCTCAGAGGCAGGTCGTCGCAACAGCGACCGCCGGCAAAGGCACCTTCGAGATCGTGGTTGAGTGCAGAGGCAAGCTCGAGGCCGTGAACTCCAAACCCGTCATGACGGAGGTCACTGGGCAGATCGTATACCTGGTTCCCAACGGGGTCGGGGTCAAGGAAGGAGACGTCATAGCGGAACTGGACGTGCCGCGGTTGCTGCGGCGGGTGAGGGACCAGCGGCGGCAGTACGAGGAGGCCGAGCAGTCACACGAAGATAAGAAGAGGGATCTCGAGGCCGATGTCGAGAAGGCCCGCATTGCGCTGAATCAAGCGCAGGCTGAGCTCGACCAGTACCGAGCGCAACAGGCCGTCGAACTCGCCGAGAAGCGCAGCGCCAAGGACCAAGACGCGGTGGAGCTGGAGACCGCGAAGAGGCGGTTCACGCGCCAGGAAGGTCTGGCCGAGGGGGGGCTTGTGCCCCAGCGAGAGGTCGAGCTGGCCTCAACCGACCTGAAAGCGAAGGAGTTCGCGCTGGAGCGGGAGTCGAAGGACCTGGAACTGGCGGAGGCGCGGAACGCCTCTGAGGAGCTGGATAAGCAAGCTGCGGTGACAGAGGCGGAGTCTGCCCTGGAGCGGGCGGAGAGCAAGCGGGATGCCGAACTCCGCAGCTCCGCGACTACCCTCGAGGTCCGGAAGAGTCAGCTCGATCGTGTGGAGGAGGAGTTCAGCAAGTCCGTGATCCGCTCCCCGGCCGACGGCATCGTCGTGTTGGAGGAGGAGCGAGGGGGCGGGATGCAGCGGCGCCCACTCCAGCAAGGGGACCAGGTCTGGCAGGGGCGACCGATCGCGACTATCCCCGATCTCTCCGAGATGCGCGTGGTGGTGGAACTGCCGCAGGACAAGGCGCGGTCGGTCGAGGCCGGCCAGCGCGCGGCGATGACCGTAGACGCCATCCAGGGAGTCGGCTTCGAGGGCGAAGTGACAGAGGTGTCGCAGACCGGGGGCGAGTCTACCCTCCCGGGGACGGGGATCCCAAGCCCTGAGCGCGTCTTCCCGGCAAAGGTGTCTATCAGTGAGCTCAAGGGGGCCGCACTGCGCCCGGGCATGACGGCGAACGTGAAGATCATCGTGGAGGAGCTGGGGGAGGTGGTGAACGTCCCGCTCGAATGCGTCTTCGAGCGGGAGGATGACCGTCTCGTGTATGTGCGACGAGGAGGCGATTTCTTCCCCGTCGAGGTGGAGCTGGGCGGGAAGAACGAGGACGCCGCGGTCGTCACGAAGGGCCTCGAGGGCGGGGAGGAGGTGGCTCTTCGCAGCGTGGGCGAAGAGCAGGCGCCTCCTCAGACACCTCAGCGCACGGCCTCATCGTCTCCGGTGGTTCCACAGGGCGGCACGCCGTGAAATTCTGGTCTGCCATCCTCACAGGAATCCGTGAGCTGCTGGCGCACAAGCTGCGCTCGCTGCTAACCATGCTGGGTGTGATCTTCGGTATCGCCTCCGTCATCGCTATGGTGTCCATCGGGGCCGGGGCCAGGCAGGAGGCCCTGGAGCAGATCAGGCTGATGGGGATCAACGTCATCCATGTCAACCGACGCGCGCTGGCTGGCGACTTGGCTATCGAAGCCCAGCGCGAGTCGCCACAGGGCGTGACCTACGGCGACGCGAAGGCCATCGGAGAGCTGTACCAGGCGGCCGACCGCGTCGTCCCGGTGTGCCGCGTGTTCGGTGAGGTGAGACACAATGGGACGGCCATCCCGGCCAAGGTGCTCGGCACGACGCCGGACTACAGCCTCGTGAACCGGCTGACCCTCGCATCTGGACGGTTCGTGGACGACAGCGATGTCGAGCGGGGCGCGCAGGTCTGCGTCATCGGGTCGGAGGTGAAACGCGCCGCCTTCTTCCTGGAAGACGCCGTCGGGAAGCGCCTCAGGATCGGGCCCCAGGACTTCCAGGTGATCGGCGTCTTGCAGGAGCGTACGGTGCAGGCTGGGAGCGGTCTCTTCTCCCTGCCCAACGTGAACGAGGACATCTACATGCCCATCACCGTGGCGATGGAGGACTTCCAAATATACGTCGAGCAGGCCATCCCGGTCGATGTTTCGGGGTTCGTCCAGCTGCTCGCGAAGCTGTTCGACCGACCGCCCCTGGATGAGAGGCCGATCACGCAGATTATCGTCCAGACCGGAGACGAGACCGAGACGTGGGAGGCGGCGCGGGTGACCGGGCGCGTCCTGGAGCGCCGCCACAAGGAGATTCCCGACTACGAGATCGTCATTCCCGCCGAGCTTCTGCGGCAGAGCCAGCAGACGCACCGGATCTTCAGCATCGTGATGGGAGCCATCGCCAGCATATCGCTCCTGGTCGGCGGGATCGGGATCATGAACATCATGCTGGCCACCGTGACCCAGCGGGCCCGGGAGATCGGCGTTCGCAGGTGCGTCGGTGCGAGCCGCTCCGATATCGCCCGTCAGTTCCTGCTGGAGGCCCTCGTCATCACGAGCATAGGCGGCATCCTCGGGATCTTCCTCGGCGTAGAGATGGCCAGGCTCATCTCGCAGTACGCGGGGTGGCACACGATTGTCTCTGGCCAGGCCGTGCTTCTGTCTCTGGTGGTTGCGGTCGTGACGGGTGTGGTCTTCGGCCTCTACCCGGCCGTGCGCGCTGCGGGCATTCAGCCGATGGAGGCCCTGCGCGCAGAGTAGCGGCTCGCGTTTCGGGAGGACCTCAGTCGCCGAACGCGAAGCCGATCTGGGCCGTCACCGTGTAGTCGCTGCGTTTGGTGCCCTCCACGGGACGAGAGTCGTACCTGCTGAGGAACTTCGTCGTGAACGCCAAACGCGAACCGAGTGGTTGCGTCAGCGCCAGCGCGAACTCAGACGTCAGGTCGCTCAGATCTCCGAGTGCCGAGAGAACGGCCAGGCTCTCCAGTAGCTCGGCATCTGCTCCCACGTGTCGCCGCCACGCTTCCCCCAAACGCAGCTTCGCGTCTGCTTCCCTCTCGCCGGTGCCGAACTCCTCGGCAACATAGGCGAGGCCGACCTCGGCGGTCAGCAGGTTCGCCGGTCTGTCGATCAGAGGCTTCCCGATCCCATATCCCAGCTCCACCCGCCGATCGGAATCTCGGACCCCGTCGTAGCCAATGCCGGCCAAGTAGTACCGGTAGCTCCAGTTCGACGATGCCCGGTCGTACTTGCCCTGAAGGCGAGCGCGATTGGCGGTTTCCTCGCCCTGCGTCGTCCCCTGGGCCGCGTCCAGCAGCAGCGACAGCCGGTGGCCTCCGGCCCTTCCCCGCTCCGCCAACACAGTCAAGGTGCCGAGATCGCTGTTCCTGTTACCGGCGGTCTGAGCGTAACCGAAGTCGACTCTCCCCTTCCAGGAGGGGGGACGCGGCGGCCGGGGCGCGATTGCCACCACGTGGGCCAGCCGGACGTCCTCTCCCGGGAGCTGGCGCGTCTCCACTTCCCTGTCGTCTTGGAGCAGCACCGGCAGCGGCCGCTCAAGCGACACCTCGCGCACCGCGGACCAGTCGATCCCGATCTCGCCAGCGTAGTCCGTGGCCAGAATCAAGGTATTCTCCTCCATCGTCAAGACGGTGCCGCTGAGCCAATCGCCGTTGGACATGGCGAGAGTGTCGGCTTGGCCCGCGAAGGCGGACAGCAAGAGAGCGACTGCGCTCACAACAGCAGGCGTCAAGGGTTTCATCGGAAGGCCTCCATGAATGCACGTTACGCTCGCCCACTCGACCGCAGACTCGACTTCGACAGCATCCCGCGCCGGCCTGCCGCACCGGTTCCCGAAGCTTCTTCTCGATCGACGAAGGCGAAAGGCGGGTCGGCTTCCGACCATCTGCGGCCCTCGGGAATCACGGTCACGGCGTCGATCAGCGTACGAAGCGCGGCGGCAGGACACGCAGCAAGATCGGCGAATTCCCCAACGCCAGAGCGTCGATGAGTAAGGGGAGAGCAGCGGTCCGTCTCGCCATTCTCCCGATGTTGACCGCCGTGGCGCTGTCGGTATCTCCCCGTTGCGAGCAGCGGATGAGCAACAGGGCCGAGGTGGAGTCCCACAACTGCCGCGCCCAGAGGCTGTGGGAGGAGGGGCACAAGCAGGAGGCGATTGAGGCCTGGCAGCAAGCCTATGCCCTCGACCCGGACAATCTTCAGACTTTGATCAATCTCGCCTGGGCGCTTGGCCAGCAGGGCCGGGCCGTCGAAGCCCTGCCGCTGGCTGAGCGCGCGGTGGAGCTCTCCCCTGAGAACTGGCGCGCCCACCACGCGGTCGGGCAGATCCACTACGTCGCCGGGCGCTGCGAGGACGCAATACCGGCCTATCGCAGGGCCCTCGACGCCGGCGCAGATGATTCCCTCGTCAATTGCGACCTTGCCGACGCACTGTACACGGCTGGAAGATTCGCTGAAGCCGAAGGCGCGTACGCTGAGGTCCTTGCAGCACGTCCGGCTGACGCCTATGCGCACCTCTGGCGCGGTTGGGCGCTCCATCAGACGGGAGTGGATGAAGACGCTGCCCGGGAGTTGGAAAAGGCCCTCGAGCTCGCACCCGAGTGGGCAGAGGCCCTCTATGCAGTGGGTCACATGTGCTGCGCCGCCGGAGATTTCCCCCGGGCAGCTCAGTTGCTACGTCAAGCGTTCGAGCGGTACCCAGAGGAGGATGAACAGGGGCGGGCGGCCGCTGCGTGCGAGCTCGGTAACGCTCACAGAGGCCTGGGGGACGCGAGGGAAGCGGCGCGCCTCTACAAGGAAGCGTTGACTCTCGATCCCACGTATCCAACCGCCAGGTACAATCTCGGCCTGACCTACGGCGACTTAGGGGACTTCGAGAAAGCCGTTGCTGAGTTCGACATCGCGATCCAGCTTGAGCCGCATGATGTGGACGCTCTCGTCGAAAGGGGAAGTGCTCATTTGTCGCTCGGCAGCCACGATAGCGCGGTCGAGGACTACCAGGCCGCTCTGGAGATTCAGCCCGACTGCGCCGAAGCTCATGCTGGCGTGGGGACTGCATACTACGCGATGGGTTTGTATGAGGTGTCGGCAGAGTGCTACTCCCGCGCCGCGGACCTGACGCCAGACGATCCCTGGAGCTACCACAATCTGGGCCTGGCGCTAGACGGGGCGGGCAGACATGGGGATGCTGAGGCGGCCTTCCAGCAGGCGCTGACCGTCGGCGCCGGAGATGCTGAGCTTTGTGCACACGTGGCCCGGGCCCTCATGGCGCAGGACCGCGATGTGGAGGCCGCGATTGAGGCAGGCCGGCGTGCCTGCGCCGCCGACCCGAATAGTGCGGATGCTCAGGACGCACTGGCAATGGCCCTCTACTCGGCCGGCCGCTATGACGCCGCTCTCGGCCCCTGTCGCCAGGCCACTCGTCTTGAGCCAGAGGCTGCCGAGTATTGGTACGACATGGGCATGATCCTTGAGGCCAGCGGAGACCCGCGCGCGGCACGCGAGAGCTATGCCAAGGCCGTCGAGCTGGCCCCTGACTTCGAGGAAGCCAGGGAAGCCCTCCGGCGACTCGATGAGGGAGTCTGAACCGCTGGCGCGAAAGGCAGCTGCGAGCTGAACGGCCGCGCCGTCGAGCCACGGAGGTCCGTCTGGTCAGAAGGACCGAGGCACCTCCGCGCGCCGCGGGACCCGGTCGCGTAGAAAGGCCTGCGCTGATGACGGTCTTCCGAGATAGATTCGGCGAGTTCCCAATAGGATCTCTGCCATTCGACTACACGGCCGTCGGTGAGTACCACTGCCTCGATCTGCCTGCGCTCCCGGGCGGCTGGGTGGAAGCCACGAACCATACCAGCTGGGGAAGCCTCGGCAACTGGCAGGTTGTGGATGACGCCGGCCGCCGCCTGATGCAGCAGTGCCGACTTCGGGAGCACGGCGTGCCGATGCTGGCGGCCGGTGACTTTCAGTGGCGAGACCTGACTCTGACGGCCGAGCTGCGCCTGCTTTCACCAAAGACCGAGGCAGGGGTCATGCTGCGGTACGCGAACAACCGCACGCACTACTCTCTGCGCCTGAGTGGCGACGGGCGCGTTCGACTTATCCGCCAGCGTCACGAGGAGAAGGCCGTGCTTGCCGAGGCGCCGTGGGTCCCTGACTTCGACGGCCATCATACGGTGGCGTTCGCGGCGAACGGCTCAGCGTTGTCCGCCTCCGTGGACGGAAGGGCGCTGGTGGAGTGCAGAGATGAGGCCCTCGCCGAGGGTGGGATCGGTATCCTGGCCTCGGGACCGGCTCGCTTCGCACGCATCGAAGTGGACCTCGACGCCGCGGACCGCGAGCGCCTGGAACGGCAGAATGCTCGAGCTGCCGCAGAGCTGCAAGCAGATCGCGCTCGCCATCCCAGGCCGATCCTATGGCGCGCCATCGATACTCCCGGCTTCGGGACGGGCCGGCACATCCGTTTCGGTGACCTCGACGGCGACGGCCGCCTCGAGATGGTCCTGGCTCAATACACGGAGATGCTCGACGGCGGGAACTTCCCCTTCCTCAGTTGCCTCACGGCCATGAACCTAGACGGAGAGATCTTGTGGCAGTGGGGTGAGCCCAATCGGGAACATGGCACAATCCCGGCCGACCTGCCGGTGCAGGTACACGATCTCGATGGTGATGGGCGTCCCGAGGTCGTGTGCTGTCGCAACTTCGAGATCTGCGTGTTGGATGGGCTCACGGGAGAGGTCAAGTACTCGGCACCGACGCCCAATCCGGGGCCGATGGCGACCTGGCTTCCCGAGGACGACCTGTTCCGCATACCTGGTGACAGCATCTGCTTCGCCGACCTGCGCGGCCTGGGCCGCCGCGTCGATATACTCGTCAAAGATCGCTACAGCAATGTCACGGCTTACGATGAGAGGCTGAACCAGCTGTGGCGATTCCACGGCAACACGGGCCACTTCCCCGCCGTGGCCGATCTGGACGGCGACGGCAGAGACGAGGTGATGATCGGCTACTCGCTCGTGGATGACGATGGCACGCTCCTGTGGAGCATTGACGTCGAGGACCATCAGGATGCCATAGCCATCGCCCACCTTGATCCAGAATCCGATGAGCCGCGGATAGCGCTCGCCTGCGGGGAAGGAGGAACCGTCGTCTGCGACGTGGGTGGGAAGATCCTGTGGCGGGATCGCACCGGTCATGTCCAGCGGCTGACCGCTGCGCCAGTGTGCAAGGACATCCCCGGCCTCCAGGTCGTGACGAAGACCTTCTGGGGCAATCCAGACATCATCTGCGTGTACGACCACAGCGGGAGGCTGGTGGCGACTCGCGAGCTCAGCGGGAGCGGCGCCGTTCTCTCGCCAGTCAACTGGACAGGAGACGGCACCGAATTGCTTCTGACCTCCGGGAGCTTGAGGCTCGGTGGTTTGCTCGATGGCCGATTGCGACCGGTCGTCGTCTTTCCAGATGATGGCCATCCAACTCTCTGCGCGGAGGCGCTTGACCTGGTGGATGATGCTCGCGACGAGATCGTGTTGTGGGACTTGGACCGGCTCTGGGTCTACACGCAGGACGGGCCTGCGCCAGAGGGCGATAGCGGGTACCGCCCGCGGCGCCAGCCTCACTACAACATGAGCAACTATCGCGCGGAAGTCTCCGTGCCTTCTTGGGTGAGAGGACACCGATGAGACGCCTGACGCGCGACAAGTTCGTGACTGAGCTGAGCAAGAGCAATGCCCCGGTCTACGAGATCGGTGACGGCGAGACGCTTGTCGTGGAGACCCCGGACTGCCACGGCGGCTTCGTTGGCAGAGACGGAGTCATGCGGCACGGCGCGCCTTCGCCGAACCCCTCCACCGGGCCCATATCGGTCAGAGGGAGTCAGCCGGGCGAGGCGATCGCAGTGACCATACACGATGTCAAGGCCGGCGATTGGGGCTTCATCGCCGGGGGCGAGAAAGGCGCGGAGTTTGCGATCATCGACATCGCCGACGGTGTCGCGACTTACCCGTGGGGTCTGAAGCTACCCGTCCGCCCTGTTGTAGGCGTGATCGGCGTAGCGCCGCCCGGCAACCCCGTGCCGACCACGACGCCGAGCGACTGGGGAGGCAACCTCGACACAACCGACATCTGCGCGGGCGCCACCGTCTACCTCCCAGTAGCCGTTCCTGGAGGCATGTTGGCGGTGGGCGATGTGCACGCGCTTCAGGGGGACGGCGAGTGCTGCGGAACTGGCATTGAGTGCGAGGCGGAGGTCACACTGAGCGTCCGCCGCGTGCGCAATCCACTGTGGCCGAGTGTCTACCTCCTCCGAGGCGATGAGCTTATGGTCTTCGCCCACGGCGACACTGTCGATGCCGCCGCTTGGGGCGCGGTGGAGGCGATGTCGAGACTGCTGTCGAAGATGACAGGCCTGTCCGAGGTGGACGGGCGTCGTCTCCTGTCTACCGCGGGCGACGTGCGCATCTCCCAGATCGTGAATCCGCAGAAGACGTGCCGTGCGGTCATCCCGAGGGAAGCCATCCCGGGCCATTGGCCGTTCTGACGTGCTGGCGGGCAGCGACGTAACTCACTGGAGGAGGAGAATGAAGGCGAGAGCTGTGTACGCCGTCGAGAAGGACGTCGTCCGACTTCAGGATTTCGATGTCGACGAGAAAGCCCTTCGGCCAGACCAGATTCTGACACGGACACACTACTCGGTCATCAGCCCCGGAACGGAGTTGGACTGTATCTCGGGACGGGAGTCCACCTGGTTCCACTTCCCGCAGCAACTCGGCTACTGCGCCGTCGGCGAAATCGCGGCCGCCGGGAGCGAGGTCGCCGACTACTCGGTGGGAGATGTCGTGCTCACGCAGACGCCGCATGCTAGCCATGCGGTCGTCGATGCAGAAACGGTTCGGGCCAAGGTGCCGAGCGCGGTCGATCCGCAAGATGCCGTCTGGACCCATGTCGCTCTGATCTCGCTCACTGCCGTGCGAGCATCGTCCGCTGAACTGGGCGATCATGTGGCCGTTCTCGGCCAGGGCCTCATCGGCAGCTTCGCTGCACAGCTCTTTCGCTCTCAGGGATGCCGCGTCATTGCGATAGACCGCCTCCGAGAGAGGCTCGACATCGCGAGGAAGTGCGGCATCGAGTTGGTCGTCGATGCCTCCGCCGAAGACCCTGTCGCCGCGGTGAGGAAGCTCACGCAGGACCGCGGCGCAGAGGTAGTCGTCGAGGCGACGGGCTCGGCGGCCGCGGCGCTGCAGGCCGCAGACATGGCCGCGCAGAACGGCGAGGTCATCCTGCTCGGGACTCCTCGGGGAAGCTACGAGGCGGACGTCACTCCCCTGCTTCGGGCCGTGCATCGGGCCAGCCCGAACATGACGCTGAAGGGCGCACACGGCGGCTCGCTCCCTCCGGCGCGGAGCCCGTTCATCAAGCACTCGCTGGCGCGGAACGCCGACATCATACTCGACATGATCCAACGCGGCGAGCTCGCGCTCGAGCCGCTGGTGTCGCGCGTGGCGAAGGCCGAACAGGCGCCTGATCTGTATCGGCAGCTTCGGGACCACCCAGGGAAGGCACTGGGCTTCATCCTCGACTGGCGCGACTGAGCGTGACGCTAAGTGGATCTTCCCACCCTAGATGCCGTCGGCCTCCAGAGCGGCGAGGAGCGTTCGGCCGACCTGGCCCAGCGATTCAGGAGAACACTTGTCTGGGGTGTCTTGGAGCGTGTGCCAGTGCGGGTAGTCGAAGTCGATGACGTCGATACAGGGGATACGCTGACTGAGCAGCCACACGTGATCGTCGTACACGGCGGGCCCTCGGCCGCGCACGAAGGCTTCCGCGCCGACGCTCTCTCCGGCCGACCAGATTCTCTCTACTACCTCCGGCGCATTTCGCTTGGATGTCCTCTCGGGAGGAAGGCACAGGTCGCTATCTCCGACCATGTCGAGGAGGACGGCCCAGTCCACCTTCGGACCGCCGTAGTCATAGGCGAAGTGCCGCGACCCGAGACACATATCCTGCCAGGTGTCCCCGTAGTCCTCGCCGTCGAAGAGGACTATGGTTACTTGATGCTCCGGCGGGCTCGCCTTCAGCGCTCGCGCGATTTCCAGCAGGACGGCAACGCCCGAGGCCCCATCGTTGGCGCCGAGAATGGGCATGTCGTGGCTCGCAGGGTCCGGGTCGCGGTCGGCCATCGGCCGGCTGTCCCAGTGGGCACACAGCATCACGTGACGCTCCCCGTCAGGCTTGAAAGTCGCCATGATGTTGGTCAGGCGGAGTTCCTCGCCGGCGGCCTCGGCCGTGAATCGCTGCGAAGAGACTGAGTCGGCACACGAATAGAGCGTTTGCGCCAACCACTGGGCGCACTCGGCGTGGGCCGAAGTGGCCGGCACGCGCGGGCCGAAGTCACACTGTTGCACCAAGTCGCGGTAGGCCCTTTCTGGATCGAACACTCGCGTCGGTTCGTCGGCCGGTGCGGGGTTCCAGCCGAGGGACACGCAAACCAGGGCTGCGATCATCGCGAAGACCTGTGCTCGCATAGCTACATCCGCCGCGGGTCGGGCACGCTTACCACCTGTCCGCCGTTGGTGACGGACTCGACCGCGCAGATGCCGGGCAAGGTGTAATCCAGCGCCCGATAGACATCGATCGCTGGCGGCTCGTCCCGCTCGATGGCGGCGATGAAGTCCTTCACCATCCAGTACTCACTTGTTCCATGTTCGCCGACGGCCGCCTCATTCCCGATGCCCAGCCGATCCGGGATGTACTTCTCTGCATAGTCGAACAGAGCATGCCAGGCTGCACTCTCGAAGCAGCGAGATGGCTCGTGCTCGTCGGATAGCCAGATCCTCGGCTTGTCTCCCAGGCCCCGCCAGCTTTCGTAGGCACCTGAGGTCCCCTGGAGGCTGTAGTAGGCCGGCCGATGGGGCCTGGCAGAGACAGTATCGACCCTGACCTTCAGCGTGCGGCCGCCTTCGGTTCGCATCAGCATGGTAAAGTTGAACAGTTCCTGCCGGCCCGGAATCACCTGCGAGGCCTCGCACGCCAGGGCGGACACCTGGACTGAGCGATCTTCGAGGATGTAAAGGAGGGGTCCCAAACTGTGCGTGCAGTACACGCCGTAGCCGAGCGTTCGGCCCGGCTCTCCTCGCCAGGTCGGCCCGCCGCCTCGGTCTACCAAGAGATCCCGGCAGTCGTGGAGATACTCGCCCTCCGCGAAGTAGATGTGTCCGAAACGGCCGTGCTGTGCCATTCGCCGGACGAGTTCGACTTCGTCGAGATAGCAGTAGTTCTCCGCCAGCATATAGTGGCTGCTGCTGCGAGACGCGGCTGCCGCGAGCTCTCGAGCAGACTGGATCGAGTGTACGGCCGGCACTTCTGAGAGAACATGGATGCCCCGTCGAAGCGCGGCCGTGGACTGCTCCGCGTGGTAAGCGACTGGAGAGCAGATGACGACGGCGTCTATGCCTGAATCGAGGAATGGTTCCAGTTCGGTGAAAGCCTGCGCTCCGGCGGCCGCGGCTGCGCGATCTGCGTTCCCGGGGTTCACGTCATAGACGGCGGCGACCGCGGCTTCGTTGAATCTCGTGAGGACGCGGATGAAGCTGTCGCCGCGAGCCGTTCCCACACCCACGTTCCCCGCGCCAATGATTCCGAACTGGATGACCGCCATGGCTGATCGCCCGCAAGCCTGTCGCTCGAAGGGCCGGAGTTCTCTACTCGGCCTGTAGCTGGCTCACGTTCGTTTCCGGGTTCTTGCGCCGAGTGAGACGAACGCCTTCAAGCCGCGCAATCGCTATCTCCGCTAGGTATAGCACACGGCAGCCGGGTTCGAGGTGTCCCATGTACGTCCAGTCCTTGACAGAGAGGCAGGTATGAAGATGCGGGGTGAAATCCGCGATGATGCCGTCGATGCTCAAGAGCTCGATAGGCCCCTCGTATTCGACGAACTCATTCTTCGGCGGAAAGCTCGTGTGCGTGATGTAGTGGAGCTGCGCGCGGTCGAGGGTCCCGATTCCAGACATGACCACGCCGGTATGGATGCCACGCTCGCGCGCTGCCTTCTCGATGGAGGCCAGCACGTCTTCACCGCGGTCGAGTCGGAGGGCGACCACCTCGGCTATCTGGGCGCCGGGAAAGACTTCCATTTGCCTGCCTCCTCGGGAACTCAGGTCCTAGATCTGGCTGCCGCGTGCGACAGCCGGCATGTTCGCCACCTTCCAAGGGCGCACCTGCCGGTCGGGCGCAGCGCGGAGACGCGGCAGCCAGCAGCCGCGAAGAAGCGCGCATAGATGCCGCGCTATGGGGACCAGGCGGCGACGAGCTGTGGCCGCTGCCGAAAGCAACGGCCGAGGTGGCGAGGGGCCGTCTCTGGGTTGCTATATGCTGCGGAAGGCGGCCGCGAGCACTGCGGCCAAGATGGCGAGGCCGACCCCGAGATAGAACCAGAACGAATCCAGGCCGCGACGGGCGCCCTGGCCGGCGCGGAGTGACGCGCCGCACGACTTGCACCTGAATCTCGTATATGGATTGACAGTTTGGCAGCTGGGACACTTCGTCCCGACCAGTTCAGCTTTCCGCCTCACTCTTTCGTAACGCACCTCAGACTTACTGCCCAGCCTCACCGGCAGGATAGCGTTGCATGAGTTGCAGCGAGTGAGACCTTCTTCGTTAGGTGTGTTGCACTTGCGACAAACTGACATCTCAATCGTGCCTCCGAGAGCAACAAAGAGTTGTCGGCCAGCCATGCGCGCTCCCGCCAGGCACGCTGGACAGATGCCCCCTACAGCGTCGGCCAGACACATAACCAGGCCGCGCAACACGAGCCGCGGTACCCCTACGGAGACGAAATACCCGGTGCAACCGGCACTCAAACTCTGTGTCTAATTCCAGTGTGGGCCTGCGGCATCCTTCTTCTGCAATTGTCGCCGGGTCGGCCTCACAGGAACCATAAAGCACGTGCAGAACGGTGAACCAGCGTCCGGAGGACGGGAGGACTAGTCTTGAAGCCATATCTGTGCTCCATCTGCTTTGTTTCCATACTCGTTGTCGCGGCCATGGCGGCTCCTCTGGGCAACACCGCGGGGGCCGAGGCGGTCGTATGTCCTAGGGTGGTCTACAGTCCCATCCTCGACAGCCGACTCGATGATTGGCCGCCCTTGCCGCAGTTTGTGATCGCTGAGTCCAGCGACTGGCATCCGGCCGCCGTGGAGTTCGGTGAATACGGAGGCCCCGAGGACATATCGGCAGACGTGCGTCTGGCCTGGGACGACCAGTCGCTCTATGTTCTCGTTGAGGCGCGAGACGATAAGCTGGTGCGCGTCGTTTCTGTGGCCGAGATAGACCGCGGCGACAGCATTGTTCTCGGGTTCAGCGGCGAAGATGCCGAGCAGATGAACCAGTTCGTCGTCGCCCTTCTGAAAGCGACCTCGCTCGTCTGGCGCGCCGAACCCAGCCCGATCGCAGGCGAAGTCCGCACCGTTGGGCGAGCACTCGCAGCCACCACGGAGGAAGCAGGAGGCAGTCGACTAGTTTACGAGTTGGCCATACCATGGTCGGAGCTCAAGCAGATACGCCCGCTGCCGGGCGCCCGTTTCGAGCTCACCGTGTCCGTATGTGACGACGACGGTAAAGGCCTCAAAGGTTGCCTGGAGCGGACCGTCTTGGTTCTCCTCTCAACTACCGGCATTGGTCCGCTGGCGTTTCCGGAGGCCCCCCTGCAAGCCCCTACTCTAAAGCCCACTTTCCCAGCGCCTGACGTTGCGCGCTTTGATGAGAAGTGCTTCGTGCTGAACGACTTCGACGCTCTCCTGGTGGGCGGTGAGATAGACTACTCGCGCCTTCCCCGGAAAGCCTGGCAGAGGAGAATCAACTTGCTGAAGGCTGCGGGGCTCAACACGGTCGGCGTGACTGTTCCCTGGTCGTATCATCAGTCGACCGAGGGCCCTGCCAACCTGGACGAGCTACGGGCCTTCCTCGACCTGTGCAGGGATGCAGGTCTGTGGGTTCAGCTGAACGTCGGCCCGTTCGCAGGCGCACGGTGGGAAGCGGGCGCGGTTCCCGGCTGGGTCGTCGGCTCGACCCCGGCTGAGTCGATGGAGGATGCGGCGGCTCGGTGGTTCGAGGAGTTGCTTGCCGTCGTGGCCGAGTACCAGTTGTCCAGTGGTGGTCCGGTCGCCTACGTTGTGGCTCGTGCGATACCAGACGATCGAGGGCGAGTCACAGCTAAGGCCTTGGTGGACACGCTTTCGTCGATCAGGTCGGCCGGCGTCGTCGTACCTGTGAGTACGGCAAACTCGCCGGCCGCGCGCAACAACGTCACCCAGCCGCTCGTGAACCTCCTCGACACTCTGAGCATGTACGAGCCGGTGGATGCCCAGCAAATGGCTGCGAAGATCCAGACACTCGCTCGGGAGGAGGCGGGGCCAAGCGCGGTCACCGAGCTGAAGGGGAACCACACGTCGCCTTCGGCCTCTCGAGAGAGCATGGATCTTGCGCGCGTCGCGTTGGCGAACGGAGCCACCGTGGTGATGCTCGCCGATTTCGCGCCGGGGCCTGATCCTTCTCGCGTTTTGTCTCCCGGTGAACCACTCGGCAGCGGCATAGTCGCCGCCGCGGGCGCGGCCACCGCGGGTTACGGCGAGGCCCGATTGCTAGGCGGTTTCGTCCGCGCCTTCGGCCCCTCTCTGGTCCGAGCCGCCCCCGTGCAGGGTGCAGTGGATGTCGATGCCCCGGGGGTCCGCGCGGCCGTTCGCTATGGCGAGGAGGAGGCCTTTCTGTTTCTGTGGGATGAGGGCGGCCGGAGCGCAAAGCAGGTTCGCCTGAGCTATTTGGAACCCGGAAGCGGAGAGCGGGTCAGCATCCCTGAGGCGGGCGCGATCCACCTGCCCCCACGCGGTGCGAAGATACTGCCCTTGGACCTCGAAGTCGGCCGAGGGCGGGTCCGCTACTGCACCTCGGAGGTAGCCGCCCTGCATCGGCTCGGCGCGCGCACTCTCCTCGTGGTGTATGGGGATGGAGATACTCCGGGCGAGATCGCCATCCGGCTGCCCGGGCCACCGCTGGTCAGCGGCGACGTGGCCCGTCACAAGTGGGACGAAAGCACGAAGACCCTAACGCTCGACTACTACCACAGTAAGACGGACCGGTACCTCCTCGTCGACGAACTGGAAATAGCGGTTCTCTCTCGGGAGCGGGCAGCCACGGCCTATACCGTTGCCGCGGAATCCAGCCCTATTACCCTGGTCGGCGCGCCTCACGTCCTCGATGCCGTTTTGGATGAGCAAACGCTCAAGGCAACTGTCGACTGTCCGCAGGGAAAGATCGAGTTGACGGCCGCTCTGCCTCGACGGCCCTCTGCCATCTTCGTGGACGGTGAACCCGTTGACTTCAGCTTCACTCCGCCGGCCCGCAGCCTCGAATTCACGATCGATACCCAGTCGTTCGCCGAGGAGCGGCGGGCCAGGTCGTTCTGGGACAGGCTGGGTCGAGCAATCGTCGGCGGGCCGGCCCGTCTCCGTGCACGCTTCGACCACGGGCTGTTCGCGGTCGACTCCGAAGCTGAAGGGGGCGAGTGTGCCGGCTTCAGCACGATTGCGAGGCCGCCGGAGTCGCTGGGGCTGGTCACCGACGCATTTGTCCGAATGCAGGCGCAGTTCGACGCCTCGGCGCCTGTGGGGTTGGCCATCCGCGGCTCCCGCTATCCGACGCTCGTCTTCGTCAACGGGCAATTCGTGCCGGCGCTCTCAGGAGAAGGGCTCTACCGGCGGGCCGATATCTCCGAGTTCCTGCGCCAAGGGCCCAACGAAGTCGAATTGGTCACCCACATCCTTCCGCGACGGCTCGGTTTTCCTGGATTGGCGGACGAGACGGCCCGGCTGCCGGAGGTCAGGATAGTCACCCAGAGTGGCGAGGTGCCGATCGAGCCGTGGGAAGTGTGCCCGGGCCTGGCAGGAGAAGCTTCTGGGTTCCCATCTATTGACGCTGACACGCGCGGATGGCACTACCTCCGGCTGGGGCCGTGGCGCGAGCCGGGGAGCAGGTTCGAAGACGCGTGGGGAGTCGGATGGTACCGCGTGGCTTTCGAACTGCCGCGTGCTGGTGAGTGGAACATCCCCTGCTACGCTCACATCGACCTCGTGGGCACTGGCAAGCTCTACCTCAATGGGCGCCCCGTGGCTACGGTTCAGGGCGCGGGGAAGTACACGCTTCCCCTCACGGCCGTTGCTGACGGCGAAGGAGACGTCAACGTACTGGCGGCGGCCCTCTATGGTCTATCCCCGCAAACGGGCCTCTATGCCGCAGAAGTGGCGGCTGATGAGGGGACGATGACGCGACGGCGCAGGTTGGAGATTCGCTTCTAGGCCGGACCTGTCCGTCTTGACAAGAGGTGCCGGGCTGATAGACTATAGTCAGGCAGCTGTCGGGCGGAAATAGCTCAGTTGGTAGAGCAACAGCTTCCCAAGCTGTGGGTCGCGGGTTCGAATCCCGTTTTCCGCTCCATTGTGGCGGCGTAGCCAAGTGGTAAGGCAGAGGTCTGCAAAACCTTTATTCGCCGGTTCGACTCCGGCCGCCGCCTCCATGAGGGCGTAGCACTCTCGGAGCGAGGGCGCCTCCAGTGCTTCTACGGGGATGGCTCCCGCCGCTCCGGAGCATCTCGTTCGCGCGGGCCTACCGATCGGCCCCGCATGCTGTAGGCTCGGAGCCAGGACTTCGTCGTCGGTATTCCGCGCCCGCTACCCGAACTCGCCGAACTCCGGCCGGGCGAGTATCTCGCGGCAAAACGTCACAGCGTGTTCCCAGCACTTGGTCCGGTGGTCATCCAGGATGATCGCCATGAGCATTGGCTCATCTGGCCGCAGCGCGAGGTGAATCCAGCGCTCTGCCTCCAGCAAGCGCGGCAGCAGAACGTTGATCATGAGCAGGTCCGGCAGCTTCCCCACATGATACGGCTGGATGCCGCGAACAGAGCATAGGGCCGACAGCTCGACTACGACATCGTCCGGGATTCCCTCGATCGCGCCGCGATTGGGCACGTTGACCTGCAGCTCTGCACGTTTATCGTTGACGAGGGCATCGATGAGTGGCAGATGTTGCTCGCCGCTCGGCTCCGGTGGGAAGATCTCGGTCAGCTTTGCAGACTCGTCATATGCCGCCGAGTGAATTCGCGCGACCTCTTCGTCGAGCGTACGCAGGTACTCGCTCCATCCGATCTCGGAATCGAACCCGCCCAACTCCCGTCCATACCACTTCTTCTTCGCTTCCAGATCGGTGTGGAACCACCAGCCGCCCCTGCGGGTTGTGTCGCCTATTGGGAAGAGCCCGGTGAGCTTGTACAGCTCAATCGCCGCGCGCGCCATCTGGTTCTCCCAGAAGCGCGGTCGGTAGTCTTGCCAGAACGCCTCGGACTTCTCAGCTATCCACTCATCGATCAGCGGCAGCGCATCTCGACCTTGGTACTCGAAGTGCGTGAGGAAGATGCAGTGGTTGAAGCCGACCGCCTGGGCCGTCACCTGCTCCGGGTCGAGCCCGATAGTCTCCGCCAGCTCCCTGTAACCGAAGTGTCCGTGGCATATGCCGCACACCTTGATGCTGCTCTGCCGGGTCATCGCTGTGCAGCCCTCGAAGACCGGGTTGCCAGCCTGGATCAGCCAGGCGTTCGGGCAGAATCGCTGCATATCGCTGGCGACTGAGAGCATCAGACGGATATTCAGCACCTGGTCGATCCGGAACCCGCGATAATAGCCTCTCTCTTCCGCCCAGGACCGCATTCCCTCGACGAAGTCGTGGCCGCGGTACATCGCTGTGTTTATCACGAAGTCGGCGTCTCGCAGCGCCTCTTCCCGGCTCGGAGTGCTATCGAATGTCACCTCCGCCCCGAACTCGGCGGCATACCGGCGCGCGAACGTGTGGACAGGGTCCAGGCGCCCCGGTTCGATGTCCATCAAGGACACGTGGCTGCCTGCCAGGCTTTCCTGCAGGCAGATGTCCCGCACGAGTCCGGCCGAGAATGTGGCGCTGCCGGCACCGATAACTGCCAACTTGATGGCCGATGGCATCAGGGCCTCCTCTTACAGGAAGTTCGCGCCCGACTGCGGTCTGTTCTCCGGCTCTGCAATCGCACCTTGTCCCTGCCGACCAAGCTCCGGGAGGACGGGACTGCGGTCCCCTGTGCAACGGGCTGTGTGTACGACACAGCAGGAGGGGGCAAAAGCAGGCGGGCAATAGCAATCGCCTCGCCGTCACCGGCAGTTTGGCGAGGGGAATACGACAAGCGGAACGCGCCTCAGGGGCGGGGCGCGTCGTCCAGTGGTGGTGCTGTTGATTATCGGGCGACGGTGCGGGTTAGGCCAGAGCGTGTGCGCGGATCGTTGACTCTGATCGCGCCGGAACGAGCCAGAAGCCATTCTCCGTCAGCGCTTGTTCGAGCGCGCCGGCTGCCGCAGCAGTGACGAGGTAGCCGACCACTTCCCCCGTCTCACGAAAACGGACCTCGCAACCGACGACCGCCAGCTGGGGCTTGCGTTCAGCGACTACTGTCATCGTCTCTTCCTCCGTGACGGCGCTCCGCGCCCTTGAACAAGGCTGACGCGGCACGCCGCGTGCTGCGAACCCAGGCGGAGGCGGCCGGGGCCGGTCACGCGGTCCTGGCGGCCTCGACTCATCTACCAGGGGATACCACTTCCTTCGGCGACTTCGCGAAGGCCGTCTTCATGGCATTGCGGCTTGCCAAAGGCGGGCATGTGCGCTCCCCGCCAGGCCAGCCCAACTGCCCGGCCGGCCGGGACGGCCGAGATGCTTCCAGGGGCCTTCGCGTGCGGGCCGAAAGGGCGCGGCATGGCTACCAAGCGTTGTGCTATTCGGTAGATCATGGGCCATCCAATCCACCACCGAGACGGCGTCACGTTTGTGGTAGAAAACGTTAGGGAGCTGTGGCATATGGACTTGGCGCGGTCTGGCCGACGCTTCGTGCGTCGGCCCTGCGGCGCGCAACCGTTGCGTGGAGTCCAGAGCGCTGCGGCTTGTGGAGAAGGGAGGCGGGTCCCCGGCGCTGATGCTCCCACGTTTTGCAGGCAAGAGAAAGTGAAGCTGAAGGCGAAGAAGCTTGGCGAGATCCTGCTCGCGCGCGGGGTCGTTTCAGAGGAAGACCTCGAGAAAGCGCTGGCGGAGCAGCAGCAAACCAAGGGATTTCTTGGGCAGATTCTGCTCCGCCGCGGCGTGATCAAGAAGCGCGACCTCGCGGACGCCCTCGAGAACCAGCTTGGCGTTCCATCCATAGAGCTCTCGGAAGTCGCCATCCCCTCCGAAGTCGCTTCGTATCTACCCGAGAACATGGTGCGCAGTTATCGCGCGGTGCCGTTCGAGGTCAGCGGAAACATCATGTCGGTCGCCATGGCCGATCCACTGAACCTGACTGCGATCGAGTCGATGCGCCTGGTGACGGGAATGGAAGTCCGCACATTCTTTGCGCCCGAGGAAGATGTCCTGCTCACCACCAACAAGCTCTTCGATGGTCGCGTGGCGGCCTATAAGGCGATCGAAGACACGAATGGCATGGCCGAGGATGACGACGAGCCGATCACGGTGAGAGAGCTCCAGCGCATGGTGGAGGACGCGCCGGTCGTGCGTCTGGTGGACTCCATTGTCCAGGGAGCGGTTAGCGGCAGCGCGAGCGATATCCACGTTGAGCCGCGCGAACACGGAGTGCGCGTGCGGTACCGCATCGACGGCATTCTATACGATATGATGCAGATTCCGAAGCGTCTGCAGTCGGCGGTCGTCTCTCGCATCAAGATCATGGCCGGCATGAACATTGCGGAGCGGCGGCTCCCGCAGGATGGGCGTATTCCCATAAAGACCGACGGCGGCGACTACGACCTGCGTGTTTCGACATTGCTGACGGTGTTCGGCGAGAAGGTCGTGATGCGCATCCTCGACAAGTCCTCGGTTCTGCTTCAGCTCGAGGACCTCGGCTTCTTGGCGGAACAGCAGAAGCTTGTCGAGTCCCTGATATCGCGCCCCTACGGGATGATCCTCGCGACCGGCCCGACGGGTTCGGGGAAGACCACAGCCCTCTACACAGCCCTGAATCGCGTCAACAGCGAGGACCGGAACATCGTCACGATAGAAGATCCCGTCGAGTACCAACTTGTCGGCATCAACCAGAGCCAGGTGAACATCGCCGCACACATCACGTTCGCCCGCGGCCTGAGGGCTATTCTGCGGCAGGACCCGGACGTCATCATGGTGGGCGAGATTCGCGACCTGGAGACCGCCGAGATCGCAGTTCAGGCGGCCCTGACAGGACACCTCGTCTTCAGCTCACTGCACACGAACGACGCCGCATCCGCGCTGCCGCGGCTCCTGGACATGGGCGTCGAGCCCTTCCTGATCGCATCCTCGGTCATCGGCGTCATTGGACAGAGACTTATCCGCGTGGTATGCCGGAACTGCAAGACAACCTACAAGCCCGACCCGAAGATCCTCGACGAGTTGGGCGTTTCCAAGCAGCTGAGGAAAGGCGATCTCGTCTTCGGTCGCGGGGAGGGGTGCTCCGTCTGCAGCAACCGCGGCTATCGCGGCCGCACCGGAGTATTTGAAGTCCTTCGCATGACCGACGAGATCAAGCGGCTGGTCATGGAAGGCCGGTCGGCGATCGAGGTACGCGACGTCGCTGTTGCGGATGGCATGAAGCTGATGAGCGACAGCGGCCTTGTGAAGGTCCTGGACGGAACGACGTCGCCTGAAGAACTCATGAGAGTCATCTACGTCGAGGAAGACTGAGGCTGCCAATGGCTACTTTTCGATATAGGGCAAGGGATAACTCGGGGGCGCTTGTGCGCGGCACCTTGGTCGCCGACAACGCGCGCCTCGTGAAGCTCAGGGTTACCGAGATGGGGTACTTCCCCGTCTCGGTCGAGGAGGTCAAGGATCGCAGCGAGAAGGCTTTGGGCGTCCTTCCTCGCCGCGTGCGCCACGACGACCTCGTTGTTTTCTCATGGCAGTTTGCCGCCATGATGGGAGCCGGGATACCGCTCATCCCATGCCTCGGCGCTCTTCGCGATCAAACGGAGAGCCCGGAGCTGGCTCGCGCAATAGGTGAAATCCGTCAGCGCGTGCAGGACGGACAGTCTCTCTCGGGGTCGATGAGTAAGTTCCCCCACATCTTCTCGAACATAATGATCAGCTTGGTTCGCGCGGGCGAATCCGGCGGCTTCCTCGAGCTGTCTTTGGAACGCATTGCGATCCAGATGGACAAGGACGCCGAGCTGCGACAGAAGGTGCGCTCTGCTTTCGTCTACCCCGTGCTCGTCATCTCCTTGGCCGTCCTGATAGTGGCGTTCGTCTTACTGTTTGTGATCCCGGTCTTCTCCCAGGTCTACCAGAGCGCCGGCCTCGACCTGCCTGGAACGACAAAGGCCTTGATAGCCATCTCTAATTTCTTCGTCGTCTTCTGGTGGGCGGTGGCGCTCGTAATCGTTGCCATCGCGCTGGGGCTGCGAGCCTGGGCGCGGTCGGAGCGCGGCCGTCCCAAAGCGGACGCCCTGAAGATCAAGGCGCCGCTCTTCGGTATGCTGATCAGGAAAATCGCCATCGCTCGTTCGATCCGGGTCCTCGGCACGCTGGTGAGCACAGGGGTCCCGTTGGTCCAGGCGCTGGAAGATGCCGCGCGGGTGGCCGGCAATTACATCATCGAGTCGGCCCTTCGCTTCGCGATTCTTCGAGTCACCGAGGGCGACAAGCTCGCCCAGCCGCTTGAGCAGAGCGGGGAGTTCCCGGCGATGGTCATCCAGATGGTGGCGGCCGGCGAAGAGTCGGGCGACCTGGGGGGCATGATGAACAAAGTGGCCGACTTCTACGACCGGGATGTGGAGTATACGGTCAAGCGTCTGACCACGGCCATGGAGCCGCTTCTTACCATCGTGCTCGGCGGGATCGTTGGTTTCGTCGCCATCGCCATGTATATGCCGATCTTCAATTTGACGGCGCTGCTGAAGCAGGGGCCCGGCGTGACCCCAACGCCCTAGCCGAGCCCCCGCCAGCGCTGTCCCGGCGTACTCTCACCCGTACTGCCTACGCTATTCGTGGGACGAAAAGTCCCACTTTCGGGTTATTGCCGGTCTGCATTCCGCACTGTACTCTGCTTACATAGGGTGCCGCGGGGCACTCCTATGCAATAGCAACCCCTTGGAGAGGAGGTGAGAAGATGACGAGGAGAATGCGAACCAAGCGGGGCTTCACGATGGTCGAGTTGCTGGTGGTGATTATCATCATCTCGGTGTTGGTCGCCATCGCGCTGCCGAGGTACTTCGCGGCAATCTACTCGGGCCGTGTGGTTTCCTGCCAGTCCAACTTCAAGATCATCAATACCGCAGTGCAGGCCTACTTCGCGGGGAACAAAGAGTGGCCGACGGCGGTCACCGACATGCTGCCGCCGGATCACACGACCCCCGTGCCCACGACTCCGCCTGGTCTCGTGGGTGGCCAGCTGACCGAGATGCCGCTCTGTCCATTCGACACCGCGCTCGTGACGCACGCCTACAACCTGTTGGCGGTGTTGGCAGACGGGACAGTGGGTGGCGTCGGATCGCCGACGAACCCGCAGATCGGTGTCGTCACCAGCTGGGCTGAGCACTGGGCGACTGCGCAGTGGCAGACAGCCGAGACGCACCTGGAGTAAGGACAGTCTTCACTCGGGAGGCGGGGCCCCCATACCTCGCCTCCCGACCGGACTCCCATTAGGATGGTCCATGTGGATTGTTCCACGGGTTGGCACCGAACGGAGGAGCGCTGCAAGAACGGTGAGAACCCCATCGAGACAACGCAGCATTGCTCGCCGCCACGGCAGGGGATTCACGTTCGTAGAATTGCTCGTGGTCCTGCTCATCTTGGCGGCGCTGATGCTCATCGCCCTTCCGCGCTACTTCAGCGCCGTGTACAGATCCAGAGTGCGCGGCTGCCAGGCGCAGATTGAGATCACAACAACCGCATGCCAGGTCTTTTTCGCTCGGAACAAAGTGTGGCCGACGACGGTTGAGGAGATGTGTGAGCCGACTGCACCTTCCTGGGTGGTGGCTCCGCCGCTAACCGAAGTGCCGACGTGTCCGTTCGGCGTGTCTTATGAAGTGGTGCCCATCCTTCAGGACGGCACGACTGGGGGGGCGCCGACACCAGAGAATCCGCAGTACGGTGTCGCGCTCAATAGCTGGGACCATTTCGAAGGGTCTTGGAGGAAGGCCCTCGATCACAAATAGGGGACGAGGAAGACGGTGGGGGGCCGTCGGCCTCGTACAGGGATGACATGTGCGATGGTGACGGCTGCGACGAATAGAAGAGGGGCCGTGAGGGCACAGGCTTTCCGCGGGGGATGGACCTTCCCCGAGCTGCTCGGGGTCATACTGCTGGCAGCCATCCTCATGCTGATCGCCACCTTGTCCGTTTACCGCGGGAAAGCCGCGGCGGACGAGCTCGCGTGCCAGGACAACATGAGGGCGATTCACTCGGCCCTCCAAATCTACTGGACCAAGAACCGCGACCCGGTCACCCAGGAGCACACGTATCCTGTGGACCAGGCCGCCTTCGAGCAGTTCCTCCAGGACCCAGCTTACTTCCCAGAAGAGCCGCACTGCCCTTTGGACGATGACGGGACATATCACTATCAGTACTCCTACGACGCGGCCGTCAATCCGGGCCCGGAGGGCATAACCATTACCTGTCCAGTGCCAGAGTCGGGGCACGGGTCGCTGTGATGGCTTGGTCCTGTGTCGAAAGGAGCGAGGCGATGATGCCGACACGATCCGAATACCGCCTACAGCGCGGCTTCGCATTCATTGCGGCTCTCATGGTCATGGTGGTCATAGCCATTCTAATAGCGGCCATCCTTGCCATGGCCATCTCTGGCAGGCTCCTCGCGGGATCCCGTCATGAGTACACACAGGCGGTGTACCTGTCGGAGGCCGGCGTCAACGCCATGATCGCCGACTGGCGGGCACAAGGAGTGGAGAACCCACCTCCGCAGCCCTACGAAGGTGTGCTGGCAAACGGCGGCGCGGCGGGTTCCTATCACGTCACCTGGGTGGTGGATCCACTCAGGGACGACTGGATCACTGTGACATCGACGGGGACGGTCAATACGGCTCTGCCAGGCACGGTCTACAACGTGGACCGGACGCTGGAAGTGCGTTTGGATACCGACGGCGACTGGGCCTGGAACCATGTCTATTACTCCGACAGCGATCAGCCCGGCATGGAGCCGCCCGACTACGCCGTCATCAACGGCAATGGCGATGTCGAGATCGATGGCGAGCTGGGGTCGCCCTCGGACTTCACGGACCACCCCAACGGCCCCGGCGGCGGCGGAATACTGCCGTCACCCATGTGGGACAAATGGCACGATTGGGTCCAGTACGACATGACATGCGACCCCGTGACGCAAGAGCAGATTCCGCGGGACCCAGATGGGGACGGCACGCCGAACCCGCGCTGGCCCGACCAGGCGACACTGGGGGCCATCACCTCGATCTCTGTGGACGCAACGATCGATGACGAGGCCACCGGGCAGATGGCGGAGAGGCACATGTTCTGGTATGGCTCGTCGTCCTCGACCCCGCTCGACTATACCGGACATGATACAGACTCTCACGCGGGAAATGACGAGAACTTCTTCATGCCGGACTGGTACGGCGAATACAACCCGGACGCCTATGTCTGCAGCTCGACCAACAAGCGCTTCACTGTTACCTTCGCCGACGGCGAGTTCACCGGCAACTTCTTCGTCCACGGCGATATCCACGTCAAGAGGCGCGCCCACATCCATGGGACCCTCATCGCAACCGGAAACGTCACATTCTACGGTGTCGAGAATGCATCGATTCGGCCAGAGATGGCGAATCCGGACGCGCCGTGTGACGAGCGAGTGTACTACCCGGCGATCATCGCCGGCGGCGACGTCTTGGTCCGGGATCAGGGCGTTGGTGACGACGACTCCCGGGAGCGACTGCGAGTCTCGGGCGTAGTCTGGGCGGGCAATAGCTATACCGGCCAGGCTTCGAACGTCGAGGGATGTGTCGTATCTCCGAACGTCACGCTCGGTGGGAACTTCCTGACGCGGTATGGCATATACATCGATGGCTGCAACTACAAGCCTGGTGAAAGTCCTCCCCCTTGGTTCCGGGAGCCGGACCGGGGTGAGATGCAGCCACTGCCGAAGACATGGCGTGAGAAGTGATATGTCTGGCAGATCCGCGACAAAGGTGCGGGGGGATCACGGCCTGACGCTTGTCGAGATCCTCGTGGCCCTGACGCTGGTGGCGGTAGTGCTGCTGCCAGTGGTGATTGGGCTTACGCAGGCTCTGGTCGCGACGAGCGAGACTTCCATCACGGCGGCCGCCACGAGCATCGCCCGCGATAAGGTCGAGCAGATAAAGGCGGAGATGCGCCGCCCAGACTTCGATTTCGCCGCTCTGTCGAGCGAGCCGCGGGAGGCGGTCGATCTCAAGCCCGGCGACTCGTTCTTCGAGGTCGACGTGACGGTGGAGATTGTCAGGCCCAACGACGACCGCCGCTCTGGCCTGAAGAAGGTCCAAGTATGCGTCTACCGGGCGGGGACGGATCGGGCGATCACGGCCCTGACGACCTATTTCACCCCGGCCGGGATATGAGTCTATGGACGCGAGGCCCCCGATGAGGAATCTAAGACGTGAGGGGAGGGCGGTCGGATTCACTCTGACTGAGCTCCTCGTAACGCTCTTTGTGGGGCTTCTTGTCCTCGCGGGCGTCCATCGCATTTTCGTTGCCGGACTGAAGACTCAGAACACGACTAGCCTTCAGACCGAGGTCAACCGCAAAGCCCAGGTCGCGATGGACGACATAATCTCGAAGCTCCGCGGGGCCTCGGACGTGATCGACGCCTCATCCAACAGAATCTGGTTCGTCGATCAGGATGAGAAGAACTGCCGATATTGGGTAACGGACGGCACTCTGCATCGCTACTGGGACGCGGCGGCCGGTAGCTACTCCGGAGGGATGCCGCTGGCGACTGATGTTGCGGAGATGCGTTTCGAGTATCTCGATCGGGACGGGCAGCCTGCGCCAACAGCCGACGCCGCTCACACTGTGACGGTGGTGCTGCACGTCGAACGAGCGTCTCACTCGGCCCGACTTCAGTCAGCGGTCCGTCTGCGAAACAAGTAGGATCGGAGAGGTTGAGCGATGGCACTGCAAACGGCGCCGTTCTTGGCGATAGTGCTTGATCCCAGCAGAATCACGCTGGCGGAGGCGAGCTTTGCCGACTCCGAGCTTCGCATTTCCACGCTCGGGGACATCGATGCCCCCTTCGGAGTGTTCGATGGCAACCAGCTTGCGGACGGCGAGGCCCTCGGGCGCGCCATCCGCGAGTTCCTAAGCGAGAAGCAGGTATCGGTGCGCGAAGCCGTCCTGGTCTTGCCGGAGGCCAGCGCGATAACTCAACTCATCAAGCTACCGCCCATGCCCGGAGAAGACATGCTCGGGGCTGTGCGCTCCGTGGCGGAGCGGTACGCGGTGTTTGCTGAACACAGCATCAACGTGGACTGCTCCACGGTCGAGGAGTTCGAGGAAGACGGCAACCCCATGGCCAACGTGCTCCTGGCCGCGTCGCGGTCTGCCACCGTGGAGCAGTGCCAGCAGTGCGCCCACGCTGCCGGCGTTGATCTGCTGGCAGTCGAGGCCCCGTCGGTCGCTGCCGCAAACGCGTACCGAGAGCGCCTCTCCGCCAAGGATGTCGTCGCGCTCGCGGTGGTGGGCCAGGCCAAGACTGACGTCATGATCTTCGACAATGGGGTCCTGCGTCTCTGCTATACCGCGAACGCCGGCCTGCCCGAGGAAACCGAGCAGGGCGACTGGATGAGCCCGCCGCCGAAGGAGCACGATCCCTTCACCCCCCCGCCGCAGCTGTACTCCGAGCTGACCCACTGCTTCCGGTTCTTCCAGAACCAGTTCCCTCGGACGGCGGTGGGGCGTGTGATCCTGGCGGCCGACCACGCCAAGGCCGATCTTATCGCCTCCCACCTTGCAGAACAGCTCCAGCTCCCTGTCGAGCTGGGCCGTCCTGCAGAGGGCCTTCAGCTGCCCAGGGAGGTCGACCTGCGGGCCGCGGTCGGCGCCCGCTCTCTTACGCTGGCGCTCATCAGGGGGAGCGCGCTGTCCGCCCTGCGAGAGAGCGACCTCCTATTCCCCATGAACCTGATCCCGCCTTCGAGTACGATGTGGCGGCCCGTGCGACCATACGTGAAGATCGCCGCGGCGGCCGTGGTCGTGCTCGTGGGTGTCGCCGTCCTATGGGCATGGTCGCTTGGGAACAAGATAAGCAAGAAAGAGATTCAAGTCGCTGGCACGGAAAGGGAGATCGCTCGGCTTCAGCCGGAGCTGGATGCTCTGCGCGCTGCAGAGGCAACAGAGCTGGCCCTCTACAGCGAGGTCGAGCGCCAGACCGCTAGGCTCGCACGCGAAAGGGCCGTGCGGTGGTCGCAGATCCTCGTGGACGTGTCCGACCGCTTGCCGCGGGATATGTGGCTGATCAGGTTGGCCTCGCCGGACAGTTCCAGGATGACGCTCACCGGCGTGTCGACCAACAGAGAGACGATTCCGCACGCGATCGAGTATCTGGGCGGCTCGCCGTACCTCGAGAACGTGCGGCTGGTGTCTCTGACCAAGGATGATGTCTACTCCCCCGGATCGATCGTGATCCGATATCAGATCAACGGCACTCTCCTGCGGGGCATACAGCCGCCGCCGATGGCCGCCTTAGCCCCTGCGTCTGCGGTGCCGGAGGTAGCGCAATGAATCCACGCGACCGCGTACGGCGCTACGCGCAGCTTGCCACCCTCGCAACGATCCTGGTGTGCGGCCTGCTATGTTTCTTCCTGGTGGTTTCGCCCCGGATCAGCAAGCTGACGCGCGTCGATCAAGGCCTGACCGACGCCAGCAAGCAACTGGCCGATATGCGAAAAGAGATCGAGAACGCCAGTATCGCGGGCACACCGACCCCGGGCGAGTCCAGGTATGAGAAGTTCGGCATTCTGGGCGCTGACGAGGAGCAGCTGTTCCTCAGCGATCTCATCGACTTCTGCACTGACACAGGCAACACACTCAACGTCGTGCGGCGAGCCGAAGTCGCCCGTTCGGCAACTCCGAGGAGTCCGCAATACCAGCAGAAGGGCGGCTCGCGGTCGGGCGCGACGCCCGATGAGACCCCGGAGGTTCCGCCACCGATCATCGAAAAGGTTCCGCACACCGTGAACTACACTGGCACGTTTCTGTCTTCTTTCCATCTGCTCCGGGAGCTGGAATCCTACAAGCGTCTGCTCACTGTCGAGCGGGTGGAGATTGCCTCGGATACGAGGGTGGGCTATCCCCGGATCAACGGCAACATAACCATAGACCTGTATCTCGTGAAGAATCCGGGCCAGCCGCCGCTGCCTGCCGATGTAGAGGAGACCACGCCCGCGCCCGAGGTGGCCTCTCGAGATGACCGCGCACAGGCCGGCAGAGGAGGACGAGGATGAAATACGGCAAGAAGGACAAGCCCAAGGTCATCGTATTGCTGACGGTCCTCATTCTGGTCTGGGCGTTCATCGGGATCAGGTTCGCGGTCCTGTCGCGGGAAGCCAAGGCCAGGAGAGCGGCGGACGAAAGCCGCCGGCAGGCGGCAGCAGCCGTGCAAGTAGCCCAGCAGCCAACACAGCCTGGCACGGCACCGAGCTTCCGCCTGGCCGCACTCGTCACTCCCGTCGAGCCGCCGAAGGATGACCCGTTCCGTCCGATTATTCCGCCGCGGGGCACTGCTCCGAGGCGGACGCGAACAGAAGCGCCGCGACGCGAGCCCATCTTGCCGCCGAGCGCGACCGGCTACCAGAGCTCAAACCTGCACGTCACAGGTGTTATCATCGGCAATCCGTCGACGGCCGTGCTGCGGGTGGGCGACGAGCACTACGTGGTGCGTGAGGGTGACTGGCTCGACAACGAGCTGCAAGTCGCAAAGATTGCCAGCGGAGCAGTGACGCTCCGGGACAGACGCTCGAGCTACGTCCTGCGGCTAGGCCGCTAAAAGAGAAGGAAGCCCGCGTGTAGCCGGCCGGCTTGTTCTCCCGGCGGCAGAACTCGCTTGCCTCAGCCCTCCAGGTTGACCGCGCGAACATGCTTGCGCGTCCCCGCCGCCTTGATGGCCCATTTCGCGTGGAACGGATGCGGCGTGGCGATGTACACGGCCTCAACTCCGGTGTCTTCGAGCAGCTTGTGTCCGTCGGCGTAGTGAGCGGGGATGCTGAAGCGTCCGGCGAAGTCACCGGCGCGCTCGGCGTCGATGTCCGCAACAGCGACCAGGGTCCCGAACTCGCAGGACGCTATCCCCTGTGCAAAGACTCCGGCGATTCTGCCGCCCCCGATGATTCCCCACGCGACTTTGTCTCCCATCTCGCGCTCCTAGTCAAGTACGGATGCTCTCGGCCTGAGGAGAGCCTACCCCATCCTGCGGAGACAGCCATCGGGCTCCGTTCTGGCTGCGGCGGGGCGGATGTCTCCGCTCTGGCAGAAGAGGCGGAGCGCCCAAGGGCGCCCCGCCCGTACACCAGTCCGTGCCCGCCTACGGCGGGATCATGTGCTTTTAGTAAAGGAACTTGGCGTCCGGATAGCACATAAGCGGGTGGCCGCCACAGCCAGTAGTGGCACAGTACTCCGAGTCGACGCACCAGGTGAATATGCCCTCCAGGTCGCCGTCGCGGTAGGCGGTGAAGATCCGTCCCGCTTGGTACCAGGCGGCATGCCCGTCTAGGAAGCCGATGTTCGAGCCGCCCAAGTGGCGGGTCGCGGCCCTCTGCATGTCCTGGTCGTCGAGGAAGTCGGACGGCGCGTGCAGCATCGCACACGAGGCCGTCGGCTCAGAGCAGTACGCCCCTACGCAGTCCCAGTCGATCCAGCCCCAGACTCCCGAGCACTCCGTGCAGCACAGCTCGGGATAGGCGAGCATGGCCGGGCTTGACGTGGACCACTGATCCACGCCGGCGTCGCCGCAGATCACGAAATGCACCGGGTCCTGGACCGCGACAAGTTTCTTCCCGATCGCCTCAGCGTTCACGCCGATGCTCTGGACGAAAGCCTTGTGCGCAGCATCGGCAGCTGCCGACTCGGCGAGCACGTAGGGCGTCGCCAGTTGCTGTTGCGCTATGGAGTCTGTTATCTGTCCGCCCCAGCCCGGCGGGTAAGAGCGGTAGCAGGGCCCTCCTACGGTGGTCCAGCCGCCGCCCCATTGCCCTTCGTTGGCTCGCAGATAGCCAACCCAGTCCGGTCCGCGTAGGATGAACGTGGCGCCGCCTTCCACCTTTGCGCTCGGACACATCCAGACGTCACGGTTCTTCACGTACTCGTCGAGGATCACCGTCCAGCGCAAGTACGGATTGGCCCGGCTGCACCAAGGCTGCACCCGTTCGTTGTCCTCGCCGGCTCTGCATCCGGCCTCAATGTCGCCGCCTCCGGGCGCGGCAGAGAAGTAGTCGAACACATCCTGCCTGTGCTCCTCAGGCGGCAGCGTGTCGTTGTTGTCCGCCAGATACATCTGGAAGGCCAGGGCGATGTTCTTCACATTGGACAGACACACCGCCTTGCGCGCGGACTCTCTCGCGCGCGCAAACACAGGGAAAACCATGGCTGCCAGTATGCCGATAATCGCAATCACGACCAGCAGCTCGATGAGTGTGAAGCCCTTCCGTCCTTTTCCCATCATGCGTTCCTTTCCCCTCACACTACAGGTTTGCGCCTGGACCCGGGTTCCAGGCGATCCCCAACGCGCCGCGTGCCCCGCCCACCGCACACTTCACCTCCTTTCCTCGGCTGCCGCTGTTCGCTGGCACGGGCTCGCGGCCCTTTGCCTGCTGGCGGCGGCATCTTCAACCTGCGGGGCCTGCGCGGTGAAAGGGCATGTCTCGCTGGGCCAATGCGACTGATCCCGTCGTAGGCGTTCGGAACGAGAGTCTGGCCCTGATCGTTGAATCCTCGGCGGGCGCCGCCTGCCCCCCTTCTCTCCCACGGCTTGACATGAGGCCGCGCGTGGCACGCCGCGCGGCATACCCCTCGATGCGGATCCCTTCTTTCGTTCGCTTTAGTGTAGGGCCGCGAAATCCTGTCGTCATGTCACACAAAGACCGAGTCTGTGCGCATTCCGACGGGAACCACATGACGAGCTGATCGGCCTTGCATGCGCGCCGAAGGGGGCCTCTAGACCAGGAGCAGTCACAACGCCTCCGGGCGGCCACAGAGCGGCCGCAGGAACGGGCCTGTTTCGACGGACAGGGCACTGCACGATGTGAGAGGGCTGGAGGGAGTCCGGTGGAGTCGCCGTAACTACAAGCGCATAGCCAGGGGGCCGCGGATGCCCGACTCTCAACCAACTGGCGGGGGGGCAACGCTGCGAGCGGTCGTGACGGGTCTCCTGTTGCTCATACTGCTCGTCCCGGCCGCTTTCTACGTCGATCTTGTCTGGAACAAAAGCTCCTTCTTCGCCGGCATACCGGCTGTGGCACCGGTCGTCGTGCTGTTCGTTCTCGCGGCCGTCATGAGCTTACCGCTCTTTCGCAGGCGGGGCTTCACGCGGAACGAGCTTCTCGTCATCTACTCGATCCTGCTCGTTGGGGGCCCGGTTGCGAGCCACAGCATAATGGGTTGGATGCTCGTCAAGAGCATCGCCTACTACTACATGGCGCGCGCACATGTGATCTGGCAGACGGCGTTCCTCGACCAGGTTCCGACGTGGTTCGCTCCGACCGATATGCTCGCCGCCGAAGGATTCTTCGAGGGCCGGGCACAGGTCCCCTGGTCGCTGTGGTGGACTCCGCTTGGCGCCTGGGCGTTCTTCACGATCTGCTTGTTCATAGCCAGCCTCTGCGTCATCGCACTGCTTCAACGGCAGTGGGTCACAAACGAGCGACTGAGCTTCCCCTTGGCTCAGGTTCCGCTGGAGCTAGTGCGTGAGCCGACCCCGCGGCAGGCCGGCGCTGCCGGACGGCTACCGGCTCAGTGGGTTTTCTGGATCGGCGTGATTGCGTCGTTTGCCATCAACTTCGTCAACGGGCTATCACAGAGAGTCCCGTCAGTCCCGGCCATCCCCCTCGGCCCGGTCGCCATCGTCCAATGGCAGCGAGTTGGACCACTCGCAGGCTTGGGAGAGATCGACCTGTATCTGGCACCCTGGATGATTGCCATCGCCTATCTGATACCGAAGGAGCTTTCCTTCTCCGCCTGGTTCTTCTGGCTCGTTGATGTTGCCCTCACGGTCGCCGCCATCGCGGCCGGTGCCGAGCCCCAGCGGCCTGAGGAATGGTTCGACAGCACCTTTCCTGCTCCGCGCTACCAGGGCGGTGGTGCTGTGCTGGCGCTCGGGATCTGGGTGCTCTGGATCGGCAGGCGGCACCTGCTGAGAGCGATCAGAATGGCGCTCCTCGGACGCCCGCAGGGCGCCGATGCCGAAGAGCCGCTGTCCTACCGCCTGGCTCTGATCGGACTAGCAGTGTCGTTCGCGGGGCTGGTCTACTTCTGCTGGGCCGCGGGCTGTCGGCTCCTAGTGGGTCTCGTGCTGATGGCTCTGCTCGTTGGCTACTACATGATGTGGGCCAGGCTGCGAGCGGAGACCGGACTGGGGTTTCTGCCTTTTCCCCTCGAGATCCAGAATGCCGTTGTGGTGCCCTTCGGCAGCTCGGTCTTCCGCACCCGGGAGCTCATCGCCATGATCTCGACACGCTGGTCCTTCTTCCCGGGCTTCGGCTACTCCTACGAGGTCGTGACGGGCAACGCCCTGGAAACCTTCAAGATCGCGGACGCGGCTCGCGTCAACCCTCGCCGCCTGGCCCGGGCATTGGTGGTCGGATTCCTCCTCGCCTTTGCGGTCGGCCTCTTCTTCTTCCTCCACGGCATCTATCAGCATGGCTTCTTTGGTTTGAAATCCGGCACCAGCGGCTGGCTGGGCCACCAGAGCATCAACGACGGGAACCGCATCGTCGGCCCGGTCACGAACCCGTCGAAGACGGACGTCAACGGGGTCATTGCGATACTTGCGGGAGCGGGCGTCGCCGTGTTCCTGGGCGTGATGAGACTGCGATTCTGGTGGTGGCCCTTCCATCCCATAGGCTATATGGCCGCCATGTGCTGGGGCCTGCACTGGTACTACATGCCGTTCTTCATCGGCTGGGCCGCCAAGACTTTGGTCATTCGATACGGGGGCCTGCGGCTGTACCGGCAGACGGTCCCGCTCGCCATCGGGTTCATCGTTGGCGACCTGCTCAACGGGGGCGTGTGGTCAGTGATCGCCATCGCCTCGCGCGGCAGCATCTGATCCGCTGCCTCCCCCCGCGGTTGCCCCAGCTCTCAGTTGCCCGCCAGCGCCTTCGCGGCCTTCGGTGCCGTGTCGGCGGGCCGCACGTTGTACCAGGTGTGTGTAATATCTCCTCTCTCATCCAACAGGAACGATGAGCGGAGCACTCCCTGGTACTTGCGGCCGTACATCGACTTCTCGCCCCACGCGCCCCAGGCCTCGGCCACCTTATGGTCGGGGTCAGACAGCAGTGGGAAGCCCAAGCCATACTTCTCGTCGAACTTTTTCTGCTGCTCGGGTTCGTCTGGGCTGATGCCCACCACCGCGACCCCGAGCGCGGCCAGGTCCTCCCGGTGATCTCGCACGTTACATGCCTGCTGTGTGCAGCCGGATGTGCCGGCCTTGGGATAGAAATAGACCAGCAGCTTCTGGCCCTTGAAGTCCTTCAGCTTGATCTTCTTCCCGTTCTGGTCGACGAGTGAGAACTCCGGTGCTGTGTCGCCTGCGCTCAGTCTGGCCATGGTTGCCTCCACTCGCAGCGGATGCGAGCCCCAAGGCCCAAGCCCCAGCGGCATTCTACGCGACGCGGGGCACTGACCCTGTCGCCAGCAGGCGACACACGCGCGCCGGGACTCCCCGCTGTGCGATTGAGCGCGCTATCCCGACACCGGGTCGGGCACCGGCTCCAGCAGCGCCCCGTCCTTCCGCAGCGAGGCCTGTAGCTCATCGATGTCCAGTTCTCGCGGGGCTCTGGGCTGACGCGACGCCAAGGCGGCGGCCGTTCCGGCCGCCTGCCCGCACAGCAGACAGCAGGCCGTGTTGCGGGTGCTGTTGTGGGCGACATACTCCACGCTCATCATCCGCCCTGCTATCAGCACATTGCTGAGGCCTTGAGGAATCAGCGCTCTATAGGGGACATCGTACGCTCCGGCATCGCGGACCAGATACCGGTTGTTGTCGATAAAGGAGAAGCAGCCGATGTTGTCCTCGAACTTGCGGCCCTCGGTGCAATCATCCTGGGTGATGTCATGGTCGCATCTGATCGCACGCGCCCTGCGCTGGCCTGCTGAGGGAGCGGGTCCCGCAACGTAACATTGCTCACACCCGGCCACATGGCGCCGGAACAGCTCAGCGGCCTTGAACATCTCGCCCCTGAGCGCGACTTCGGCCTTTGTGAGGGCGTCAGGGTCCAGGCCGTCGTTGGGCCCGTAGTTGATGCAGTTGACGTAGGTGAACTCCCGCGGCCGCATCGAAGTCGCAAAGAAGTACCATGGGGCCGGCTCGCCGTAAACCTCCCCCATCTTCTCTGTGTTGACGCCGATGCGCACGAGGTCTGGCTCGTGCATGCCCGGCTTCACGGCGTGGGCGACGTGCCAGATCAGCCCGTGGCGGTCCAAATCCTGCTCCAGCGCTTGCAGATCGATATTGCACAGCCTGAAGGTGAAGCCAGCGTGGTACGCGCCGGGCTCATCGGGGCCGAAGTGCTCGCAGTCCGCCCCTGCGTAAGCGGCGAGATCGCCGTCCCCCGTGCAATCCACGTGTTGGGCCGCCCGTATCAGACTCCGCCCAGCTTTGTTCCAGACAACCGTCCCCTCAACGTGCCTGTTGGTGCATCGCACCTCATCGACGACAGTGTGCAGGAGCAGAGAGGCACCCGCCTCCAGACAGAGCTGGAAGGCCGCCAACTTGAAAGTCTCGGGCTCCACTATCGTCGCCATGCTGACGAACTCGCCGCCGCGCTCGAGGGGAACGTGACCGATGCCGCCACCGAGCTGTTGGACGCGGTCCACGAGTTCCTGCGCGATCCCGCCGACCACGCGCATCCGCTCCGCCCCGGGGTGGGCGCCGTAGATGTTGAAGAAGTTGTGCAGGGCTGTGGCCCCCGTAATGCCGATGCCCCCAAGCCAGCCGGCCTTCTCGACGAGTAGGGTCTTCGCCCCTTGGCGCGCGGCCGCGACTGCGGCGGCAATGCCGGCCATTCCTCCCCCTGCAACTAGTACGTCGTACTCAGGATACCGGCCTTCACTGAAGCTCGGCGATTGCATGGCAGTGCTCTTCCTCAACTCTTCGTGGAATCAGTTCGCCGCGCGCTGCCCTTCCGCTGGCAGAGGTGAGATACCTTCCTGCGGTCCGTTCGCCTGCTGCTCGCTGCCTTCAGAGCTTCTGAGCGGGTACGTCGTGGGAGCCGGGGTCCACTCGAGTATCCTCTTCCCCCAGAGCATGCGGAGGTAGTTGTGGAGCCGGCCTTCCCGAACGAGCTGCGTCTGCGCGGCGTTCCACAGGGGATCGTGGGTCTTCCCAGCTTCGAGTTCCTCCAGCGAGTACACGTGCGGCCGTACGTCTTCAGCATGCTCGGCCAGCGTGTGCCTCGCCCAGTCCGGGAGAGCATCGTACTGGTCGTAATCGCTTCGCTGCCAGGCCATGTTGAAGCCGAGCTCGCGCCATGTGACGAGCTGATCGAGGAAGGCTTCGGCCGGTTCGCTCACCCCCACCATCCTGTCCCACTGCCGGTCGGCTTCTCGCCCAGGTCATCGGGCGACCATTGCTCATGCTGCATGAGCTCGGCGGACACTTGGTGCGCCGAGATATGCCCATAGTGCAGATATGGCGAGAGGCCGCTGGTCACGTCCTGCTCCGGTTCATTGCGCTCGGCCGCGTGACGACTCAGCCGCTCCTCCAGGAACTGGGCGAGTGCCGCCTGGGCCGCCGTGGGGCCGCCTCGCGTGGCAACAGGCCCGACGTGGTTGTCCATAGGAAGCTGCGGGAAGCTCGGCCTCATGGCCCTCGAGAAGCTTGCGGCTGGCCTGCGGCCATCGTCGCTGAACGCGCTGCGGACTTCTTCTTAGTAAGGGAAGCCTCACCCGCGCCAGCGGATTCGGCGACGGGCGATCATCTAGGTGGGTGGGGAGCTCGGCCTGCAAGAACCGGCGGAAGACATAGGCGGTGGGGAACACTCGGTCGGCCGCGCGCATCGGCAGAAGTTCGTTGGAATCGACGGCCTCTACCAGAACGCTGGCTTCTCGGGCAACTGCGGTCAGGGCAGCCGGCACGCCGTGGGTGGGGAAGTCGTCGGCAATGATAGCACATGCCTTGGGTGCAAGCGCCTTGACGAGGGCTTCTGTCTCGGCGGGCGACTGCTCTACGTAGGGATAGTAGAGAGCCGGGGTCGCTTCCAGCTGACGAGCGCTGTCGGCCATCCCGTCGAGCACGAACCGGTGGAACCGTGCACTACTCCAGCGTCCTCCACATTCCAGGGTCTCCAGAACGATCATGGGCCTCCCCAGGTCCTGCGCCAGGCGCACAGCTCTTTGGAGCCCGAAGTTCCACCTGCTCCTGCGGGCGGCCCTCATCCAGTAGAGTACGAACCCACCCCGTGGATTCGTGCCTGCGGTGTTCAGCCTGCGTATGCGGACATCCGGGACGTTACTCACCTGTGCACGTCCTCGGGTGCCGCGCGCCGCGGGCGGAGAAGCACATTTGTGAGCGTCTCTCGTCGCTTCTCCGCCCGCCCGATTGCTCGCCGAGTGTGCTGTCCGTCGTCATTTCGGCAGAATCACGCTGGCGATCACGTGAATCACACCGTTGTCCGCCTGTATGTCCGGCTGGATCACCGTCGCGCCGTCGATCTTCACGCCGGCCGAGGCATCCACAGTGATGTTCTGGCCCTGGACTGTCGTGAGAGACCTCTGCTTCGCCACATCGGCCGCCATGTGCTTTCCCGCCACGACGTGATAGGTCAGAACATCTTTCAGCTTCGGTATGTCCTCCAGCAGCCCATCTACCGTGCCAGGCGGCAGCTTGGCAAAAGCGCTGTCGTTGGGTGCGAAGACCGTGAACATCCCGGGCCCTGCCAGAGTCCCTTCCAGACCTGCCGCCTGAACGGCCTTCACCAGAGTCTTAAACGAACCGGCTTGCACTGCAGTCTGCACTATGTTTGGCATTTTCGCCTCCTGCCCCCTCGTCAACCCGGCGAGCGATCACTGTGTCCTGCACGCGAGACGTCTCCAATTGCTAAGGGAGGACGACCGCGTCAATCACGTGTATGACGCCGTTCGACGCTTCAATGTCGACCTTGATCACCTTGGCTCCGTCCACCATCACGACTCCCTGCTCAACCTTCAGGGCAAGCTCCTTGCCATTGACTGTTGGGGCCGTGTCCATATCGGCAACATCTTCAGCCAAGTACTTCCCCGGCACCACATGGTAGGTCAGGACCGAACGGAGCTGCTCCTTGTTCTCAGGCTTGAGCAGGTCTTCGAGCGTACCCGCAGGTAGCCTGTCGAAGGCTTCGTCGGTCGGTGCAAAGACCGTGAACGGGCCGGCGCTCTTGAGCGTGCCGACGAGATCGGCCGCCTCCAACGCCGTGGCAAGCGTCGTGAAGTTCCCAGCTGCGATAGCGGTATCCACGATATCCTTACCCTCCTCAATCTCCCGTCTTGCGGGGGCTTCCCTGCCTGCACGCGGTCCTCGCCTTCCCTCCCCTACCGCCCGAGGGGGGGGAGCCTCCTCTTTCGCACATCCGCACAGCATGAGCCCGGACAGCAGCGCCACGACACTTAGGCCAGCGATGTGTCTCATGTCTACCGACACCCCTTTCCCGGCTGGACTCGGGCGCGCGTACCCCGCGCGCTCGAGCCGCCACAAGATCAATCCCTCTGTGCCCCTTCGCTCTCCTGTCGCAAGCTTCTTACGCTTGTGGCCGGAAGAGACACTTGGGGTCCTTTTTGGCCCAACATCCTGCCTCGGGACGCCGGGGATCGGAGTCTCTTGCAGCGCGCACCTTACATGGTTCATACGGATGTGGCAGGATCTTGTGCTACCCGTCGCAAGAGTGCTGGGTCCCGACCAAGGTCGGAGGAAAGCCGGGCAAGGGAAGGCTCAGGCCAGTCCACTGGGTGGGCACCCAAGAGAACGATGAACAGTACGCTCTCAGCGATGGTCCTCATCCTCTTTGTTGGCGTGTGTTTTGCCGCTGGCTACGTCGGCTCGACGTTCACACCCAAGTCGGTCGGCGGTTGGTACGCGGGCCTCAGCAAGCCGAGCTGGACGCCGCCCAGCGCTGTCTTCGGCCCTGTCCGGTCGGGCCTGTATCTGCTGATGGGAGTTGCTGCCTGGGTGGTGTGGCGGAGCGGCGGCGCAGCCGCCGCCTTGGCTCTGTCACTGTTTGGTGTCCAGTTAGTGCTGAACGTCGCGTGGTCAGCGGTGTTCTTTGGATTGCGGTCGCCCGGCGGCGGGTTCGCGGAAATCTGCCTCCTATGGGTCATGATAGCTGCCACGACAGCCGTCTTCTGGCGGGTCGCCGCCCCGGCCGCTTAGCTGATGCTCCCCTATGCGGTGTGGGTCACATTCGCGGCGATCCTCAACTTCGCTATTTGGCGGATGAACATCTGAAGCGAGAGCAGCGGTTATGGGCTTGGCGGCGATCCGCCCGCGGTTCTGATGAGCTGGGTCGAGTCACAGCTGGCCCCCTGGGCAGGGCCAGAGTGGTTGTCGAGGATTAGATGCGCGTACCTCTGCTCAGAACTCAGGCGGTAGGACGACCTTCTTGCCCGTCCGGGTGGAGTGGCGAGCCAGCTCATACGCCTCGTCGTACTGCGCAGTCACCACGCGCCAGGATACGACCCTATCCAGATACTCCTTGAGGTTGTTTCCGAGCTCCATACGAAGGTCTTCGTCACACGTCAGACGCATCACGTTCTCGCGCAGCATCTGCTTGTCACTGAAGAGCAGCCCGCCCTTGCTCTCCAGCGCCTGGGCAGTGAGGCCTTCCATGGGGGCTGTGGTGACGAAGGGCTTGTTGAGGGCAATGATTCGTGCCAGTGTACCTGACTGCGTCTCATCAATGGTCGGCAAAACGACGAAGTCGCAGCATGCCATTACCTTGTAGTAGAGATCCCCTCTGGGGATGAACTCATAGAAGTGCGCCAGCCCGCGCGTCTCCAGCAACTCGACTTCGCCGCGATACTTCAGGAACGCGTCCCGGTCGGCCGGGTCGCGCATCTCCCCCGCGGCCAGGAGATCCCAGGACACGCCGGTGCGCTCCTGGATCTCACTCGCGATCTCTCCCCACATCGAGGTCAGTATGTCCCAGCGTTTGTTCCGTTGTATCCATCCTACCAAGCCGACGAGGCGGTCACCCAAGTACGGAAGGTTCGACAGCCCGAGCTCCTTCTTCAGCTTGATGACTTGCTCCGGCGACCAGCGGCGGTCTGGCCGGGCCCCGTGCGGAACGACCATCACATTTGAGGGTGAGACCAAGCGCCTAGCGCCGAAGTTCCAGTCAAGCCGCCACTTCTGATAGTGACACTTGAATAGCACGACGTCGGCCAGCTCGGTCGTGTATCGCACGAAGTCGATTTCGTGTTCACAGAGCCTCCCATGTATCGTGTGAGGCTCCACGACCACGGGGTGTCGCTTCAGGGCGGCAAGCAACTGCTTGAAGCCATCATTACCGTCGCCGTTTCCATCGCCGTCCCGGTACTCGTAAAGCCCGTATTCGTGCTCTATGTGGACGGCATAGGGCTTCAGCTCCGCGACTTTGTCCGCGACGGGCTTCCACCAATCGGGGCGGGACATGTCCATTATGGGCATCACCCCCTCACCGGCGCCGTCAGTGTGCGAGATAACTAGCACCTCGCGCTGCGGGTGTCGCTCCTGGATGAACTCCCGCGCCTCCTCTGCGAAGGTGGCGATCCCGCAGAGCCTAGGTGGGTAGCTGCTGATCATCACGATCGGTGCTTTTGACATCTCACCTCTCACCGCACTTCCGTCCGAGGTACCATTAACTCTCTGCCAATGCTCTCCCCAGCCTGGGACAAGAATGCCACTCCTGAGGCTTTCAGCCTAAGATAGCCCTCCTGTTTCATTCTACCCGCACCTTGACTCCCCCGAACTCAGGCCTTGTGACCCTTTCCGAGGCACAGAGCCCAATCAGTGCTCCAGCGGCCGCACAGAGTTCCCTGCTGGCTAGCACAAGGGACCGGGCGCGGTCCCTATTCTCTCCTTCCGCCAATCGGCGGCAAGGTCACAACCAGAATGGGTCGGGCGAGTCGCAGCTCCTCGGTGCCCGGCCGTCGCTGACCGCACATCGTTCTCAGGCCTGACTGCTTGGCGTTGGTCGATGGGATCGGATGGCGTGGGGTGTGACTCCCAAAGGTTGGCCGAAGCAAGCCATCTCGTGGGCCGCGCCGGTCGTCCATTACTAGGCAGTTGAGAGTAGCTCGAGGGGACACGTGACAGGCCCTGCACGCCCTCAGAGCGCCCAGCCAACGCAAGAGAGTCACACCCATCGCGTGTTCATCCTTGCAGATACGGGGCGTTTCTGCTATCATCTACGGCAGAGGGCGCGTTTGGCGGGGGTCGGTCTGCAGCACGTGCAGTTGCTTCTGTAGATTCTCTGCGCGCATTTCCGAGTGGGCCTTATTGTAGGCCGCCGATACAAGGATGGCCCCGATGCCGTCGTATAATGAGATGGCATGGGTCGTCGGTACTTCCCTCTGTCAGACGGTTGTGCCGCCTCCCGCGATCATGTGGGACCAGGCCTGTTTGGGACTGTCTGAGCCGACTTGCCGCAATACTCGTCGCACGGCGGTTACCAGAAGCGCACGAGGACACAGGCAAGAGAGCCATTCAGGGCCGCTTGAGAATCGCTGCCAGTCAAGGGCCGGACCTAGCATGAGGCGGGCGGAAGGGGCCTCATGGCAAATGCAGCGCTGCGCGGGGAGGTCGAGCCGAGCAGATGAGGTGGGTAGGCAAGGTGCCAAGGATGTTAGCCGGAACACACCACGATTCTCACAATGACGACTGGTCCGACGACGGCAGTGCGATTCGCGCGGCCTATCTGAGCACTTACCCGCCGCGTGAGTGCGGTATTGCGACTTTCTGTGAAGATCTGGTGACCTCCACGTTGCTGGGCGAGCGGGCTGGTCGACCGCTCGTCGCAGCAATGGAGACAGCTGGTCACAGGCGCGACTACGGCTGGCCCGTCGCCCTGGTGGTGGACGATGTCGCCGAAGACGAGTACGAGGCCGCTGCTGATTACATAAACGAGTCCCAGGCCGCCGTCGCCAGCGTTCAGCACGAGTTCGGGATCTTCGGCGGCCTTCGGGGCACAGGGATCTTCCGCTTCTTGGACAGGATTGAGAAGCCGGTCGTGAGCACACTGCACACTGTGCTGCCCGAGCCGGCAAGGGAGGTGCGAGCGCACGTCAAACGGATCGCCGACCGCTCGGAGCGACTGGTGGTGATGAACGGCTTCGCCGTCGGCATGCTTGAGAGAGACTACGGGATCGACAGAAGGAAGATCTCGCTGATTCACCACGGGGCGCTTCAGCCTTCTCTCGAAACGGGAGAGCAGGCGAAGGCAAGGCTCCGGCTGTCAGGCCGCAAGGTGCTGTCCACCTTCGGGCTGGTTGCGAGAGGCAAAGGCCTCGAATATGCGATTTCTGCGCTGCCTGCCATTCAGAAGCGCCACCCTGAGGCCTGCTATCTGATCGTCGGCCAAACCCACCCAGCGGTTCAGCGCGTTGAGAAGGAAAGCTATCGGGAAGAGCTGGCGGGCCTCGTCGAGGAGCTGGGCCTGCAGGACTCCGTCCGTTTCGTCAACCGGTATGTCAGCAAGTCCGAGATCATCCGCTACCTCGCAGCGACCGACATCTACATCACCCCCTATCTGAATCCGGGCCAGATAACAAGTGGCACGCTCGCCTATGCCGTGGCGGCAGGCAGAGCGGTGGTCTCCACGCCCTATCTCTACGCCCGATTCCTTCTGAGCGGCAACCGGGGAGTACTCGTGGACTTTCGCTCGCCCGATTCGATTGCGCGCGCGGTCAACGACATCCTCTACTATGCTGACCTCAAGCTCGAGTTCGAGCGCCGGGCTCGCATTTGCGGCCAGCAGATGGTGTGGCCTGCCGTCGGCGCGCGCTATGTCCAGATGTTTGACGAGGTCATCCGGGAGAGCGCGCCTGTCGCGAAGCCGATGCACGCTCAGCTTCAGTTGACCCTGCAGAGTCCTATCGAGGGGAACGCCCGCCATGCGATCGGACGCAGCAGACCAGCCTCTGTCGCTGGATCACTTGCAGCGGCTGACGGACTGCTTCGGCATCGTTCAGCACGCTAGCCACTCCATTCCGGACTACCGGCGCGGGTACACAACCGATGACAACGCCCGGGCGCTGGTCGTTGCGGTCCAGCACTACCAAATGCACCGCGACGAGCTGAGCCGCATGCTCGCCAGCCGCTATCTCGCGTTTCTGATGTTTGCCCGCAGGCCGGACGGAAGATTCCACAACTTCATCGGATTCGATCGCAACCCGGCCGACGAAGTCGGCTCAGAGGACTGCCTCGGCCGGACTCTGTGCGCACTTGGGTGGGTTCTCCTGGCCCCCCCCGAACCGGGGCTGATCGGGCCGGCGCAGCACATGCTGCAGGAGGCACTGCCCTGGGTCCCGCGCCTGGAGCACCCCCGTGGCAAGGCCTTCTGCATAACGGCCCTCCACCGGTGGCTTCAAGCGAGACCGGGTGACGAGGTCCGCATCTTGGAGTTGACTCGGCCTCTCGCCGACTACCTCGTTGTCCGCTACCGCCAGCACAACCAGCCCGGGTGGGACTGGTTCCTCCCCGAGATGACCTACGCGAACGCGAAGCTGCCGGAGGCCCTCTTCCGCGCCTACCAGATCACCAAGCAGGAGGAATACCTCGAAGTAGCCGTCCGCACCATGAGCTTTCTTTGCGAGAAGACCTTCGCCGGGGATTCGCTCTGTCTCGTGGGCAACCGGGGCTGGTACCGCTATGACGCCGACGATCCCCCCTTGTACGACCAACAGCCGATCGACGCTTGTGCCATGGTAGAGGCCTCGCTCGCTGGCTTCGACGCGACCTCCGAAGCGACCTATCTTAGGCGAGCTTGGCTCGCCTTGGAATGGTTCTTTGGGCGAAATCGGCAGGGTGCCTCCCTTTGTGACTCAGAGACCGGAGGGTGCTTCGACGGCCTCACCGAGCACGGGGTGAACCAGAACCGGGGCGCCGAGTCCACAATCTGCTTGCTGCTGTCTCACCTTTCCGTGCTGGCGGCTCGCCGCCGTATCTCCCGCCGGGCCCTGGGCATGCCGCCTACTCAGGAAGACGAAGGCTCGGCTCTATTCGAGACGTCTGCTGAGAGTTGAGTAGTCCAGACAGGAGATGTCTGAGAAGACGACGTTCCGTGGCCTCTCGGACCAAGGGGTTGACACCCTTCTGCGAGCGTGCTATAGTCCGCCACGCGCGGATGGGCCGGCGACGGGGTCAGGCTGACCGCGGAGGGTGCCTGCAGCGAATCGCGGGCACGGTCGTGTTGTGGCGACGCCGCACCAGGGGTAGCAGGAAGAGCGACGGAACGTGTCTGACTAGGCGGAACAGCACTCGCGGTGCGGCGGTCGTGAGGCTGCCGACTGCTCAAGGAGGTGATATCGCGTGAAGAAGACGGTAAGCCCTGCGGTAGCGATAATCCTTATTGTGGTGGTGGTCATCATCGTTGCCTTAGTCTACACAAAGGCCTCCAGGACCAAGAAGCAGCAGTTCATACCGGGGATCGGCGTAATTGACTCTAAAACCGGTAAGCCGATGGCTCCGGAGGGGAGGCGGGGGGGCCGCGGTGGTCGTGGCGGCGGTGGGACTGGCGCCGGCCAGCAGGCTCCCAGCAGGCGTTGACAGAGTTGCCAGGGACCAGGCGTAGCACTGGGTGAACGCGGGCGGCGCGCAGCCTGCGCCGACCCCGGCGCGCAGGACAACGGTGGTCTTCGTGCCCAGAAGTCGGGCGTTTGAGGCTGCTGGGCCAAGGTGCGTTTTAAGGAGCCTTGTTTTAAGGAGCCTTAAGGAGCGGCCCGTCAAACCAGGCCGCTCCTTTGCTCTTTCAGAGCGCCTCTGCGGGCACAGACAGATTGAGAAAGCACGAACATGGAGGCTATGGCAAGCGCGCTTCTGGTACTAACTCCATCGGAGTCAAAGCGAATCATCGCACGCGCGGTCGCTCAGGCCCCGGCCGTGCGCCGTGCGCTCGAGGCCGGGCGACTCATCATCGGTCACGGCACGACTAATGCGTTCGTGGCCGAGGAGTTGCTGGGGCAATCCGTGTCCAAGTGGCATTACGCCGCTGGGGTCATAAGCGAAGGCCGCCTGGGTGTGACCGATAATGAGACCCGGCTTCCTCCCGTCGCGTTGAGGAACGGCAAGCCATTCGAGCCCGGCTGGATTGAGCTGCTCAGAGAATTTGAGCGCGACGACGTCTTCATCAAGGGGGGCAATGCTCTGGATCCCGATGGAAACGTCGGCGTGCTGCTGGGGAGCGATGTGGGTGGCACTGTCGGGCACATCCTGGGGATACTCGCCGCACGTGGCGCGCACCTGATCGCACCGATAAGCCTGGAGAAGCTCGTGCCTGACGTTGTCGAGGCGGCCGGGCACTGCGGCATCGCGACGACCGACTACGCAGACGGGATTGCGGTCGGGATGGCTGTTCTGACCAATGCCGCCGTCGTCACTGAGTTGGAGGCGTTCGAGCTACTCTGCGGCGTCCAGGCCTGGCACATCGCCTCCGGCGGCATCGACGGCTCGGAGGGCGCCGTGACAATAGCCGTGGAAGGGACCGATCGCGCAGTGCTTCAAAGCCGGGAACTTGCCCAATCAGTCTCGGGGGAACCGGCCGTGAGGAAGGAATAGGCATCGATGCGATCTCCTCGCGCTGAGGCGGCGCCGGACCGCACTGGAGGCCTGTACTCCGACAAGACATCGGGTGACGCTAGCTCTGGGGAGCTGTCGTGCTCGAGACCATTTCCTCTGCCCGCACCCGTCCCTCGACTGTGGGAAGCGTGAAGTAGAACATGCTGCCGCGTCCCAGTTCGCTCTCTAGGCCAACTGTTCCGCCGTGGGCCTCGACGATGCCCTTCGTTAAGTAGAGGCCGAGCCCGGCGCCGGGGGTGTCGGGGCTATGCGCGTTGGCCGCCCTGTGAAACCGCGTGAAGAGCCTGCTTTGCTCGCCGCGCGGGATCCCGATCCCGCGATCGGCGACGTAGAACTCGACGTGGCCGTTCTGCCGACGAGCCCCCACGATAATCTCGCTGTCCTCGGGCGAGAACTTCACCGCGTTGCTGATCAGATTGGAGATCGCCTGGTGTATGCGATTCGGGTCGGCCAAGACCGCCGGGAGGTCGGGCTCGACCTCCACTGTCAGCAGATGGCTGAGGCCCGGATGCGCCGCGGTCCTGACAGCCTCCTCGCAGAGGCGGAGCGGCGACACGGCCCTCGGCTCGACGCGCAGCCGCCCTTCGTCGATCTGGCTCATATCGAGCAGGTCCGACACCAAATGGCTGAGCCGCTCCGCCTCCCTCGCTATGCCCTCGAGGAACTCCTTCTGCGTGACCTCGCCGAGGTTGTCGTACTCTCGCACCAGGGTGTTCGCGTACCCGCGGATCGAGGTGAGCGGGGCGCGGAGTTCGTGGGATGCAAGTGACAGAAGCTCCTTCCGAAACTGCTCGACCCCCCTGCGGCGTCGCTGTTCTTCTTCGAGGCTGCGGAACCAGTTCCGGACGATCACCAGGATTATGACCAGCGCGGCGACAAGGTTGATGCTCTTGGGGATCACCACGTAGTAGGATTGATCCAAGATATCGTAGAGCTGCGGAGAGATGATTCCCGCCTTTGCGGTATGCCGCGCGCCGAAGTAGACGCTCTCGATGAGCGTGCGCGTGCCGTCGATGAACAAGACGATGAGGAGCGTTGTGAGCAGGGGGTAAATGCGCTTGAAGCGGAGGTACTGCCTCAGATAGAAGGCGATGATAGCCAGCCAGCAGGCCGCGAGGCTCCAGTAGATGATTGCCGTCAGGTACGTCATATACCGATCGAAGCTCAGATCACTCACCGGTCTCGCTCTGGGCTAGGTCCCCGCATGTCTACCTTGCTTGTTCCCTGCTGCGGTTTGCCCCAAACCCCCACTTCTCTGGATCAGCATCACCTCTCCAGGGCCGCCGCTAGGTCGGCCAGCTGAGCTTCCAGCGTCCGTATCTGCTCCCGGGCCGCTGCGTGACGCGCCCGTGTGCGGCTCTGGATCTCTCCCGGCGCGCGCTCCAGGAACTGAGCTTTTCCAAGCCTCTCTGCCAGGCGCGCCTCCTCCTCCCGCAGATGACTCAGCGCCCGTTCTATCCGCGCCTGCTGCTCTTCCAGCTCCCGCCGTGAAGCTGACCTATCGATGGACACGATGACCGACTCGCCCATGCACTGAACCACCTCGGCCACTGCCGGCCGCTCATCGCCCGCCTCCCGCAAGTCGAGGTCGCTGCCGCGCGCCAGCAGCAGGATCAGACCTTCGTTTTGCCGCAGCACATCTCGGGCCGGAGCGGCGCTGGCGCCGACCCTGATGTGAACGCGCTGCGCGGGCGGGACACTCTGCTCGGCGCGCAGCTTCCTCGCGGCCGCGACAACCTGCGCCAGCGATTCGAAGTGACGTTCGGCGACCTCGCTGCGCCACTGGCGATCGGCCTTCGGCCAGGCAGCTATGATAAGAGCCTCCCCCGTGCCGGGCAGCTGCTGCCAAACTTCCTCCGTGATGAACGGCATGAATGGGTGCAGCGCCCGGAGGGTGCCCTCAAGGACGAACCAGAGGACCTGCCGCGCGCGATGGGCGGCCTCGCCACCTGCCTGCAGGGGCAGCTTGGATATCTCCACGAACCAATCGCAAAACTCAGACCAGAAGAAATCGTACAGCGCCCGCGCCGCCTCCGCCATCTCGAATCCCCCCAGGGCTTCATCCACAGCATGAAGCGCCCGGGCGTAGCGGCTCAGGATCCAACGCTCGGCCAGCGATCCCTGGTCGCGAACGAGTTGCGGCACGTGGGACCGCGGTGTGAAGCTCTCGCCCAGATTCATCAGCACGAACCGGCTCGCGTTCCATATCTTGTTGCAGAAGTTGCGCGCCATCTCGGTGCGTTCAATGCCGAAGCGGATGTCTTGGTCTGAGGCGCACTGATAGAGCAGGCTGAATCGCGTCGCATCCGATCCGTAACTCGATATCAGCTCCAGCGGATCGACGCCAGTGCCGAGCGACTTGCTCATTCGTTGCCCTTCGATGTCCAGCACCGTCGCGTGCACGAGCACCTGCTCGAAGGGGATCTTCCCAGTGAAATCGAGGCTCGTCATGACCATGCGCACGATCCACAGGTAGAGGATGTCGCGGGCCGTAATCATGAGATGGGTCGGGTAGATGCCCTCTTCATAGGCCTCGGCAAGCTCTGACTTGTTTGGCCAGCCAAGCACCGCGAAGGGCCACAGCGCGGAAGAGAACCAGGTGTCGAGCGTGTCCTCGTCCTGTCTCACCGCACCCGCGCACTTCTCGCACTTGTCCGGCGCCTCCACCTGCACCAGCCAGTGCCCGCAGGATTCGCAGCGATAAGCCGGAATCCGATGCCCCCACCAGATCTGTCGCGAGACGTTCCAATCGCGTAGGCTCTCGAGCCATTCGATGGTGTAGCGTCTGAACCGATCGGGCACGTATCGGATGTCGGGGTCGTCGCCCTCAATCACCTCCAGCGCCATCTTCGCCAGCTCGGACATGCTCAGGAACCATTGCTCGGACAGGAGCGGTTCCAGCACTGTGTGACAGCGGTCGTGCCGGCCGATGGTGTGCTCGTAGTCCTCTACCTTCACGAGCAGGCCCTGCTCCTCCAGATCGGCCACGATTCGCTGCCGCGCCTCGTAGCGGTCGAGGCCCGCGTACTGCTTCGCCTCCTCGGTCATTCGGGCGTCTTCGCCGATCACGACCACCGACGGCAGCTCGTTCCGCTCTCCTGCCTCGAAGTCGTTCACGTCGTGCGCCGGCGTCACCTTGACGGCGCCTGTCCCGAACTCGGGGTCGACGAGCTCGTCGTCGCAGATGACCGGGATCTCGCGGTTCATCAGCGGCAGCAGGACCTTCTTGCCGTGGAACTCGGCGTAGCGCGGGTCCTTTGAATTCACTGCTACGGCCGTATCGCCGAGCATTGTCTCCGGCCGCGTCGTTGCCACGACTATGCCGCCCTCCTCGCCGACGAGAGGGTACTTGATGTGCCAGAGCTTCCCCTGGTGGTCGCTATGTTGTACCTCGAGGTCCGAGACAGTGGAGCCGCATTCAGGGCACCAGTTCACCACTCGGTGCCCGCGGTAGAGCCATCCGCGCTCGTGGAACCGGACGAAGGCTTCCTGCACCGCCCGGGAGTAGGCATCGTCCAGGGTGAAGCACGTCCGATCCCAGTCATACGAGCAGCCCAGAGCTTTCAGCTGCTCGATGATCTGGCCGCCGTATCTCCGCGTCCATTCCCAGCATCGCTCGACGAACTTCTCTCTGCCCAGATCGTGTCGAGAGATGCCCTCCTCCGCCAGCGCCTTCTCCACCTGCATGTTGGTGGAGATAGCGGCGTGGTCGGTGCCCGGGACCACCAGCACGCGGTCCCCGCGCAGCCGCCGCCACCGCGCGATGCAGTCGTGAATGCTGTGCTGAAGCGCGTGCCCCATATGGAGAGCGCCAGTGACATTGGGCGGCGGGATCGTGATGCAGTAGGCAGGCGCGTCGGGCCGGTCTGCTTTGCTGGTCAGCCGGAAGTAGCCCCGCGACTGCCAGAACTCGTACCACTTGCCCTCCACCTGCTTCGAGTCGTAGGCCTTCGCCAGCTGAGCCTTAGCCATTCCACTTTCTCCGACCACTTCCTGATAGAAAACGCCCTCCCGTCCAAGGACGAGAGGGCCTCCCGTGGTACCACCTTGATTCTTCTGCATGGCTCCGCCGCGCGAGCGACGCAGAACTCTTCCGCTATAACGGGCTCACCCGGGGACGCTTACTCAGCAGAGGCGCCTTCGACGTCCCGGCTCCGGGGCGACCTTCCCTGCGTCTGCGCCGACGGACCTTCCAGCCTTTGGGCCCGCCTCTCTGAGGGCCGATCCGCAGGTACTCCTCCCTTTCACGGCCTTTGCGGTCTTCGTCTGTCCCAAGTATTCTACCACATCCGGCCGAGCGGGCGCAACGGACTCCGGGAACTCGGCCGCGTGCGTCCCGCGGTGCGGCCTGATGGAGGAATGCTCGTCGGCTTGAACTTGAGCGCTGGCCAGTGCGTCTAATGGGGTGCACATGCGGGGACTTTTGCCGAAGCTGCCTTCCGTTGTCCTCTGTACAAGCGCCTTCGTGATCGCGGCCTTGTGCGGCTGCGGCGCGCCTCAGTCACCCCAGCCGCCCGGGGCGCGCGCTGCTCCGTCGCTGGCGAAGACGGTCAGGGGCCAGGTAATCGGACCGGTGGGAAAGCCGGTCACAGGAGCGCAGGTGGTTGTGAGCCAGGGCCGCGGCTCCTTCGACTACACAGAAGTGGAGACGGACGGGGAAGGCCGCTTCGAGATCACTCTCGAGGTGCCGCCCCACTGGGACGCTGTTGCGTGGTGCTGTGTGCGCGCGGATGGGCTCGCCGTCGGTGGCGGCCGGCTCACCTCGGGAGACAACCTGGTCGTTTTGCGGACGCCCAGCGAGGTGAGGGGGACGGTTGTCGACCTCCATGGCCGGCCGGTCCAGGGCGCCGCCGTGAGGCTGACGCGCGTGATTCCCGGTGATATGGCGCACTCTTTCTCCATCCCGCCCGGGTTGGCAGACTCTTTCGCAGCGAAGACCGATGAGGGAGGTCGCTGGACGATCCGCGGTGTTCCACCCTTCGGCTCTGCTCGGGTGGCACTGGAGGATCCCAGGTTCGTCAGCGAGGCGAAGGAGCTCAGACTGACCGCGCGGCCGACGCCGTCAGCTACTCTCGTGGCGTACCCGGGCGCATCGCTGTCCGGGCGCGTGGTCTATGAAGACGGGACCCCGGCTGCGGGGGTCGCGGTCATGGCCCAGGCGCAGGACCTGGAAGCTACAGCGTCGGCATGGGCCGAGGCCATGACGACGGCGGACGGCAGCTATCAGCTCACGGGCCTCTCCGACGGGATGTTCAACATCTTCGTCGAGGAAGCGTCGGGTGAGTGGGTGGCGGCGGCGCTCGAAGCGGTAACGGCAAGCGCGCTGATGGTTGTCGAGCTGCCCGACCTCATCCTCACCCGCGGCGCTATCGTCCAGGGAACCGTCACTGACATGACGACGGGCGATCCGGTGCCCGGCGTCTGCATCGGCAGCTACGGCCCTCACCGGCCGATGTCGAGCGCTGCCATCATCGGTGACTACACAGATGGGAACGGTCGGTACCAGCTCCGAGTGGCCCCGGGCCGCAGCTACATCTATGTCGCCGGCCCGCCGCCGGGGTATGCCCTAGATGAGGGAAGGACATTCGACATTGGCGCGGGAGATACGGTCGCCGTGGACTTCGCAATAGGGCCGGAACGGCGACAGCGAAGAAGAGGCTGGTGGCCGTTCTGAGCGCTACTCGGTTCCCTGCGCGGCCTCGGCAGGGGCCTCTGTGCGGCCTCGGCCCAGCCGCAGCGGCGCCAGCGACAGCCCCGCTGCGGTGATGAAGAAACCGCCCACGAGGAAGGGCGCGCTCACACCGAAGTGGCCCGACAGTATACCCGCCAGCCATGGCCCGATGATCGTTCCGATCCCCCCGTACGCCTGGATCTTCCCCAGCTCCAGCGCCCGCCGCTCCGGGCGCGTGTAGTCCTGGATGATCATGTTCTGGACTGGAATCCAGATGCCGGCGCCGACGACATCGTGCAGCAACCAGACAGCGGCCGCCGCATGGAAGGTGGGGATGAGTGCTGACCCCGACAGAATCAGGCCCTCCACCACCCATGCCAGCATATAGGCCGCCTTGAGATATCGCAGGTGAAGCCGCCCGATGAGCATCAATGGCACCACCGCCGTCAGCCGGTGCAGCATCAGCACCCAGGAGACCGCGTAGCGGCTTGCTCCGAATTTCTCCGTGAAGAACAGCGGCATGATGAACGAGTGGCTGGTCCACATTCCGATGTTGAAGATGAAGAACGACACGGTTACGATCTTCAGATTCCGGTGCATGTCGAACGAGAGCAGGTCCCGCGCCCGAGTCCGTGTCGGCATCGCCCCCGCCTCCCGGTCGCGCTCCCTGTATAACGCCCAGAAGGCTACGAAACCCACCGCCATCAGCGTCCCTGCCAGCGCTAGGTCCCCCCGCGTCCCCAGCGTTGAGATTGCCGCTCCCGCCAGCAGCGTTCCCCCAGCCTGGAAGAGGAACTCGATCCCCCTTGTCTTCCCCATGAAATCCATGAATCGGCCCCGGTGTTCCTCGTACAGCGCCACGGGGTGGAGAATCTCACGGGTGAGGAACATCGCCTCCCGCAGCGTCTTCAGCAGCGCCTGCCCAACGACCGATCCGCTGAGCGGCGTCAGCCACATCGCGACGGCGCTTCCGCCCAGCGACAGCCCGTAGAACGGCTTCCGACCCCACAGGTCGGCAAGCCGGCCCATCAGCACACGAAGGAGCAACATACCGGCCGCCGCGACGGCGAAGACCATCCCCATGCTCTGGTACGACAGCCCCCGCTCGTCCAGGTAGTAGGGGAGGACGAACTCATATATGCCCGTCGCACCGCCGAAGAGCACCGACACAGCGAGCAGTATCTTCACATTGCGGTTCACTGAGGCTCCCCGGTTAGACGAAGCGCGCCCGCTCAGGCGGACGCGCACCTGTATCTTTGCCCTCCCACATCGACACTCCTCTGTCTGGCACGCCGCTCCGTCTGCCGCCCAGACCAGCTCTCGTTTCGTGCAGGACACGTGCACCCGCAAAGACAAGAACATGGACCGTTGCACCGAGCCGGGCCACCCTGATCTCATTGCTGAATTCGGCGACGTTCAAAGAGGTAGACATGGCCGCTGAAGTGAGAGTTGCCGTCATTGGTGTCGGCCGGATAGGCCGGCTGCACGCCCGCAACCTAGCCTATCACATCCCCCGGGCCAGTCTGTGTGCGCTGTCTGATGTCAACGGGGAAGCGCTAGCGAGCTGTGCCCAGGAGCTTGATGTGCGGTCAGCGGCTGAGGACTACCGAGTGGTTCTGGAGAAGGCCGACGTCGATGCGGTCGTGATCAGCTCCAGCACCGACACCCATTCCCAGATCATCGAGGAGGCGGCCGCGGCAGGCAAACACATCTTCTGCGAGAAACCAATCGATCTCGATCTGAGCCGAATCGACCGGGCGCTGGCGGCGGTGGAGAGCGCTGGGGTGAAGGTCCAGGTCGGTTTTAACCGCCGGTTCGACCCGAGTTTCTGCCGGGCCCGGGCGATGGTGGCGGAAGGGAAGGTGGGCAAGCCACACCAGTTGCGGATCACGAGCCGAGACCCGGAGCCGCCGCCGCTAGACTACGTGAAACGGTCGGGGGGCATCTTCCTCGACATGACGATCCACGACTTCGACATGGCGCGCTACCTCATGGGCTGCGAGGTCGAGGAGGTGTTCGCCGCCGGGGGAGTGCTGGTGGACCGGAAGATCGGAGAGGCGGGTGACATCGACACGGCGACCATCACGCTGCGGTTCCAAAACGGTGCGATCGGCGTGATCGAGAACAGCCGCCGTGCCGTCTTCGGATATGACCAGAGAGTGGAGGTCTTCGGGTCGGACGGCATGGTCACGGTCTCGAACGCCGCGCCGGATTCGGCGGCGCTGAATGACTGCGCGGGCGTTCATGGTCCGCTGCCTCGCTTCTTCTTCCTCGACCGCTATGTCGAGTCGTACGTTGCCGAGATGATGGATTTCGTGGAGTGCATTCTGGGCGAGACGGATCCGCCGGTCACGGGGCGGGATGGCCGGATCCCTGTGGTTATGGGCTACGCGGCGCGGAAGTCCTACGAAGAGAATCGCCCGGTCAGGCTGAGCGAGATAGCGCCGATCTGACGGCGGCGCTGCGAACGGGGTCGGGTGTGACAGACAGTGTGAGGAGATCATTGAGATGAAGGGCCTAGTCCTGGACGCGAAGTGGGACCTCCGGCCGGGTTACGCGCTTTCGGAATGGGAGACGAAAACCGGCAAGGCGATCACCGGCAGCAACATCTGGCGCAATCCGAGGCTCGCAGTGCAAGACTGGCCGGACCCGGAGATCGGACCGCGGGAGGTGTTGATTCAGGTGAAGGCATGCGGGGTCTGCGGCTCGGACATGCACTTCTACGAGACGGACGATGACGGCTACATCCTCTACCCGGGGCTGACCAAGTTTCCCACGATCCTGGGCCACGAGTTCTCAGGTCAAGTCGTGGAGGTGGGCAAGGAGGTGACGACGCTCAGGAAGGGCGACATGGTGACCGCCGAGGAGATGATCTGGTGTGGTCGCTGCATCCCCTGCCGCAATGGCTACCCGAATCAGTGCATCAACCTGGAGGAGATCGGCTTCACGATTCCAGGGGCCTTCGCCGATTTCATTGCGTTGGATGAGAAGTTCTGTTGGAAGATCGACGCAGTCGCCGAGCAGCTGGGCGACGAGGAACAGGCATACGAGGCCGGCGCGCTGACCGAGCCGACGTGCGTGTCCTATAACGCGATCTTCTCCCGCGCCGGAGGGTTCAGGCCAGGTCACTACGTGAGCGTCTTCGGCGCAGGGCCCATCGGCCTGGCAGCGGTCGGCCTGGCACGCGCGGCCGGTGCCTCCACGATCGCGGTCTTCGAGATCTCGCCGGAGCGGCGCGAGCTGGCCCAGAAGGTGGGGGCAGACTACGTCTACGATCCGCAGGAAGTGAATGCTGGCGACGTCATGATGGAGTTGAGTCGGGGCGAGGGCTTCGACTTTCATATCGAGGCCGCGGGAGCGCCGCAGCTCACCGTGCCGCCGATGGAGAGGGCGCTTGCCGTCAATGGGAAGATCGTACAGATCGGCCGGGCGGCCGAGCGGGTGCCCATGTACCTCGAGACGTTCCAGGTGCGGCACTCGCAGGTGTACGGCGCCCAGGGCCACTCGGGCTATGAGAACTTCCCGAACGTCATCCGGATGGTGGCCGCGGGGCGGCTCGACCTGAGACCGATTATCACCGCCCGCTATGGCCTCGGCGAGACGGTGGAGGCCATCGCCCGCAGCGCCTCCCGGTCTGATGGCAAGATTCTCGTCAAACCGAGCTAGACTGAAGGAGAAGTCACATGTCTGAGAAGCGAGTTCCGCCAGGCCTGCTGGCGACGGATCAGCCCGATTTGTTCTTTGAGGACAACTCGGTGGGTCGGCTGAAGAAGGAGGTTTGGGACGCCAGCGATGCCGAGATCGAAGCGATCCTCACAGACTACGGGATCCCGTCGCCCGTGGAATGGGCGAAGCCGGGCTCGTATATCCAGACGACGATCCGGCACCGGGTGGAGGCGGACCGCCGCGAGAACGACGTCGTGCTCATCCCGGTCGGCTGCACGGAGTTGCACGGCCGCCACACGGTGAGCGCAATGGACACGCTGTTCGTGAGCGCTATCGTCGAGGGCGTTCGCCGGTTCACGGCCAAGCGGGGCGCCGCCGTCAACCTAGCTCTGCCGCCGCTGATGTACGGCGGACATCCGTACCATCATATGGGAATGCCGGGCACGATCGTTCTCCGGGAGCACGTCGTGCGCGAACTCATGATCGACGTCATGCTCGGCCTCTGGAACGACGGCTTTCGCAAGCAGATTATCGTGAACAACCACGGCCAGCTCTGGATGTTGGAGTCGGCCGTGCAGGAGTTCCAGAAGAGGCACCAGCTCCCGGGCATCTTCAGGGTCATCGACTGGCATCGCGCGGTGCGGGAGTTCTTCCGCACGAAGGAACGGGGGGGCAAGTGGGAGACCAACTTCGTTCACGCAGACGAATCCGAGACCTCTCTCGGCCTGCTGCTCTTCCCCGAGATGGTGGATATGGAGCATGCGGTAGACACCGAAGCCGCCAGCTACCTGCCGGACGGACACTTCGACAAATCGGTGGACCCGTTCGGGCGGCCGAGCCGATGGTCGGAGGGGGAGGGACACTTCCCAATCGAGATCGCGGCCACTCCTGAGGGCGTCGTCGGTAAGGCGAGGTCCGCCAGCGCCGAGAAGGCAAAACGTCCCGTGGCGGCCATCCTGAAGTATCTGACGCTTCTCAACGATCAGATCCTCGAGGCATTTCCGCCCGGCGAGGTCCCGCCCGTGGAGGAGGTGACACTGCGGAAGGCCGAGGACATGGAGCCGTACCTGCGGGAGCCGCTGAGCCCAGGGTGGAGACCTGTCTACGGGCTGCCCCGGATTGGCCAAGGGACGGATGTGTAGTCTCGCAAGAGCGCCGCTGTGAAACTCGCCGTCGTTCTGTCAACACACGCCGCGCTGTTCCAGGCGGCCACCTTCAGGGGCGACCTCGAGGAGAACCTGGCGCGCATCGCTGGCCTCGGGTACGACGGGGTCGAGCTAGCCGTCCGGGATCCGGCCTTGGTCGATGAGGACCTCCTTGCGGCGGTGGTGCAGCGCCACGGGCTCGAGGTGCCCGCGATCGGCACCGGCCAGGCGTGGGGGGAGGAGCGTATCTCGTTCACCGACCCTGACCCAGCCGTTCGCCGGAGCGCGCTCGATCGCCTGAAGGGTCATCTGCCGTTCGCCGCGCGTATGAACGCGATCATCATCGTGGGTCTGATCCGGGGGATGTTCCGCGACGACGTGTCCCGTGAGCAGACGATGGAGTGGCTGGTGGAAGGACTACTGGAGGGCGCCGCGGCTGCCTCGGCGCTCGGGGTGCGCCTCGTGCTCGAGCCCCTCAACCGCTACGAGACATCGCTGGTGAACACGGTGGACGAGGCGCTGGAAGTCATCGCGAGTGTGGGAGCTGATAACGTCGGCCTGCTTCCCGACACCTTCCACATGAACGTCGAGGAGCCATCCGTCGAGGACAGCATCCGGCGGGCCGGTGACCGCATCTTCCACTTCCACGTGGCCGACTCCAATCGCCGGCACCCGGGCGGCGGCCACCTCGATTTCGCCGGCATTCTGAGGCTGTTGCGGAGCCTGGGATATGCTGGCTGGCTGAGCGGCGAGTTCCTGCCGCTGCCGGACGCCGGCACCGCGGCCGCCAAAGCCATCGACTGCCTCCGTGCCGCCCTCGCCCAGTAGGCGCCGCCGCGCCCAGTCGGGCGCGGCGGCGTGTCTCTCTCATCCGTTTTGTCAGGCCCTTACGCGACCTGAGGCTGCTCCCCCGTCACCGGCGGCTTGTGGTCTGTCTCGGCCTCGGGCGGGGTCACTTTCTCTTCCGGCTCTGGCTCGGCCGGCGGCGGCCTGTCGGGCAGTTTCTCGCCTCGCATGATCGCCCGAATCTCGTCCCCGCTGAGCGTCTCTCGTTCGAGTACGACCTCCACCACGCGGCGTACGTCGTCGGAATGTTCCGCCAGCAGGGCCTTGGCCCGTTCGTAGCAGTCCTCGATGATGGTGGACAGCTCCTTGTCGATAGCGGAGGCGACCTGCTCGGAGTAGTTCCGATCCTCCATCAGGTCGCGCCCGAGGAATGGCTGCTCGGACTTGCGCCCCAGGCTGACAGGGCCGAGCGTCTGGCTCATGCCGAAGTCTGTCACCATCCTGCGGGCGAGCTCCGTCGCCTTCTTCAGATCGTCGGCCGCGCCCGTGCTTATCTCTTGGAACGATAGCTCCTCAGACACGCGGCCGCCCAGGAACACCGCGATCCGGTCCATCAGCTCGCTTCGGCTCATGATGTAGCGGTCTTCCTGCGGGAGCTGGAGCGTATAGCCGAGGGCAAGTCCGCGCTGCAAGATCGATACCTTGTGCACCGGGTCCGCCTGCGGGAGCAGCTCGGCCAGCACAGCATGCCCCACCTCATGCTGGGCGAGGACCTTACGCTCCTGCTGCGAGATGATGCGGCTCTTCCGCTCCGGACCGGCGACCACTCGCTCGACGGAGTCCTCGAGCTCAGGCATGCTGACCGTCTCTCGGTCTCTTCTCGCAGCGAGAAGGGCGGCCTCGTTTGTCAGATTGGCGAGGTCCGCGCCCGAGAACCCCGGCGTGCGGCGGCCAAGGACCTCGAGGTCCACATCATCGTCGATTGGCTTGCCCTTCATGTGAACCTTGAGGATGGCGACGCGCCCCTTCAGGTCTGGGTTGTCCACCTGTATCCGCCGGTCAAATCGGCCTGGCCGAAGCAGCGCCGGGTCTAGTACGTCCGGCCGGTTTGTGGCGGAGATGAGCACGACCCGGGAGTTCGGCTCGAAGCCGTCCATTTCCACCAGGAGCTGGTTGAGCGTTTGCTCACGCTCGTCGTGGCCGCCTCCCAATCCGGCAAAGCGCTGGCGGCCCACCGCGTCGATCTCGTCAATGAACACAATACACGGGCGGTTCGCCTTGGCCTGCTCGAACAAGTCACGCACGCGAGAAGCGCCGACGCCGACGAACATCTCGACGAACTCGGAGCCGCTCATGTGGAAGAATGGCACGCCGGCCTCTCCCGCAATCGCCCTGGCGAGCAACGTCTTGCCAGAGCCCGGCGGTCCCACGAGCAGCACGCCCTTCGGAATCCGCGCGCCCAAGGCCTGGAACTTGCGCGGGTTCCTCAGGAATTCGACGACCTCCATGAGCTCGGCCTTGGCCTCCTCTATGCCTGCCACGTCGTCAAAAGTGACCTTAGGCGAGGATTCGGGAAGCCGCCGGGCGCGGCTTCGCCCGAAGGACAAGGCCTGGCTGCCGCTGCTCTGGCTCTGCCGCACGACGAAGATCCAGAAGCCGATGATCAGCAGGCCGGTGATGAGGAGATAGAAGAGTCCACTCACCCAAACATCGGAGATGGATGGCCGCTCGATCGTCACGGTTGGCACCTTGGCCAAGACCCGCTCCATGTAGACCTGCTGATCCGCCGGGAGGTCGACGACGAACTCCCGCTCCTTGCCGTCGGCCCTATACGTGCCTTCGCCCTTGTTCTTCGGGTAGACCGTCAGAGAGGTGACGTTGCCCGCCTCGACCTCCTGCATGAGGCGCCCGAAGTTGAAGGGCTCCTTCGTGTCCTTCGTCTGGACGTACTGCTGGAGGAATATGACGGCCACCGCCACCAGGGCAATCCAGCTTGCTATCCTGAAGAAACGCGCCAAGTCCACAACTCCTCAGACCTGAGACACGGACTCAGGTTTCGTCCCACCTGTAAATGTGTTCCCTGTGCCGGCATCGCGGAAACTACCCCCGGCCGACACCCCATTGTAACACGCGGGCTCCCGCACCACAATTGCCCAAGCCAGATCAGATCCTGCGAATGGCATATTCCACGTACGCTGTACAGCCTCCAGCGCACGGTCTGCAGCCCGCAGCCGCGAGAGAGTCGCTAGGAGGCCGCCTCTTCTTCCGGTTCCGCCTTCAGTTTGGCCCCGCTTTCGATGGGCTCTGGCTGACCTACCGCGGTCTCTTCGGCTGGCTTCGCCTCCGGCTCTACTCGTGAGAGCTCAAGCGCCGCCAACACCGAGCCCCCGATTATCCCGGCATCGTCGCCCAGCTGTGCTGGCACAATCCGACACGTCGACGCCGGCACCATGTGGGCTCTTGCCCGCACCGTCCGCGTGATGGGTTCGAAGAGCGACCGCCCTGCCTGGGCGATGCCGCCCCCAATGACGAGCACCTCCGGATTGTAGAGCTGGATGAGATTAGCTACACCGATGCCCAGGTAGTACCCCGTCTCGGCCAGCACCTCGATGGCTACCTGGTCTTCCTGGTCTGCGCATCGCCCGATCAAGGCCGGCGTGATAGACCCCAGGCGGAAGTCCACCATGTCGGCGATGGCCGTCTGCCGGCCCCGCTGAATCCGCGTCACGGCCCGGCCCACGATGGCGTCTCGGCCGGCGAGAGCCTCCCAGCAACCCTGGTTGCCGCATTGGCAGAACGGACCGTCTGGATCGATGGTCATGTGACCAACTTCGGCGAACCCCTCCGTATAGCCCACGCGAAGCTCGCCGTCGATGATGGCTCCGCCGCCGATGCCGGTCCCGAGGGTGATCATCACCATATGTGAATACCCCTGCCCCGCCCCGAAGCGATGCTCGCCCAGCGTCTGCACGGCGACGTCGTTTAGCATGAACGCCGGCAGGCCGAGGGCCTCTTTGATGGGTGGCAGCACCGGCACGCCGCGCGAGTCTGCGAAGTTGGGCGAGTAGACCGTGATTCCTTCTCGCGACCGATGAGCGCCGGGAACGCCGGCCCCGATGCCCGCAACATCCGCTGGAGTCAAGCCGGCGTTGTTCAGCGCCTCCTCAGCGGCCTCGATCGCTCGGCCGACGGCGGCACGCAAGCCTGTCTCGGCCAGCGCCGGACGCCGCGCCTCGCCCAGGATTCGCCCCCCATCATCCACGACGCCTGCCCGGATGTTTGTCCCGCCGATGTCGACGCCGATATGACGCCGTGTACCCGCCGCCCCTTGCTCTTCGCCCACACTTGCCTCCCGGCGCGACCTTCAGTCGGCCTGGTCGCTGCTTGGTGTGAGTAGCTCAGTTATTTGTGCGGCCAGGGTCACCGCGTTGAAGGGCTTCACGACGTAGCCATCTCCGCCTAACGCTAGGCCCTTTTCGACATGCCTCTCCTCGCCCAGCGCTGTCAGGAAGACGACCGGGACATTCCTTGTGTCGGCCGAGCTCTTCAGCCGCCGACATACTTCAAATCCGTCCATCCCCGGCATCTTGATGTCGAGCAGTATCAGATCCGGCCGCTCCGCCTCCACGGCAGCCATCGCCTCTTCACCGTTCGATGCCTCCACCACCTCGTATTCCTTGCCCAGACCATGTCGAACGCAGGCGATGCAGAGATCGCGTACCGAATGCTCATCGTCCACGACCAGTATCTTCGTTGTGCGAGTCGGCTTGGCGGATTCTCGTCCCATCACGTTCCTCGGCCCGGCCTCTCAGCCAGAAGATTCGCCGGACTTGCGTTCGCGCCTGCCGCAATCCAGCCACACGCCCACAGCGCCCCGGTTGCTGTCTGGTCGCTCTCTATTCTAGAGGGCGCTTTCGCTGTGTCAAGCCGCAGGGCCAGCGGTGAGGTCCGTCTCGCTCGAGCGCATGGGAGCCGCGGGATGCGGGGCATGAGTCTGGCCGCCGGGTGTGACCGCTTAGCGTTGGTCAGGCGGCTTGCGGGAGTTGGCGGGAGAT
>CAZLHI010000002.1:0-183156 GCA_964559435.1 uncultured bacterium | reverse complement strand
AACCGATAGGGTATCACTTTTTTCCACTTCGGCCAACCTTTGCCGGTCACACCCCCACAGCCCCGCGGATTGACGCCGCCATGCCCGCGTGTTATGATGCTCCGGCCACGGGGCGTAGCTCAGCTTGGTAGAGCGCACGGTTCGGGACCGTGAGGCCGGCAGTTCAAATCTGCCCGCCCCGACATGGCACTCCTGTGGCGCGGGGCCAGGCGGCGCGTGGGCGTGTGGGGCGTGTCATCTTGAGAGGGACCCCCCTGTGTGGAACATGAGAAGCAGGGCTCACATTTGAGAAAGCTAGAGAAGCGGCGGGTGCTATGTCAACAACGCGCATGATTGTCTTGACCGCGTTCCCGGCTCTGCTGCTGATGGGATGCGTGCGAGAAACGGCTCCCACGACGGCCTCCGTCAAGCGCGATCCCAATCACCTGGTCGTCTACTGTGCGTGCGCAGTCCTGCCTCTCGTCGAGGCCGCTCGTGAGGAGTTCATTGCAGCTAACCCTACGAAGTCGCTGGCGATAAGAAGCGACGAACCCCGCGAGCTTGTGCGCCGGGTCCAGAATGGCGCCATGCCGGACATCCTTGTGTGCGTCGGCGAAACCGAGATAGGAGTGCTGGAGCGGGACGGCTACCTGGATCGTGGCTCACGTCGCTCGTTCGGGCTCTTGCTGCCCGTGATCGCGGTGCCCACCGGGAACCCGGCCGCCATCCACAGTCCTGACGATCTTCTCCTCGATCGCGTGAGCGCCATCGCTATGCCTGCTCCGGGAATGACCTCCCTCGGCACGGATGCCAAGCACGAGCTCGAGCGAGCGAACACGTGGTCGAGACTGCAGGACAAGTTAACGGTCAAAGAGACCGCGCTGGAATCGCTCGAGGCCGTGAGTGCGGGGAAGGTGGATGCCGCGATACTGTACGATCCGTGCCCGAGGCTCGATGTCGGCGGCGACATCTCGAGCGACTCCGTGTCCCCAGTCACGCCGCTGGCGGAAACAGCCGACAGGCACGCCCGGATATACGCTGAGCTGCACAAGCGAAGCCCCAACAGCCTCCTCGCCCAGCGCTTCCTTCGGATTCTCGCGGAGCCCGGCCCTGAGGGATCGAGCCTGGAGAGGTCCGAGACGCCCCCGGAAGAATGGGGCCCGCGGGGAGTGGCCCGATAGTCAGGACTCGACTCGTCGGCGGACCTCTCTGCCTGCAAGCAGGCCGCTAGCGGAAGCCTGAAGCAGGCCCCGGGTCACCCCGGCGCCGTCCCCAACTGCGAATAGGTTCTTCACTTCGGTCTCAAGTGATGCAGTGAGCCGGGGCCGCGCAGAGTAGAACTTGACCTCGACCCCGTAGAGCAGTGTATGGCGTGATCCCGTTCCCGGCGCGAACTGGTCGAGCGCGTCAAGTGCCTCAAGAATGCTCGACAGATACCGATGTGGCAGGACGTAGCTCAGGTCTCCGGGCGTCGCCGTGACCAGAGTCGGATGCACCAGGCCGCGCGCGATGCGCTCCGATGTCGATCGGCGGCCGGAGCGCAGATCGCCCAGGCGCTGGCAGATCACGCCGCCGCCGATCAGATTCGCCAGTCGCGCGAGGTAGCGGCCGTACGCGATCGGGTCGCGGAAGGGCTCTGTGAACATCGTGCTGACGAGCAACGCGAAGTTGGTGTTGCCGGTTCGCTTACCGGCGTAGCTGTGGCCGTTGACCGTGATGACCCCGTCGCTCTCTTCTGTGACGACCTCGCCATAGGGGCACATGCAGAACGTCCGCACCCGATCGTCGAAGCTCTTCGAGTAGAAGATCAGCTTGGATTCGTAGGCCGTCGAAGTGACGTCCGCCATCACTTCGGCTGACACCTCGACGCGCACCCCAACGTCAACAGGGTTGTCGGCGCGTCCCAGGCCGAGCCGCTCCGCCTCCTGCACGAACCATTCAGAACCTTCACGGCCCGGCGCGGCGATGACGTAATCAGCTCGGTGGCGGCGTCCGGCACCTGTCTCAATGCCGCTCACGACGCCATCCTTCACCAGTATCCGCGTGACGGCTTCTTCGGCCCGCACCTCAACGTTATCGCCTAGCGAGCCCCGCATCTCTCTCAGCACCAGCGGGCATCGGTCGGTGCCCAGGTGCCGGATGCGGGTGCCGACGAACTGCAGGTCACTGCGCGCGGCGCGACGGGAGAGCTCGGCCATCGCGTCTTGGTCGTCCCCGTACACGTGCTCGGGCGCGCCAAAGCGGACCCACATCTCGTCCACTTCTTTCAGCAGCTGGTTGACCTGGCCGGCGGGAAGATAGGTGCCGAGCTGTCCACCGATCTCCGGCGAGAGAGTCAGCTTCCCGTCGGAGAATGCTCCCGCGCCGCCCCAGCCGCACAGGAGCCATTTAGGCTCTGGCTTCTTGCCCTGGCCGTGGACGTTGGCCTGGCGCGCCTCGATGTCCGGACCCTTCTCGAAGAGCCGCACGCTCACCTCGCGGGCTCCAGACAGCGCAAGCGCAGCGAAGATGCCGGCCGGGCCGGCGCCTACGATCGCAACCTGCCTCCTACGCGGCATCTCGCCCGCCCTCCTCGGCCATCGCCCGCAGCCCCTCGAGCGTCTCCTCCGCGCTGCGGCCGACCAGCTTGTGCAGCAGTCTCTTAATCAACGGACCGATCAGGGGCACGTTGTATTCGTACTCTATCGTCAAGAGGACTCGTGTGCCTTCGCCCTCCGGCGAGAAGCGCCATACCCCGTCGTAGCGGTCCCAGTCGCCTGAGACAGACCGGAACTGACAGTGACGCGCGGCGTCATCCCACTCGTCTTCCTCTACCCAGGCGATCGTGCGGTTGAACTCCGGCACCCTCCCGACCCACTCGCTCACCGTACGGCTCCCCTCGCGGCTTCGGACCGTTACGCGCTCCACGTTGGGGATGAACTCGGGGAGACGCTCAATCTGTTTGGCCAGCGAGTAGACGCGCTCCACCGGCGCGCTGATGAATAGCTCGCAACGCACGTGCGGCACTCGCCGCCTCCTGCGGGCAGACTTCGCGCCGCGGACAATCCGCGGCGCAGTGCGATTGTAGGCTAAGAACCCGGGCGTGTCAACGGCGTTGCGCTACGCTGGGATTTCCTCCTCGAGGTCCGAAGCCTCTTCCTCGGCACGATCCTTGCCCAGGGCCCTGCGCACTCTGCGTACCAGATCAGCGGGCTGGAAGGGCTTCGTGACGTACTCGCTGGCACCGGCCTCTATGCTGCCGGACACGAAGTCACTCTCCGTCCGCGCACTTACGATCACTATCTCGGCATTCGAGGTGAGGGGGTCAGACTTGATTTCCGAGCATACGGGTATGCCCCCGATCTCGGGCATTGTGATGTCCAGCAAGATCACGTCCGGGCGCACTGCCCGGATGAGATCCAGAGCGGACCTGCCGTCGTCGGCCTCCCAAATGTCCCAGGCTTCACCCGAGAGGCTCAGGCTGTCGCGTGCCAGCCTCCGTGCCGACGGGTCGTCGTCCACTATCATCACTCTCGGCCTCGACATCTACCTCGGCTCCTTGGATTCCCGAAGCTTCCGAGCCTACGATTGCGTTCGGCCCCCCCTCTTTCGCCCGGCACTTCGGCACGGTCATCCTGATCGCAGCGCCCCCTGTCTCATCGTCCTCCACCCATATACGCCCGCCCTGCATCTCCACCAGTGCCTTCGCGACGGCCAGGCCCAGGGCCCTGCCGCTGGACGGCCGCTCTGTCAGGACCGCAGCCGATGGCCCGAATACCACAGCCATGTCTTCTTCGCCAACGTCCAGGCCCGGCGCCCGCAGAGTGATCTCGACCGCGTCGCTTTCGTTTGCCGAAGGTTGGGCATGAAGCGATACCTTTGCGCCCTCCTCTATGGCGCTAAGGGCACCACAGATGATCCGGGAGAGAGCTTGCTCCATCTCGCGGCGGTCCACCGAAACCAGCGGGGTGGCGGTCTCGACCGAGACCCGCACTCGGTCGCGATCGGAGGGACTATCCAGCAGCATAAGAGCCGAGCCCACAATATCGGCGAGCCTGTGGGCGTCTGGGCGCAGCTCCAGCTGGCCGTCGTCGATGCGCGCGATGTCCAGCATGTCCTCGATCATCCGCGCCAACTGCTGCGACTGCTGCCTGATCACCATAAGGTACTCGTGCTGCCGACTCGGATTCAGCTCTTTTTCGTGCTCGTGGAGCAGCTGGCTAAAGCCGACAATGGCGGTGAGCGGCGTCCGAAACTCGTGCGAGACCCGAGACAGGAACTCACTCTTCGCCCTCGCTGCGCTCTTATAGTGCCTGGTGAGGCGATCGAAGGCCTGGCGCTCGCGCGAGAGCAGCATGAAGAAGGCCGCGAGCAGTGCGGCCGATGTCGTGAAGGTGAGGACTCGCGACATCACGGTGGTCGTGACGGTCGCCTCGGGCCGCTGCAGAATACCGACCAGCAGATAGCTGGCGGCCGCCAGCACACACGTACCTGCCGCGTCTCTCAGCTTCAGGCGCACGCTGGCGTGAACAATCGGCAGGTAGTAGAGAAGGTAGTATTCGCTCCTGACGCCGGACTGGGTATAGATGAGGGCGGTGATGAGCATGACATCGACCGCCAACATCCCAAGCCTGGTGCGTCGCGCGTCCCAGCGGCCCCAAGGGATGAACGTTGTCACCAGAACGTAGACGGCCCCCGCCGTGACGACCGCGTCGAAGACCGCGCTGCGCGACTCCTGCTGCAGCCGCGCCATCGCGAACACGGTGAGCAGAATGAGACATCGCAATGCCGCGGCGATTCTCTCACGGGGAACACGCGCGGGCTTGAGCATCGCCCGAACATCGCTACGAGGGCGCATGTCTGGCTTCACCTTCATATGTGCGGAACTAGCCAGCGATCAAGTAACCGCCACACCATGCCAGCTATTCCACATTTTGAAGCTGGATGTGAGCAGGTGAGGTGCAGAGGCGAACCCCTGGGGACTATAGGGGCGTTTCGTAGCCAAACGCGAACCGCCGCTCGCGATCTCGCCCTCCGCCAACGTCCACGCTCCAGGCATATCCGGCCTTGAACTCTATCCGATGCTCGTCTCCCACATCACGCGAGTAAAGGACGCTGACACTCGTGCGGTCTTGCTCCGTACCATCCCACCCACCGGAGGTGCGCGACGCACCGATCTCCGCTTGCCCGCCCTCGCCTAGCTTCCCCCAAGCCCCAATGCCAAAACGCGCTACTCGATCCGCGCTGGACTCACTACTTGTATCAAGTCCATATCCGCACCGGAGATTGAGCCCGCGGGGCAGATGTGTGCCGATCTCCAGGACCTGACGCCGAAGGGAAAGCGGACGCCCTTTCAGGCTGCCGCTCGTTCCCTCAGGACCGGTCTCGAAGGCCAACAGCAGATGGTGGCGAGCGCCTATCACCCGCCGGTACGCGGCTCCCAGGGTATCTTGCCCATCGTCCTCGCCCCCACTTCGTCGAGCAGCCCACACGCGGTAGCCGGAGAACGGCATATCCGGCCGGCCCCAAACCGGCTCTTTCGAGATCAGGTACTCATGGGCGTCGGAGAACTGGTGGGCGCTCGAAATGTCTTTCGCCCACGCGGGTAGCTCGCCGGCCGGCAGATCAGCGCAGTAGGTAAGCACTGACTCCCGCTCGTCGCCCTCGCCCCTGGAGCTGTGCCCGAACCTCAGGCGCAGCCACTCCCAGTCGCGGGACAACGCCAATCGCCGGCGGCCCAGTGAGCCCGCGCAGGAGTCATTGCCCTCGGCGACCTCGACGGTCACGCTGGCACCTCGGCCCAGGCCGGCCGAGACCTCACAGCGCGTCTCGACCTCCTCGGCCAGCTCGGCATCGGTACCATCGGCTTTGTGTCTGTGCTCTAGGGTCAGCTTCAGCCTAGGCCCGAGCGACCGATCCAAGTGGAAGGAGGCATCCCTGTCAACCTTGGCCCCGGGCCTGTCGCCTCTCGTCTCCGTGAGGCCGATCTTGAGATTCGTCTGGACCGCGCCGCCGCCGAACCCGCCGGCAAAGCTATACCTCCGGGACCGGACGGTACCGTCGTTCTCGCGCGCGATCTTCTCCTCAGCGTCCAGGCTCCCCCCAACCAGCTTGGTGGTCAGGCTGATGCCTTCTTCCCGCGTCTCACCCGTGCCAGAGGCGAGGCGCTTCAGCGTAGCTGACAGTTCCGTTCCTGGCCCTACATTCAGAGCGGCGCCCACGGAACCGACACTCTCGTCGTCTTCCCCTTCCCGGCCCTTCGACTCGTAGTCGGCCGTTAGGCGAAGACCCCGGACCGGCGCCAGCCTCAGGCGCGCCTCGCTCGTGCTCTCATGCTCTGTCTCCGGCCCCGTCCTCGAGTCAAGGGCACCCGTGGCGAGCCGGAGTTCACTGCCGCCGCTCGAGCCAAAGGTCGTCGCGAGCTCCATCTGTCGCTCGCACTTCTCCTCACCTTGCTTTCCCGTCCAGGGGGCCCATTCTTCTCGATGAAGGTTCAGCGCCGCCTTCAGTACGCCTGCGCGCCCTGTCCCCAGTACGAGGCCATGCTGGGCCCGTGTTGTTGTCAGGCCATATCGCTCATCCAGTGGGTCGTCTGTGCGGCGCCTCACCTGGGTCGTGCTCAAGGAGACACCGGGCGCGAGTCGCCACTCGCCCGCCATATCGACTCCCCGCTTTCCCGGGTGCTGCTCGACCAGCTTCGCTTCTTCACCGGCACCACCGTCGTCAGAGCTGCGGCCCCCGGAGAGGCGGCGTCCCGCATCGGCAACGTTGCCCGTCAGCTGGAAGGCCTCTTCTGTGTAGGAAAAGCGGTAGAGACTGGCCTCTCGCCGGCTCGGCCTGGGCCGGCCGAGCAGAGCGTCGAAGGGCCCGCCGCTTGCGATGTCCCCTCCGGTGCCAAGCGTTATGTGAGCCCCAGGGAAGAGCGACCAGCGGTCAAACAGGTCGAGAGAGTCAAGTCTGGATCGGACCGGCGCCGCGTCGAACGCAGCCGCGCCTGGTAGGCTCAGTGGATCGACGCCGTCTGGCGCGACGGTACTTCCATCACCCTCCTCCGACTTGGAAGCCGGAGTTTCCCGGCCGCTGCCGGCTTGCGTCGCGGGGTCAACGAAGGCGACCGCCCCGACTGCGGCGCAAAGCCAGGCCAGGGAGAGGGCGGCGACAAGACTGCTTCTGCTGTTCGCTTGTGGGCAAGCGACAAAGGCAGCCACAACTGTACTATTCCTCATTGCGAGCGAGGAGAACGGACCGACTTCCCGGTGCCTGAGCGCTACACCAGAGGCGCTATCATCAGGTTGGCCCCCTCGGGCGCGGGGCCTGCGCCGGAAGTTGGCTGCGGTGTGGTGCCTTCCTCCACCGAATCCCCCACCCCCGGGTCGAGAGTAGCCTCGCCTTCCCCGCCTTCACCCGCTTCGCTTCCCGGTTCCCCAAGCGGCGACAGGCGGCCCGGGGTCGCCTCAGAAAGAGCTTCCGAGTGCAGTGTGGCGAACTGTACTGCAGCCAACTCCATCGCCCGCTGCACCTCCACATCATAGGCAGCACTCCGCGCCACCACTCGGAGTGCCATCAAGCCGCTCGGCATGGCCACCTCCGGCGCGGGCGCCTCGGGGGCCACCAGAGCCGGGGCGGGCCCCTTTACCATATGAGCGACCGTGCGCGCAACCGGTGCTGGGGTCCGGTGCTCGGCGGCTGGCGTTGGCTCCTCCTCGCCGCCGACGGCTTCGTCGTCGCCAGCGGTCGCGCCCAGTGCGGCTGGTTCCGGCTCAGACTCGTCCGACGCTGCTCCCCGGAAGGCGACTTCCAAGGAGCCCGAGACGACGTCGGAGCGTTCCTCACCGGATTCAGCTACGATGGGCTGAAGCACGGGCGTCGCCACTGGTCGCAGCAACAGCATCGCACCGAGCACAGTGACAGCGCAGGCGACAGCCAGCGCGGGCTTCCACTGGAGAGCGAATGGTGCGCGGCGCGGTACCCTTGTCGCTGCCTCGCGGACGCTCGCGCGCACCCAGGCCGGTGACTCGGGGCTCGGCAGCGACCGCAAGAGACGAGAAGTGGATGCAAGTGCGTCAAGCTCGACGCTGCACGGAGGACAGGACTGCACGTGCCGACTCAGAAGCAAAGCGCCAGCGGGAGACAGACACCCGTCCAGGTGCTCTTGCATCAAGGGCGCCGCTTGGTCACAGGAGATTGGCGCCCCGGCCTGCTCGAGGAATGCATCCGCCGACCGGGCCCGAAGGCCGGCGGGAGCAGTCGCGGTCGGCAAGGCTGAAACCAGGCATGCGGCCTCGCGAATGAGCGCAAGAGAGCGCGCGCACCGACGACAGCGCCCCAGGTGGGCCTCTACGAGGGCCAACCGCTTGGCATCGGTCTCGCCGTCGGCGTATTCGGTAAGCTCAGCATGGGAGAGGTGTCTCAGACCCATTTCTGCTCAACCCCTGAGCGGGAGACCCGCTCCATTGGATTCGACACCTGGGCGGCCGGCAAGTCGCGAGCTGTGCCGGCCGGTCTGGTCACCTGCGGGACCAGGCCCTCATGGGTCTTCGAACTCGCTATCGGCACCGCCCCCTGGCAGGGAGGAATCGGACGGCTCTTCCGGCTCGTTCGCGGCCGCCATCACGGAATCGGTCGCGTAGAGGGGGGCATCCATTCGCAGGGCAATGGCGACAGCATCGCTGGGCCGCGAATCGACGGTGACGACTTCGCCATTGAGGGTTATGTGGAGCTTGGCGAAGTAGACCTTGTTCCAGAGATCATCGATGACGACTTTCGTCAGCTTGCCGCCCAGACGGGTCAGGAACTCGCCCACCAGATCATGAGTCGTGGTCAGCCGAGGTATGGACTGCTCCGGACGGAAGACGCTCCGAATAGCCATCGCCTCGCAGAGGCCAATTGTCATGGGGAGCATTTGGCGGTTTTCGCCGAGCAGGACGAGAAGGTACAGGGAGAAGGAGTGGGGCTCAAGCCTCCATACCCTCACCCTGACCTCAGCCATTACCGTACTCCCGGCGAGGGCGGAAACTCCAGCTCGGGGTAGAGTTCGGGATCCCACCAAATGGTGAAGATCTCCTCGGGATCGTACGCGCCCGGGTCCCGGAGCAGGCCCCAAAGGCGCAGGGCGTCCGCCTCTGCCACCAGCGCCAGCCGATCCGGCTGCCCCTGTTGGCGGACACTGCACCTCACACGCACCCTGGGTATTCGGCTGTCCCATTCGGCTGCGGCCGCAGCCAGCGGCGCTGCGACCCGCAGAATTGTGTTGCGCGTGTTCTCGGACGACCAGAAACGAGGCATGGATATCTGCACCGAGGCCGTGCCATCCAGAGGATTTATCTCCGCCTCCCGTACCTCGCAGTTGGGGTCCATTATTCTCGCCTGCTCGCGCAGTCCCTCTAGTAGGGCCGCTTCTATGGCGGCCACCTCGGCGCCAAACCGGGGCCCCGTCGCAGCCGCCTCGGCGGCGGCCGCGCGATCCATCGGCTTCGGCTCCAGAGGGTCTGTCGCGGCCGGGGTGAAGGCCCCGGAGGAGGGAGGCTCGGCGGCTGCAGTCTGGGGCACTCCGACAGCGCCCCGTCCAAGCACGAGCACGACCACGGTGACCAGGATGATGACGGCCACCATGGCGGCCAGCATCGCCGAAACGGGGGAGGGGATGCGGGCCGCCCGGATCTCAGCCGCGGCCGACCCCAGAGACTCGGTCACATCGGCGCGCAGCCTGCCAAGCACGGTCTGCGCGTCCTCGGCGTAGACCCTGTCGATGACGGCCTCGAGCTTCTTCCGATCCGCCATGTTTCCAGCATTGAGATCCAAGGCCATCTTGTACCACTCGATTGCGTCCCGGAGGTTGCCGCGGTCGCGCGCGATATCGCCCATGACAGAATGAGCGCTTGCGTTCTCGGAGTCACGGCGAAGCACCTCGCTGCATTGGCTCTCGGCCAACTCGAACTGACGGCGAAGCCGCAGCACATTCGCCGTAACAAGCATCAGATATATGTCTTCTGACGGCTCGTGCTTGCCCATGGCACGGTTCACCGCGCCAAGACAGGCCGGACAGCGGGTGGCACCCGCGCTCAACGGGTGCCCGCAGCGTCGGCATTGCTGCTTGGCCTCTCCTGGCAAAGTGGATCTCATACCGGGGTCCAGGCGTCGTCCCAAGCATCCTTCTACCCAGCCTCCGGGGCAGAATAAACGCGCACCGCGCGCCAATCCGGCCTCACCGCCGTAGCTGAGGGATGGATAGCTGAGTGGTCCCGCGCGGCAACGGTAGCCCGGAAGACAGCGCGATTCACTCCCAGCGGTCTCGACGGACGATCTCGCCCAGTGACCTCCTTTGCCTCGCCTCGGGCTCTTCATCGGGATAGCCAAGCGGGGTCAACGCAACGACCCGTATCTCCCGGGGGACGCCCAAGGCTCTCCTCGCCTTCTGCTCGTCAAACCAGCCGATCCAGCAGGTGCCGAGTCCCTCATCGGTGGCTGCGAGAACGAGGTGCTCCATGGCTATTCCAATATCCAGAAGGTAGTAGGTCTGGTCTTTCTTGACCCCGCTCTTGCTCGGATCGGCACAGGCGACGATAATGACTGGCGCCTCCTCTATCCACTCGTTGCCGGCCTCGGCTAGGCGGCGTTTTGCCCTCGGGTCCGTCACGACGACGAATGTCCAGCACTGGCTGTTGGCCCAGGAAGGAGCAAGACGCGCGGCCTCCAGCACATGGTCTATCTTTGGCTGGGGAACAGGATCCGGCCGATACTTACGAATGCTGCGTCGCTGCCGTACCACTGCCGTGAACTCCACCCTCATCACCTCCGGTGCGAACCCTTCGCGACTGCGATTATAGAGGGAGGAAGGCGCCTGTCAAGCGCACATTGACCCAGTCCGGGTTGACATGTCCCCCGGGAGCGGGCGGGCCGCACTGCCTCCGCACGCGAGAGGCATACAGGAGCCGTTTACGCCGCGTCGAAGCGTTCTGGTGGCAGCAGGGCTGTTGATAGCAGCACAACCGGCTGTCCCGGAGTTTGGCGCCTATGCCGACTGTGTCGGAAATCGCCGCGCGCCTCACCGCAAACGTTGAGCAAGTTATCGTGGGCAAGCCGGAAGCTGTCCGCGTGGCCGTCATCGGGCTTCTCGCCGACGGCCACTTGCTTGTAGAGGATGTGCCCGGTGTGGCAAAGACCATGCTCGCGCGCAGCATTGCTCTATCCATCGGGGCGACCTTTCGCCGCATACAATGCACTCCCGATCTGCTCCCCACAGACATCACCGGCCTGTCCGTCTTCAACCAGAAGACAGGTCAGTTCGAGTTCAACCCCGGGCCCGTCATGGCCAACATTGTTCTCGCCGACGAGATCAACCGAGCCCCCCCACGAACGCAGTCCGCACTTCTGGAGGCCATGGCGGAACGGCAGGTGACCGTGGACGGGGTCACGCGCAAGCTGGCCGCGCCGTTCTGCGTCATGGCCACTCAGAACCCCATTGAATACGAAGGGACGTTCCCGCTTCCCGAGGCCCAGCTCGACCGCTTCCTGCTTCGGATGACGATCGGCTATCCCTCATCGGAGGCCGAGAGCGAGATTCTGCTGCGCCTTCAGCTCAGACATCCGGTCGAGCAGGTCCGCCAGGTGGTCACCACCGACGAGCTCCTCGATTCCCAGGCGAAGGTCAGGCAGGTTTTCGTTCACGAGAAGGTACGCGACTACATGGTCAGACTGGTTCAGGCCACCCGCAGTCACGCCGATGTCGCACTTGGCGCGAGCCCGCGGGGCTCCCTCGCGCTGCTAAGGTCCGGCCAGGCTCATGCCGCCGTTGAAGGCCTGAGCTTCGTCCTGCCCGATCATGCGAAGGCATTGGCCGGGCCTGCGCTGGCCCACAGACTCATCCTGACCCCGGAGGCCAGGCTGTCGGGACGCAGTGCAACGGCCGTCGTGAATTCTATCGCCTCCCAGGTGGAGGCCCCGGTCGGCCGACGGTTTGCCGCAGAGTGAGCAGCGGCATTATGGCTGGCCGTAGATGCGCTGATGCCTAACCACCAGCACGGCCCCCGAGATGATCAGGCCCGCCCCCGCGAGAAGATAGCCAGTCATCCTTTCGCCGGCCAGTAGGTATGCCTCTGTCATTGTAAAGAGGGGCACTGTGGCAGACACCAATCCAACGGTGGCGACCTCCAGTGTCTGCATGCCCTTCGCCAGCAGAACATAGGCAAGGCCGGTGCCACCCAGGCCGAGAAAGGCCAGTGCGCCGACCGCCTGCCACCGGATCGGGCCGATGATGGGAGGCACCATCAGCGCCCCCGCGCCGGCCACCGCCGTGCCGACGAGGAAGATCGGAAAGAGGCCGCTGCCCCGAGTGCTTGCCAGCACGCGCTGCCCCACGCCGTAGGTAGCCCAGCACAGCCCCGCGCACAGGACGAACACATTGCCGAGCAAGTATGGGGAATGCACGAGGGCGCTGAGATCCTGCCCATTCCAGCCAACCAGAACAAGGCCACAAAGAGCAGCGAAAGCGGCGACCGCTTTCAGCCAGGACATCCGCTCGCGCAGGAGAAGAACCCCGAACAGAGTCAGCAGCACTGCGTCGGTGCTCACGATCAGGGTTGCGGCCGAGGCGGTCGTGTACCGCAGGCCCAGCGTATACAACAGCAGGTCGCCCCCGATGGCCACGCCTGCGACGAACACCCACGCCGTTCCGCTGAGGTGAAGCCGCGCGGGGACAGGTTGGCCCAGCGGGACTGCGTCGCCTGGCAGCTTGCGTCCCGATGCCGCCTGAACGACGGCGAAGACCAGGGTGCCGACGGCGAGACGGCACACAGCGATGAAACCGAAGCTGAAGCTCTGGTAGGCAACCTTGACAGCGAGGGGGGACGAGGCTCCACAGCCAGACGGTGCCGAGCACATAGAGTATGGCCATGGATCAGGTCAGCTCCACCGCAGGGGCCTTGGCCTCCGGCGGTGGCTCACGCTGCTGCATGGCACGCCGGTACGTGCCGCTGATGAACCTCGTTATCCACAGCAAGACATAGAGGACAACCAAAATGAGCGCGGCGTACCCAATACGCCGCACCCATCGCTCGGCCTTCTCAGACGGGAGCATCCCGCTTTCCTCGCCGCTCGTTGCGTCACGCTCGGACCCCACGCAGCGCCCTCAGATAGCAGGGCGGCTCAAGAGGCTGGCGCGAACTTCTGAATCCTGTTGTTGCCCCAGTCGGATACGTAAACCGCCCCGTCCGCATCCACGACGACGCTCAGTGGCATCTCAAGCTCTCCCTCTGCGCCGCCTCGCTCGCCCAGGCTCCAGATCAGGCGTCCCGACGGAGAGAACTTGTGCACTTGGTGAGCCCCGAACTCGACAACGTAGACGTCACCGTTGGCGTCCACTGCGACATCGTACGGGCGATCGAACTCGCCATACTTGCCCACGAACTTGCCTGTGAAGTCGCCCTCGGTGTTGAACGACTGAATGCGTCCGTTACCGAGGTCGGCGACATAGAGCCGGTCCTCGGCATCGATGGCCAGCCCCGCCGGGTGGCTGAACTGCCCGTCCTGCCTCCCCTCGGTCCCCCACTTCTTCACAAACATCCCCCTCGGGGTGAACTTCTGAATGCGGTTGTTGTTGAAGTCGGAAACGTAAATGTAGCCCTGCGAATCAACGGCAACCCCATATGGGTAGCTGAACTTGCCGTCGGCCTCATCGTATCCCCACGGGCCTCCCTGGCCGCCGAACTCCAGCAGGAAGCGGCCCGTAGGGGAGAACTTCTGGACCCTGTGATTCCAGGTGTCGACCACGTAGATGTTGCCGACTCTATCGGTGGTCACATAGCGCGGGCACTCCAGCTTCCCCGGGCCGGTCCCATGCTCGCCGAACGCACCGACCACCCCGCCCTCGAAGGCCGCCCGGACGATTCGGTCGTTCCAGGTGTCTGCTATAATCAACTCGCCCAGCTTGCCGATTCCCACTCCCTCCGGGTGATCGATCGGCCCAACGCGAGCGCCCGAACCGTCCCACGCGGCCACGAACTGCGGTGGCGTCCCAGGAGGGCCGCCGCAGCCAATAGCAACGGCCATCGCCGCCAGCATTGTCATCAACGCTCCCCGGTGCAGGCCCATCTAGCTTCCTCCTGTGCGCGTCCGAGCGGCCACACAACCGACAGAATTATAGCGTGGCCGAACGTGAGGATCAATCACGCGATCCTCCTACCACGGCCAGCTGCGTGTTCCTGCTCGCCAGCAGCCGCTTTACCAGGGCGGCCGAGGCAGCCTAGCCCGATTCCTTGGCCGATGATATAATCGGCTTGGGAGGTTTACTGTCGACTGGTGCCATGAGCGAGTTCTTTGAGGTCGTGCGCTACCGCGAGGTGCTCTGGAATCTGGTGCGGCGCAATCTGAGGGTGCGCTACAAGAACTCTGTCCTCGGCTTCGCCTGGTCTCTGCTGAACCCTCTCATGCAAATTGCCGTCTGGTACTTCGTGTTCAAGATCCTCTTCCGGCGACCCGAGCCCAACTTCATGGCACTGCTGCTGACGGGGTTCCTGCCGTGGCTCTTCTTCTCGCAGACGATCCTGGACAGCACTGCGTGTGTCACACAGGAGATGGCGCTGGTCAAGAAAGCGTACTTCCCACGCACCATTCTCCCGCTGTCGGCGCTGCTGTCGAACCTCATCCACCTCGGATTCGCATTCATCGTGCTCCTGGGGCTGTTCGCGGCCTGGCGGGTGGACCTGACGATCTACTACCTCTGGGTCATTCCCGCGACGATCCTCGTCGCCGTGTTCGCCTATGGGCTGTCGGCGATGCTCGCCACATGGAGCGTCTTCTACGCGGACGTGAAGTTCATCGTAGGCAACCTGCTCGGGCTCTGGTTCTTCCTCACCCCTGTGCTCTATCCGATCCATCTCGTCTTGAATGGCAGCATCAAGACGCCCAACAACTGGCTGGAGATACTCATCAACGAGCACCTGCTACTGCTGAAGAAGCTGTTCATGCTCGATCCGCTGACGATCGCCGTCGAAGGCTACCGGAGCGCTCTTCTGTACGGAGGCGAAAACCCTATCAAGGTTCAGGTCGTGCCGACCATGGCGCCAGAGCAGCAAGAGCTGGCCCTCGCACTCCAGGAGTCGCTGCGCGGCCAGTATCCGCTCCTGCCGTACATCATCGGTGCGGCTGTGATCGCGCTCGTTATCGCACTCATCGGCCATTGGGTATTCCAGCGCAAGGCCGACTACTTCGCCGAGCAAGGCTAGAGCAGAACGTGCCCGTCATCGCAGTGCGAGACCTATGGAAGCAATACCGCCGCCCTCACGTGAAGGCAACCAGCGTGAAGGAAGCGGCCCTCCAGTTCCTGCGGGGCCAGCGGGGCTATGACGAGTTCTGGGCGGTGCGGGAAGTCAGCTTCGAAGTGGAGGCGGGCGAGGCGATAGGCCTAATCGGACCCAATGGCTCCGGAAAGAGCACAGTGCTGGGCATCCTTGCTAGGGTGCTGAAGCCCACGCGAGGTGAAGTGAGCGTCCGAGGTCGCATCTGTCCATTGCTCGAGCTTGGCACCGGGTTTCATCCGGACCTGAGCGGCCGCGAGAACGTGTTTCTAAACGCCAGCCTTCTCGGGCTCGGCAGCAGGCAGACGGCCGATCGCTATGACGATATCGTCGAGTTCGCGGAGCTGCACGAGTTCATGGATGCGCCCGTAAGGACCTATTCGACCGGCATGGTGATCCGACTGGGATTCTCGGTCGCAGTGCATATGGACCCGGACGTCTTGCTGATAGACGAGGTGCTCGGGGTCGGCGACGAGCACTTCCAGCACAAGTCCTTCGGCCGCCTGCTCGATTTCAAGCGTGAGGGGAAGACGCTATTCGTCGTATCGCACAATCTGGACTCGATCCAAGCGCTCTGCGACCGGGCAATCTGGCTTGACCGCGGCCGCGCCTTCAGGGATGGCGATGCCCGCGAGGTGGTGGCGAAGTACAAGGCTGCGGTCAAAGCGTGGGAGCGGTCGCTGGCGGAAGCGAAGGGCCGCGATGTCCCTGCTAGCTGAAGCCGTCAGAGCAGCCGGCAATGTGCTCTTGACACCTGCCAGATTGGACCGATGCGCAAGATTGGCCTCCTGCAGGCGCGCTCTTGTCGTCGGCGGGCGCCGCGAGGCCGCGCTCCGTGAGGCGGTAGACGAACTGAAGAAACTGGCACCATCCCTGAAGATCGACGTCTCCGGGCGGGATGTCCGTCTCCGCGGACTATGGGGCCTGCGCCGAGGGCCGTGGGACCTCGTATGCCTGTTGCTCACCGGCGAGGGCCGCACCCGAGAGAAGGCGCTAGCGCTCCTGTCAAGAGCGCCTATCGCGCTGGCGTACGGCGCCAACCGCCGCTGGTATGAGGCCCGGCTTCCGCCCGTCAGACTACGGAGTTTCCGCTGGTGGGCACGGCTGACGCTTTCGGCACTCCTCTGCGCGGCCAACGTGCGGATCTCGGTGGCGATTGCGGTTCTGGACGGACTCCGTCGTCTCCTTCCTCCGTCGCCCGCGCCGAGGGAGCACGACTGTGGGGTGCGACGCCAAGTGACCTTCATCGTCCCGACCTACAACCAGCGCCACATGATGGACTTCTGTCTCCCGCCGCTGCTCGCGGAGGCCGGCCGGCAGCACAACATAATCGTCGTGGACGATGCCAGTTCGGACGGCACGGCCGACTATGTCCGACAGAAGTATCCTCAGGTGCGTCTCGTCCGCTTGCCCCGGAACCGCGGGTTCGCGGGCGCGGTAAGGGCCGGAATCGTCGCCTCAAACACCGGGCTCTTCTCCCTGATCAACAGCGACGTGAAGGTCCGTCCGGGATTCCTGGACGCTATCCTGCCCCACTTCGATCGGCCAAGCACCTTCGCAGTGTGCTCGCGAATCGAGCTGCCCGGCGGCTCGCAAACGGAGACCGGCAATGTGGCCCCGGCGTGGTCCGGTCTGCTCGAGCCCTACCACGTGCCGCCGACCAAGCCAGGCCCGATCCTCTATGCGGGTGGGGCATCCTCTGTCTATGATCGCGCGAAGTACGAAGCTCTGGGTGGATTCGAGACCGTATACAAGCCGCTGTACTTCGAAGACATCGAACTCGGCTACCGTGCATGGCGACGCGGCTGGGAGTCCGTCTTCGAGCCCACGGCCTCGGTCTGGCACGAGCGCCGGGCCTGGATCGGGAAGCGATTCGGCGACGCATTTGCGAACGAGACCTTCTTGCGGAACGGCCTACTCTTCGTCTGGAAGAACGTCCGGGATCGAGGCCTGCTGGCCCAGCATGTCGCCTATGTCTGCGCCCGACTCGTGACGGAGATCCTGAGGGGCGAAGGCACGATGGCGCGCGCCCTGCTGCGCGCGGTGCCGCTGTTCTGGTGGGTCATGCTGAAGCGCTGGCAGGCCTATCGCCGGAGCGACCTGCCGGACCGACGGATCATGGAGCTGGCCCGTCCGCCTTCCGTCGCAGAGTTCGTGGAGACCCCCGCGCGGTGAGGATCCTGTTCGTCAGCCCCTTCCTCCCCTACCCCACGGTGGCCGGCGGCCATCGCCAGATCTGGACCTGGCTGACCAGGCTGGCCAAGGCCCACGATACCGCCTTCGTCGGCTTCTACGAGCGCGAAATGGAGGCCGCCAACGCGAATGAGATTGCGCGGCACGCGAGCTCGGTGCGCGTGAGGCTCAGAAAACCGACGCCCCACGGGTACTGCTCTTTCGCTCAGCTCCCGCGCTGGGTGACAGAGTTCTTCTCCCGCGAGCTGGCCGACGACGTGGCGGCCGTTACGCGGTCGTTCCGCCCGGATGTTGTGCAGTTTCTTCACTCTAATATGGCCCAGTACGGCCGGCGCGTGAACGGCGCAGCGACGGTCGTCACCGCGCTCGACATCGCCTTCGTCGCGCACAAGCGCCGGATTGGCGCAGCCAAGGGCATTGAGCGGCTTCGGGCGCGGCTCGAGTGGCTGCGCATGCTCCGCCACGAGAGGGCCGTGTTCGCTGGGGCGAACCACGTGATCGTGGTATCGGAACACGACGCGCGGATCGTAAGGTCGGTCGCCCGGCATGATCGAGTGACAGCCGTGCCCCCGGGCGTTGACCGCCAGCAGCTGGAACCCCGCCAAAGGCGGCCGCATCCCGGGCGAGTCCTATACCTCGGACACATGGAGCACTATCCAAACCTCGATGGGTTGCTCTTCCTCTATCGGGACATCTGGCCTCACGTTCGCCACCTGTATCCGAAGGCGCGACTTGTGGTCGCCGGCGGCGGCACTCGGGAGGAACTGAGCCGAGCTGCCCCCCAGCTGCTTGCAAGGATGAAGCGGGACGCAAGCGTCGATATAGCCGGCTTTGTACCGGACCTGGGAGAGGCGATGGACCAAGCGGTGGCGATGGTGGCCCCGCTTCGGCTCGGGTCGGGTGTGCGAAACAAGGTGATCGAGGCCATGGCGGCCGGGCTGCCCGTCGTCACCACGCGGCTCGGAGCCGAGGGCCTCTCGGTAGCTCACGGGCGCGAGCTGCTGACCGCCGACGATGCTGAGCCGTTTGCGCGCGAGCTAGTTCGGCTGCTGAAGGATCGACGACTGCAGGAGCGTCTATCGGGCGCCGGCCGCGAGCTCGTGGCTCGGGACCATGACAACGACCGGGTGACCAAACGCCTCGAGCGAGCGCTCATGCGAGCCGCCGGAGAGAGAGTGTGACCGCTCTCATCCACTATGCGGCCGGATACATACTCGATTTCTTCCGAGAGCGGGTGTCGGAGGACGACTTCGGCGACGAAGAGGTCACGCGCGTCGCTGTCCCGACCCACCTTGACGAAGAGAGCCTGCATCGGCTGCGGCGGCTCTTTCCCGCGGCGGAGTTCCGTTCGGCTGGGCCGCGGACAGACCTATGGCGCGTCCGTCGCTTGCGTTTTGACGTCGCCTGTATCCCCATGCGCGGCGGCCAGATCCGCTGGCGCCTCATTGCAGTCCTGAGCGGAGCAAGACATAAGCTCCTCCTTCCTGCGCCCGACTACGTCTATCGGCTCGGCATGAGGAAAGGCGCGGCCGAGCTTCTCTGGGCGCTGATCGATCGCTTTGTGCTGGCGCCAATCGCCCTCATATGGCTGGGCGTCTCGGGCGCGGCTGCGTACGGGACCGGGCTGGTGAGGCGGGCCCGATCCGCACCGCCGGCACGCGCGATCTGGCGGCCCAGACGCGTGCTGCTTCTCCGCCTGATGCCCACGAGGGATCTAGTCGCTTTGCTCAAGCGAGTTCGAAGGGACTTCGGCGGCGTTCGCCTAACAGCCGTGCTCGCGTCTGAAGAGGGGCGGACGGAAGTCCAGCGAGTGTCCAATGAGGTCATCTCGCCGCGCACAGGCGGACTCGGCAGGATTATCCCCATCGTCCGCGGAGGCCGGTTCGACACTGTGATACTCGCAGGCGGCGAGGACTACGGCCTCCGGCCAAGCTACCTGAAGGCGGTCGCCCTCGCTCTGTTCGTCCCTCGGGCGGCGCGATACCAATGGGAGATCGGCGACAGTCTGCCGGGGATACCATTGCGGAAAGCGGTTGCGCGCGCCCTCTGGAGGACGCGCTCGCGATCCCGGCGGCCGGGCCCGCTGGGCCGAATCCGTTTGCGGCGGCGATATGGGAAGGAGCCAACTCGCGGCCCCGCCATGGCCCAGATCGGAATCACGAAGGGCTGCAATTACCATTGTCTCTTCTGTGCGTTCCACAGCCCCGCGGCAGAGCGGGGTCACCGAGATGCCGACCTGCCGCGGATGTCCTTCGAGTCCTTCGCTCGCGTGCTCGGCCATCTGAAGAGCATGGGGACGACCGCCATCGATATCTGCGGAGACGGGGAGCCCCTCATGCACCCCGAGGCACTGGATATGATCGAGTTCGCGAGGGACCTCGGATTCGATGTGACGCTGGCCACCAACGCTGCTCTGCTGACGGAGGCGAGGGCGCGACGGCTGGTCGATCTCCGCGTACGGCGCATGCACGTCAGCTTCAACGCGGTTACCGACGATGTATACCAAGCGCTTCACGCAGGCGCTCCGCCGGGGGCGCGTCGGCGAATCCTCACCCGTCTGCGAGAGATGGCAGAATATGCCGAGCGAGAAGGCCTGCGGCCGATCGAGGTCGAGTTCTCGGCCGTTCTGAACCGACTGAACATGCAGCAGATCCCTCAGATGGTCGAGGCGGCTCACGAGGCGCGGGCCGGCTGGTTCATGCTCATTCTGATGGGACCGGTGGAGGGAGCGGAAGATCTGCTCCCCAGACCCGAGGACTGGATTCTCATCCAAAGAGACATAGACCGCGCAGCCGCGCGTGCACGCGAACTGGGCGTCCACACGAATCTGGACTCGATAAGGCCCGGCGCCACGCCCGCGGGTACCCGCTCAGTCTACGGGAAGATCCCCTGTCACATCGGCCACGAATACGTCGTCATCACGGCAGATGGCAGCGTCATGTTCTGCTGCCAGTGCACCCGGCCCCTCGGAACCATGAACGAAGACAGCTTCCCCGATATATGGTACTCTGAAGCCTACCGCCAGGCGAGGCGACAAGCGAGAGAGCTGCCCCGCACTGCCGAGGCGCTGCCTGGCTGCGAATGCTTCACCGCTTGCTCGCACGTGGTCGTGAACCTGGAGGTCTACCGGAAGCTCTACGGCGAACGCGCCTTGAGGTCTGCCCTGTGAGCCACGTACTTATCTGCGGCGCCGCAGGCTACACGAACGTAGGCGATGACGCGATCCTCTGGGGCATGCTCGCTCAGCTGAAGGCCGTCCTGCCGTCTCGTCGCGTTCGCGTCGCGGGCGGGCCGGAAGTCGAGTCGCTTCTCGGGCACTTCGGTGCCACTGCCGTCTCGTACGACGACCGCGCTGAGCTGGGACGCTCCATCGAAGAGGCCGCTCTCGTCATCGTAGGTGGCGGCGGCCTTCTCTATGACATCGGATACGAGGCCGATCTCAGCCGACTGCTCGGCGATCGCCCGGACCGTCAGTGGCTCTACGAGGCAGCGAGGATAGTCGCCGCGGCCGCGGCCGCAGAACGCCCGGCCATGCTTTACAGCGTCGGCGCCGGCCCCCTGGCGACAACGGGCGCGCGACAGGTCGCCAAGTTCGTGTGCACCCAGTCGCGAGTTGTTACAGTCCGCGACCGGCTGTCCGCTGACCTGTTGGCTGATTGCGGCGTTCCGAGGTCTCGGCTGCACCTATCGGCAGACCCGGCGATAATGGTCACACCCGCAGCAGAGTCGGACATCGCCGAGCGACTCGGCCTTTCGGGCCGGCCGCGCCCGTGGATAGCGGTGAATCTGCGTCCGTGGGGGGACGCACCTGAGCGCGAGCGGTGCGTCTCTACGACGGCGAAGGCCCTGCGACTCGTTCGAGAAGCGCTCGGCGGGACGGCTCTCTTGCTGCCTTTCCAGCGCGTGTATGACGACGACCTCCCGGTGCTCCGAGAACTGGCGGAGTCCGCCAGCGACTGTCGGCCCGTCCTTGCGGAAGCTTCTCCGTCGCCGGCCGAGCTCGTCGCCCTCCTCTTACAGTGTGACCTCGTCATCGGAATGCGAATGCATGCTCTTCTGCTGGCGCTCAGCGCCGGGACGCCATTTGCAGGCCTATGCTACGATCCCAAGGTGGAGGAATTTGCCCGGGCTGCCGGCGCGGAGGAGGATGCCCACCCACTCTCCGAGCTGAGCGCCGAAGCACTCGCCCGATCGTGCTCTGCTCTGCTGGCCGATGAGGAGGTGCGGCCACGGCTCGAACTAAAGCGGAACGAACTGCGTGAGGCCGCCGCCGTATCGGCCGACCTCGCAAAGGAGCTGCTGGAGACAGGTCGCGCTCGCGTGGCGTGGCCGGCCGCAGCCCCTGCGGTCCCCGCCCGAGAGATTCGAGCACTGATGCGGATACGGTCCGATTACCTCGAGCGCGGCGGCGGCAACAGTGTCCAGATGAGCGAGACGAGGCGGGCATTGGAAGACCTCGGAGTGCAGGTCGAAGTCAGCGCCGAGGCATCCCCTGACTTGTCGGCGTTCGACCTGGTCCACACGTTCAATCTCGGACGGCCGGAGGAGCCGTTCCGACACTGCTTGGACGCCGTGCAGGCGGGCAAGCCGGTAGCACTGTCTACCGTCTACTGGGATTTCGGCGAGTTCTGGGAATGGGGAGACCCGGACTACTGGCTGCTGCCGCCTCCGACGGAGGGGCCGCCCGAACCGCAACGGGCCCCGGCGCCAGATCCGATCGAGACTCGGCACAGAGCGCGACTCGATCAGCTCCGGCGGGCCGCCATCGAGTGCGCCGCGGTCTACCTGCCCAACGCCCGCGGAGAGGCAGCCCTTCTTGCGGACACGTATGGAACGGACGCAAGCCGAACTGTCGTCGTCACGAATGCCGTGGGAGAAGCGTTCTTCGACGCCGATCCCGAGCCGTTCGTGGAGCGATACGGGCTCCGCGACTTCGTCTTATGCGCCGGAAGGGTCGAGAAGCGCAAGAACCAGCTCGCCCTGGTGGCCGCGCTGCGCGGGACCGGGATACCGCTAGTCGTCATCGGGCAGGCGAATCCCCCGGAGTATCGTGACCTATGCCGGCGCTATGCCGACGAGCATGTCGTCTTCATCGATGCCTTGCCGCACGAGCAGCTGGCCGGCGCCTACGCGGCCGCGAGGGTCCACGCCTTGACGGGCTGGTTTGAGACACCCGGGCTATCCAGCCTCGAGGCCGCGGCCGCGGGATGTAACATAGTCACCACCGATCGGGGCACGGCCCGAGAGTACTTCGGCGACTCGGCATGGTACTGTGATCCTCGGAGCATTCGATCCATCAAGCAGGCCGTGCTGGAGGCCTACGAGTCCGCTCCACGCGAGGAACTGCGAGCACGTATCCGCGAGCGCTGCTCCTGGCGCCGGGCCGCTGAAAGCACACTTGAGGGCTACCGTCTGGCGCTGGCGCTCCATGACGCGCGGGGCAGCGCGCAGCAACGCCGGGCGGCCGTCGACGCGCTGCGCAGCCACGCGGATTACCTTGCCAAGCTCGCAGCCGACCGCGCGTACGAGGCCCAGCGGATGCGGGAATGGGCCCAGTCCGCAGATGCTGAGCTCAGGCGGCTCCAGCGGGAGTTCGAGCATATGACCTCGCGGCGACTGCATCGTTGGTCGGCAACCGCGGCCCGCGCCGGATGGGCGGTGCTGCGCGCACTGGGAATGAAGCAGTGAGGCTGACGATCGTCGTGCCAACCCACAACCGCGCCGACCTGCTCGGCCGCGCGCTGCGCGGCCTGCTCGATCAGACGGCGTCCCCATCGGACTATGAGATTGTGGTCGTGGACGACGGCTCGACCGACGCCACGAGGGAGATCGTCGAGTCCGTAGGGGCCCCGGAGGCGCGACTTCGGTACTTCCGGCAGGAGAACAAAGGGCCCGCGGCCGCCCGCAACCTGGGCGTGCTAGAAGCGCGGGGTCAGATCATCCTCTTCACCGGCGATGATTGCTTGCCGGCCGATAACCTGGTGGCGGAGCATCTCGCGGCCCACGACGAACACGGCGATGTCGGCGTGGTGGGGCTGGTCACGTGGCATCCCGAGATCGAGAAGACGCCTTTCATGGCCTATCTCGAGACCGGCCCGCAGTTTGGGTTCAGCACGATCGAAGACCCCGACGATGTGGCGATCTGGCACTTCTACACGGCCAACTGCTCGGTGAAGCGGCACTGGCTGGAGCAAGTCGGCGGGTTCGACGAAGACTTCAAGCATGCCGCCTTCGAGGACATGGAGATAGCGTACCGGATGAAGCAGCGCGGGCTGCGCATCATCTACCGGCCGAGCGCCGAGACGTATCACCACCACCCAACAACGTTCCAACAGCATCTCGCCAGGCAGCGTACCACGGGAATGTCTGCAGCCCTTCTCTATCGAAAGCATCCGGAACTCAAAGTCGGGGCCGGCATCGCCCATTCCGCCCGGATGACTACGGCGTTGAAGTTCTGGGAGGCCGCGACGGAGTACGCCTTCGCGCTCGGCGTGCGGGAGGGTCTCACCGGCGAACGGCCGCCGGCATGGGCTGACGTCGAGGCCCTCAGCGACGACGGTGCTCGGACAGAAGCCGGGCGCGGGTGGGTGCGCGAGATCTTCGGCACGATGGACCCGGACAAGGAGGAGCTTGTCCAACTCCGTGCCGAGCTGCGGCGTGTGAAGCAAGAATGGGAGCGCGTCACCTCTCGCCGCCTCTACCGTTGGTGCGAGGGGTTCGCCCGGCTCGGGTGGTCTGCGCTGCGGAAGCTGGGGATCGGACGAAGCGCCAAGGGAAGCTGATGCCAAAGGTCTCGGTTGTCGTTCTGAACTGGAACGGCGCGCATCTCCTGCCGGACTGCTTGGACTCGATCCGGCATCAGACCTTTCGGGACTTCGAGATCATCATGCCGGACAACGGGTCCACGGACGGGTCGGTGGAGCTGGTGAACGAGCGGTACCCCGAGGTGAACGTAGTCCGGTTCTCGAAGAACTTCGGGTTCTCCCGGCCAGTGAATGAGGGAATCCGCCGCAGCCGTGGGGAGTTCATTGCTCTGCTCAACAACGATACGGAGCTGGACGCCCGCTATCTGGAGGAACTGGTCAAGGCTATCGCTGTGGACCCAGGCCTGGGCATGTGCACCCCAAAGATGGTCTACTACGACGACCCGAGCCTGATCAACTCTGCGGGGCACGCGTGCGGCCCGGACGGCGTCGTGGTCGACATTGGGCGAGGACAGCCGGATGCACCGTGGTTCAACCAGCCGCGGGAGATCCTGGGCGCGTGCGCGGGGGCTGCGCTCTATCGCAGGAAGATGCTGGAGGAGATCGGCCTGTTCGATCGCGACTTTTTCATCAGCTTCGAGGACGCGGACCTGAACTGGCGGGCGCAGTGGGCCGGGTGGCGTGCGCGTTATGTCCCGACCGCGGTCATCAAGCATCGGGAGGGCGTATCGAGGGAGATCAGGAGCAAAAGGGCCGTCTTCCTTGGGCTGCGCAACACGGTGCACGTGTGGGCCAAGGATTGGCCCCTTTCCTCGCTGCTGCGGCACGTGCTCGGACTGTGGAGGGGCCTGCGCACGGCCTGCTCGTCTCTGATGCGAAGAGGCGACGGAACTGTGCTGCCGCTGGCTTTGCTGGGCGCGTTTGCGCAGATGCCGCGGATGCTGAGCCGGCGGCGCGCGATTCGGCGGCGGCGAGCCGCGCCGGTGGCGCGATTCGAGGAACTCCTGGCGATGGGGGCGCGCCACACGCGCCGGCCGCCGGAGGGTTAGCGGATGGCCCGGCGCGTGCTCGCCCTACGCCTTGTGCCAACGGAGGTCTTCGGACGGCTGCTTGTCGAACTCAGGCAGACCCATCCGGACACGAGCATCGTCGCCGTGGCGGCCTCTGACGAAAGAGCGGGCGCGGACGAAGTCATCGACTGGCGTCACGCTCGGCCGCGCAGCCTGGCGGCCGAGCTCAGACGGCGCCGGTTCGACCTGGCCGTCGTTGCACACGGGCGGGATCAGTATGCAACGCGGGCCTACTGGAAGGCAGTCTTGCTTGCCGCAATTGCGCGAGCGCGCGAGACCGTTCTCTGTGAGGACGGCCTTCTGGCGCGCCGACACGGGGTTGGGCTTGGGGCGGCCCGAGCGGTGCTGCAGATGCTCCAAGAGCTCTATGCCGGCGGGATGGCCCTCATGGTCCTGCTTCCTCTCATGCTGCTGGCGGGGGCCGCCGATCTCACCGAGGCCCTTGCGGCGAGAGCGGCAGGACCGGCAGTTGGCCAAACAAAAGATAGTCCTGACGACAGCTTCTGAACCTGTTCAGCGAGGAGAGGCGGATGAGAGTGATGGTCACCGGGGTCGCCGGCTTCATGGGAGGGCACGTGGCCCAGGGGCTGGCGGCCGCCGGGCACGAAGTGGTGGGGATAGACGATCTGAGCGGCGGGTCCAGGGAGAACGTCCCCGAGGCGGTGCGTTTCTTCGAGGTCGATCTGCGGGATGCTGACAGGGCCGAGGCAATCCTTCGCGAGAATCCAGCCGAGGTCCTCTGCCACCTTGCAGCCAACGCCCGCGAAGGCGCATCCCAGTTTCAGCCCCGCGACGTATGTGGACGAAACCTGATGGCATACGCGAACGTGATCGTGCCTGCACTCAGAAACGGCGTGAAGAAAGTGGTTCTCTACAGCTCGATGGCAGTCTACGGGGACCAGAAGGCTCCCTTCGACGAGACTATGCCGCGCCGGCCGGCCGACGTCTATGGCGTCAACAAGACGGCCATGGAGGAGATGACAGAGATTCTCGCCGATGTCCACGAGTTCATGTACACGATCATGCGGCCACACAATGTCTTCGGAGAGCGCCAGAGCCTATGCGATCCGTTCCGAAATGTGGTCGGTATTTTCATGAATCGGATAATGCGCGGCGAACCGGTGTACGTCTACGGAGACGGCGAGCAGAGAAGGGCGTTCAGCTACATTGGCGACTCGCTCCCCGCCTTTCTGCGAGCCGCAGAGCTCAGGCCGGAGCTCGACGGCCAGGTCGTGAATGTGGGCGGGAAGAGGCCGATAACAGTCAACGAGATGCTGCGCATGGTGATCGCAGAGTTCGATACCGATGCTGAGGTTATTCACCTGCCCGATCGCCCGCGTGAAGTGAAGAATGCTTTCTGCACGTGGCAAAGGTCTGTGGACCTCCTGGGCTATGAGGAGCGCTTCGGAGTGAGGGAGGGGGTTCGCCGGATGGCGGAATGGGCCCGTTCAAAGGGGCCTCAGACCTGGCGGGAGGAGCGGCTGGAGCTGCCGAGCGCGAAGGCTCCGCATATCTGGCTCACTGAAGACGAGCGGAACGACATCACTTCCGGCGAACGAAGTCAGTCGTGAGCCAACTTCGCGCGAGCCTGGTCATATCCACCTGGAACGGGCGCCATCTCCTAGAGACGTGCCTGCCTCGCGTTCTCCGAGCTGTCGCTCACGCCGGCGGCCGCCACGAGGTGATCGTGGTGGACGACGCGAGCAGTGACGACACAGTGGAGTTCGTCCGGCGTGAGTTCCCGGAGGTGAGATTGCTGGCGCTGGAGCGCAACGTGCGCTTCGCGCGCGCGAACAACAGTGCGGCTCGCGTGGCAGAGGGTGACGTATTGGTATTCCTGAACAACGACATGCATGTGGCGCCAGACTTCCTCCCGCCGCTGCTACGCCACTTCGAGAACCCCTCCGTCTTCGCAGTGACTGCCCACATAGAGATGAAGCCGCGCCGCGTGGCCGGCGGCTTCGTCCAGGAGACCGGCTTGGTCAGGGCCCGCTTCGAGGACGGCTTCTTCGTGCTCCAGCACGAGCACCCCATCACTGACGAACCGGTCAGGGTGCTCTACGCTGGTGGGGGCTCCAGCGCAGTGCGCCGCGATCGCTTCTTTGAGCTCGGCGGATTCGATCGATTGTTCCGCCCGTTCTACTTCGAGGACCTCGACGTCTCCTACCGTGCTCAGAAAATGGGCTGCCAGGTCATCTACGAGCCAAGGAGCCGCATGGTTCACGCGCACCGCCGGACCAACAGCCCCGAGAACTTTCCCGGGGGCTACGTCGATCTCATGTTCGGCAAGAACAGCTTGCTTTTCACCTGGAAAGTGCTCACCGACTCCCGTCTGCTTCGCGAGCACTTCAGGGCGCTGTGGAGCCGGCTGATGCGGCCGGCCCTCGAGCCGAGGATGCCACCGTTCTTCCTACGGGCGGTCGCGCAGCTGCCCGAATTGCTGATGTCGCGCTGTCGAGCGCGGCGTAGGGAGATGCTCAGCGACCAGCGCGCCATCGCCCTGGCTCTATCTGGGCCCGCGGATGAGGCGACGGACGCAGGTCGGATTCTCTTTGGATCCACCGGCCGCGGGAAACGCATCTTGGTCGTCGGCTTCGCGCCGCTTCCCTTCGAGCGGGAGCGAAGGCTGGGCGCTCTCTGCTTCCGGACCTGGCATGTGACCCTCGCGCTGCTGGCTGCGGGCCACGAGGTGACGCTCGTGGCCGTTCGAATGGCCGGCGCCTACGAACAGGAACGCGATCGGCCACGCGCACTCCGCTTCCGGGGCGGCCATTTCACCTACTACTCGCTCGATCACGCGACTTTCGAAGACGGCCGGATGCTTCAGGACCTCTGCGAGCGGACCCAGCCGGAGGCGATAGTCGCGGTTCACGCCTACGCGACGTGGGCCGCCTCCCGCCTTTCGTCCCAGGCCCCGCTCTGGGCGGACTTGAACGGCTATGCCATGACGGAGGCACAGTCCCAGGCGGCCGTGGTCGGCAACGAGGCCCCTGTGTCGGAGGCATGGAAGTGGGAGCGAGCGGCGATTGCGCGCGCCGACGCGTTCTCTGTCGTGTCCATGCGCCAGAAGTTCGCCCTCATCGGAGAGCTGGCCGCCATCGGCCGGCTCAAGGGCACCAGCTACGGTGAGGATCGAATCCACTACATGCCGAACGCCGTCGAGCCTGAGTCATATCGCCACGCCCGCCGCGTCCTCCGCGGCACCCTCGTCGGAGAGAAAGACTTCGTCGTCCTCTGGGCGGGCGGCTACAACACGTGGACGGACGTAGACACACTATTCGAAGGCCTGACCTCCGCCATGCAAGAAGAGCCGCGCCTCAGGTTCGTCTCCTTGGGCGGGGCCATGCCCGGCCGCGACGAGACCACCTTCTACCGCTTCCGCACGCTTGTGGAGGGAAGCGACCTGGCCGACCGGTTCGTCTTCGCGGGCTGGGTGCCGAACGAGAACGTACCCGACTACTACTTCGAAAGCGATATCGGCATCAACGTCGATCGGTACAGCTACGAGATGCTGATAGGATGCCGGTATCGAATACTGGACATGGTCCGGGCCGGCCTGCCTGTGGTCACAAGCCTTGGTACGGAGATCAGCCACGTGATCGAACAGGAACGGCTGGGCGCAACCTTCGCGCCGGGCGACGCGGAGGGCCTCAAGAATGCCCTCCTCAGTCTCGCACGAGACGAAACGCGACGACGACGCTCCGCCGGCCGCGCGCGGGACTACGTGCTGAAACACCGGCTCCTAGAGGATGTCATGAGACCGCTCCAGCGATGGGCGCAGGAGCCTTCCTCCTCGCCGGACCGGCTGAGCGCGCCCGCGACGGAGGAGCCGGCATGGCGGCCACAATCCTTCGTGGGCCGCCTTGGAGAAGCGCTGGAAAGACGCGGCCTGCGGGGCGGAATCGCAGAGGTTACGCGCCTTCTCACAGCCGCCCTGTCGGAGCTGTTCGCGAAGACGTTCGTGCGACGACGGGCTGTGCCCCAGTGGGGGTTGGACCCTCGCGAGCCGCCACATGCCACACTCGTGATCCGGGCCGGCGCGCTCGATGCAGCTCGGCGGGTCGTGGACCGAATAAAGCAGCGCTACCCGGCGGCCGACGTCTCCGTCCTCGCACCGGAGTCCTTGGCCGATCAAACCAGGTACGAGACCGAGGCCCCGGTCATCGCCGTCCCCAGCGTGGAGGCCTGCGGCTATCGTATAACGAGCAGCTTAGTCAATGCATTGCGCGAGCGGCGCTTCGACACCGTCGTTGTCGCTGGAGAGAGGAATCGCCGGGCGGAACTGTTGGCGCTCCTCTCTGGGGCGGATCGACGTGTCGAGATCCGACACGATGGCGCCGCCCACGTCTTTTCGCTCGCCCCCTACAAGCCTCTCCTGCTCGTGGTGGCGCTGATCACAGGGCTGGTGGAGAAGCTCACACTGTCGGCCCTGGTTGGGCTCGTGTGGAGTGCGATAACGGCCGAGGGATGGCTGTGGCACCTGCGTCGGGGCCTGACGCGTGGGGGCAGTAAGGCTGAAGCTTAGGGAGGCGCTTGTGGGTCGCCCCGCCGTCTTCCTCGATCGCGACGGCACGCTGATACGCGAGGCTGACTACTTGCGCTCGCCGGAGCAAGTGCGCCTGCTCCCCCGCGCGGCAGAGGCCGTCCGTCGGCTGAACTACGCCGGCTTCGCAGTCGTCTTGGCTACCAACCAGTCGGGTATTGCTCGTGGACTGCTGACCGAGCACGACCTCGACAGTATCCACACCCTCCTCCGCAGTCGTCTGGCCAAGCGGGCCGCGCGCCTCGACGCAGTATACTTCTGCCCTCACCATCCCACCAAGGGTCTCCCCTCGTACCGGCGCAAGTGCAACTGCCGGAAGCCGGCCCCGGGAATGATCCTGCAGGCCGGCCGGGAACTCGATCTCGACTTGACGCGCTGCTTTGCAGTCGGGGACAGCCAGCGCGACTTGGCAGCCGGCAGGAAGGCGGGCTGCCGGACAGTGCTCGTCAGAACCGGCTACGGTCGAGATACCGAGCTGGAAGAAGGCGATCGCCTGGCCGCCGACCACGTAGCCGACGATCTCGCGGCGGCGGTCGACTGGATACTCAGTCAAGACAGGAACGACCGAAGACGATGAAGGCCACTGTCATAATCGTCAATCACAACGGCCGCGACTTGCTGGCCGAATCCGTTCCCGCCGCGCTCGCGGCCGCGCGCAAGGCTGGCCAGCACGTTGTCTCTGTGGCGGACGACGCAAGCTCCGACGACAGCGTCGCCTTCCTGCGCGAGAACTTCCCCGAGGTCGGGGTCCTGGAGCTCCCCAAGGGCGGCTTCGGCGCTGCCTGCAACGCCGCCGTCGCCGAGGCCGAGACAGAGAGCGCGGTGATCCTCAATAACGACGTGCTCGTCACGCCGGATTTCCTCCAACCCTTGCTGGCTGGCCTGGCGAAGCCGAAGGTGTTTGCCGTGGGGTGCAAGTTCCTCAATCCCGACGGCTCGCTCACAGACGCCCTGGGCAACCGGACCTCGGGCAGATGGCAGGGAGGCCTGCTTCACATCCACCACGAAACACGCCCCGAGCGGCTCGCCGAGGTCTGTCCGCAGTTGTACCCGAACGGTGGCGGCATGGCCTTCTTGCGGGACAAGTGGCTGGAACTTGGCGGCTTCGATCCGCTCTTCCGACCGTTGTACTGGGAAGACGTTGACATCGGCTATCGGGCCTGGGGCCGAGGCTGGCAGGTGCTGTTCGAGCCGAACAGCACCGTATATCACGATCAGGGCAGCACCATGAGCCGTCTGCACCCTCCCGCCCGGATCGAGCTCATGTCGGCGAAGAACGCGATCCTCTTCGCTTGGAAGAACCTGCTGGAGCCCGGCATGTTTCGCCGCGTCGTCGCGGCTCAGGGCAGGTGGGCCGCCGACGATGTGTTGATCGGCGGGCTACCGCAGCGCACGGCCGCGCTCTGGTGGGCTTTCCGGCAGCTGGGCCAGGCGTGTCGAGGTCGCGCGGCTGAGAGGCGCGCCCGCGTGCTCGAAGACCGCGAGATACTGGAACTCTCGGGAGGCGAGGAATGAGCAGAACCTCCCGGAGATCAGCACTGCTTCTGACGTTCGCCCGTCGCGGCGAAGAGGAAGCGATCCGCGAGGCCTTGACGGGCCTGCGGCAGCGGCTGCCGGACGCCGACGTGTTCGCCGTCGGCACCTCCGTGTCCGCGCCGACGTTGCGCACGGTCGGCATCGACACAATCGTCACCTACGGAGATGGGCGCGGCATTCGCGCTGTCGTGCGCGACGCTCGCTCGCGGAGGCCGGCGGCCGCCGCGGTCGTTTACTGGGACCCGGGGTCTGCGGGGCATCTAAAGCTCGAAGCCGTGGCACTTCTCAGTGGTGCGACCACAACCTACCGGTTCGTCCCGGGTGCAGGCAGCAAAGCCGTGGGTCGGCTTCGACTTGCCTGCTCCGTTGCCGTCAAGTGCATCGCAAGTATCGCATGCCTCACGGCAGGCGCGGCCATGTGCGCCCTCGCCCTCGTCTGCCTGCGGGGAGCAGAGATCTTCTCAGGGGGGAGACGTGCGCATCGGGATTGACGGACGGGCACTCGCTTCGCCGACGCGATCCGGCGTAGAGAATTACGTCGTCAATCTGGCTCGCGCCGTTGCCCAGCTCGACGAGAGGCCCGACATCACCGCGTACGTCGATCGCGCGCTGTCCGACCATGATCTCGCGGCCGTGCTCCGAACGGGACGTATCCGCACCAAGCTCGTTCGCGCCCGGCGGGGCTGGCTCCAGATGGCGCTTCCGTGGCGCCTCTGGCGTGACCGAGTCAGCCTGGTGCATCTGCCGAGCACCATCGTCCCGCTTCTGCTGCCTTGCCCGGCGGTCGTGACCGTGCATGACCTGGCCGCCAGACATTACCCTCAGCTGTACTCTCGGAAGGACCTACGAATGCAATTTCGGGCCCTTCTCAGCGCGGCCGCGAGGGCGGCTCACGTCATCGCCGTCTCGGAGAGCACGGCTCGGGACCTGATCAGCTTCCTGAGGATACCGGCGGGGCAGGTGTCCGTCATCCCACTGGGAGTGTCCCCGATCTTCACGCCGGACGGACCACCGCTGGCCGCCGATGCCTTTCCGCGGGCCGAGCAACTGTCAGAGGGCTACATCCTGCACACCGGAGGCCTCCATCCCCGCAAGAACGTCGAGCGGCTGCTTGAGGCCTGTGCCGAGCTTAGGTCCCAGACGCGGGTGCCGCCCCTCGCCATTGCAGGGGATGCCGAGTCCGCATGGGGAAAGCGACTGGCGCGGAAGGCGGAATCCCTGGGCATCCAAGAGAGCGTCATCTTCACGGGTCCATTGCCTGAGCAAGCGCTGCCAGCGCTCTACCGCGGGGCAGCACTCGTCGCCTATGCCTCGCTCTATGAGGGCTTTGGCCTTCCGATTCTCGAAGCCATGGCCTCCGGCGTCCCTGTAGTCACCTCCGACCGTTCGAGCATGCCCGAGGTGGCCGGCGACGCTGCCATATTCGTGGACCCCGAGAACACAGAGCAGATCGCACAGGCACTGAAACGGGGCCTGACAGACGAACAGCTCCGCCGGGACCTCATCGCCCGGGGTCTGGTCAGAAGCCGTTACTACACCTGGGAACTCACGGCCAGGGAAACCGTGTCCGTGTACCAACTAGTCGTCAAGAGCTGATCGAACGGCCCGGGAGCCCTCGTTCGACTTGAATCCTTCTGCCTCGAGTCTGCGTATGACCTTATGGCGGAGGGCGGGTGATGAGTGACAGCGAGGCCGTGCGGGAGGACGCGAGGCTGATCGCCCGCTGTCTCGACGGCGACCGCCCAGCGTTCGACGCCCTCGTCTCCCGCCACCACCGCGGGATCTACAACATGGTCTATCGCATGCTTGGGAGCGCGGAGGATGCCGCAGACGTGACGCAGGACACGTTCCTGCGCGCCTACACGCGCCTGGACACATTCAGGCTCGGAAACTCCTTTCTGGCTTGGGTTCGGGCCATCGCATTCAACCTCTGCGTAGACCATCTCCGCCGTCGCCGCAACTCAATCGTATCCCTCGACGAACGCCTCGAGTCGGGCCAGCAGCATGCAGACGAGACCCCCGGAAGCTCGCCGGCTGAGCAGGTGGCGATGGCTGAAGATTCGCGGCGCGTGCTGGCCGCTCTGCAGCAGCTCCCCGAGAAGCAGAGGGCCGTGCTCGTCCTGCGTCACATTGAGGGGATGAAGCTCAATGAGATTGCGGAGACGCTGCGGATGCCCGTGGGGACGGTGAAGACGATGCTCTTCCGCGGGCGGGCAGCGGTTCGAGAGATAGTGGGTGAGCTATGAGGAGAGCGAAGATGAATTGCTCCCGAGTGAAATCGTTGCTGGAAGAGTACTTCGAGGAGAGCCTTGCCGAGCCGCAAGCGACGGCGGTGGCCGAGCACCTACCGACCTGCGCCGATTGCGCAGCCGAACTGCGGCAGATCGAGCGAGTGGCGGCGGCGCTGGAGGCCGTGCCCGCGGCGGTTCCGAGGGAGGAGCTGCTGCGCTCGATCGGGGCGCGAGTGGCCGAGCTGCCGAGGCCGGGCGCGAAGCGAACGGGGTGGCTGGCGCGCTGGCGCTGGGCGGCGGCGGCAGCGGCGGCCGGGATGACGGCGGTCGGTGCTGCGGTGTCGGCGGCGGCCGTGCTCGTCTCGCTCGGGCTTGGGTCCGTGATCCCGGGATCGGGATGGGCCATGAGCGCGGGGGCCTTCTTGTGGCGATGGGTGGAGGCGACGTCGGGCGCGATGATCGTGCTGTGGGGGCAGGCGGTCGAGGCCGTGCAGGCGTTGGGGCTTGCCGTGAAGGCGGCAGCGCCAACCATCGGGGTGTACGTCGCGGCAGAGGTCGGAATCCTTTTGGCGATCGTCTTCGTATTGCGTATGGGTCGGCGCCGAGAGGCGGTTCGGCCGATGGTGCTGATCTGAAAGGGTGTCGAGATGACGATCAAGCATTGGATCGAGGATGTTCGCAACAAACTCGGGCGACTTGGATGCCGGAACGGATGGCTGTCGCTGACGGCGGCCGTGTTGGCGACGGGGCTTGCCACAGGACTCGCGGCGCCGCCAGCTCTTGCGCAGGCAGCCGACATCGAGCTGCCGGGCGTCTCGGTGAAGACCGAGGAGTCGGGCGAAGCCGAGATCAAGGCGCCAGGTGTGTCGATCAAGATCACCCCGCCGGAAGTCCACTCGACTGTGGAGGGCGAGGCGATCGACCTCTCGGGCGTGTGGAAGTTCAAGGGCGACTGGCTCGAGAGCGGCCTGGCCGAGGGCTGGCACAAGCCCGACTTCGACGATTCGGAGTGGCGCAGCCTCCACGTGCCGGCGTCGTGGGAAAGCCAGGGTATCAACACCAACAACCCCCGGTGGCCTGTCAAGACAGACAATTGCGGCTACAACGGATACGCGTGGTATCGCACGCGCTTCACGGTACCGGAGAGCTGGGCGGACGGCCGAGTGCTGCTGCGGATTGGGCAGATCTGGGATATGGATTGGACGTATCTCAATGGGCAGTCCATAGGTCAGATGACCGGTGAGGGGGCATGGCGGACGCAGCGACAGTACCTGATTCCGCCGGACCTGCTGAAGGCAGGCGAGGAGAACGTGCTGGCGATTCGCATCTTCGACACCGTGCGTGAGGGCGGGATCGCGAAGGGGCCGGTGGAGCTGGTGAACGTGTCGGCGGAAGGCGTGGCCGATGTGCTTCCCCCAGAGATGCGCGATTTCACTCGGACGCGGGGCGATGTCGTCCGCATCGGGTCGAATGTGACGATCGACGGTGACGAGAAGGTCCTAGGGGATGTGGTCGCGATCGGCGGGGATGTGGATGTCTACGGCTACGTCACCGGCGATACGGTGGCGGTCGGCGGCTCAGTGCGCGCGAGGGACGGGTGTCGCATCGATGGCGACCTGGGGGCGGTAGGCGGAAGCGTCCATCGAGAGCCGGGAGCGGCGGTCGGCGGCGAGATCGTGGAGACGGAGATCGGCATCGATCTGCCGTGGGGTTGGTTGGAAAGGGACGGGGCGGGGCGATGGCGGCACAAGTGGGGGCCGGCCGTGACTGCCATCGGGCTGTTCGGCGGCCTCCTTGCCTGGGGCTTCATCGCGCTGCTGTCAGTCCTGCTGTTCCGGGAGCGGCTGGAGGTGATGGCGGCGGCGCTGCCGCTGTATCCGGGAAGGGCGGTGCTGTACGGGCTAGCAGGATTTGCACTCACCCCGGCGGCGCTGGTGATGATGGCGCTCGTGACGGTGTTCGTGAGCGCGCTGCTGCTGATCACGCTGGTGGGGATTCCGCTCATACCGGCGGCATGGGCAGCATTCCTCGCGCTAATCGTCGGCGCGTTCGTGCTCCTGCTTGCAGGGGCAGTGGCGGTGTGGCTGAGCATTGGGAAGGCAGTGGCGACGAGCTTGAAGAAGCCAGCGCTGCACCCGGTATGGGCGGTGCTGATCGGGCTCGTCCTGGTCGCGGTGGCGACCCAGTTGCCGGTGTTCGGCGCGCTGGTGGTCGTGACGCTCATCGTCTTCGGGTTCGGTTTGGCAATCATGACGGGATTCGGCACGGGCCCGGAATGGGCGCACCGCCGACTCGGTTTCCGGCCTAGCTATCCGCCGCCTGGGAGGCCGCCGACTCCTGCGCCGGGATCGCCGGAGCCCGCAGAGCCAATCGCGCCTGCCGGTGCGGGAGAAGCAGAGCCCGCGCCGGAAGAGGGTCAGGCCGCCATGAGTGAGCCCGAAGACAAGGAGCGCCCCGCCGACCCACCGAGCGAGCCGGAGGGTCCGTCGGAGCCCGTCGAAGACACTAACGGGCAAGGCGAGGAGAAGCAGCCTGAGTCGTAGTTAGGTCCAGGCAGGGAAAGAGAGACGGCCGGCGATTTGGCACCGCCGGCCGTCTCGCCTTTGGGCAAGGCGAGTTCAATCAGTACTGTCCGACGCGAAGCGTCAGTTTGCGAGAGCCGCGCTTGAGGGTGATGGAGTTGGACCCGATCTGCTGGACGGTGTAGCGATCTTCGATGGTGTCGCCCTCGCGGACCAGATATCGGTTCTCCCCCCTGCGCAGCACGGCCACCTTGGGTTCGCCTTGGATCACTCCGGAGAGCCAGAGCACTCCCGGCGGCGGCCCGAGCGGCTCCTGTGCCGACTTCACTGTGTCCCAGTCGGGCGGCGGAAGCGGCGGCAGCGAATAGGACGGCCGTGACTTGCGCGCCGGCGCTGGCTTCTTTGCGGCCTGGGAGGCGCTCCGAGCGGGGTCAGACATGTCCGCCGAGGGGGTATCCCGTTGCTGAGTCGAGGCAGAGGCGACCGGCCGAGCGCCCAAGTCCTGACCTGCCTCCGCTGAGGGCGCAGGTAAGGCGTCGGACTTGGCTGCGCTGCTCGCGACGGATTCCGCCTCCCTCGGGAGCGCGGCCGCGCCATTCTCCTGGGCAGCGGACGCCTCCTGTCCGACGGTCACGCGAGAGAGCACCGCGCCCACAGCTACCATGAGTAAGGCAGCCGAGAGAGCTGCAATCTTCGGCCAGTCTGACTTCTTGAGCTTCATGACCTCAATCACGGTGTTGCGTGCCCGCTCTTGCCGGCCGATGGCCCGACCCAGCGGCCGGCCAGGCCGGAGCCGCCAAACATCAATGCCAGGCTGGTAATGGTTTCCCGCATCCACGGCACTAATTCCACAACCGGAGTGTCCAGCAAGACGCACGAGCCCCACGGCAGAGACCAGCCACTCCAGAACCGAGCTGCGCTGCTGCCCCGCTCGAGCTGCCCGATTGTGGAATAACTCATGAAGAGAGGCCTCAGCGGCGCACAGGCTGGCCCGTGGGCTGATCGGGGAGTCCCCGGGCGTGAACGGGGAAAGCGAGACCGCATCCGCGCCCACGAGGGATTGCGGGTGCTACCTGTACGGGCTCTTGAGTGTGCTGGGAGGGATCTGTGCAGCACTCGCAGGTTAGCTTCGAGCGTGGCGAAGAGCTGGAGGAGTATCGGCGACTTCTGGCGCGAGAACCAGACTCTCTCCGCTTCGCAGAATATGCTGATCGCCTGCGCCGCGTCGGGAAGCTCGAGGACGCACGAACAGTGTGCAAGCGCGGCCTGGCGCGACATCCCGCCTACCCCACCGGCCACGTCGTCATGGGCGATATCCTCAGCGACTTGGGGAATCCGGCGGAGGCCGAGGCCGAGTGGCGTCAAGCTCTCCGACTTGACCCGGGGCACCCTCTCGCGCACGTCAGGCTTGGGGAGCTTCACCTGAGCCGCGGCGAAAGGGACCCGGCGATCCTCGCCTTCGAGGCGGCTCTCATCTACAGCCCCGGCCTTTCCGAGGCTCGCGACAGGCTAGCAGAGATCAGGGGGCCCGACGCGGCATCGGACGACGGGACAGTACAGCCGGGAAAGCCTTCTCGCACACCAGGCGAACGGCCAACGTGGCTCAGCGCCGATAGATTCGAGGGTCTACTGGAGCGATTGGCGGCCTCGTCTGCGGTGGATGAAGCTGCCATTGTCGACAACGAGGGCGCGGTGCTGGTCGACACCGGGTCGGTCCCGCAGATCAGCTCGGCGAGCCCCGCCGCGGTGTCCTTCGCGGCTGAAGCGAAGGCGCTGCTCTTCCGGCTGGGCGCGGGGCGGCTGCGGTCAGCTCTCGCTCTGAGCGACGGAGCGGGGGTGCGGATAGTGCCACTCGGAGATATAACTCTGCTGTGCGCGGTGAGGCATGAAAGCCGCGTTGCTGAGGCCGACATAGAGATCGAAGAGGCGCTCGCGGTCGGGCCGCGAGATGACGCGGGAGAGGGAGATACCTCATGAGTCCAAAGGTGCAGGCAAGTGAGTTGGGCGGAACCCTCGAGGCTCTCATGGAGATCGCTGGCGTGCTTGCCTGTATGGTGGCCACGGAGGAAGGTTTGCCGTTGGTGGCCCGCCTGCGGACAGAGCTAGACGAGGATGGGCTGGCCGCAGCGGCTGCGGTCCTCGGCCAGCTTGGCAGCAGGGCGCTGGCGGGCATGGAGCATGCGCAGGTCCAGCTCGTCGTACTGGACGCAAGCAAGCTCAGGTTCATGGTGCAGCCCGTGGCCCTGGGCTATCTCATGGTCGTCACCGAACCGAGCGCGCAGGCCGACCCCGTGGCGGAACAGATGAACAGCGCAGCGGCCGGCCTGGGCCGCGCCTCCGCGGGGCTGACCGCGCAACAGGCGGCATGAACGGGTGTGCGAGGTGAGATTATGATCGAGACTTTGGGCCTGAGCATAACAGAGACACAGCTGGCTGATATTGAGGACGCTCTCGAGGAGATGCTGACCGGCTCGAGCGCATCCACCGTCCTTCTCATAAACAGCAACGACGGCAGTCTGATCGCGGCGCAGGGGCTGACGGAAACGCTCGACACGACGTCCCTCGCGGCACTCGCGGCCGGAGCTTTTGCTTCAGCACGCGAGATTGCCCGGCTCGTCGGCGAGCCCGAGTTCACCGTCCTCTTCCATCAGGGCAAACGCCACCATGTTCATGTCAGCCTCGCCGGAGATCACGGGCTGCTGATGACGCTCTTCACCGACGACACCACAGTGGGCATGGTGCGCCTGTGCGCCCGCAAGGCCTGCCTTCGGATCAAACACGCGCTGTCCTCCTGATATCAGCGCCGACCAAAGGAAAGCGGTTCCGCGCTGCGCGGAGCCGCTTTGCAACCGTTGCCGCGGCGTTCCCTACTCGCTCCAGCTAATAGCCTCCGCCGGGCAGCCATCGATGGCTTCCTGAATCTCGCCCTCGTCGGCCCCGGTTGGGTTCTTGACGGTTGCGATATCGTCGTCTCCCATCGCGAACACATCCGGACAGACCTCCACACAAGCGCCGCACCCGGTGCAGAGGTCCGGGTCCACCACGGGTACCTTCATCTTCTCATCCCTCCGAGTCAAGTCGGTGTTGCGACCTCAACCGCCCCCTCGACGGCCCCGCCCACTTCGCCAACAGCCCGACCGCTCCTCTTCAGAGCAAGAAATCCTCGCTCCGGCACACAGTCTAGCGCCGACGGCCATGTGAAAAGCCGTCCCGGCCTGAGATCCTGCCATTCCCACCCTGTCAAGGAGGCGAGAAGAAGTACGAGGCCTTGTGAACCGGGACAGCCGTTCCAATTGTACCTGAAATGTGAGAATCATCGATCGCTTGGGACCCGCCGTGTGCCGAGATAGCAACACGAGTCCCATCGCGATGTGACTTTGCAACTACATCGGCGCACACGCACGAGGAAGTGCGGCCACACGAGGCGCCTTGGCAATGGGAGCAAACGGCGGTGGGAAACCCACATGCGTAGTCGGGCGCCTCGTACCCAGCGCTCTCCCTCACAGAGTGACGAGAGAGGATAAGACGGCACGATCCTCGCCAATCCGCTCCTGGTAAGGTGTGCGTTCCGGTGCCTGCCAGCTCGCGTGCTCCTTGCGCCCGACCTTCCGCAGGGGAAGAAACACCGGAGCATCATCGCCAGCCTCCCACCGTCCGGTCACGTGAAGCCTGAGAAGGCGACGGTCCGTATGTGACCGGAGCCTGATGCGTCCGTGGCGCTCCCGGTCAAGCGCGCCGACCGGGTCGGGGTCCTCGGACAGCACGTGGAATACTGCGCAGTCTCGAGCGCGAGCAAACTGACCGGGAAGCGCGGCCCAGGCTGGACAGCAAGATCAGCACTAGGATCATCTAGCTTACTTGACCCAGTCGACCAGAGTACTCGTCGCCAAATACATCTCCGCGGTCCCGCCTGAGAATCGGTAGTGGAGGCGAGCCAGTCAAAGCACCCTCGTCCCCCGAGGATGCCCAAGGAGGAAGGCCCGCCGCGAGTTGAGGGGGGGATACCCGCAGCGGGCCCAAGTCCGCGTTCACACGGACTCAGTATCTCATACTCCTCGACCAGGAAGAACTCCTGTTCCATCTTGCAGCCATCTCGGCCCCCGCCAGCGGGATGGTCCTCGCGTGTGCCCCGGCGGCCACTCCCTCGCTCGCCCAGGCGCGCCATCCGTCGATCCCTGCCGGCCCTCGATCGCCGTCTCGCATCTCGGGTCACAGGGACTCTTGGCGCCCTCCCGTCGCTGGCTCCGAATCAATCCGCCTCCGGCATGGCAGGAGCCGCGGACACGACCTGGAATTGCACTGCAAGCCGGCCACTGCAGCCTGAGTTACCTTGCTGTACGTGTCGTTCCGCCGCGCTGGCCGTATGTTCCCTGTCCAGTAGTAGTCGTGTTGTCAGCGGGCCGTCCGTGGCTCGGAACAGGCACAGGGTGCGGTGACCCACCATCCAGCGAAAGGGAGGCGCGGACCGATGTGCGTGCGTCGAGGCACTGCGGTACTGGTCCTGGCGCCCGTGCTTATTCTCGCCTTCGCGAGTCTGTCGAGGGCATGTGTTGGGGCAAGGGCGCTCAGCATGGGCGGAGCGTTCACTGGCCTTGCAGACGACGTGAGCGCGAGCTACTGGAATCCCGCGGCATTGGTCTTCCTGGACGGGAAGTACTTGACGTGGATGCGCACGGCGAGCAAGCGCGATGAAACGAACTACCAAGACTACGTTGCCTATACGACGCCGCTCGGTGAGGACAGAGCGCTCGCGCTGAGCTACATCGCGTACCGGCTCACTCGGGCAATCCGCGCCTACGGCGACAGCCGGTCATGGTACCAGAGGTGGTACTGGCTGTCATATGCCGTGACGGCGGAAGAGAACACTGCGCTCGGACTGAACGTCAAGTTCGTCGATGACGACCTGGAGATAGTGCAGGGTGGCATCCCACTGGCCACCTCGCCCGACACGGACATGACACTGGACCTGGCGATGTACCACCGCGCAAGCGAACGCCTCACTCTCGGTCTCCTCGTGCAGGACGTAAACGAACCAGAGTCCACCGTCGAGTTCGTCGGCTCCGATGTTCTGACACTCAGATGGATAAGGAACTGGCGTCCAGGCCTGGCCATCTACGCCGACAAGAATGTCATCTTCAGCGCGGAGGTGTACGACGCGACCGACGCCTTCGACCGAGCCTTTCGCGCGGGCATCGAGAAGCAGTTCCCCGACCAGGGATGGGCCTTGCGCGCTGGCTGGTACGGCGACCGAGACGCGCCTACCTTAGGAGTAGGCCTGTGGGGCGAGGGCTGGTCCCTGGACGTCGCGTGGCTCGGCGGCGACCTGAACGGGAAGTGGTTTGTGAGCGCGACGGGCGGATTCTAGGGATACGCAGCACGGCCGCAAGTAGACGCACCAAGACGCAAAGGCAGGCGCTGGCATCCGCGCTCCCTGTCCCCCATCTGACGGCTACGGGCCCGCCGACGGACTCGTCCTCCCATGCAGCTCCACCGCCACCGCGTCGTTTACGTAGCTGTACCTCTGCAGCGTGCTCACCTTTCGCCACTCGCCCAGGCGCATGACGGCGGGAATCCCCGCGCTTTTCGCAAGGCTCTGAGCAGCGAACATGTGGCGAAGCAGGTGAGGCAGTCCAATTCGCCGGCCCATGTTCTTGAACGACTTCTCCGCTGCCTCGACCCGGGACGGCCGCCCGTCCTCGGTCATGAACATGACATCGCGGCTCGCGTGGCCGCACGGCCTCCACACTCGTCGAATGAGATAATGCTGCAGGTGTCTCCTCCGCCCGGCCCGGCAATTGCGGATCGTGCCAGCGGGCCTCCCCGCGGCGCGCTGCCAGAGCAGAAAATCCTCGACGTGCAGCACGCGTGGCATGGCTCTTCCTCGACCCCGCTAGGGGAGGCAGCAAGCCCCAAGGTTCCAGAACTGCGCCTGCATTCCGCGAGCAGGCGGGAGGGCAAGCCAAGGCCGCGAAAAGCCGCATCATTGCTGGCTTTTTCACCCCTCAGGCTGCTGGCACCGGGTGGATTCGAACCACCGACATAGCGGTTATGAACCGCTCGCTCTGCCCCTGAGCTACGGTGCCCCGGGTGCGCTGCCCATCGGATATCATATCTCAAACCGCCGGCCTCGACAAGATGCCGCCCCATTCGAGCAACGCTCTCGAGTCACACCCACTGGCCGCTAAGCGTTCGGTCAGCGACGGGCAAGCACGTGAGTGGGCCCCAGGATCGCGACGCAGTGGCACAGAGAACCTGCTCACTTGCCTGCCCAACGCGCGGCCGGACGGCCGCAGTCTGTTCACATCCTGTCAGGGAGAGCGAGCCGCGTTCCTTGCCAAAGCCAGCCGCTCCTTCAGACGAGCAGCTGCCGCGATGTCCGCCCAGGGGATTTCCATCGTGTGTCCCTTCTCATCTAGAGCGAACTGGAAGTTGTGCCGAAAAGCCGCCGTCTTCAGGGGCAGATGGGCCACCCGGGTGCGGCGATCCACCGGGCGAACGTGCATCTCCTGGTCATCGTAGGCGGAGAACCGCGTCGCCTCACGCATCCGCGCGTACCGGGGAGACAGACGAGTCACCTCGCGCCACTCGTGCACGGCATTCTCCGTGTCTCCCTTGAAGTAGTACACCAATCCGAGGTTGCTATGGAGCACCGGGCTGTCCGGCCGCCACTCGATGACCTGCGTGAGATGTCTGGCGGCCTCGTCCAGCATTCTGTCTTTCGCGTAGGCGAGGCCGAGGTCGTTGTGCCCCTCGGGAGACTTCGGCGAGAAGATGAGCACTCGCTTGTAGCTCTCAATCGCCTGGTCCAGCATGTCCTCCCTGTAGTAGGCGAGTCCCAGGTTGGAGTGGGCATCGGGGTTCGTCGGCTCGAGGCGGACCAGGATGCGGAAATGCTCAATCGCAGCCTCGCGTTCGTTCATGTCGAGCGCGACGTGGCCGGCGACATCTCGAGCTGCGGGAAGCTCGGGATCGAGTTGCAGCGCGAGCTGGGCCTGCTCACGTGCAGCGGACAGATCGCCCTCCAGGTAATAGGTCAGGGCCAAGTTGCACCGCGCGACAGAACTCCGAGGCATCATATCGGCCACTCGCCGAAACTGCTCGGCTGCTTCCACGAGGCGGTTCTGCATGAGTCGGACCACCCCGACCGCGTTGAACGCGTCGGCGAACTGCGGGTACAGCCTGGTGAGTTCCTCTACCTCCTCCTCGGCCTCGTCCAGCCGCTCAAGCATGCTGCTTGCAATGACGCTGTTGTATTTGGCCAGCGCATGCCGTGGGTTCATCCGGGTCGCTGCTCGGAAGTGGTCGAGAGCATGCCTCAAATGCCCTGTCAGATACATCGCAACACCCAGGTTGACGATGACATCGATGTTGTTGGGGTCTATCTCGTAGGCCCGCTCCAGCTCATTGACGGCGCGATCAATCATCTCCTCTCGCAGCAGTAGCGTGCCGCTATTGTAGCGCACCTGGAAATCGCCCGGGCCATAGCGAATCGCTTGCCGCATCGAATCCAGCGCGCGCTCCTTCCGCCCGAGGTGGTAGCAGGCAAGTGCCCGCTGGATCAGCGCCCAGGCATGGCCCGGCCGAAGCTGCAACAGGGGCGAGAAGTCCGCGATGGCAGCGTGGTACTGCCCTGCCAGCATTGCGCATATGCCGCGATTGTATCGGGAGGGGCCGTGTGTTGGGTCCCTGCGAACCGCGTTCGCGAAGCACTGCTGAGCGAGGTCAAGAGACCCACGCGACTGATAGATGATGCCAAGGTTGCAGAGCACGTCGGGGTCCTGTCGCCGACTGGCCAGCAGGCCCTCAAGCTCTGAGCAGGCCTCTTCGATCTTGCCGAGTCTCGCCCGCGCCAGCGCGAGCGCGTTCCGCGCCGGCAGATGACCGGGATCCAGTTCGAGGACATTGAGGAAGGCCTGAGCGGCATCGCCGTACTGGCCGAGCGCCCATCGGGAAAGACCCATGTTCCAGTACAGGCGGGCGCTTTGACCAGAGACGCTGGCGGCAGACCTGAACTCATCGAGCGCCCGCGCGTGGCGACCGGCCGCCGCCTCCGTGACCGCAAGATTGTGGCGGGCGACGGGGTGGCTTTCAGATGCTGCGACCGCGCGCGCCAGCACCTGCTCCGCTCCCTCCGGCAAGCCCTGCAGCCATAGAATCGCGGCAAGCCGGCATGGAACGTCCCGGTCGCCAGGGCTGTCCCTTAGGGTCTCTTCGCAGCGCCTGCGGAGCCGAGTGAGCCTCCGGACCAACAGCCATTCGAACAGCCCGGCCATACTCTGCGCGCAGGCGCGACGAAGGGTTCGGAGCATCGGGCCCGGTGCGCACCCCATCAGGAATGCCGCCCCCGCTCCCGCAAGGATGCCCGCGGCATACAGCTGCGGGGTGGGAGACGCTCCCCCTTTGAGGCGGACGAGTGCGAGCCCAAGCCCACCGCCGATGGCGAGGCATAGACCATGCCAGATGGATCGCGCGCCTCGCCCTTCGGCGCTCACGCGCGCACCGCGGGTCTCCGGTGTATGTTCGAGCGGCGATCCACACGAGATACAACTCACCCGCTGTGGCGGATTCGCCGCCCCGCAAAGCCGGCAGACCAAACCGCGCCTCCCTGTCCCCTACGGATGGCCACTCCGGGCCGCCAGAACCCCATGAGAGAATACGACAAAGGCTTTGCCGCTCCTACCTCGAGAGAATCGCTGGAGTGCGTTCTAGGCCACGCTAGGGCGACCCAGATCCCGAGGCGGGATTCGCCTGCATGTCCTGGAAGCATGCCCGTTCCGAGATTGTCCCACCTATGATATACTATGTGCTAGCTTCAGGCGGGAGAGTGCGGGCGTCTCTGACTGGGCGAGGAAAGCGGTGCCCCATGTACATCGTGGGCGGCGTGGTAGCGGCAGCTTTAGCCCTGTGGGTCTTGCTTGCCCTGGGCTGGGCCTCCTCCGTTTCCCGACACAACCCGGAGCTGCGCGAGTCCATACACCAAGTCCGATACGGCTGGAAGTGTCCCAAGTGCGGCCGCGCGCGCAGGCCGACCTGCAAGGTGAACAAGTGCGGGGGCCCGCTCGTCTGGGTTCAGCGCGGGACGACGATCAAGTGCGCTCGCTGCCATCGCCGCTTCATCCCTCATCCCTTCCTCTTCAGGTTGACCCCGCGGCCGCGTCGCATGTGGTGCGGCGCCTGCAAGTCGGTGAGCCTCATCACGAACTGGAAGATCAGCTAGCGCATTTGCTTCTGGAGCGTCAACCAGCTGCACTTCGGCTCGAAGCCGAGCGCCCGATGATAGAGATTCCAGGCCGGTGTGTTCCCGCGCCACACGTGCAGATGTACACCCTCAGCTCCATCTCGCAGCGCAGCCCGGACGGCCTCGACGACTATCAGTTTCCCCAGGCCCTTTCCCCTCCACCCGGGGGCGACGTGGACGTTCGTCAGCCCGTGAAGCCGCCAACCATAATGGCGAGTATATTCGGGCCAGGCCCCGTAAGCCGTGGTGGCCACAACCTCCTCTGCTCGCCGAAGCTGGACGGCGACTCTCGGCGGGAAGAACGGGGACTCGACCGGCACCGCGGTCAGTTCGAGCTTCCACTCACGGGCCCGAGGCCGGAGGTCCAGTCCCAGCTTCTCCAGCTCCCTGGGCATAGCGCGTCTTGACAGATCAAGCTCAGGCGTGCCGTACTCGGCCACAGGCGCGTACCCATTGCCGATAGCGACCGAGATGATGTCTTCGCGCGTGCTGCTCAGTCCTGGAATCTCGTACCCGCCCGCTATACCGTTGTAGTATGGCTGCGTACCATGGACCCAGCTGGTCCCCAGCAGCACGCGAGGCGCGCCCCGGTGTGCCAGGTGCTCCTCGGCCCCCTCCAGGAGATCGCCGATGATAGTGTGCTCCGACTCCGGAGCCACAAGCACATAGATCTGGCCTTCTTCCCGCTTCGCCCTTCGCTCTCCGGCACGAGTCCAGAGATCGGTGCGCGGACCGAAGTGGACGAATCCCAATACTCTCTCATCCCGCAGGCACACAACGACGTCGCGGGGATCAAACGATGGTTGGGCGAACGCACGCGATCGGAGGTCGGCTTCGTCGATCCGCACGAAGTTCGGCATCCCGGCGAAGCTCTCATTCCACGCTTCGACGAGGCCGGGCAGATCTTCAGCTCTGTATTTGCGAATCTCGACCATCGTTCGCTGCTGTCCCCATCCGCGCGCCTCTCATGGGCGATTCTGTAGCAGCCGCGGACCCTCCTCTGCAAGGCCGGCTTGACACGGTTGCAGGCGGCTCGATACCATGGTTCAGTCCTGGGATACAGCCGGAGAGGAGCCAATGCGTCTTGTCAGACACATTCTCGCGCTCGCACTTGCCGGCCTCTCGATCTCTCCAGTCGCGTGGGCGATCAGCGTCGAAGAGGAGATCAAGGCCGGGCGCAGCGTGATGGCGGAGCTGCGTCCTCTGCGGGTGACCGCGGACCGCTCGCTCCAGGAGATAGGCGGGCGCTTGTCCGGAGTCGTGGAACGCCAGGAACTCCCCTGGCGGTTCTGGGTTGTCGAAGACTGGGAGACGTACAACGCCTTCGCCGCGCCCGGCGGATTCGTTTTCATAACACGCATCTATTACGAGAAGCTGAGTGAAGACGAGGCCGCCTTTGTGCTCGGGCACGAGGTGGCTCACGTCGACCTTCACCACTATGAGAGAAATGTCAAGCGCTATCAAGAGGCGAATCTGGGACATCTGCTGCTCAATATCCTGATCGGCGGAGAGGCCAGCTCCATATGGCGCACCGCGACGGATCTCGGCGCGACCGCCTATCTGACCCATTACAGCCGCGCCTTGGAGAAGGAGGCCGACCTGGCCGGCTACAGATATGCGGAGGCCGCCGGGTACGACGCACGGCTTGCAGTCACGGCCTTGGCCAAGCTGGGCGAACAGCCCAACGTTCATCCGTGGATCGTCAACATCTATGGCACACATCCCTTAATCACGAGCCGAGAAGACCGGCTGGCGGCGCTGGGCGGCGAGGAGCCAGAAGAAGTAGAGATCCCACCGCCATCGCCCCGGCACAAGCGCGACCTGACGGAGGGACTGCGCCCCCTCGAGCCGGCCGTCCCAATTGCTGTCAGGATTCTGAGCCCCGATGGCAAGCGGTGGGAGAACCCATGGCGCAAGAACTTCACCAAGCACCTCCACCTAAGGCTCGTTCCGCTCGGCTTCACTATTGCAGGTGATGATCTGATGTACAAGCCCGATATCGGCGATTCGGTCGAGGCCGCCCGCAGTCGTGACGCAAAGTACCTCCTCTTGGTTACGGTCCACGAGATGTCCAACACCGAAACTGGCCCGGCTCGACTCGACGGAACCCCTGTTCGCTCCACCCTAGAGATCGAGGCCGAATTGCTGAACGTCGAGGATAGATCCCAGGTATGGGAGGGGCACTTCGCTGAAGAAAGCGAAGGCCGCGATGTCCTCCCAGTGGATCACGAGATCCTCTACCCGGACACCTGCCTCGGGGCTCTCGTGGAAGGGGTTGTCGGTAGAGTGGCTGTCGGCTGTGCCAGGGCCGCAGGCGCGCAGCCAGCGGAAGACCAGACCGTGCAGGCAGACGATGGGGCGGCCGACGCGGACCTGACCGAGCGGCCGAGCGGCCTCGGCGATCTCTAACACGCTTCACGCTGAGGCCGCACAACACACCCGGTAGTGTTTCCTCAGATATCCCTGTGGCGGCAGGCCGAGCGCAGCGGGCCCCGAAGTCTCACCAGGGCTGCGAAGGATCATGAGTTCGAGAGATCGGGTGGAACTGAAAGTGAAACGCTCTGGCAAGTGGCTCCGGGTCTACGCGGAGGCAGGCGGGAAAGACGCGAGCCATCTGTCCTATGCACGTCGGAAGCTCCAGTTCGGAGAGGAAGCCACCATCAACATTGCCGGCATAGGGGGCGTCGGGACTGAGGAGAACCATCGGCGAAAGGGTCTGGCGAGCAAGGTGTTCGCCCGCGCGCTGGCAGAGATGCAGAACGAGGGGCTCAATGCGGCCGCCCTCTACACCAGCAGACGGATCGTGGCCCATCGCCTCTATCGCCGGTTTGGGCTCGTAGATGTGTGGCGTCGCCGGCCCGCCTACAAGATCCTCGATCCTGCGGCACTCGCGCGTAAGTTCCTTTCAACGCTTGTCCGCCATAGTGTTGACCTGCAGGCCCGACGCCTGGCGTTGGCGCTGACCCTCGATGCTTCCGGGCCCATCTACTTCAGGACGGAGGGCAGCGAGGTCGCGGCGCTCTCTCGCGCGCCGCGGGCCGTCGCCTTGTCCCTCCATATGTCGGACAGGACGCTCCTGCGGCTGTGGCTGGGAGAGATCCGTCTCTCCTACGCACTGGCAGCAAAGCTCGTGCTGTGGACCGGCGACCAGAGCGTACTCGATCTGCTGCGTCGCTCGGCGGACGCACACGCGCGGCCCGTGAGCGAGGAGTAGCGCTCATGGGCGAGGACACTCGCGACGTCAGGATCCGGAGCTTCCGGGAGGGTGACGAGCAGGTTCTCTGTCGCCTCTTCAACGACTATGTGTCCGACTTCTTCGGGCCCATACGTTTGTCGCCGCATGCCTGGCGCAACCAGTTCAGACGGCAGAGCTGGACGGGCCCTTCGCTGACCGATGACCGGGACTGCTGCCGCATTGCGGAGACGAGCAGCAGGGCCCTCGCGTACGCGATCACCGACTACCAGCCCATGGACCTTGACGGAGGTGCAGTGCTGCAGGAACTCTGCACGACGCGCGAAGACGGCGCCGAGGATCTCGTTCACGCCCTCATCGCCGACGCCGAGAACCGCGCGCTGGAGCGAGGAAAGTTCTGTCTTGCCGTTTACCTGTCGCCGGAAGACGGCGGCACCGCCGCCGCGGCGGAGGCGCGCGGCTGCGAGAGAGAAATGGACGAGGGGGGTGTCTTCATGGGGGCCGTCACCAACCTGGCCGGGCTGCTCTCGGAGATGCGGCCTGCGCTCTGCTCGCGTCTGAGGGCGGATTCGCTCTCAGAATGGCGGGGAACTATCAACGTCGTCAGCGGCCGACAATCCGCGTGCCTCGAGCTGAGGCCTCCCCGCGTCAACGTCGGTCCGACCGTGGAGAGCGCGGACATCGAACTCGCCGTCCGCCCGGAGGCGCTCCCTCTGCTGTTGTTCGCCCGAGAGCCGGTCGGCGAGCTGTATGGGCAGGACATGATATCCGTCAGCGCACGAGATGTCGGCGAAGCGCTGCACCTTCTCGACGTACTGTTCCCGCGTGTTCCCTTATTCCTGCCGCGCGCCCAATGGTGGTAGCCATCGCTTGACTTTTGCTGTGCTCAATCGTACAATCGGCCACACACAGAGGAGGACTCAGTATTGGCGATCTCCACTGCTGATTTTCGGACAGGGCTGACCATTGAGACGGACGGTGAGCTCTACGTTATCATCGGATTCCAACACGTGAAGCCCGGAAAGGGCGGCGCGTTCGTGAGGACGAAGCTGCGCAACCTTCGCACGGGAGCGGTGACAGACAAGACGTTCCGGGCCGGCGAACGAATGGAGCAGGCCATGATCGAACGCCGACCGGTGCAGTTCCTCTATCGTGCCGGCGATGAGTACACGTTCATGGACACGGACACCTTCGACCAGATGACAGTTCCTTCCGACAAAGTCGGGGATGGTGCAGGCTACCTGAAGCCCGACACGGAGGTCGCCGTCATCAGGTTCCAGAACGAGCTGCTCGGTGTTGAAGTCCCGAATACCGTCGACCTGGCGGTCACCCAGACAGACCCCGGTCTTCGCGGCGACACGGCCACCGGAGGGAGCAAGCCGGCAACCCTGGAGACGGGGGCCGTCGTGAACGTCCCGCTGTTCATCAACGAGGGTGATGTGATTCGCGTAGACACACGGGCGGGCGAATACGTGCAGCGCGTATCGTCTTAGGCGCCGTCAGAGGCGGAAGGGAGATTGTAGCATGGACCTGCAACCAGTGCAGGCGCTCATCGATCTGATGCGCGAGTCCGGCGTCACACATCTGTCGCTCGAACTTCCAGATTTCAAGGTCAGCATAACGCGGGGAGAAGAGGGAGCCGAGGTCAACGCTTCTGGCGAGGCAAACCAGGCCCAACCCACGCAAGCGGAAGGGGAGCAACTGGAGGGGGAGCCAGAGCCGCTCGAGAGCACGGGCCTCCCCGTCGTGTCGCCGGTCGTCGGTGTATTCCACAACGGCGGCATGCTCGATCCCCGAGAGATGGTGCGGGTGGGCGACCGCGTCGAAGAGGGACAGCTTCTGGCCGCCATCGAGGCGATGAAAGTTCCAAACGAGGTGCGGGCGCCGGTGAGCGGCCGAGTGACGCAGCTTCTGGTCGAAGACGGCTCCGCCGTCGAGTATGGCCAGACCTTGTTCGTCATTGAGTCCGAGCGCACCGGGGAGGCAGGCGATGGTGATACACCGATCGGAGTGGTCTAGCCCGCAGGGAGGCTTCTTCACACTCATAGGCCTGCTGTTGGCGCTTGTTATCATTGGCATACTGCTGGCCATGTACGGATTGCCAGGCGGCACTGGAGGCTCCGGGTCAGGCGGAGACGCGGCAACGGTACTGGGGGGAACCAAGGATCGCGCGCAGGACGCTGTCTGCCGCAACGACCTCGCCCAGCTTCGCGCGGCAATCGGGATACGCGCCGCCACGGGCAGCGGCAACCCCGCTTCTCTGGAGGGGCTCAACGCGGGAGTGGACCTCGCCTGCCCGGCCGGGGGAGAACCTTACCATTATGACCCGGCCACAGGGAACGTCAGCTGCCGCCATCCGGGTCATGAGAGCTTCTGAGCCAAGTGGCCGTCGTTTGACCCGCTCGCTGGGAGCCCCGATGTGTCTCGTTGCCCCCGGGCCATGCGGAGGTCTTTGTGTTTAAGAAAGTCTTGATCGCCAACCGTGGGGAGATTGCCGTGCGCATCATCCGCAGTTGTCGCGAGCTCGGCATACCCACGGTGACTGTCTACTCGCTGGCCGATAAGGAGTGTCTCCACATCCAGCTCGCCGATGAGGCGATCTGCATCGGGCCACCTCCGAACAAGGACAGCTACCTCAACATTCCCAATATCATGCAGGCGGCCATCAACAGTGGCGCCGACGCGATCCACCCCGGCTATGGCAATCTGTCGGAGGTGGCCGCATTCGCCGAGAACTGTGATGCGTGCGGCATAAAGCTCATCGGGCCCCGTGCCGACACGATCCGCAAGATGCAGGACAAGGCCGGCGCTCGCAGCATCGTCCGGAGAGCCGGCGTTCCGGTTATCCCGGGCAGCGAAAATCCTGTGCGGGACGAGCAGGAAGCGCTGCGGACGGCCTCACAGCTAGGCTATCCCATGCTGATAAAAGCGGCGATGGGAGGCGGGGGGAGAGGCATCCGAGTCTGCCAGAACGAGGACGACCTCGTGCGGAATCTCGGCCTCGCCCAGACCGAAGCGCAGGCGGCCTTTGGCCGCGGCGACGTATACCTGGAGAAATACCTGGAAGAGCCTCGGCACGTCGAATTCCAAGTGCTGGCAGACGAACATGGGAACATCGTCCACCTCGGCGAGCGTGATTGCTCGATTCAGACCGGCAAGCATCAGAAACTGCTGGAGGAATCGCCCTGCCCAAGTCTGGGGCGGCGACTGCGTCATCATATGGGGGAGGCGGCGATCCGCGTCGCCAAAGCGGTCGACTACGCCAATGCTGGCACGGTCGAATTCATGGTGGACAAGGCAGGCCGCTTCTACTTCCTGGAGATGAACACTCGCATTCAGGTGGAGCACCCTGTAACGGAAATGGTGACCGGGCGCGACCTGGTGCGTGAGCAGATCCGAATTGCCTACGGCCACAAGCTGGGGCTGAGCCAGCGGGACATCGGATTCCGCGGCCACGCAATCGAGTGCCGCATAACCGCCGAGGACCACAAGAGCCGCTTCCTTGCCTCGAGCGGCACCGTGCGGTCGCTGATGCTCCCCGGCGGCACGGGAGTGCGAGTCGATACACACCTCTACCCAGGCTACACGGTTCCGCCGTTCTACGACGCGCTCCTCGCCAAACTCATCGTCTGGGCCCCGACCCGACGCGAGGCCATTGCCCGCGCGCGGCGCGCACTCCAGGAGTTCGAGATAGACGGGCTGAAGACCACAATCCCCTTCCACCTTGAGGTCATGTCCAACGCCTACTTCCGGCGCGGCGAGGTCGCCACCAGCTTCCTCCTGCGTCGGATGGGTCTAACCTAGATGGGATCCCGGATCAGCAGCCGCCGCAGCAGCCGCGAACTTGCCCTCCGCGCTCTGTACCAAGTTGACCTCGGGCGCACCTCGCCACAGGAAGCAGTGACATCGGTGTCCGATCCCCAGCGGTACGCCGAAGACACTCTCGCGTTCGCCCGAGACCTAGTACTGGGCACAGGCTCCAATCTCCAGCACATCGACGAAGTGATTGAGAAGTATTCCCGCGGCTGGTCCCTCAGCCGAATGGCCAGCGTGGACCGGAACATCCTCAGGCTGGCCATCTACGAGCTTCTCTTCCTGCCCGACATCCCGCCGAGCGTGACGGTGGACGAGGCGGTGGAGCTGGCGAAGAAGTACAGCACGGCCGAGTCAGGACGCTTTGTCAACGGCGTCCTGGGCAACGTTGTCAGGAACCTGACGGAAGAGCAGCCGCAGCCATGAGCGGGGCATACCTCGTAAGCGTCCGGCAGCAGACACGTGGCCTTGTGCACGGACCCCCGGCAGTCCGCTACTGCAAAGGTGGGCGGCCCGTGGCGAGACTTCGACCCTCAGCAGGCGTGTGTGACTCGGACCGCAGGTGCGGAGGTAGGCTACGGAGTATAGATTGGTCGAGGCGCATGTTCGGGGCGACAAGTGGCCTCCGATCGCAGGACACTGGCGCACGGGGGGCCAGCGCTGGCGCCTGTCAGACCAGTCTCACAGTCGCTCCACAATGACCGCCATAGTGATGTAGCGATTCACGAGCAACATGCAGCGGCGCAATTCGTATGTTTTCACTGTCCACCAGCTGACGCGCTACCTCAGAGCGCTGCTGGCCCAGGACGCCACTTTGCAGGACGTGGCCGTGCGCGGGGAGATCGCCGACTTCGTGCGCCACAGCTCCGGCCACATGTACTTCACGCTGAAGGACGAGCTCTCACAGCTTCGCTGCGCACTCTTCCGGGAGGATGCCGCCGCTCTTACCTTTGCCCCGGAGAATGGTATCGAAGTCCTCGCGCGCGGGGCCGTCACCATCTATGAGCCCCGTGGGCAGTATCAGCTTATCGTGCGGCAGCTCGACCGCGCCGGCGTGGGCGCACTGCTGCTGGCATTCGAGCGACTCCGCCGCAAGCTCGCGGGGGAGGGCCTCTTCGACGACGATCGGAAGCGCGAGCTTCCTCGTTTGCCCGGCAGAATAGCTGTCCTGACCTCGCCCGTTGGGGCCGCGCTTCACGACGTTCTGACGACCCTGCGCCTGCGCTGGCCGGCGGCCGAAGTTATCCTCGTTCCCACCCCGGTGAGCGGTCCCAGTGCCGCGCGCGGTATTGTCCGATCTCTGCAGCAGCTCAACGCGATCCGGGGCCTCGACGTAGCTCTGCTGGTCAGGGGCGGCGGGTCCCTGGAAGAGCTGTCTGGATTCAACTCCGAGGCCGTGGCGCGCGCGATAGCCGCAGCCCCTGTGCCTGTAGTCACAGGAGTCGGCCACGAGACAGATGTCACGATCGCCGACTTCGTTGCCGACCATCGAGCTCCCACACCCACCGGGGCCGCCGTCGCCGCGACGCCCGACCGACATGTGCTGCTGAGCACCGTGCAGACGTTCCGCCGAGGCCTGGCCGAGCGGCTGCGTCGCCTTGTCGTCAGGTTCCGCCGCGAGCTGGCACTGCTGCGCGCGCGGCCGGTTCTCTCTCAGCCGCGCCTCCTGCTCGCGGGGTATCGCCAACGCCTCGACGATGCTGTGAATGCTCAGCGAGGAGCGCTCTCGGAGCGGCTGCGCAATCTGTCGGAGCGCTGCGTGCGGGCGCAGGAGAAGCTGCACGCCCTGCGACCGCAGGCTGTCCTCGGCAGAGGCTACTCCATAACTCGCCTCCCCGACGGGTCCGTCGTTCGGTCGGCTCGGCAGGTGAGCGTGGGTACCCTGGCAGAAGTCGTGTTCGCGGAAGGGTCAGCTGACGTCCTCGTGAAGAGGACAAAACCGCCGTCCCGGAGGAAGGACCATGCGTAGCTTGGTGACCGTCGCGATTCTGCTGCTCGCCACCGGCGCGGCTGTGAGCAAGGAGTGCTCGGAGCCGGAGCGTGCGGCCGAGCGCGAATTCCGATCGGGTTGGACTGAGCTTGTCGCGCCCTTCCGAGGGGATCAGCAGACCAGCTCCCTCCAGGCACGTCAACAGGCCCGGCTCGCAGCCATACCTCACTTCGAGGCCGCCGTCTCGGGGGCGCCCGGCAACGTCTCTTACCGGACATCTCTCGCCTATGCCTGCCTCGCCGCCGGCAAGTACCAGACGGCAAAAGATGCCCTCGACGAAGCCATCGAGCGGACGAGAAACGATCCGCTGCTGTACCTGCTGCGAGCACAGGCGGAGGCGGCCTTGGCGCACATGGATCCAGACAACACTGCTGAGAAAGTCGAGCCTGCCATCCGATCCTTCGACGAAGCCGCGCGCCTCGACCGAGGCAACTCGCTGCCGCTGATCCAGGCCGCCAGCGTGGCCTTCGACGCAGGCCGTGTCGACATGGCCCTGAGCAGGCTGGAAGAGGGCCTGAAGCGGCCGGCCATGACGCTGTACCGTCTTGGCATCCCGGGCGACCTAGATCCCGATCCGGCCACTTCGCTCAAGCTCTGGCAATATGCCCAGATGGAGCACTGGATGGACCTGCTCATCCGGGGACAGAACGTTGTCCGGAACGTCATCAAGCTCGGCGGGATAAAGGAAAGCGAAGGCGATCTGGCGGCCGCCTCTGCAATCTTCAACCAAGCCCTGGAAGTTTCCCGTCAGATCGGGAATGCAAGGCCGAACACGTTCATTGCCGTGAACGTGGGAATGAACGCGATGGAGGACAGCTACGCGAGCCTTGCCCGGGTGGCCGAGGCGACGGGGAGCCGGGAGGTGGACAAATGGCGGGGCGAGATGGGCGTGCTGAACATCGGCCGGCAACAACTGTATGGTGCTTTACAGGCCTACATGGAGCGCATAGACAATGACCCACCGGCGTCCGTCGAGGAGCTGCTGGGAATCCAAGGACGGAGCCTCTCGTGGACCATGATGGGGGTGAGCCTCTCCCCTGCGGAGAAAACAGGAGCGCCGCGAAAGCCGAAGAAGGACACACCATCCGAAGAGTAATGCTGCCTGTGCGCATGCGGCGCCTCTCTGTGGTGAGGATCGATCTGAGCTTGGACAAGGCAAGCTCGCCCGACGAAATCAGAGGTGGCCGCCGAGAAGGAACGCGTGCCGCTGGGAGCCACGGGGATGAGTGAGGGAGCAAGGCGACGGACAAAGAAAGCGAGGAGACGAACGCGTTCGTTCGAAGAAGCGCTCGCTCGCCTCGAGGAGATCGCGGCGCAACTCGAGAACAGCGACCTCCCGCTGGAGAAGGCCATGTCCCTGGCTGAGGAGGGCCTGGAGTTGTCGGAGTTATGCGAGAAAGAGCTAACGGCGGCCGAGGGTAAGATCCAGCAGCTTGTCGAGCGAATGGGGAAAGCGGAGCTCAAGCCATTGACCGCAGAAACTGAGGCAGCGGAAGAACAGGAGGCCGAAGGGCGCGGTGAGCAGTCTACTTGAAGGGATCAACTCTCCTCGTGACCTGAAAGAGCTCGATCGCAGCAAGCTCGAGGAGCTCGCCGAGGAGATCAGGGCGCGCATGATTAGCACCGTCTCTCAGACGGGCGGGCATCTGGCCGCCAGCCTGGGGGCAGTCGAGATCGCGATCGCCCTTCATTACGTCTTCAACGCGCCCGAAGACAAGATCATCTGGGACGTCGGCCACCAGGCCTACGCGCACAAGCTTCTCACCGGCCGCCGAGGGCGCTTCGATACCCTGCGGCAGACCAGCGGCATTTCCGGCTTCCCGCGGCGGGCAGAGAGCGAGTACGACGCATTCGATACGGGCCACGGCAGCACCGCGATCGCCGCCGCGGTTGGCATGGCCAAGGCGCGCGACATCGAGGGAGGCGACCATGCGGTCATTGCGGTGGTTGGCGATGGCGCGATGACGGGCGGTATGGCGTTCGAAGCGCTGAACCTCGCCGGGCACCTAGGGACGCCGATTATCGTCATCCTCAATGACAACCAGATGTCGATATCGCACAACGTGGGTGCGCTCGCCGGGTATCTCCGGAAGGTGCGGCTCGATCCGCATTACCTCCGTGCCAAATCTGATTTCGAGTCGCTGGTCTCGAGAGTGCCGTTGGGTGAGAGCCTCATCGATGTAGTGGACCGCTTCAAGGACGGAATCAAGCAACTCCTCATACCCGGCATGCTATTCGAAGAGCTAGGGTTCACCTACCTGGGCCCGGTAGACGGCCATCGCCTCCCGGTTCTCCTGGAAACGCTGCAGCAAGCGCGGTCGTTGTCACGACCCGTCTTGATCCACTGCATCACGCAGAAGGGCCGAGGCTACGTGCCCGCGGAAAACGACGCCATCAAGTGGCATCGGATCGGTGCCTTCGATGTGGAGACCGGCGAGCCAATCAGCTTGTCGAGCGGACACTCGTTCACCCGTGTCTTTGGCAGGGCCGTGGTCGCGGCGGCCGAACACGACCCTCGCGTGGTGGCCGTCACGGCCGCGATGAAGGAGGGGACCGGGCTGAGCGAGTTCGCCGAACGCTTCCCGGATCGCTTCTTCGACGTTGGGATGGCCGAGCAGACCGCAGTGACGTTCGGCGCGGGCCTGGCGGCAGCGGGGATGCGGCCTGTCGTCGCGGTATACTCCACGTTCCTTCAGCGCGGGTACGACCAGATCGTGCATGACATAGCTCTGCCTCGGCTGCCCGTCACACTTGCGCTGGACAGGGCCGGCCTTGTTGGAGAAGATGGCCCGACTCACCACGGTGCCTTCGACTTATGCTATCTGCGACACATTCCTGAGATGGTGGTGATGGTGCCCAGCGACTTGTCGGAGCTTGTCGCCATGGTGCGCACAGCCCTGGAAATGGAGGGACCGTCGGCCATCCGCTATCCGAGGGGAGAGGGCACGAACCTGCCTACGGCCGAGGTGCCACCGCTGCCCGTTGGCAAGGCTGACATCGTGAGGCGCGGCGACGCCGTCGCCACCCTTGCCGCCGGCACGATGGTCGGGCCCGCGCTCGTCGCGGCAGAGATGCTGTCCAGAAGCGGCATCGAGGCATGTGTCATCAACGCCCGGTTTGTCAGACCGCTCGACTCCGATCTGATTTGCCAAGTGGCAAGCGAGTGCGGCCGTGTGACGACGATTGAGGAGAACTCGGTCACAGGTGGCTTCGGCAGCGGTGTTGCCGAACTGCTATGTGACAAGGGGATCCGTGTTCCCTTGCTACGGCTCGGCCTCCCGGACGGATTCGTGGAGCACGGGCCGCGCGAGGAGCTCTTGGCCCGCCTCGGCCTCGATCCCCAGGGAATAAGGACCTCAATCGCGCAGTTCCTGCAGACCGGCGTGTCTGCACCCGCTCGGTGATGTCCGAGCGACTTCGATCAGGGGCAACTGACGAAGCCGATGCGCGATGCATCGTATGTCTCTCACACGAAGTCGAAACCTGCGGTGCCGCGAATGCGCGCCATCCGGGCCGCCTTGGGCGCAGCATAGACAGGCAAGGGATCACTTCGGGCCTGACAGCGGCGCAAGGAGCGAAGGACAAATCCGAGTGCTTACGCCATCTGCGGCCTCTCTCCGAGTCTCGGTGCCGAAGCCGGTGACCGTCACGGGGTGATCGAGCTTCCGCAGAGAGGCAGTCTCGGTTGACAGGGTCCGCTTCGCTGCCTAGAATGCTCTGGGAGCTTGCTATATCGTGCCACAGTGTCCTCGCTGCGACCGCACCAACGATGAAGAAAGCATCTTCTGCAAGCACTGCGGCTGCCCGCTCGACGCGTCGGAGAAGTCGCCGGAGGCCGATGACGATACTCTCATCATCCGGCTTCTCGACGAACGGCCGGAAGAAGCCGTCTCGCGGCGGGCCAGCCTGTGGCTGCTGGACCCGTCCGGCGAGCATGTGGCGAAGGCCACCGAGCTCGAACAAGACATTGTCGCCGTAGGCCGCAACCCCGACTGCGAGATCTCGTTGCCCAGCAGCACTGTTTCGCGCCGCCACGCGCAGATTCGGCGGGAAGGGAATCAGTACTACCTCAAAGACCTGAACAGCACCAACGGAACGCTGCTCAATCGTGAGCCCGTGATCGGGGAAGAACTGCTGCATGACAGGGACGAGATAGGCCTAGGGATCTACCGTTTGATCTTCAGGTACTCCTAATCACGGCCGACGAAAGGCCTCCATGGCCCAGTCACTGACCGCGCTTCTGCTCTCCTTTTTCCTCGGCATAGCTCTCTCGCGGACGTTTCGGCGCACCCTTTCCTGGCTGTATTCCCGGGAGCGAAAGCCGGGCAAAGAGAAGATTCGCCGTCTCTTCCCCAAGCCGCGCAGGCCGCTGGGCGGCGGACTTGCCATAATGGTGGCGGCGACTGCATCGTCGCTGCTTGTTCCGCTTGCTTGGAGGCGGCTCCCGGAAGCCGACGTGCTATGGGTGCTGCCTGCAGCGTGGTGCTTCGCGCTCATCGGGCTCGCGGACGACCTGTGCAAAGTAGCCGGCCGCGGACTCACGGAACGCGCGAAGCTGCTCCTCCAGCTTGCCGCCGCCCTGCTCTTGGGCGCACTGCTATGGACAATCGGTGGGCGGCACGAGGTGCAGGTGCCGTTCGTGAGCGGATTCGTCGACTTCGGCCCCTTCTATGTGTTGTTCGCCGCTCTCATCCTCGTCGCGACCGCCAACGCTGTGAATCTATCCGACGGCATCGATGGGCTGGCGGGGGGCGCGGCCGTCATCGCCCTGGCCGGCCTGGCTGCGGTCGGCTACGTTGACCCCGGTCGCCTCCCGCTGTCGACCTGCTGGCCCTTGATGGGCGCCACCCTCGGCTTCCTTGTTTTCAACTTCCCACCTGCGAGACTGCTCATGGGGGACACGGGAGCGCTCGGCCTCGGCGCTGCCATTGCAGCTCTTGCCATCCTCGCACAAGCAGAATTCCTGTTGCTTCTCCTCGCCACACCTTTCGTCATCAACGCGGCCTCAGTGCTACTGCAGGTGGGCGCCGTGCGCGGCCTCTGGCGCGTGATACGGCCGCTTCGGCATCGGCGAACCGAAACGTCGCGCCCGTTCCTGTGCACTCCCCTGCACCATCACTTCCAATGGCTGGCCTGGCCGGTGACCCGAATCCTGGCCTTCTACTGGGGGCTGGGCGCTCTCATGGCGGCGTGGGCACTGTTCGCGCTTGATTTCGGCGCGGTATGGCTGGTCGGCCTGCTCGTCGCGCCTGCTGTCCTGCTGGCGGCCGCCGCTCAGAAGGCCCTCAGCGGCAAGTACTTCATCGGTCTGGCTGAGCGGCCGCAGGAGTCGGCGGCGGTGGCCCTCTGCCGCGGACTGCCGACGGACTTCCTGGGCTGGCCGCTGTACGAAACGGTCTCCGAGACACATATCACCGAGAAGATGCTCGCCGGGGCGACGGCGGAGAGCATTCTCTGGCGGCCCCTCTCGGAGTTCGAGGCTCACGTCGTCCTCGGCCAGCTATACGCCGACCAGAGGCTATTCGACGAGGCCCTGGCCCAGTGGGAGCAGGTGCCGATCAGAAACCTTTTGCTGCGGCCCAGCGTCGTCCTGCGCCTGGCAAGAATCTACTACGGTCGGGATCGACTGCTGGAAGCCATAAAGCTTTGGGAACAGGTATCGGGCTCTCAGCTGGCCGATATGCCAAATCTTCGGGAGGTGGTCCGAAGTGCGAAGCTCCGCCTGGCCGACCTGGCCGGCAAGTCCTACCGACAGGCCACCCGGAGCTTCCGGAGCGCAGAGCGCACCGGTGAGGCCCCCCAGAGGCTGGAGGCCTATCTCACCGCTGCCCGGCGGTACAACCAGGAGCTCCTTTCTCTGATGCTCTATGAGCGGGACAAGCTGAGAGGGCGGCCGGCCGATCCGCAAGCCGTGCGCGGCCGCCGGGAATTGCTGCACCAGACGCAAGACGCCGTGCTGCGGCGGATTCGGGAGATCGACGACGCGCTTGCAACCATCGCCCGCAGCACACCCCCTCCGCCAGAGGAGCCGGAGGCTGCAGCGGCGGATGCGGGCCAGCGCGCGGCCGCCGAGCTGAACACCCCGCTGAACGACCTGCTGGCGCTGGTAGGAAAGGCGGGAAGGGGGGTGCCCCAGATCACCCAGGCAGCGGTGCACCCGAAGGCATCCCGCAACACCGTCTACCGGCTGAGCCTGTCGTGGAGCGATGATGGGCCCTCCAGTGTGGTGGCAAAGTTCTACTCCGCTGCGCGCATAAGCTTCTTCTCGGCCTGTTATCGGCGAGAGTCAGGCGTTCTGAGGTTGCTGCGCCAGTACGGCGCGGCCGTGCCCGAAGTCTACGCCGGAGAGCTCCGAAAGGACCAGGCGCTGCTGGTCATGCAGGACCTCGGAGACGAAACACTGGCGGAGCGGCTCGAATCGTCTACGCCCTCGGCGAAGCTGCAGTGGCTTCGCACGGCCGTGAGCGCGCTCGCCTCTCTTCACAGCGCAGCTCACGAGCACCTTGAGGAGCTGACGGCTGAGATCGAGAAGATCGAGAAGGAGCGGCTGGGGCCGGAGTATTACTTCAGCGCCCTTCGCATCGCCGTCGAGCGGATCGGACAGCTGGCTGACGAGCCTGTGACCGATGCTGACTGGCAGCAGCTGGCCGACCAGGCGGGACCTTTGGTCGAGTTCCTTTCGGACCGGCGCCGAAGCTTCATCCATTTCGAGTTCACTCCCCACCATCTGCTGGTAACCGAATCGGGGCTCCACACCTTCGACTTCGAGCAAGCCACCATCGGTCCGCTCGAGTTCGATCTCGCCGCTTTGCTCGGCCAGCCGGAAAGCGACCTGGGAGCGGACGCGTGGGCGGACATGGTCGAGCACTACTCGATCCTGTGTTCAGAGTCGGGAGTGCCCATTCCTGAGGCGAGCCAGCTGGCTCGCGGCGTCGCCTATGGCGCCCTGTTCAAGTGCCTCGTATATGCCGGAGCGGCGGCCAACTTTCTCGGTAAGTTCGGGGGCGAGCACCATCTTCAGCGGCTCCAATACTACCTCGACAAGTCGGAGGCGATCGTGGGTCGGTGGGGTGATCTTCGGCCTCTCGGGCAGATGCTCACACCGCGATTCAAGGCCGCACGCGAGGTAGCATTCGTCGGAGGTGTCCCCTCAGGGAACGCCCCGCACGGTTGACGGGGGCTCAGCTCCCCCACTATAATCTGCCGGTGGGGGAGTTGACACCCAAGGAGAGCCTCTTCGTGGCAGGGCTTCCAGGGATTGTACTGATCATCGCGCTGGTGCTTGTCAGCGGGGTGATCGCCTACGTGGGGGACATCGTCGGCAGACGCATGGGCCGCAAGCGCCTCAGCCTGTTCGGGCTGCGCCCCCGCCACACGGCGATAGTCATCTCCGTGTTCGCCGGCATGCTGATTACCGTCATGACCCTCTCTGTAGCAATGATGGTCTCCCAGACCGTCAAGGACGGCTTCCTGCGCGTGGCCGAGATGCGCGAACGGCAGGCCGAGCTTGCGCGCCAGATCTCGAAGCTGAACGAAAGCATGTCGGCGCTCCAGCATGCCCGTCAGGCGGCCGAGGAGGAGCTGCAACAGTGGCAGGATGAGCTCGATCGGGCAAAGCAGATGCTCGAGGAGGCCAACTCGGAGTACGACGTATTACAGAGCGAATACGAAGAGGCCTTGGAGCAGCTCAAGAACGCGGAGCGTGTGCTGGGCGACGCGATCGCCAAACGGCTTCAACTGGAGCGGGAGATAGACGAGCTTGAGCGGGACATCGAGAACCTACGGGTCCAGGCCGCCGGGGGCATAACGCTGGAGAGGTCGACGCCGGTCATCCTCGGAGTGGGTCAACCCCTGGACTGGGAGCTCGTCGATGGCGGCCGCTCGGCCGAAGCCATACAAGAGGATCTGGACGCGTTCGTTGCCCGTCTGGACGATCGCGCTCGGGGCGCCGGTGCGCGCCCGCTGGCCGAGAGCGACAGCGCAATCATCATCCGCAAGCCGGTAAGGGACCCGGACACCCAATCTGTAGTCTGGTTTAGTGAAGAGCAGGTGCTGCAGGCAATCGCGGAGCGAATCCGCGAGAGTTCCGGCGGCGTGATAGTCAGAGGGTTCTCTGTGTTCAACACGCATCCGGGAGAGCCGGTCCGGGTGGACTTCGAGTTGTTCCGCAACCGTCTGGTGTTCCGCCGCGGAGAGACCCTCGCCCAGGCACTGGTGGATGGACGCCAGTCCGAGCCGACGCTGATGGGAGCTCTGCTGGCGCTCCTCCGAGAGGAAGTCAGCCCGCGAGCCCGCGCCCACAACGTGATGCCGCGGCCGAACCCATCGTCGCCTGGAGTGCTCGGCTCTTCTGAGGGGACCGTCGGCGACATCACCATCGAGGAGCTGTTCGCTGTGGTTGACAGGCTTCGGGCGATCAACGGTCTGGCGCGCGTGACGGCCGTCGCCGCAGCGGATACGTGGACCATCGGCCCTCTCGAGGTCGACCTCCTAGTCAGTCTTGCCGGGGTGCCAGACTAGAGGACCCCCCGCCCGCGGGCGTTACGTCGCGGCCTTTGCGCTCTGCCTCTTGACAGGCCAGATCGTGCTCGGCCCGGCCGCGGCGCGCGCCAGGAGATAGCCTGTGGACCGAGAAGACGACAAGCCGCGACACGTGATCGCAGTCGATCCCGGAAGAGATAAGTGCGGACTGGCGCTCGTCTGCTCCGACCGCCGCGTGCTCCACAAGGCCGTGGTGCCCGCGACTGATATTGGCGAAATCGTAAGACGCTTGCTGCATGACTACCCCGGGGCCGTACTCGTCCTCGGCGATCGCACGGCGGCTAAGAACGTTGGTATAGCGCTCGACGAGCGCGTTCAGGTCAGCGCCGTGCTTGTGGACGAGCATCGCTCGACAGAGCAGGGGCGCCGACGCTACTTCCGGGACAACCCGCCACGCGGCTGGCGACGCCTGCTCCCGCAGGGACTCCAGACGCCGCCGTGTCCATACGACGATTACGTCGCCGTCGTGATCGCCGAGCGCTATCTAGACTCCCTGCGCCGCACCTGACCTAGGTCGGTTGACTTCCGCCCTCGCCGCCCTGCCCCGCTTGTGCCGCGCCCTGAAGCATTTGTTTCAGGTACGGCGTAAACAGGTCTATCGGGACGGGGAAGATCGTTGTCGAGTTGTGTTCGGACGCGACCTCGGAAAGCGTCTGCAGGAAGCGCAGTTGGAGCGCAATTGGCTGGGTCGAGATTATGGCCGCTGCATCCCGGAGACGCTGAGCCGCCTGAAATTCGCCTTCCGCGTTTATGATCTTGGCTCGCCGTTCTCGCTCGATCTCCGCCTGGCGGGCCATCGCACGTTTCATCGTATCCGGCAGCACGACGTCTCGGACCTCGACCATAGAGACCTTAATACCCCAGGGCTCCGTCTGCTCGTCGATGATCTCCTGCAGGCGGCGGTTGATCTTCTCCCGCTCGGCGAGCAGGTCGTCCAGCTCGGACTGGCCGAGCACGCTTCGGAGGGTGGTCTGCGCCACCAGATACGTCGCCTTGTGGAAGTTCTTCACCTTCACGACGGCATCGGATGGCTCCAAGACCCGGTAGTAGACGACCGCGTCCACGGTCACGGGCACGTTATCCTTCGTCATCACCTCCTGCCGCTGCACGTCGATCGTCTCGATCCGGGTGCTGATACGCTCCATTCTGTCGACCACAGGAATCAGCAATATGAGCCCTGGGCCCTTGACTGGTATGAGGCGACCGAGCCTGAATATGACGGCACGCTCGTACTCCCTCAGTATGCGGACGGCCGCCGCCACAAGGATAAACGCGAACGCCACGACCGCAATTGTGACCGGCAGGGCATAGCCTCCATTAGCCACCTGTAACCGCTCCTTTCTCCACCCCGCTCTCCCAAACGCTGGGCCGGATGCTTAGCTCTCAGACTCCGTGATCCGGCGCCGAACGATCAACAAAAGCCCTTCCTGGCCGACGACTTCGACCTCCTCCCCTTCCGCTATCTCGCCTTCGGCCGCGCGCGCCCACCACCTTTCTCCCTCTACCATTACACTGCCGCGCGGATTCAGGGCCGTAAGCGCCCGGCCCTTCTCTTGTATCATGCCCTGCTCGCCGGTCTCCACCTTCCGCATATGAGCCCGGACCGCCGCTCCTATCACGAAGAGGAAGAAGAGCATGAGCAAGATAGCCATCACGACGACAACTTGCCACGAAACCTGCAGCGCAGGCGCCAGAGATGTGTCCATGAGCATCAACGCTCCCGTTACGAAAGAAGCCACGCCCCCGACCGTCAGCACTCCATGGGAGGCCACCTTCACCTCGGCCAGGAACAGCAGCAGCCCGAAGGCGATGAGTCCGACACCAGCATAGTTCACGGGCAGCACTGCCATTGAATACAAGGCAAGCAGTAGGCAGAGGCCGCCGATCACGCCGGGAAGAATGGCACCGGGGTTCTGCAACTCAAACATAATCCCCATTCCAGCCAGCACAAGCAACACGAGGAGTATGTTCGGGTCCGCGAGGACGTGGAGGAAGCTCTCCTTAGCGCTCGCACGGATCTCCTCGACGGGCGCATCCCTTGTAGCCAGCACTACTGTTCGGCTCCCCGGCAGCGATACCTCCCACCCGTCCAAGGCTGCCAGCAGGTCCGGTACGTCATCGGCCAGCAGGTCCACTACGCCCATCTCGACGGCTTCCCGTGCGGAGACCGTAGCATTCTCGCGAACCGCTCTCTCCGCCCACTCGGCGTTTCGCCCTCGTGCCTCCGCGATCACCCGTGCCTGGAGAGCAAAGGTGTTCTCTATCTTCTCGCTCATCACATCGGGCGCGGTTCGCCCCTCATCGGCCTCTTGCGAATCGCCTTCCTGCCCCTGGTCCTCAGCCTTGCTCTCATCCTGCCCAGACTCGTCGGGCGGCTCGGGCATCTTCGGGGCTGAGAAGAGCTGCACCGGATGGGCCGCGCCTATCGTGGTAGCTGGATGCATGGCAGCGACGTGTGCCGACAAGGTCACGAACGTCCCCGCTGAGATCGCGTAGGCTCCGGCCGGATACACATACACGATGGTCGGAATGGGAGCGTTGAGGAGCGCCTCGGTCATGTCCTTCATTGGCTGACCGAGACCGCCAGGCGTGTTCAGGAGGATCAGAAGGCACTGCGCGTCTCGCTCCTGCGCCACACCGAGCGCCCGTTCGAGGTACTCAGCACTCGGCACGTCGATCGCACCCTCCAGGCGGATCATGGCCACCGGGGGCCGCGCCTCCTCCCCCGCCTCGACGCAGGAGGCACCGATGCCAATGGCCACTATGCCTGCGAGCAGTACTGCAATGCTGGCGCTCACGTTCCGCATCTAGAATTCCGACCTCCGCGGGCGCATCCATGTCGTACTCTGCCAGCAGGGAAGCCCCTGCTCTGCATTCCCGAACTCACCGGCCAGTTCTCGGCCCGAGATGCCACGGAGGGCTCTCGCCACGAGAAGCACCAGCACGAAGAGCGGGACGGCAACCCACTGGCCTTGCTCCTCGAAGAGGTCCTTGGCCCAGGCGTAGGCCAGCCAGATTCCTCCCGCGGCTGTTGCCGCCAGCGCCTTCCACATCTTGGCAGCTCGGCGGCGCTGGCGCAAGGGTCCCTGTTGCCTCTGCTCTCCCCTCTCGACGCAGTCGAGACATTGCTGCGCCACGGCCGCCCACTCCCCCGGGGCCGCGTCCCTGAGGAATCCCAGCTCGACTCGCGCGTCGTCCCACTTCTCCTGCATACGTTGACAGCAGGCCAACATCGATCGTGCGGTGGCCCTCAGTCCGCTGGCGCCCACCAGCCGACGGAAGTGCCCCTCTGCACCCGCATAATCCCTCATATGATAGCCCGCAACGGCAAGCGCAAGCTCCACCCGGGAATCGCCGGGTGTCTGATCGAGCGCCTTCTCCAGCGCGGCTCTGGCCTCCGCGTTCGCCCGGGCGAAGAGCCGTACCACTCCCAGGTTATACCAGGCCTCGGGCGACTGGGGCTCGGCCCGTGCCGCCGCCTGCAGCACGCTGCCAGCGCTCTTCTGTCTCCCGATGGCGGCATAAGCTCGTCCGACGTGCAGGAGTTCGTCCCCTGCCCGCCCATACTCGCGCGCCGCCTGTCGGTGCTCGGCTATGCTGTCGATGCGCGCGTCAGCGAACCCCGCCGCCAGGCCGGTATATGGGTCGACGATGGCACCTGGCGCGGCCTCGATCGCCTCTTTCGCCTGTGTCCAATAGGTCTCGAAGCGCGCGTCATAGGTCAGCAAGGGCCGCTCCCGCAGCAACCCGAGCTCGCGCAATTCCTGTCTCAGCTCCCACTGCCGCTGGCGGTCAGGTGCCTCGGAGTCGTCAGACTCCTCCTCCGACGGCGGCTCGGGCGACGACCATACTTCGGTCACCAGGACCTCTCCGAAACCTGCCGGCCGCGGCTCAGTCAGCAAGAGGCGCGCCTGCGAGGGATCTGGCTGGGGAGGCCCGCCTTCCTCCTCGGCCGCGGACACGACCTCTCGGCCTTCCGCATCGGCCTCTTGCGCGAGCCCCACCCCCGCCTCCGTCTGGAACCTCGGTATGTCACTCAATTCGCCGTGGTAAGTCCTCAAGACACACCTCGCGGCGGCGCTCCCGAACCATCGCGCCGGCACATATACACATCACTTCCGCGTTCGCCAGGCGTTGAGGCAGTGCCTCCTTCGTACAGGCCCACTCACTCACACAACACACCGATTCTTGCCCCCCGTTCTGCGGAGCGCGTTGCCAGCTAAACAGCCGGCCGCGCAGGACCAGTCTGCCGCCGCGGCTCTGCCCGCCCAATGGGGAGCCAGTCCGCGATGCCTCGCATAGGTGCAGGGCTCCCATTCAGCTCCCCGACGCCCCGGGGCCACACTACCGGTCCCCTTCTCGTGTTGCACAGCAAGGCGGCAACCGGCCGCATCGCCTCGCAAGCAGGCAACTACACATGGTCCAACCGGCGCCGCCTTGTGGCTGCCGGGAACTTATGGTACAATACTCTTGGCTGTTGTTTGGAGGAGCACAGGAGATGCGCGCCAGGTGGCTACTAGTCGCCGGGCTGGTTCTCTTGAGCGCGGCCTCGCCGCTCTGGGCAGGCCCTTTTGCTGAAGTGCCCGAGGGCCATCAGGCCTATTGCGTGTGCACGCGCCTAGCGTCCCTGGGAATGCTGTCGGAGGACTGGTCTGCCGGGTTTTCAGGCAAGCCTGCACTCACGCGCTTTGAGTTCGGCATTGCGCTCCTCGAACCGTTGAGCGCGGTTGACCGCGCTTTGGCGTCCGTGCCCAGCGACGCAGACGGCCAGACCCGGCTCCGTGCCGTGCTGCGTTCCCTGCGGGTGAGCCCCCGCAACTCCGAAGAGGAGATAGCCGCCGCTCTGAGCGATCTCCAGCGACTTGCGCAGGAGTTCGCAGATGTGCTGCAGTCGATGAGCTTCGATTCCGACGGCGTGTCACGGTCGCTGCGCGAGCTTGCCGACGAGGATGCCATTCGGACGTGGCGCCTGGAGAACCTCGCCTATCCGGGGCAAGGCCCCGCGCTTGCAGGCGGAACGTCGGCCTTTGTGTCTGCAGACACGGTCCACCTTCCGCTTGCTCACGGCATAGTCGGTCTGAGTCTCACTAATCCCGACGAGGCGCCGGAGCTGCTGGATCATCTCGCCAAGTCGGCCGCGGCGGAGCACTCCGTGGGAGTGCCAGCAGGTGGAGCCGCGGCGGCTGTGGCGGACCCGCGCATTTCACGGCTGCGCACGACTTACGAGTACGGGCTGGGGTCGGCGCTGACTCTCAGCCTCGCCTACGAAGAGATCGCTCGGCGTGGCCAGGGCTTATCTGAGCTGGACGCGGCTTCGCTGACCTCGTTAGGGATCGGATATCAGATCACGCCGTCCGCGTCCGTCAAGCTCTCCTACTCACTATTGGAGTACTCCAACTACCTGCTGGAGACATCGCTCCTGCGCGACCGAGTGGCAGAGACCGCAGTATCCATCGAGTTCTAGCTTGATGCGGCGGTGTTTCTCCCTTCTCTCTCTCGCCGGGCTTGTTCTGATCCACGGCAGGCCGGCGCTTGCTGCTGGCCCGGTTTCATCCGCGACTGTCGAAGCCGACCGCGTCGAGGTCGACCTCGCCAACGAAACGACCCACGCTTCGGGGAACGCTCGGCTACGCTACCAGGGCTTTGAGCTGCGTGCCGACGATCTCAAAGCGGACCGCGTGACAGGCGAGGTCTGTGCCAGCGGCCATCTCCACATAATCCAAGGCAACCGCGTCATGTTCGGGGAGTCGCTGACTTATAACTTGAACTCCGAAGAAGGAGCGCTTCAAGGCGCGCGGGCCCTGGAACAGGGCGTTGTGATCACCGGTGAAGAGATCCGGTTGTCTCCTCAAGAGGTCGTCGCTCGAAATGCCCAGTTCACGACCTGTGACAGGCCGGACCCCCACTACGCCTTCGCTGCCGAGCGGATCACTCTCACTGCCGAAGAAGCGCCGCCCGGCCGCCCCCCTCGCTCGGGCCGTTTGTCCCTGAAAAAAGGGAAAGTCCTCTACCGCGGTCGGTCCGTTCTGCCGGTGCCGGGCTACACAGTGAGAGTGGGTGACGTCGGGACCGGCAAGGGGAACCCGACACCGACCTTCGGCTTCAGTGATGATGACGGGCCGTACGTATCGATTGGCTACACGCTGGGCGACCCCGAGAGACCTCTCTCAGGCGACTTCAGCTACCGGTATACGACTTCGCGGGGCATACGAGGCCACATCCGCGCATGGCGAACCACAGGCCCGACTGAGCTTACCCTAGGCTATTTCCGGCGGCAAGATCCCGCGGACCGGCACATCGAGCCGGATGACCTCGAGGCGAACCTGGCGGACGTTTTGGTCAACCGGGAGCCGGAATACGGAGTGGTTCTGCCGGCCTATCGAGTCGGTCGCCTCTTCACCCTAGAGGCAGGCTGGCTGGCTGGGACTTACACCGAGTATGAACCGGACGGCATCGAGGAGCTGGCCCGGGCCGATCGCTCCTCCATCGTCATCTTGGCCCGCAGCAACCAATACAGGGTCTCCCGGTCCGTGAGCTTCAGTCACGCGATCGGCTGGCGGCGGTCCAAGTACTCCCCCGGCGATGATCTGACTGTCCGGCTCTTCCGAACCACTGCCGATATGCGCCTGAGCCCGCGCCTCGACCTCGAGCTATCGCATGTGACACGGCGAGAGTCGGGCGAGACCCCGTTCCTCTTCGATGGCGTGGGCCCGAACCGAGAGCTGATCGCGGATGCGGCTTGGACCGTCAGCCCGGCCTGGCGGCTCAGGCTTGTGGAGTACTACGACCTCGAAAACAACGAGACACGTGATATCATTCTTGAGGTGACGCGAACTGCGCACTGCCTGGAGTACACCGTTGGCTGGCGCAGCGAACGGGGCGCGGTATACGCAGGGCTCGGCCTGACGGGAGCGTCTGCGCAAGAGCATCGAGAATGACCGAGCGGGAGCGTCGACAGAGAATCATCGATCATCTCAGAGCGGGAGAAGCCCGCGACGCGGCCGAGAAGCTGGCCGGGTCGCGAGAACCCTACCCCGGAGACGGCATGCTTCACCACGCGATAGGGCTGGCCTTTGCTTCCGACGGTACGCTCGCCCCCGCGCGGGAGCAACTGGAGGCGGCTGCGCGCCTCAGCCCTGATTCGGCCATAATACTGGCGGACCTCTCCCAGGTCCGACTCGCCCAGGGCAAGCCGGAGGAGGCGATCGAGAGCGCCGAGCGCGCGCTGGCGCTCGACTCGGATCTGGCCATCGCGCACTTCACCCTCGGCCGGGCCTGCCTCGCCGCCGACTGCGCCCGCCAGGCGCGCAGTCCGTCTCGCCGGAACACCGCGTTCGGCTTCCCCCTCATCGATGGGCGTGCGCCGCTGTACCTGCGGGCCCTGCGTGAGATGGAGACGGCTCTCTATTCAACTCCGCCCTTCATGGACGCAATCCGGGGTGCCCTCGCCTTCGCCTACGCCCGCGCCGGACACTTGCACGCGGCTTCCGAACAGCTTGAGCACCAGCTTGCGGAGGCCGAGCCTGGGGAAGAGGCCGACAGGGCCGCGCAGCGCCTCCGGTTCACCGAGTACGAGATGACCAGGGAGGCCTATTGGAGTGCCTTGTCAGAGCCGCGTGACGGACAAGCATTCAGCAGTCAGGGAGAGGCGGAGAGCCTTCTGCAGGCGGCACATGCAAGCGCAGTAGCCGGGGACACATCCGCCCTCCGCCAGGCGCTGGCTCGAGCCCGGTCCGCGGGCTACGAACCGCGAGCAGCCTTCATGGCCCGCTTCGACGGCAAGGACCAGCTCTTCGACCAGGTGTCGGACGTCCACCTCCTCATTGCAGGCGGCCTCGAGTGCGTAGTGGATGGCCGGTTGCGCTTCCTGCCGTTCAGCGAGATAGAGACCGTCCACCTTGGTCAGCCGGCGGCTTGGCGAGACGCTGAGGTCCACCTGAGGTCTGGAGAGACCGCTGAGTGTGCCGTGCCCAGCCTGTACCGACTTTCCCTGCGCAGTCCGAACGATCTGATCCAGAGTGCACGCTTCACGCAGTTCAAGTACGGTCCTGGTGAAACCCGATACGCCCAGGCCATCGGCGCCCGCAATCTCGGCACCGAGGAAAGCGTGATTCCCTTCACGGATGTGAAGTCGATCACGTTCGCGTGAGGCCCGGGGCACTCGCCGACGCTCCGAACTTCTGCTGCTCCTGCCGCGTCTAATCCTGTGGATTCACGGAGGGGAAGATGCGATTGGTCCTGCTTGCACTGGCCTTGGCGCTCGCCTCGCCAGCCGTGGCCCAGCACCGCGCCGGGCGGGAGCAGTGGCAGCCGGAGATCGCTGACATCGATCCGCGCCTCGCGCAGCCTGTCGAGATCGAGATCCTCGGCCGCGCCGCGGTGCCCGCGCTGGAGATCCTCTCCGAAGCCACCGGCGTCTCCCTGGCGGTCGCCCCCGAGGACCTCGCCACTGTCGGCGAGCGGAAGCTCACCATCATCTCCAAGGGCCTCGCCCTCAAAGCCATCATGGTCCAGATCCCCGAGGCGCTTCAGGAGTGCCATTGGGACGTTGACGAGAGCGAAGACGAACCGGTTTACCTGCTCCATCGGAATGCGGGGGCGGAGGCATCGGTCGAGCAGGAGCGGGAGGCGCGGCGGGCCAAATTCGAGGCGCAGCGACGGCAGCAGCGCCTCGACTCCATCAACGACGCTCGCCGCGTGTTGGCCATGTCGCCGGAGGAGCTAGAGAAGCTCGAAGAAACCGACCTGTTCCTGGCTCGGGCGGCCCGCCATCCCCTGTGGCGGGAACTCATAGAAGTGTACGCTTCAGTCCCTGAGGAGTACGTGTCGGAGCTTGTGGAGACGGGCCACCTCGAGCTTCGCGGCGATCAACCGTTGTCTTCCCTTGAGGCCGTGCGCCTTTGTCTTCGACTGCTACGCCGGTACGCCCAGTGGGCACTGTCCCGACCAGGCGAGGACAGGCCGCCTTACTGGGAGGAGCTAACATCGTTTCAGCAACAGCTTCAGAACTGGCAGGACCGAATCGCACCCGGCGCCAGCTGCGATGTGAAAGCGAGAATCGAAGACGACCGCGGCCGCGAGTGTGACTGGGGAACGGTCCTTCAGTGGGAAACTGACCAGCTCCATTCCTTCCCTTGTCCCCTCATCCCCCCGCGTTACACTACAATAGCATCGTCCGGCAGCCCCTACGAATGGCTCCTTGTCGAGACAGGAGACACCGTCGAGGATGCTCGCAGAGCCGTCGAAGACTCTGAAGAAGACTACCTCAAGCTCATCGAGGAGCGGCAGTGGAGCGAGTCGGACTGGGTGGAGCCCTCCGACCCTCGGCTGCACAAGCAGTTGGAGATCCCCGGGGCGGAGGGTAAGAAGCACGTCCTTGTCCTCGAACTCCAGCGATTCGTTGCCAGCGAGACCGGTCTCTCCATCATCTCCGACTATTTCACTGGTGTCGGCGCCGGGATCTACCCGGGACAGGCGCCGCTTGGCGACGCGCTTTGGCGAGATCTGTACATCCTCGGACAGAGTGGAAACTTCAAGTGGCTGCTGGTCGGCGACTGCCTTGTATTCCACCACACCATGTGGCACCGGCTCGCACAGCGAGAGCTACCCGAGTCTCTCATCATGAAGTATCGCGAGCGGCTCGCGCGCCAGGGGCACTTCACCCTCAATGATGCTACTGAGTTCGCCGGCGACATCGAAGGGCGTCTGGGGTCTCGTCAACCCTTCGGAGCGGCTATACCGGACGACCTGAACAAGGCGGGATTGGGGCAGGAGCGTCGGTACGGCGTCTGGTCGCCACTCCTGAACTACGGCGTCTCGTCGCCACTCCTGTTCTATGCCTCACTCACTCCTGCCGAGCAGGCCCGGGCCCGCAGCCCCGACGGTCTGCCGCTGGCGGAGCTGTTCGCGAAGGGGCGGCGCGATCTTCTCCGCTACGTGCCCGTAAGCACCGGCAATCAGGACGAGTCGGTCTGGCGCGAGCTGGCGCGCAGCGCGAGGTTCTCCCTCACCGAGTCCGCGGGAGAGGCGGAGGGCGCGGCCTGCACCGAATACGTGTTCACCTTTACCTTTCCCGAGGACGCCGACGTTTCAAGTCACGTCGTCAGCAGCACGGTCCGTCTGCCTGAGATCGCGCCGACGGCCCAGACCGATAGCGATCGTGGCGGCTCGGAGGACCAGGTAGGGGACCCATGAGACTTCGTCTCAGTTTCATCTTGCTTCTGGTGGCGTCCGCACCTGTCGGCGCCCAGCACCTCGGTGCTCGCGTCCAATGGCAGCCGGAGATCGCTGACACCGACTCTCGCCTGCAGCAGCCTGTCGAGATCGAGATCACCGGCCGCGCCACCGTCCCGGCGCTGGAGATCCTCTCCGAAGCCACCGGCGTCTCCCTGGCGGTCGCTCCCGAGGACCTCGCCACTGTCGGCGAGCGAAAGCTGACCATCATCTCCAAGGGCGTCACGCTCAAGGCCATCATGGTCCAGATCCCGGAGGCGCTTCAGGAGTGCCACTGGGACATCGACGAGAGCGGGGAAGAGCCGATCTACCTGCTCCATCGCAACGCCGGGGTGGAGCACACCATGGAATGGCTCTCCGAGCGAGCCGCCCGAGAGATGAGAGAAGAGAAGCGGCAGAAGTTGGCTGACCGCATGGCCCTGGCTCGCCAGGCACTGGACATGTCGCCCGAGGAGCTTGCCGAGCTTGAGAAGACCGACATCCTTCTCGCGCGCAGCGTACATGATCTGCACTCCCGAGATCTTCTCGAGATCCTCCTGTCGCTTCCGCCGGAGCAGATGGAGCAGTTCCAGGAGACAGGTGGCCTCGTGATTGAGTACTCGCAGGCACCAGAACGGCTTCGGGAGGCCGTCCGCCGAATCGCGGACTGGTTTGTGGACAGATTATCCGGCGAGAACTTGCCGCCGGAGGTGAGGAGCTGGCGGGACCACTTGTCTCATGCGACTATCAGCTTCGATGATCACTGGGTCGACCACGGCTGGGGGGTCTGGGTATCGTTGAACATACCGAATGAGCAGGGGTATCCCACCATCCACGACGTCGCCCTCCACCCACGCTACTGCAACCTCGACGAGGGGCAGTACTGCTACGCCCGCCTCCTGGCGGCGACCAGCAGCGCGGACGAGGACACGGCCTTCAAGATGACGATGGACATGGATCGAGAGGGCTTCCGTGTGGCGGCCCGGCAGAGGGAGGCGCGGCATCAAAGGGAATGGATCGAGCCCACCGATCCGGCGCTCCTTCAGCTCATCAGCCTCGAAGAATGCGAGGCGGCCGACCCGACCGACATCCTGCGCTGCGTCGCCGAGGAGAGCGGCCTGTCTATCATCTCGGACTACTTCACCGGCGCGTTTCCGCGACTGTCCGAAGGGGCGCGAGTTCCCATGCCGCTTTGGCGGCTGCTCTACGTGTTGGGCGAAGATGACCTCCACGGAGACGCGTACCTGTGGAAGAAGGCCGGCGACTGTCTCGTGTTCCACCACAGAGACTGGTACAAGCGCGCGCAGTCCGAGATGCCCGAGTCGGTACTCTCGGACTACGGCGCAAGGCTGCAGGCACAGGGAGAGTTGACGATAGATGACCTGGCGGAGCTGGCCGTGCTGCTCGACGCCAAAGGCCTGGCCGTGTGGGGCTTCCCGCGCGACCTGCGAAGCGCGGGCATCCATGCCGCCTCTCCTGACAACCGCTGGGGACTGCTGCTCTATGCCTCCCTGTCGCCGGAACAGAGGGAGATGCTCCAGACGCCGCAAGGGTTGTCCTTCAGCGACATGACCATCGCCCAGCAGCGTCAGGTGCTGGACAGGGCCGAGCAGTACGGGGGAGAAGTTACTTCGTCAGAGGCCGCTCTGGCCAGCTTTCACCTCGTGGAATCCGTTGAGGAGCGCCACGGCCACAGGTTCCAGCAGACCGAGTTTGAACTCCGATTTCCAGATATCACGGATATCTCAATCGTGAGCTACAAGCGAATCGCGATCCCGGAGAAGGCCGAAGGGACTGCGTCCTCGCCGTAGCCGACGGCAAAGCCCCTGCGGCCGCCTGGCGTCACAGCTTCCGCGCCGCGCTCTTCCGGAGTATAATGCGCCACACCGTACCTGTGGAGAGGTCCGTTGACCCCGAAGGAGCGCGTCAGGGCTGCCATAGAGCACCGTGGGCCGGACACCGTTCCCATCGGCGAGTGGGTCATCGACTATGAGCCTGCTTCGCTCGTCCTCGGGCGTCCGACTTTCCTGCGCGGGAAGACCAACCTCATCAAGGCCATGTGGGACGGCCGGCGCGACGAGGTAGTGGAGTCGATAAAGCGCGACACGGTAGAGCTCCTGCGGCGTCTGGAGGCCGACCTCGTGTGCGCGGATCTCACCTTTCCCCGTGATATCAAATACGAGCGCCCCGAGCAGATCGACGAGGAGACCTGGCGTGACGCCCACGGCAATGTGCTTCGCTACTCGGACTTGACCAAGGACCTCATGCTCCTGGAGCGCGGCGCTGAGCCACTCGAACAGCCGCGCCCGGAGCGCTTCGTCGACGGCGAGTTTTCGCCCGACCCCTCCGAGCTGGAGGTCATCGAGTACGTGCTGGCCGAGCTGGGCGATACTCACTTCGTTTTCACGGGGATGGGCGACGCCCACCTTCCCGTTTTCTCCGCTCTCTGGGTCGAGGAGATGATGTACGAGCTGGCCGAAGACCCCGAGGCGTTCGCCGCCGAGCATATGGCCAACTACCGGTCGCTGGCGGCGCGCATTCCGTTCTTCGCCAAGCTCGGCTTCGACGCCGTGCTGGTCGGCGACGACTATGGGTTCAACACGGGGCCCTTCGTATCGCCGCAGATGTTCCGGCGGGTCTTCTTCCCCGCGCTGCAGCATATCTGCCAGGTGGCACACGATAATGGGATCTACCTGATCTGTCACTCCTGTGGCAACCTCCGCCTCCTTCTCCCGGACATGATCGAGGCCGGGATAGACGTGTACCAGGCCATCCAGCCGATCGAGGATATCGCGGGCCTGAAGCGCGACTTCGGCCGCGATCTGTGCCTGTGGGGCGGAATCAGCAACCACGATCTCGTCCTCGCGGACGCGGGCGAGATCCGCAGCCAAGTGCAGCAGTCGGTTGCCGACTGCGCGCGGGGGGGCGGCTTCATCCTCGGCAGCAGCCACAGCATAACGGTCCAGACGCCCCTGGAGAACATACTCGCCATGTACGAGGCCGCCGGCCGCCATCCGGAGCCCGCGACGCCGGCCGCTGCCGGAGGGGGCTGAGTTGTCCGAGCAGGACCACCAGGCGGCCACCCGAAGAGCGATGGTGGAGCAGCAGCTCCGCCGGCGCGGAATCAAGGACCCCCGCGTGCTCTCAGCCATGGAGCGTGTGCCGCGCCATCGTTTCCTGGCGGACCCCGACGACCCTGGCGCCTATAACGACTACCCCCTGCCAATCGGCGATGGGCAAACCATCTCCCAGCCGTATATGGTGGCGCTCATGACGGAGGCGCTGCGGCTGAACGGAGACGAGCGGGTGCTGGAAATCGGAACCGGCTCCGGCTACCAAGCGGCCATTCTCGTCGAACTCAGCCGGGAGGTGTACAGCATCGAGCGTTTCCCGGGGCTGGCCGAGAGGGCCAGGTGTGTGCTGGTCGAACTCGGCTATCACGGCGTCACGGTCCTTGTCGGCGACGGAAGCCTGGGCCATCCTGAGAAGGCGCCCTACGACCGAATCATCGTCACCGCCGCATGCCCGAAGATCGCCGACCCGTGGGTCGAGCAGCTCGCCGACGGCGGCATCCTCGTGGCGCCGGTGGGCGATCGCTGGGGTCAGAACTTGACCCGGGTTACGAAGCGGGCCGACAAGCTCGAACATCAGAATCTCGGGGGCTGTGTCTTCGTGCCGCTCGTCGGCGAGCACGGGTGGGACTCAGACTGACGCCCGGGCCCAGGAGCAAGCACGGGCCGCAGTCAGAGAGCAGGCGCCGCTTCAGCAGTGCCGAACTCAGGTCTTCGTGGCAGGTGCCCCTGTAGAGAGGCCTCCCATTCGACCCATTCTCGCTGCCGTGGTGTTGCTGCTGTCGCTCGCGGCCGGCGCGGCACTCCTCTCTCCGCTCCTCGCCTATCCTTTCGGCCGCGACCAAGGCGTCTTCGCCACCGCCGCCGATGTCCTGGCTCGCGGGGGCGTGCCGTATCGGGATTTCTGGGATGTCAAGCCCCCGGGAATCTTTTGTCTATATTGGGTGAGCTTCGCACTCTTCGGACGCTCGATGCTGGCGCCGCGTCTGCTCGACTTGCTCTGGATGCTCGCGACGGCCGGCGCAATTGCCTACCTGGGGCGGCGACTACTCTCCCCGTGGGCGGGAGCGGCCGGTGCGTTCTTCTTCCTCATCCGCTACGTCGCGGGCAACAGCTTCTGGAACACGACCCAGCCCGATGGGTTCGCCGCGCTTCCGCTCGTGCTGGCCGCTGGTGCATTGGTCAGCGCTGAGGAGAAGCGAAAGACTGGAATGGCCGCCCTCTGCGGCGGCCTGATCGGGCTCGCAGTTCTGCTCAAGTTCACTCTCGGCGCGTTCCTGGTGGTGCCGCTGCTGGCCGTGCTGCTGTCTCGTGACGAGCCGCGTCGCACCCGAGTCGTCCGAGCTGCGGCCTACCTCGCCGGGTGTGCGGCGGTGCCGGGGCTTGTCACAGTGGCCTTGTGGCGAGCCGGCGCCCTGCCCGACATGATCGAGGTGCTGTTCACATGGAACGCCGAGTACTCCCGCCTGCGAGTGCCAATCCCGCTCGCCCGCGACCCCGTTCGCCAGACACTCCGGTTCCTGATCGGCGATCCGCACCCGCTTCTCTTCCCGGTTGGGCTGCTGGCGCTGGCGGGGGCCGCTGACCTCATCGCCCGCCGGTCGTCGGGCCGCCTGCGCTGGGTGGTTCCGACGTGGGGACTCGTCCTCATGGCCTCGGTGTGGGCGCAGGGCAAGTACTACACATACCATTGGCTCCCTGTGTTGCCTCCGGTCGCATTGCTGGGCGGCTACGGTATGAGTTTCGTCGGCGGCCGCCTGCGCAGTTCCCTGCCGCGGCCGGCTGCGGCCGCGCTGTGCGCGCTTGGGATCGTGGCAGTGCTCACACCCCTTGGGCTGGCGTACTGGAGATCTCTCAACTGGCCGGTGCGCTACCTGGCGGGGCAGATCGACCAGTCGGCGTTCCTCGAGCGCTACGATCCCTACGGCGACTTCTCTCTGGCCGCCGACCGCGAAGTCGCCAGGTTCATCCGCGAGAACACTCTACCCTCGGATCACCTATTCGTCTGGGGATTCGAGCCGCTGATCTACTTCTTGGCGGAACGCCCGGCGGCAAGCCGTTTCATCTACACCGTGCCGCTGGTAACAACCTGGTCGCCGGCCGACTGGCGCAGAGAGCTGGTGCGCGATATGCGCGAGAACCAGCCTGCCTACATCGTGGTCGCGCACAACGACAGGCTGCCATGGATGACCGGCCGCGGAGACGACTCCGCAGAGCAGCTGGCGACGTTCTCAGAATTGAGCGATCTCATCAAGACCGAGTATGTACGGCAGAGGCGCATCGAGGACTTCGAAATCTGGAGGCGGCAGGGACCTCAGTCCGACAGGTAGCCCAGGCTTTCGAGTCGGCGGCGTTCGCGGTCGCTGATCACAACACTCGGCCTGCTGTGCGTCCCCTGCCGTTCCGAGGCGGCCGCGGCCTGCTCGGCCAGTGCTTTCAGTCGCTCGCGCAGCCCGGCGGCAGCGTCGGAGGGGGCGAGGTCATGCTGTTCCAGTCGGTCAAGCCGTCTGTCGTAGACTTCGAACTCCGCCACTCGTCCGCCAACAGGAGGCCGGTAGATGACCTTGTACTCGTCGGTCGTCAGCGCCGTCTGCGAAGCGCCATGCAGCGTCCCTTCCGAATAGACCGCCCCGCCGGGGATCCCGCCCCGCCGCGCAAGAGGACGGGCCCGGCCGTCGCCGATCGGCCGGCGCCCGGCCAACTCGAGCAGCGTGATCGCGACATCCGTCAGCGCGACCGTCTGACTTACCGTTCGGTCGGCCTGAAAGCTCTTCGGCCACTTGACCATGAGCGGGACACGAAGCACTTCCTCGTGCATGCTGTGGCCGTGCTCGAACTGGCCGTGGTCGAACAGCTCCTCGCCGTGATCGGCCGTAATTACGATGATCGATCTATCATAAGTCCCGTCGCGCCTGAGCTCGGACAGCAACTCCCCGACCCAGCGATCTACGTAGCGCACTTCTTCTGCGTACATCGCCCGGCAGTACTGTGCGTATTGCTGTCTGACATGGGGGGTACCGTCCCGCATGTTCTCATCCCAGTAGGAGCGTGACGTCTTCCATCTCCGCGGGTACGTCTCTCGCAGCGCCGCGGGCGTGTCGGGAGCATCGTAAGGTGTATGGGGATCCAGATAGTGGACCCACAGGAAGAACGGCTCGCAGCGATTGAGCTTGAGCCAGGCCTTTGCGTTCTCGGTCACGACATCCGCGCGGGCAGTTTTCGATGTGAGCAGATCGTCGGGATTGGGCCCGTCCTCGTTTCGGAAGTAGTCGAATCCCCTCTTCCAGCCTCGTGACTCGCCCAGAAACGGATTCGTCAGCTCCGCCGCTGTTCGATACCCGGCCATCCGCAGGTGCTCAGGCAGTGTCGACACGTTCGCGAAGAGACGGGCCCTCTCAGCGTACTCCCTGTCGGGGACGCCGCCTGGCGGCATGTCTACGCAGGCCGAGGGGCGCTCGCAACAGAAGAAAGCGCCATACGATGGCAGTGTCCAGGAGGAGGCAGAATATGCGGCCTGGTAGACGGTGGCCTCCCTGGCGAACGCATCCAAGTTCGGCGTCAGCCCCGCCTGGCTGCCGTACGCGCCCAGATGATCGGCTCGTAGAGCGTCGATCCCGATGAGCACAATGTTCGGCCGGCGGTCGCCAAGGAGCCGGCGTACCGGTCCCGTTTCTCGGACAACCCCCCTGGGGAACGCCACCGTGACCAGGACTGTGCCCGGTGCCAGCGCGAGGGCAACCGCGGACCCCCGAAGGAGTCTCTGCCAAAGGCCGGCGGCCGGCTTTCGGCTCGCGGGCCGCCGCAAGCCAAGGCCACCGGCGCCAAGAAGACCGACGACTATCCCGGCGAACCAGCCCATGGCAGTCGTCCAGGCCGCGTTGAGACGAGTTAGCTCAGGCCAGACCTCACACCACTGCGACTGGCCCAGCAGGAAGCCTACCACCGCCCCGCAAGCTGAGGCGGGTAGTGCTATCAGGCAAGCTTGCATCCCCCGAGCCCTCCCGCGAGTTGATTCCACAGTCGCGCTCCGCTCATCAGCAGAAAGTGACGGCCGGCCGCATGCTATGCTAGAATGGCTTGGAGAGATATCCGGCACCCACAACTCCCTGATCTATGTCATGATGCCGAGAGAAGCCACTTCCCCCGTTCTGGCGAGACTCAACGAACAACAGAGAGAGGCCGTTCTACACCAGGGCGGCCCTCTCCTGATCTTCGCGGGCGCCGGCAGTGGCAAGACCCGCGTGCTCACCCACCGCGCCGCTTATCTGATCCAAGAGCGCGGCGTGGCGCCGTACAACATACTCGCGGCTACCTTCACCAACAAGGCCGCCGGAGAGATGAAGGGGCGGCTGCGGCGGCTGCTGCGACGGCAACACTGGGACCTGTGGGTCGGCACCTTCCACTCGATCTGCGCCCGCATCCTGCGTCAGGATGGGGGGGCCGTCGGCGTGCCGTCGGATTTCGTGGTATTCGATGAGTCAGATCAGTCGGCCCTCATGAAGGACTGCCTGAGGGATCTGGACCTGAATCCAGAGCAGTTCGTCCCATCTCGCATCCTCCATGAGATAAGCAACGCAAAGAACGAGCTCATCCGGCCCCGCGACTACTTCAACTGGCGCGGCGGCAGGCCCTACGATGAGATCGTCGCGCGCACATACACGCTCTATCAGAAGCGCTTGGCCGACAACCACGCCTGCGACTTCGATGACCTGATCGCCTACGTGGTGTGGCTCTTCGAGCGCAATCCCGAAGTCCTGGCGCGCTATCAGGACCGCTTCCATCACATCCTCGTCGACGAGTATCAGGACATCAACTTCGCCCAGTATCGCTTCGTCGTGCAGCTGGCCGCCAAGCGCCGCAACCTCTGTGTCGTCGGCGATGACGACCAAGCTATCTACGGTTGGCGCGGGGCCGACATGCGGATCATCATGCGCTTCGATAAGGATTATCCCGACGCAAAGGTGATCAAGCTCGAGCAGAACTACCGGTCGACCGGCAACGTTCTGCGCGCCGCCTGGGAGGTGATACGCCAGAATCAGACCCGGCGTGAGAAGCGCCTCTGGACACAGGTCGAGGAGGGCGAGAAGATCGTCACCCACCGCGCCGCGGACGAGCACGCGGAGGCCGCCTTTGTTGCGGACACCGTCGAGCATCTTATGGAGCACGAGGAGCGGACCCATCGCGACTTCGCAGTGCTCTACCGCGTGAATGCCCAGTCCCGTGTCTTCGAGAAGGTCTTCCTCAGCCGCGGCATCCCGTACCGAATCGTCGGCGGACTCCGGTTCTACGACCGCGAAGAAGTCAAGGACATACTCGCTTACTTGCGTCTCCTGCACAATCCGGCTGACTCGGTGAGCGCGAAACGCATCATCAACAAGCCGACCCGCGGCATCGGCGACAGGACGCTCGCCCGTCTCGAACAGACCGCTTTCGAGCGCGGCATGTCCCTGTTGGAGGCTGCCCGTCATGCTGAGGGCATACCGGAGCTGACCCCTCGCGCGCAGGAAGCCGTGCTGAGGTTCGTCCGCATCATTGAGAATATCCGCAAGATGCCGCAGGACTCGTCCGTCTCCAAGATCACGGAGGCCGTCATCGAGCAATCGGGCTATCGGCACTCGCTGGAGCAAGAGGGCACGGTCAAGGCGCGCGGCCGCCTCGAGAACATGCAGGAGCTGCTGAGCGCGACGCAGGAATACGAAGAGGGTGCCGAGGAGCCGAGCGTGGCCGGCTTTCTGGAGAACGTCGCCCTTCTCACGAGCGCCGATATGCTCGAAGAAGGCGTCGAGGCCGTTCCACTCATGACCCTCCACACCGCCAAGGGCCTGGAATTCCCCGTGGTCTTTCTGGTGGGAATGGAGGAGGCGCTGTTCCCCCTCGCTCGCTCGGCCTTCAGCGACAACCCGATGGAGCTGGAGGAAGAACGACGGCTCTGCTACGTCGGCCTCACCCGCGCCAAGCAGCGCCTGTTCCTGACCTCGGCCGAGTACCGCACCATCTACGGCGCGACGGCCCGCACGATGATCTCTCGCTTCCTGCAGGACATCCCTGAGGATCTGATCGAGCCGATGGGTCCGGTCGCGCCGCGCAACATCACGTGGGAGTCAGCAGACCCCACTCGTTCCGGCGCCGTCCAGCAGATACTGGAGGAGGCCGGAGTTGCGGACGCACCATTTCGTGCGGGGGACAAGGTGCGCCACCCGACCTTCGGGCAGGGCATGGTCGTGTCGGTCAAAGGCACCGGCTCAGACGTAATCGTCGCCGTCGCCTTTCCCTCTCAAGGGATCAAGAGGCTCGATCCCCAGTACGCGAATCTGGAGAAGATCGGCTAAGCCGGATACGCAGTGCAGCGCGAGGGAAAGCCCCCGGCGGGCAGGCCGGGGGCTCAAGTCTGCGCACATTGTAGACTACCGGACCTCGAGCAGCTCCACCTCGAAGATCAACGTCGAGCCCGGTGGGATCGGCCCCGTGCCCCGTGAGCCATACCCGAGGTCAGGCGGGATAATCAGCTTGCGCGCTCCCCCCACCTTCATGCCAGCAACGCCTTCGTCCCAGCCTTTGATCACTCTGCCAGCTCCGAGCGGGAACACAAACGGCTGGCCTCGATCAACTGAGCTATCGAACTTGCTGCCATTCACCAGCCACCCCGTGTAGTGAACTGACACGTTATCGCCGGCCTTGGCCTCGACTCCGTCACCTGCCTTCACGTCGATATACTGCAGGCCCGATTCGGTCGTGACAACGGGCGCGTCGGTCGGCGTCCCGAGCTTCCGGGCGGCTTCCAAGGCGTCCGTGTCGGTTACCCGTCGCTCCGCTTCGGCCGGCGCTCCCGGCACTTCGGTCGCCTCGCCGGGAGTCCCCGCCGTATCGGCCTTCTCCTGCCGCTTGCAGCTGACCCCCAGAGCCGGCAGCAATACCACGAGCATCAGGGCAAAGCCCCTCAGGCACCGAGTGGACATCGAATCACCTCTTCCAGATCAAAGTCGCCAGCGATCATAGCACATGCCCCATGAGGCGGGCAAGGAGGGGAGTCGTCCCGGGCCGCCTCATTCCCTCGCCGCCGGCTCGTCCTGTCCTCCGGCCTCGCTGCTGTCTGCCGGTGGCCAGTCTGGCTCGCCGCAGGCGAGCGCTGACCCGCGCTCACCGACCAGGACTGCACGCGCGGTCCTGCGGGCCCGGATACCGGCCCTTATCGCGCTCATGACGGCCCACATGACCAGCGCAGCGGCGGCCGCCATCATGCACACGGCCCACACGCGATGCGCCGGATACCAGGCCCAGTCCTCCGCCTCCACGGCGAGACCAATCACCAGAAGACCTGCCACCAGCACGAGCGGATTGGAACGCAGGACGAGCGGGAAGCTCAGTCGGATACCCACGGCAACGAGTAACGCCCCCATGAGATAGCTCAGAAGCTCATGCCAGTCGGAGGCCTGGAGAACACCCGGGCCCACGGCGACAATAACGAAGCATATCAGCGCGGTCCGCATCCGCCGGAACATAGCCTTGCCGAAGGCCAGCAGTGTCAACCAGGCAAGGAAGGCTCCCAGAATGACGAGGGCGCAGAAGACCACCCCGGCCAGCGGCGGCAGGAGGTCCCTCAGGGTCTCCGGCACGGGAGGGCAGGGCGGCGCCGGGGAGTTGATGACCCACTCGGGAAGAACAACAACTGCGCCGCCGTTACCATCCCCGCGGGCAAGCCGCGAGAGCAACGAATCGAAGATGCTATAAGCTGCGGCGGGTGACAGGGCGATCCCCCAGACGGCAACCTGCGCCAGCAGGGCCTCCCGCCAGACACCTTTGTGCTGCCACGGCCGGGCAATCGCCCGCAGCCAGAACCGCGGGCTGGGCACATCGGCCAGCCGAGCCTTCCACAGGGAGGTGGCGACCGGCAGCAGCGCGGCCGTCATCCCCACGAACACGAGGAGTGCGGCCAGCGCTCCCACCATAGCACCCAAGAGGTGGGCGGAAGGAGAAGCTGCGGCGGACAGGCTCTCCCACGCCCTCTGGTGCGTGAGCACGAGCATCACCAATGTGAGTCCACCGAGAGCAGCACCAACCCTCCAGCCCCATCGCCAGTCGACCTCGTATCGTCGCACCGCGCCGAAGAACGTGGCCGCAGCCCAGAAGAAGAGCGCGATACCCATCACCGTCGCCAGCGCCGCCCCGACCGCGCGGGCGGGCGTGTCCCGCCGAAGATCGAAGAGATACGACTCCGGCACGTCGATGCGACGTCGCACGAAGTTGACGCGGTCGCCGTCTACGCCGACGAGAGTCTCGAATTGCGCCTCCCCGACCGTCAGATCGGTCGGCTCCCAGGTGAAGACGTGGAGCGTTCTCTGCGGATACTCGTACTGCCGCGACCCGGTGAGGCTGAAGTGCGAGAGATCAAGCCCCAGATCGCGGAGCGCTTCTTCGGCCAAGGCGCGGGCCTCGGCCGGGTCGAGGCTCTCCCCTAGTGCTTCCTCGGGAAGGAAGTGGCTGACGTCCCAGAGCTCACCATCGGCCCGGATGCGTGCCCGCCATTCCTCGCGCTCCAGAGGCTTCTGCCAACTCACCTCCCAGAGCACTCCCGGCGTCCCCATGCGCTCGGCGAGGGCCTCCACGTCTCCCATCGCCAGGAACTGCGAGAGGTAGGACCTGCCGTAGTCGCCGATGCCTCTCTCCTGGATCTGCACCGACATGACCCAGTCATCGACCTCAGCGCCGTCGGCCTCGACGGACTCGCGAGCTATTCGTACTGCGTCTCCGCGAGCGATGTAGTTGGCGTGCCAGGCGCTCACCTCACGCTTGTGCCACGAGTGCTGCGTCTCTGTTCGCTCGAGCCAAGCGGCTATGCCGGCCAGTATGCCCCCAACTGCCAGAGCCCCCGCGCCTAACAGCCACGAGCGCCGAGGCAGCGGACGCCACTCCGGCTCAGCCTCCTGTAGCGGCACGATGCTCGGCTGCTTGCGCGCGTCGATCTGCAGTCGCTGATCGAACTCCCAGTTCGTGCCTGGCGCGTCTCTGGGCCGTGCGGCTCGTCGCACGAGCCAGAGCGACAGCACCAGCGGCGAAGCTATCATGATGAGCAGCACGAGGAAGTTGAGCTTCGGAAGCCAGTAGACACTGGCGAGGAAGCTCTCGCCGACCAGGATCGAGTTGTACGCGGCGTGTGCGATCAGCCCAGGGAGCACGCCGAAGCGAGTGAAGGCCCACCCGAGCACGATGCCCCATATCGTCAGCTCGAGGCCTCTGACGTAAAACGGCTTGTTGGGATAGCTGCAGTGCAGGAAGCCCCAGAGGATGGCGGGGATCAGTATCGCCAGCCACTGCCGCCGCAGCAGCCGCTTGAGCCATGATATGGCCAGTACCCGGAAGATGAACTCCTCCGAAACGGCGGGCGCCAAGCCGATGAGGAGAGCGTAGGCCCAGGGGACTGCAGTGCTGTGCAGGTCGTCATATGGCACCTCGGCGGGAAGCCACGCGCCCAAATGGCGTCCCGACACGAAGTAGAAGACGGCCACGTAGGCCAGGTGCAGCAAGGCCAGCACATATCCCACGGTGAGCCGCCGGAGCCCTGATCGGCTCCCTATTCCCGCACGACCGAACCAGTAGGAGATGGGGAGCCGTGTGGGCCATGCCGACCGGTGGACCCACTCCGCGGCCGCGACGAGGCCAACGACCGCAACGAAGCCGCCGACCAGGAGGCCGGCGACGTGGAGCAGCTTGTCGAGCAGGAAGCTGAACTCAGTTTGCGATACGTCGAAGTAAGCATACGACAGCGGCAGCGCGTTCAGCTCGTTCGCTAGACTCACGGCCGCGAGCGCGGCCGCGATCGGAAGGCTTGCCCGCCAGTGAAGCGTCCGGCGCTTCAGCCCCCGGACGATGGCGACGAGACCAACCACACCCAGGACTGCAGTGAGCGTGCTGGCAATCTTGCTGAGCAGATCACCTTTTTCCTGTTCCTTTGCGAACCGGTGGCCGAAGCTCTCCGGCGTCCAGAGGAATCTGCCGAAGGAGACGACTTCATCGCCGGTCACGGCGACTCTCAGTCGCTGCTTCGCCTCACCCAGCTTCAGGTCGGGCCTCTCCCAGGTGTAGCCATAGTCCGTGCGGTTGGGCAGTGGCTCTTCGTAGGAGTTCTGCAGATCGTAGGCTCCCACGTCGATCCCGGCGACACGCTGGACGAATTCGCGGGCAACCTGCTCGGGACGAGAGGACTCCGGCGCGGGCTCGTCGTCGGGCAGATGTCGGGAGTAGCTCAACAGGCGGCCGTCGGGGTCCAGCTCGACCGAGAACTCCTTCTGCTCGCCCGGCTTGAGCCAGCGAACGGTCCAGCGGTATACCATGCCCTCGGTCTGCAGGACATCGTTGGCCCTCTGCAAGCCAAGTGTCTGCTCCAGATAGGCCTTGTCCCAGTAGTGAACGTCGAAGGTCACCGCTTGGCGATAGCCAGCAGGAAGCTCGCCCCTCTCCCCCAACAGGAACTCGTGAGCGATCTCGGCGGCCTGATGGCGGGTCACGCTCAAGCGCAGGGCGGCGGCGGGCCGGACCCATTGGTGGAGCGCAATGTGGATGGCCGCCGCCGCGCAGGCGACCGCGACTGCAGCCAGCCAGAAGAACCGGTTCCGCAGCACCAGCGCTTCCTTCGGTGGCGAGTCGGGCTTCAGCAGCAGGGATGCAACTGAGGAGTCGCCCGCTCATGCTCTTGTGCGCGCAGGGTCTGTGTCCTCCCCCGCCCCCCAGGCCGACGGCCGGGTCGTCCCGGCTGCGAACAGGAAACAGCGCCGCCGCGCCGTAAGGAGCATGATGGTGTGGGTCATGAAGCCGGGAGGGCGCCGTGGCAGAGGAAGTCCCGCAATCGGCCCGCAAGCGAGCAGGGGAGCTGCGACGCCAGCTCAACTACCACAACTACCGCTACTACGTCCTCGACTCTCCCGAGATCAGCGACGGGGAGTACGACCAACTCTTCCGAGAGCTCGAGGAACTCGAAGCGAGGCATCCTGAGCTCGTCACGCCGGACTCGCCCACCCAGCGAGTCGGGGCCGAACCCCTCGACGAATTCGAAACCGTCCGGCATCGCGTGCCTATGCTCAGCCTGGGCAACGCGTTCGATGAGGAGGAACTGCGCGGATTCGACGAGCGCGTGAAGCGACATCTGGGCCTTCCTGCCGACGAGCCGATCGACTACGTGGCTGAACTCAAGGTGGATGGCCTGGCCGTCTCTCTGACCTACGAGGGCGGGTTGCTGGTTCGAGGCGCCACCCGAGGCGACGGGTATACGGGTGAAGACATCACCCAGAATCTGCGCACGGTCCGCGCCATCCCGCTCCGCATGCTGTCCGATTATCCGCCGGGAATGGTAGAAGTTCGGGGAGAGGTGTACCTCAGTTGGCGCGAGTTCGCCCGCATCAACCGGGAGCGCGAGGACGAAGGTCTGCCTCTGTTCGCCAACCCCCGCAATGCTGCTGCCGGCTCGGTTCGGCAGCTCGATCCGCGCATTACCGCGCGGCGGCGGCTCGATATCATAGTGTACGGCACCGGTGCATTGGAGGGGGCCTCGTTCGAGCGGCACAGCGAGATGCTCCATTACCTGGAGCACGGCGGCTTCCGCACCAGTCCCCAGCGCGAGCTCTGCCACGGCGTTGACGAAACTGCGGCCTACTGCGACAAATGGCAGGAGGAGCACGTCGAACTCAGCTATGGCACAGACGGCGTCGTCCTGAAGGTCGATTCCCTGGAGATGCAGCGCCACCTCGGCCAGGTTTCTCGGAGCCCGCGCTGGGCCGTAGCCTACAAGTTCCCGCCCGAAGAGCAGACAACGGTCGTCAAGGACATCTTCGTTTCGGTCGGCCGCACCGGCGCGCTGACCCCGGTGGCCATGATGGAGCCCGCCGTCGTCTCCGGCTCTACCGTCCAGATGGCCACCCTCCACAACGAAGACGAAGTGGCCCGTAAGGACGTGCGCATTGGCGACACCGTCGTCATCCGCAAGGCCGGCGACGTGATTCCCGAGGTTGTGAGCGTCGTCACGAGCAAGCGCGCGGGAGGAGAGCGGAAGTTCGTCATGCCCGACAAATGCCCGGTCTGCGGGGCGGATGCGATCAGGGAGCAGGGCGAGGCCGTCCGTCGCTGCACCGGCATCGCCTGCCCCGCCCAGATCAATGGCCGCATCGAACACTTCTTCTCTCGCGGCGCGTTGAACGCGGAGGGCGTCGGCCCCAAGATAATCGCGCAGTTGACGTCGAAGGGCCTCGTACGCGACCCGGCCGACTTGTACTTCCTGACCGAGGACGACTTGCTCGAGCTCGAGCGGATGGGTGACAAGCTCGCACAGAACATCCTCGACGCCATCGCTTCCACGAAGGATCCGCCGCTCGCGCGCCTCATCTCCGGTCTGGGCATACGCCATGTTGGCGCACACGTCGCAGAAGTCTTGGCCGAGCAGTTCGGGTCTCTGGATCGGCTCGCGGCGGCGAGCGAAGAAGAGCTGGCCGAGACGCCGGAGATCGGCCCAGTGATAGCCCAGGCCGTCGCCGTCTTTTTCCGCCAAGAGCAGACGAGGGAGTTGCTGCGCAAGCTCGGCAAGGCGGGTGTGTCCGCCGAGGGCCCGGCGGCTGCGCCCAGAGCCCCGGAGGGCGCCTTCGCCGGCAAGACCGTGGTCTTCACAGGCGCGCTCAGCATCCCGCGCTCCGAGGCCGAGGCGATGGTCAGGGCACAGGGCGGCCGCGCGGCCTCAAGTGTAGGCAGGAGCACTGACTTCGTGGTTGCGGGCGATTCGCCGGGGTCGAAGGCCGAGAAGGCTCAGCAGTTGGGGGTCCCGATTCTGAGGGAAGAGGAGTTCCGGCGCATGCTGGAGCAGTCGGACTAGGCGGAAAGCGCACGGGGAAGAGCCATGTTGAAAGAAGCGCAGCGCAAGACTTTGCTCCGCATTGCTCGCGAGGCAGTGGAGGCCGCGGCCCGCGGGGAGGCCTATCAGCCGCACGTGGAGGACCCGGAACTGCAGAAGCCCGGCGCAGCGTTTGTCACGCTCAAGAGGAGCGGCGACCTGCGCGGATGCATCGGCACGACCGAGCCGCATGAGCCCACGGCTGTCAACGTCGCCAGAATGGCCCGAGCCGCGGCCCGAGACGACCCGCGCTTCCCGCCGGTCACGGCCGATGAGGTGCGCGAGCTGACGATAGACATATCGCTTCTCAGCCCTGCCCAGAAGATCGTCGACGTCACCGAAATCGAGGTCGGAGTGCACGGGCTCATAATCGAGAAGGGGACGCGGCGCGGGCTGCTTCTCCCGCAGGTCCCCGTCGAGTGGGAGTGGAATCGCGAGCAGTTCTTGGAGCACACATGCCTGAAGGCCGGCCTGCCGAAGGATGTCTGGCGAACGGGTGCGACGATATACGCATTTAGGGCCGAGGTCTTCGGAGAAGAGGGATAGAGGCAGCATCTATGGATCGTGACACGGCTCTGAAGCTACTCAAGGCGCATGTCAACAACAAGAACCTCCGCAAGCATTGCCTCGCCTGCGAGGCCGTGCTGGCCGCGCTGGCGCAGCGCCTTGGGGAAGACGAGCACACCTGGCGGCTCGCAGGCCTGCTGCACGACCTGGACTACGATCAGACGGCCGATTCGCCGGAGACCCACGGGCAGATCGCGGCGCGCATGCTGGAGGAACAAGGCCTAGACTCGGGCATCGTCCATGCCGTGCTGGCGCACGCGGACAAAGCTCCCCGGGGGTCTCTTCTCGACAACGCCCTGTGGATCGTCGATCCCCTCACTGGGCTCATCGTCGCGGCGGCACTCATCCGACCCGAGAAGAAGCTCGCCGCCATCGACACCCAGTTCGTGCTCAACCGCATGAAGGAGAAGTCCTTCGCCCGCGGGGCGAACCGCGACCAGATCAAGGCCTGCGAGGCGGAACTCGGCCTGAGCCTGGAAGAATTCGTCGAGACCGGGGTGAAGGCCATGCAGGGGATCAGCGAAGACCTGGGGCTGTGAAGCCAGAGCACTGTCTGGCCTGGAGCGTCCACCTGGCCCGCCGCCGGCCGAGGCAGGCGGTCCTAGTTGCAGCGTTCATCATCGGCGCATCTGTGCTCGCCGCCTACGCATTCGGGAGTCCCTTCTTCGGACTGCTTGCTGCTGTTCTCCTCACGGCCTCGGTCGGCGACTACGCGTTCCCATTGCGCTTCACCTTGAGCGAAGGTGGCATTGATGCCCGTGGGCTCATTCATCGCCGCCGCATGAGCTGGAGGCAGGTCCGCCGGGTGCTGCGCGACGATCTCGGAGTGAAGCTCAGCCCGCTGCCGCGCCCTTCGCGTCTCGACGCCTTCCGTGGTATATATCTCTGGTTTGAGGGCAATGCAGAAGAGGTCATGGCGGCCATCGACCACCACGTAAGACGGGAGGCGGCTGGTGGTGACGATCTCACACCTGGTTGATTTCCTTCGGCCCCGGCCCGTAGACGCGGAACAGCTCGCCGCCGAGCAGGCGCGTAAGAACGAACTCATCGAGAAGCTCGCCCGTGCGATCAGGGCCCGCCGCCTCGAATCGCCAGCCGTTCTCTTTCTCGAGCTGAACCGCCCCATCGGATTCCTGATGAGCCAGGCCGCCTTCTTCGCGCGGCCCTTCCTGAGCTTCTTCCTGCCCCCCCACGAGGTGGAGGCGGCGGCCGAGGTGCTTGCCGACCGAGAGGCCTTTGACCGGCTCTTGAACCGTCTGGGAGAATCCAGCGAGGAGCCTGCGTAGCGATGGGTGGCCTCGAGCACGCGAATTGGTTCATGAGCGCCGTGTTCGGCTCGATGTGTCTCATCATCGTGGTCAGCGTGCTGCTGGCCCAGCGCGGCCGCGAGATGTTCATCCGCCGGATCCCCGGCCTCGCCGCCATCGAGGAGGCCGTCGGGCGCGCCACGGAAATGGGGCGGCCCATATTCTTCTCGCCTGGCCTCTCAGGGATCAACATCGTCACACTCCAGGCGCTCGCGATTCTGGCCCATATCGTACGCCTTGCCGCGACCCGTGCGACACGACTCATCGTGGGCGTGTGCGACCCGCCTGTCTACCCGGTTGCTGAAGAAGCCGTGCGCGAAGCATACACCACAGCCGGCCGACCGGAGGCGTTCCGATCAGAAGACGTGCGCTTCATATCCGACCAGCAGTTCGCCTACGCGCTAGGATCGGTCGGCCTGATGGCACGAGAACAGGTCGCGACCAACTTCTTCTTCGGGATGTTCTACGCAGAGTCGCTCATCCTCGCCGAGAACGGCCAGGCTCTGGGCGCGCTGCAGGTGGCGGGCTGCCCGGACCCGGTGCAGATACCGTTCTTCATCGCGACCTGCGACTATGTTGTGATCGGCGACGAGTACTACGCGGCCAGCGCCTATCTCACGCGCGAGCCGACCCTGACCGGCAGCCTGGTCGGCCAGGACATCGTCAAGGCCGTCCTGATATGTCTCGTGCTCCTCGGTGTGGGCGTCGCGACGTTCCTCGGCGCGGCGGCGAACCTGGAGCATAACTTCCTGCTGGCCCTTCTCGCGAAGGGCAACTGATCGTGGGTGAGTTACTGCAGAGCGTCTTCAGCCCAGCAACAACGCCCGTGCCGTTGTACACACGTCTGGCCATCTCGGTGGCTGGCAGCTTCGTCCTGCTCGCCCTGCTGCATCGCTTTCTCGGGCCGCGGGGACGACGCTGGCTCATCGCCTTCGTCACCTTCGCCGGCGGCCTCTATCTCGGCCTGGAATACTTCCTACCGGTGCGGGAGCAAGTCCTGTGGCCGACCGGTATACCCAACCCGAACCCGGCCCGTAAGGCGAACATCCTCAGCCCGGGCATCGAACCCCTGGGGATCATGTTGTCCGTCATCCTCGCGTTCACCGTCGGGTTGGGCGTCTACAGCCTCTGCCAGGTTCACGGGCGTAACGTCGCGCAGCGGCGTCCTGGCTGGCACAACAGCCTTGCCTTCTTCCTGGCAATGCTGGCCATGCTCATATTCGGGTTCTGGGCACACTACCTGCCCAAGGTCGAGCCACCGCCAGACATCGAGCCGTGGCCCGAAGGCATCTACGAGGTACTGTTCAACGGGCTGTTCATGCCGCTGCAGGCGGCAACGTTCTCCCTCCTCGCCTTCTATATCGCCTCCGCGGCCTATCGCGCCTTCCGCATACGAACGGCCGAGGCCGGCCTGATGATGGCCGCTGCCTTCATCGTGATGCTCGGGCAGGTGCCCTTAGGTGCCTGGATCACCAGCGGCCTTCCGACGAGCGGCGCGCTCGCCTTCTTCAGGCTTGAGGCATTGGGCGAGTGGATAATGTCATGGCTCAACACGCCCGCCCAGCGCGGCATCTACTTCGGCATCGCCATAGGAGGCCTTGCCATGTCCTTGCGAATCTGGCTGAGCCTCGAGCGCGGGACCTTCTTCTCGGAGCAGGGCTGATATGGCTTCGGCTCGGGTGAGCTTCTGGCAGCGTTTCCAGCAGATTCCCCGCTACTACATCTACCTGTTCATGGCGGGGGTCGTGGTCTGGCAGATCCTCTTCCCGATGCCGCTCCCGATCGCACCGAGTCGCGCTACGCACGGGGTCTATGAAGCCATCGCAGCCGTGCCCGACGACAAGCTCATCGTCATCTCGACCGACTGGGACGCCAGCACGCAGGCGGAGACCGGGCCGCAGACAGAGGCGATCATCCACGCTTGTCTTCAGAACGGCAAGCGGTTTGCGATCATGAACCTCTACCCCCCGATGGGCGTGAAGCTCGCCAACGATATCGCGGAGCGCGTCACGCAAGAGTACGGGGCGCAATACGGGGTCGATTGGTGCAACTGGGGATATAAGTATGGCTTCGATAATGTCTTGATCGCGCTAGGGAAGAACATCCCAAAGACCATTGGAGATGACTTCCACGGCACTCCCGTGGGCGAACTGCCAATGATGAAGGGAGTGCAGGATATCAGCAGCATCGGGCTGGTAATCGAGGTCACGGGGCTCGCCAGTGTGACCGAATACTGGATCGGTCTGATCCAAGGCGTCTACGGCACACCCTTCGCCAGCGCCTATACCGCGGTGATGGCTCCCGGCTACTACCCGTTTCTGGATTCCGATCAGATGCAGGGAATGTTGGTGGGCGCGAAGGGCGCGGCGGAGATGGAGGTGCTGGTCAGGCGCCCCGCCCGAGCCAGCATAATCATGAACGTCCAGTCCTGGGCTCACCTGCTCATCATAGCGCTTATCATAGTCGGCAACGCTGGCTACGTTCTCGCCCGCGGGCGGGGGAGGCAACGAGCGTGAGCCCCGAGACCCTCATCCTGTGGGCGGCCGCTCTTGTCACGCTCGGGGTCTACACGATCCTCTACCGCGAGAATCCCATCTCTCGGCTTTTCGAGCACATCTTCGTGGGGCTGAGCGCAGGCTATCTCATCGTGTTCATCTGGACTCAGAACCTGGAGGGCAAATGGTGGAAGCCCATGATCCACGAGGGCAGGTGGTACTGGGTCTTCGCCCCGATCGTGGGCCTGCTGTTCTACTTCATCTACAGCCGGCGCCTCCTATGGCTGGCCCGGCTCGTCATGGGGCTGCTGTTTGGCACTGCGGCCGGCTACTTCTTCCGGGAGTTCTTCCCCATCTACTCCCCGCAGATCTACGCCTGCTTCAAGCCGCTCCGCGCGGACGCAGAGATGGGCTGGGGTCATGTGATCTTGCACCACTGGCTCTTCGTCATCATCCTGCTCACCGTTATGAGCTACTTCTTCTTCGCCGTTCCTCACGAAGGCCGGGCGGGCCGCGCTCTCGGCCGCTCTGCACTGCTGGGCCGCTGGTTCCTCATGATCGCCTTCGGGGCCATGTTCGGCAATACGGTGATGGCCCGCGTCTCGCTGTTCATCGGCCGCATGCAGTTCCTGCTGAACGAGTGGGTCGGCTCCTTCATCCCCTGGTTCGCCGGGCGCGGCGCCTAGCTGCCGGCAATCTGCTCCTCTCCCCCCGGGCTGTTAACCTCAAGGCTGTTCGTGCTATCATTGAGCGGAAATGAGTCCTTCGCGCGTCTGCATCCTCACCCTAGGTTGCAAGGTCAACCAGTGCGACTCCGACGACATTGCTCGATCCCTCGCCGCACGCGGCTATCGGATAGCCGGCCGCGGCGAACCGGCCGAGACGTACATCGTCAACACGTGCACCGTCACCGCGACCGCCGACGCCAAGGCCCGCAAGCTCGTCCGCAAGATCGCACGCGACCATCCCGAGGCTGCCTTGATCGTCACCGGCTGCCTCGCACAGCGCGATCCGTATTCGCTGCTCGAGCTCCCAGGCGTCACGGCCGTCGTTCCCAACACGCGCAAGCTGCAGCTCGCCCACTTCCTGCCAGAACTGCAGGCCCCCTCGCGTCCGGCGACCTATCTCCCACCGCGCACCCGGTCCTTCGTCAGAATCCAAGACGGGTGCGACCACAAATGCACCTACTGCGTCGTGCCCGATGCCCGGGGGCGGCCGACGAGCAAGCCTCTTGCGATGGTGCTTACCGAACTCCGCGACCTCGCGGACTCGGGCGCGCAGGAAGTCGTTCTCTGCGGCATACGGCTCGGCGCCTACGGCAGAGACCGCGGCGATACGTCTTTGCCAGGCCTGCTTCGGCAGATCCGCGACATCGCAATACCCCGCATCCGCCTTAGCTCGATAGAGCCGATGGACCTCGACGAGGGCCTGCTCGCCGAGATGTCGGACCATCCGACGCTCTGCCATCATCTCCACCTGCCGCTCCAGTCAGGCGACGACTTGGTCCTGAGCGCAATGGGCCGCGGCTACACCAGCAGCGACTTCGCTGAGATCGTCGCGCGAGTCCGCGCCGGCTGGCCCGACGCGGCGATCACGACCGACGTGATGGTAGGCTTTCCAGGGGAGACCGAGGAGCAGTTCAAGCGGAGCGCGGATTTCGTCCGGGAGATGGGCTTCGCTCGGGTTCACGTGTTCCAGTATTCTCGTCGTCCCGGCACGCCAGCGGCGGGGCGACGCGACGACGTCGCCGCTGCGGCGAAGCGGGAGCGCACCCGGAAAATGCTGTCGCTCGCGCGTGACTTGGCACGCGCTGCCGCACAGCAGTGGGTCGGCAGGAAAGTATCTGTCCTGTTCGAGGAGAGGGACGGTAGGGGCCACCTGACCGGCCACACGCCTCACTACGCGAGAGTCCGCGCCGCTGCTCCGGATGACTGGGTGGGGCATATCGTCGAGGTATCACCTGCGCGAGAGGAACGCGGCGACCTGTTCGCGGACTGCTGATTCACGCTGTGCACGAGTCAGATCAGCAGGATGCCGGCTGCCAGGACAGCCAACGGCAGAGCCAGGCCGCCCAACATACCGAGGCCGATGGCCTCCTCGCCCGACATGCCGATGCCGGCCGAGAGCACAGCCACTGCTCCCACCCAGCACACGAGGACCCCGAGCGTGACCCGTGGCGAGCGAGACGGCGACTGCCGGCCTAAGAGCTGCCAGTGAAGAAGACCCCATCGGCGCACGCGGGGGTAGAGGGCGGACAGGAGGGGCGGCGCGAGCACAGTCCCGAGAGTCAAGTTGTTGACGAGAACCACGGGGGCGACTGCCTTGAACGGAAACATCCTCACGACGTCCACCCCAAAGCCAACTACGGCCGCACAGACGGCGGCCGCGAGGGCAGACACAAGCAACAATTCTCCTGTCTCGCGTGTTCTGGACAGCATGACGAATAGCGAGATGGCGGCCAGTGCGTACAGAGTGTAGGCGATGACCGGAGACCCCCTGTAGTGAAGGACGGCTCCCGTGACGGCGAGCGCTGCCGATGCGACCAGCAGGGGGTAGCTGACCAGCCATCGTCCCGTTCTGAAGTCGAGCGCCGCCTCGCGTCGGGCCATTCGGTAGACTCCCCAGACTCGATAGGGAATGTAAGCATAGAGGAGATTCGCGACGAAGCCGAAGGGACTGCCGGGGGTCAGCATGCCGCCGAGCATGTCGCCGATCAAGTTGCCGAAAGCGGCCCCCCACGCGGCGGCGGGCCCGAACAGCAGGCCGAACACAAAAGGTATCACTATGCCGGGACGGATCTCGGTGATACCCGGGATGAGCTGCGCCACTTTGAATGGCATCATGAGCGCCGCGTACAGGGCCGCTGTGAGCGCGACCAGCACTACCAATCGGGTGTTCTGCCACACCGCAAGCAGATCGCGCATGGCTCGCCCTCCCGATGGGTGACTTCGCCGGGATCAAGCGGCTCCCTGCCACAGTGCCAGTACGCCGATCTCAGGCAAGTATGGCGGGAAGCGGTGAAGACACTCTTCCCGATCTATGACAGGCCCCTTGGAGAGGACGATAAAACCATCATCGAGCGCAACACAGTGGTCTCTCGCTTCACACGGGTTGACGACGTGGTCAGGCCGCGAGCGGTCTCGGCGCTCTGGTCGTCCGGGCTAGGACGGCAATCTGAGCGGTGAACCACGCCTTGCCGAACAGTCCCATGCCGGCGCGGAGACTCGTCGCGCTCTGTATCCTGGTGTTCTTCGCCGCCCTCGTCATTCGGGTCGGCCTCGCTTATCGCCGTCCGATTCCGGTGTCCGCGGATGCCGCCTATTACATGATGGTGGCAGAGAATCTGTACCGCGGTCGCGGGTTCGTGAGCGACTACATCTGGAACTACCTGGCGGGCCTGCCGGACGGTCTTCCGGTTCCCAGCAATTCATATTGGATGCCCGGGACCTCCGTCGTGCTGGCGGCCGCCTTCGCACTGGCTCGCGAGGCCTCGCTCCGCGCCGCGCAGTGGCCGTCTCTCATCTTCGGCGCGGTGCTCTGCGCTGTCACCGCTTGGATGGCAGGCATCATCTCCAGCAGGCGCGATGCCGTCGTTCTGGCGGGCGGAGCGGCCGCCGTGAACTACTACCTCGTGGAGCTGTCTCTCTCGCCCGACCATTTCATGCTCAATGCCGTTCTGGTCAACCTCAGCTTAGTTGCGCTTTGGTTCGCCTGGCGGGGTCGGGGGATTATCGCCCCTGCCGCAGGGGCCCTTGCCGCCTTGGCTTACCTCACCCGCACCGACGGGGGCCTGATCATCCTCGTTGCAGCCCTACTGGCGACTGCCCTCCAGCGCCGCGGAGAGCGCAGCCACGCGCTCCGCTTTGCCCTGTCGTTTATCGCCGCGTTCGCCATCGTCGCGTTCCCCTGGTGGATACGGCAGATGATCGTCTTCGGAAGCCCCGCGGGTGCGAACCCCCTCCGCACGGCCTTCCTCGCCGAGTATAACGACCTCTTCCGACTGGACCAGTCTCACCTAAACCTGCGGGAGTACGTCCATGCGACATGGATGCTGTCACTGGACGGGAAGCTCGGCGTGACCCTCGTCAGCCTGCGCCTCCTCCTGAAGGCGGTCATGCTCCTCGCACTCCCGGCCCTGGTGGCCATCGGGTTCCCGGACCTGCGCCGCCGCTCGGCGCCGTGGCTGATCTATCTGCCTCTCGGGGTCCTGACGCCAGCGCTCTTGGTTCCCTTCCCAGCACTCCGCGGGGGGTTCTGGCACATCATGCCTGCGTTCGTCCCTATCGTCCTCGCGCTGGGTACCGCAGGGGGCCTACGCCTTATCAGCTTGGCGAGGGGGGCTCGCCTCCCGTCGGTCCGCCTCGCCGCCTGGGCCGGGCTCGGGAGCTGTCTGCTGTCCGTGGCCTACTGGTGGGTGTTCCCGCCTCCGGCGGCGGGCCGCGCTGAGCCCCTGTATCCCGAGGTCGCGGTTGAGGCCGTAGGTGCGCTGGGGCCGAATCCCGGACCGGCGCTCACGGACAACGCCTGGGGGCTGTACTATGTGACCGGCCTCCCGTGCGCTCAGTTCCCCACCGATGGCGTGGAGGCGGCACTCGCGGTTGCGGACTCCATCGGCGCCCACTATCTCATCACCCGCGCGAACGCTCCAGACAAGATCCCGTCGATTCAAGCTATCGTGGGCCACCCTCGCTTCCAACCCCTCGCGCGCTACCCGGCCGGCGACACGCGCCTCCTCCTCTACCGCATCCTCTCCCCCGATGTGTCGGCTCCCCACTAGGCGTCACCACATGCATTGCCGGAATCGCTCGGCGATCTGACGAAACTCGACTTCAGCCAGCTTGGATCTCGGTGACGACGAGCAACCATAGGCGAGCACCATTCCATCAGCGCGGGATCACGCCGAAGCGGGTGGAGGACTGACACCAGGTCCTGGCTACTCACCCTCTGCCAAGCGCCGCAGAATATCCCAATACGCCCCGCGATACCCCTCTTTGATAGCGGCCACGAGCCGCTCGTTGTCGCTGTAGTTGTACGCCTCGGTCCCAGCTTCGGCTGTTGGGAAGAAGAACCTCTGGTCGCCGCCGACGAGTTGGGCCACGTAATGAGCAGGCTCGTCACCGAGCGCAGACGACAGGTAGAACACAGGCGAGAGTAGGGCCTCGTTCGCTTCCGTAGTGCCACGCAGGTTGGGATTGTCCTGCAGCGGGCCTTGCGACCGCACAATCTCGGCCAGCCGTGTGCCTCGGTAGATCCGCACGCCGAGCGAGACCCCCACTCGGTGCGGAGAGATGCGCTTCATTAGATCGATCGTCCGGGCGACGCTTTCCCGGGTCTCGCCGGGGCCCCCGAGCAGGAGGTCGTACATGAACGTCAGCCCCGCGTCTCGGCAGGCCGCCGCCGTTTGCCACAAGTCCTCCACCCGGAAGTCGCGCCCGAGCGCACGTAGCATACCATCGTCGCCGGCGTCGGCGCCAAAGTTCACGCCCACGCAGCCTGCCGAGCGCATCGCCCTCGCAAGCCCGCTCCCGAACCCGCCGGGCGTCGCATAGGTGTACCAGCGAGCCCTCCTGCCGAGTCCACGCGCCGCCATCTCGTCACAGACGGCGAGAGCGTGGTCGGCGGGCACGTTGAACTCGCTGTCACAGAGGTGAAAGTGGTCGATCCCTTGCCCGAGGAGGGTCTCAAACTCATCAGACACTTGCGGTGGCGTGCGCACTCTCACGCTCCGTCCCTTCCCCAGCGGATCCGCGCAATAGATGCAGCCGCGGTCGCATCCTCGCTTGGTCTCAATACCGGCCTGGCCGCCCTCTCGGAAGTAACGTTCGTTGTCCACCAGCACCCTCTTCCGGGACGGCAGATCGGAGGTTGGCCCCAACCACGGCGGGCTCCGCCTGAGTCTGCCGTCGTCGTGCCAAACGAGGCCCGGAACGTCCGCCAGTTCCCCTTTCCCGCAGAGAACGGCCGCCAGCTGAGCGAGCGGCACCTCGCCGTCGCCGAGGATGCCGAAATCGACGCCAGCGGCCTGAAGCACGGGCTCTGGAAACACGGAATAGCCGCTCCCGCCGACAACCAGCGGCGCCCTTGAATGCTGCCGCGCACGGTCTGCGAGGCGAGCGAACTCGGGCAAGAAGTCCTCGCCGCTGGCCAGATAACAGTCATCGGTGTTCCGAAGCGTCAGACCGACCAGGAGATAGTCCCCGCCGCTGAGTGTCTCTGTAAGGGCCCTCTCAGGACTTCGCTCGAAGCACAGATCGAGCAGCCGCGGCACGAGGCCGCGTTCACACAGCAGATCGGCCGCGTAGTCCAATCCGATGGGCGCCACCGCGGGCCGCAGCCGATTGGTGTTGACGAGCAGGACTTCTCGACTCACCGGCCGGGCGCCAGGCCTCTCCCATGGTCCTCGCGGATCGGGGGGCGTCACAGATTCTTCTCACAAAAACCGGAGTTTTTTTCCGCTCGACAAGAACCTTACGGGTCGCAAATGCGTCTAATAGCCTGGATCAGGTACCGCGGGCCGGATAGCATGCCTCACCCCGGCCACCGAGATCCAGAGACAACTCAGCCGCCCTCCCTCCTACGCCAGGGGGAGAAGGTGCCCCGAGGTTTCCCGCCGTCCTCGGGGCACCATCGCGCCTGACCGGCGCTGCCGCCCTCCCCCCGGAAGCTCTTGCTAGCGGTTCTCCGCGGCTGCTGCCGACAGATGAGTCCCTGCGCCCGCCGCCAAGCGGTAGATGCCATTGTTGACTTCTGCAACTGCCCGCACGAATTCGGCGCGAGGCCCATCGCGAATATCGACAAGCCCCCAACATGCACCATTCGACCGCGACGTATCGTCAGAAGCTTCATCAACATATCCACACCAATGATACCCAACCACCACAGGGAGTGCCAGAAGCTCCTCCACAAAAGGCTTGTAGAGTTGGCCGACGTCCTCCCGAGCCACTGACGTCGTCCCTGCCGCTGTGCGCTCAGACTCGAGGCCATCACTCCACTGGCATCCGAAGTCCGCCAGTATCACCGGCCACCCGACGACTCTATGGATCTGCCGCAGATGTTCGACCGGGGGAGCAGTGCCGCGGAAGCTCAGAGAAACCACATTCACGTAGTCACCCATTGCTTCCAGGACAGGACGAGGGACCTGTCGGCGGAACCGAGGGCCGAGAATCAGGTGATAGTCGTCCACCGCGCGAATCGCGTCATGAGCGATGCGGAGGTACTCCCGGGCAACCTCCCGCTGGAATGCATCCACATCATCTTGCGGGACACGCGACCCGACCTGCGGACTCCGACCCACCTCATCGAACGACCCATAGTCTGTGCTCCAGGCCCGGTTCAACTCCGATATGTTCAGATAGCGCTCCTCCAGGAACCGGAGCAAGGCCCGCCTGCCCGCGGCATCGTCTACGAGCCCCAGAAACTGAGCCAGCAGAGTCTCAGGATTGCCCTCGGTAGGCTCCCACGGCAGATCGGCGTCTGTGAAGTAGCCGAGAAGCCACCTGTCTGACGCAAGAGGGCGGCAGACCTGGCTCGCGTGCCGGCGCACAGCGCGTTCGTAGGCGGGATCGAACACATCCGGGAACCGCCGTCGCTTCCCTCCGGCATCGATGCCGGCGCACCGCAGGGTTACCGCATACGGCATGCGCTGACCTCTTGTAACCGCGTCCGACCCCGCACCCAGCGTGTTGAAGCCCCAGCCCCGCAGCCTCTCGACGGTGGCTTCCGCCCAAGCTGCTTCGCTGTCATACTTGGCCCGACAGCTGCCGCGGTAGCTAGCTCCCGGACCGCCGGCCTTCGAGTCGGATCCCAGGCTGACTCCGTTTACCCCCACGCTCAAGAACAGGAAGCCGTTCGGGTCCACCAGCCACCACCGCCCCTGGGCCCGGGTCGTTCGGAAGAAGCCGGTCGCTGCACGCCGCACCCCTTTCAGCCCGCCAAACTCATCAAGCTCGTCGACTACCTGTGCACAGGCCGGGGGCACCGACAGCAGCAGTGCGGAGATGGCAGCGAACCAGAGCCGTCGAGACATGGACCGCGCCTCCAGACAGGTGCAAGACTACTTCCCCGCTCGCTCGCGGCAACCTACTGCCGAGGGAGGTCTCCCCTGGAGCGCCGTGCGCCCCAATGTCGCACACAGCGCACCTCTTGCCGCCGGCTGGCCCCGTCCTCGCTTTCCAGCGATTCTATGGAATAGAGCAGAAGGAGATTTGGTCCAGCGTACCCGGCTGTCTCGGGCCGCCTGTTCGACTGCTTCAGGGGGTGGGCGGTCTCCGAGACACCCCAGTGCGCTGGAGAGCGCCCGTAGCGGGCGCAGAGAGCGATTTCGCAAGCGCTTGACTGAGCGCGCGAATCATGGTAGTATTAATTCAACCGCGAATCAGCGGTGGGTCAAGCCAAACCTAGCTCATCGAGAATCTTCCACAGCACCTCGCTCGACCACTTCGTCTCAGCCCCACTCACATCTTTGCGCGATCAGCAGCGCTCACAACAGCCGGTTGATCAGGACAGAACCTTCGTCGGCGGCAGAGAGTAGTTGGTATGCGGGTCATTCTTCTTGCAGCTGCAGCGGCTATCTTTCTCGCGCTCGGCGCGACGGCTGCTGTGTCAGATTCAGAGGGCGGCGACACGGCCGCTACGCTCCCGCGCGTGCTGGTGTACGTGGACAACACAGTGTTCGGCATCTCCACATCTGCCCAGAGGGTCGGAGACGTGCTCGATCTCCTGCGCATATCCTTGAGCGACCTGGATCGGATGGAACCTGCTGCCGAGACACGGGTTGCCGACGGAATGGAGATACGTGTCACACGCGTGACCTGCACAGAAGTGGAGCAGGTCGAAGCGATGCGCCGTCGCACCGTCGTCCTGGCCGATCCCGACCGACCGGCCGGCTTCACCAAGATCCTATCTCCCGGCGCCGACGGTAAGGTGCGCCTCGTCTGGCGGGTATGGGGAAAGGACGGCGAGGAAACGACGCGGGGGGTCGTGCGAGAAGAGGTCGTGGAAGAACCCGTCGACACGGTCGTTCTCCGCGGGACGCGCGGACTGGCAACGCGCGGCGGCGACTGGCGGCATCCGCTGATTATGGAGGCCACCGCCTACGACCCTGGCCCCAAGAGCTGCGGCAAATGGGCTAGCGGCTACACCGCGACGGGTGTCAAGGCTGAGAAGGGCGTTGTCGCAGTGGACGACCGCGTCATACCGATGGGCACGCGGCTCTATATTCCGGGCTATGGTTTTGCGGTGGCGGCCGACCGCGGTGGCGCCATCAAAGGGATGCGCATCGACTTGTGCTATCCGACCTACGAGGAAGCCATCCAGTTCGGTCGGCGCAAGATCAAGGTCTACCCGCTGGATTGAGTCGCCCCGCGCCTCCCACTGTTCGTTCTCTTACCCGCTTCCCTCGCGACAGAGACCTGATCTCGGTTCTTGGCCCTTCCGAAATTGGTTGCGGGGCCCTTTCGGGCCCGGCGCCAATGGACAGGGGTGCAGTGACTGTGCCCGATTCAAATCGGGCGCGCACCGAACCTAGTGTGCCATACTTCCCGGCACTTTGTGAAAGGCCCGGTCGAACCCCTAGATCCTGAATTCGATGACGGCCGACACCCCGACGCCCTTTGCCCTGTCGGGGGTGCCAGAGGCCTTGTCCGTGGTGGTCGGAACCAGAACCTGCGCCCGCCCGCTGCCGAAGCGCCCCTCCACCTGCACGACAGCCTTCACCCGCTGCACGTTCTCCGGACTGCCGACCACTTGCGCGGCGCCTATGTATCCCCCCCGGCCTAGCGAGAGTATGGGCACGACCTTCGTTGCTCCCTTAGCGGCGGCCTCTCGCTCGCCGAGAGCGCTTGTGATGAAGCTGTCGATCTCGTCGTCGTACTGCGAGACCAGGAAGGCAATTCCGCCGACTTTCAGGACATCACCGAGGTCAATCGCGTACGCGCTCACCGCCGCCAGCCCGAGCCCCATCAGGCCGACGGCAACCAATATCGTCACAATCCTCTTTGCGATCATGCTGGCTCCTTCCCAGTCCTCAGAAGTCAAGGACCTCGATATCTGCCAGCGCCCACACGCTCACCCCCTGCAGGCGGTTGAGCTTGGTGACGCTGAGCGTGGAGACGGGGATGTAAGCGTACACCCGGCCGATGTTGCGGAAGTCGAGCCTCAGCTGATAGACCCCTTTGACTTGCTCGACCTGCGCTGGAGGTCCGGCCACCTGTGCCATTCCCAGCCTGAGGCCTTCGGTCTCCAGGCTGAAGATGGGCGCCCACTTCTGCGCGGTACCGGTCCAATCCACCTCCTCGGATGCCGCCGCCATCTCGGCAGCCTCCTGTGTGCTTTGGGCTGCAGCCGGTTCCGCCCCCACTTCGGCCTGCCCGGCATCCTGCGCCGGCTGTTCCTCCGCTCCCGAGGCCTCGGACTCTTCCTCGACAGGCTCATGGCCGAGGGCCAGCAGCACGTTGTCTCGCCATAGCCAGGCAAGCGCATCGGTCGTGGCGTGGTGCGCCTCGGCCTCCCCCTCGTAAACGGCGACTATCAGATGATCGTGGACGTAGAGGCCTGTGCCACCCTCAACAGACCCAACTTCCACATCTTCTGGTCGCACCTCGTTCTGTAGCGCCGCCCGCAAGCGGTTCGCCACGATCTCCGCGCGCTCGAGCGGACGGTAACCGGCTGCCGAGGTGCGCAGCACGATCACGGGTCGTTCGCCGATCAGCACCTCCGCCACGCGGGCGCCGTCTCGCTCCGCCGAACGAAACGAGACGTCGGCACTAGAGAAAACCGCCGCAGCGGCGAGCACCACAAAGAGTCCGAGCGCCATCACTGTCGGCACTCTGAGGCGTTGGGGCATAGCGTCACGCTCCTCTCGCTGGAATTCGCGTGTATTATACCTCGCGCGGCATGAGCTGCAAGCCATCTCCCCGCCAAGATGGCTTCCCCGACCGCGATCTGCAGCCATCCTGGGTCAGAAGGGCACGGCAGGTAACACGAGCCGGGGCACCGAATGTCCGACCGCATGGAGGGCATGGTGGACGCGGATGGCCCACCCTTCGACGGGCTTGCCCGGGACAACATCCACACCTATGTCGTGAAGCGCCTCCGCTCGGGCGGCGGAACCCGGCCCCGACTGCTCCTTCTGGAGGACCGGGGAACGCGCGCGATAGCCAAAGACTACCTGCCCACGAGCTGGCTTCTCAAGGCCGTGTTTGGACCCTGGCTCGTCGCGCGCGAGGAGCGGATCTACCGAATGCTCGATGGTGCGCCCGGCGTGCCTCGGCTCCTCCGTCGACTAGACCGACACGCGCTGCTGATCGAGCACGTCGAGGGTCGTGCTTGCTCGGAGTATCCTGATGGTAGCCTCCCCTGTGAGTTCTTCCAGCGACTCGAAAGAGTGGTGAAGAGCATTCACGCGCGAGGCGTCGTCCATTGCGACATCAAGAACCGCTCGAACATCGTTGTGACCGAGCAACTCGACCCATACATCGTGGACTTCGCCGCCGCGTTCACCCGCGACGGCCGCTGCGGCCTCTTACGCCGATGGGCTTTTGAGCGCTTCCGAATCGACGACCTGCGCGCCGTCGTCAAAGCGCGCCTGCTGGTGGGTCGGATCTGGAGCGACGCCGACGAGCGGTTCGCATTTCACCACGGTGCCGCTGAGCGAGCCATTCGGGCGATGAGAAACGCGGGACGCCGGCTCTTCAAGCTGCTCGCCGGCCGCTAGGAGGCAGCGATGGAGAAACGGATCGATTCTGTCACAATACGGATCGTCGAGGGCGATATCTGCGATCGAGATGTGGACGCCGTTGTCAACGCGGCGAACAACCAACTCCGGATGGGGGGCGGCGTGGCCGGCGCCATAAAGCGTCGCGGCGGCCGGGAGATCGAGCGCGAGGCCGTCGCTCAGGGCCCGATCGAGATCGGCGAATGCGCGGCGACCAAAGCGGGCGCGCTGAAGGCCCGCCACGTCATCCACGCCGCTGTCATGGGCTCCGACCTGGCGACAGATGCCGAGAAGATCCGGCGGGCCACGGTATCCACACTCTCCCTCGCCAAGAACATGGAGTTGGAGAGCATCGCCTTTCCCGCGCTCGGAACGGGCGTCGGGGGCTTCCCGCTCGAGGAGTGTGCGCAAATCATGCGGGAAGCCGTCCGCGAGCACGCTTCCGAGGGCACGACGCTGAAGACGATTGAGTTCGTGCTCTTCGGCCGTAACGCGTATGAGGGCTTTGCCCGCGTCTTCGGTGCCGACTGAGGTTCACGAGATGCGAACCTGCCCCGAATGTGGAGAGACGGTACCGCACCCGGCAGGTTCCTGCGGCGCGTGCGGCGCCGACCTGCGGCGCGGCCGGCCGCTGCGCGGGTATCTCGCCAGCGCGTTGGCTCTCGTAGCCATCATCGCCGCTGCCGCCCTGCTCCATTCCTACCTGCAAAAGCGAGTCATACGTCCCCCCGCCGACTTCTTGCCGTCCTCCGCCAGCGCCGTGATCAGTCTCGATGTCCGCCGGGACAGCGCGGCCGGCCGGGCCTTGCAGACGAGCTGGCCGGCCGATGATCGGCGGATATTGGCAGAACGCGCGACCGAGCTGGCCCAGCGCATAATCGACTGGACAGCCTTGCCGCTGGACGTACGGGAAGAGGCCGCGCGGTGGTTCGACGGCGAGTTGCTGGCAGCTTCAATCGGAGAACCTGAGGGGCGCGCGTTCGGTCCGCGCAGCTTCGTGCTGATCGCTCGCGTCACCGACGGGCGTCGGGCTCGCGGCGACCTCGACAGCTCGGCCGCCGATCTTGCGAGAGAGGTCGGATGGGAACGCTCTGTCCTCCGCTCGGACGGCCGCGCCATAGTCGTGTGGGGGGAGCCGGACCGCCGATCAGAGATTTCCTACGCTGCACAGGACGGATGTCTCATCGTGAGCGCGAACTCAGAGCTCGTCGATCTCTGTCTGCGGACCGCGGCTGAGCCCGAGCGGCGCCTCAGCGCAAAACGAGAGTTTGCGCAAACCTGCGGCTCGCTCCCAGACGAGGCATTTCTGTGGTGCTATGCAAGGGCGCCCGAGCTCGTACAGACAGTCCGCTCCTTCTTGCCTGCGCTGCGCCACGGATGGATGGGACTTGCCCGCGCGTATCTGGGCCGCCGCGGTCCGCCCTGGACCTCCGACACAACAGCCCGTAGTCTGAGCTCCTTAGGTCATATCGGTTTGGCCGTGACTCCCGAAACCAACGGTGTCCGCGTCCACGCCAACTATTGGCGGGAGCCTCGAGGGCAAATTGCAGGGCCCGCCCCCGACCTTGCGCGCCTGGGCGACCTGATCCCGCGCGACGCGGCCGCCTTCGTTCTCGTGCGGGGGCTCCCGAGCCTTCTGTCATCGCTCTTGCCCGCCCGATCATCGGCGCGCGAACAGCGCGCTCGCAGGCCAGGGCTATTAGAAGACGACCTCAGGGCGCTGCTGGCGGCAGAACACATCCCTGAGACGCTGCTCGTTATGCTGCTGCCTCGCGCCAATGAGGACAGACCACAGGTGGTTGCAGCAGCGTTCGCCGGACCTGGCGCAGAAGAAACGGCGCGCCGTCTGGGTGAGACGATACCCAGAGCGGCAGTGGGGGAGATCAAGGGGGCCCACGTTCTTGCCACGGACCGAGAAGGGCTGGGCGAAGTGGAGCGAGCCGCGCGGGACCGGGGGAGTCGGCTGGACGTGCGAATCGATCCCCACGCCCGGCTCCAGGCGTGGGCTCAGCCCGCGCAAGTGTCGCCTGCCCTCGACAGGCTGGACGAGATCGACCTCTCCGCCAGGGACAACGCATCTGGCGGTCGCGGGAACCTGTATGTGAAGGCGGAGCCGCGGTATCTGCTGGGCGGAGACTAGTGCTCGAACACTCGCCTCCGGATACTCCCCACCAGCCAGCCGGCCAGGAATCCAAGGAACACAAAGTTGCCGCCGAGCAGCCGCACTGTGTTGCGGCTCTCATCCGGAACGACCAACGAGAAGGCCAGTGTGACGACGGCACAGGCCGCCAGCGCGATGGCCACCGAAACCGAGAAGTGCTCATCGAGGAGGGCCACGATCACGTAGAAGGCTGGAACCGACCAGAAGAAGACGATCCCCGGCAGGGCGATCAAGATGCCGATAGGCGTCGTCTCGGTGCCAAATCCGGTCACCTGATACCAGATCAACTCGTCGTCGAAGGGCCCAATGACTGCTGTTGCCGCCAGCGCCAACCCGATCAGGAACCCGTCTGCAAGGGCAGCGTAGGTGAAGTTCAAAGGTAGCTTCAAAAGGCCGATGCCCCCCCAATTGTCCCGCAAGTAGAGCATGCTGATCTCGACGGCGACCAAAGCCAATCCCACGAGGGCCCACACCCACAGAGGCCGCCGAAGTGGGTCCCTGATCTCGCGACGGAAACGCTTAGGCAAGCCTTTGCCGGCACGCAAAGCCGTCACTTCCTCCAACCCCTGCCAGTACCTGCGGTTGTTGGGGTCGAACTGGATCGCGTAGTTGTACATGGTCAGCGCGTTCCCGTGCCTGCCCTGCTCTCGGAGAATGTCGCCCAGCAGGGCATAGGCCTCCCCGTTGCGGTTCTCCAGCTTCACAGCGGACTTCGCCACCTCCACTGCCTCGTGGAGCTTTCGCTGCATGAAAGCCGCCTCTGCTTCGATCATGAGGCGGCGGCCCTCGGAGAGGCCGGAGATCAGGTCGCCGGGCCGCTTCCGACCCCGCGTCTCCCGCAGACGGCGATCGTACTCTCGGCGTTCCGGGCTGAGCAGAAGCAGACGGGCGCTGGTCCACTCGCGGAATCGCTCGTCGTCGAGCAGTTCGCTCGGGGGAAGCTCCCTCTTGTATCCCCGAACTAGATGCCGGTATCGGGAACGGATCTGAGTGGCCGTTGCACTACGGGGTAAGCCGAGGACGTCGTACGCGTTTCGAGATCGCCTGAAGTTGAGCATCGCAGTCCCTGGGAGTATAGTGAGTGCCATTGTGACACGTCAAGCTGAGCAGGCCACGAACCGGATCCTCTTCCTCGGCACCGGTGGGGCCAGGGTGCTGGTATTCAAGCAACTGCTGGCTTCCGGCGGCCTGTGGATAGAACAGGCCGAGACCGGCATCGCGCTCGACCCCGGGCCGGGCGCGCTCCTCCAGGCGACGAAACGAAAACTCGACCCGACCAAGCTCGACGCCATACTTCTCTCTCACCGGCATCTCGACCATGCCGCGGATGTCAACACTCTGATCGAAGCGATGACCACCGGCGGATTCAATCGGCGGGGCGCGGTATTGGCACCGCGGGATGCGTATGACGAGGACCCGGTGATACTCAAGTACGTACGGGAGTACGTGGACGAGACGCTCGTCATAGAGGAAGGCGGGACGTATCAGATCGGGGATGTGACAGTTCGCACGCCGGTGCGACACGATCACCCGGGAGAGGTGTACGGTTTCGTCTTCGAGTCGGCCGAATGCCGGTGGTCGTATGTCGCGGATACTCGGTACTTCCCGGAACTGGCAGAGCACTACCGCGGTGACGTCATCGTGATGAACACGGTGCGGCTCGAGGAGAGCGAGATCTACCATCTATCGATTGCGGACGCAAAGCGGCTGATCGAGGCCATTCAACCGCAGACCGCGATCCTCACACACTTCGGGATGACTGTCTGGCGCGCCAAGCCCTGGCTCGTGGCGGCCAAGCTGAGCGAGGAGACCGGTGTGAAGGTCATCGCAGCTCGCGACGGAATGAAGTTCCAACTGCCGGGCCCAGGCCAGACTGAGGGCTAACCCGCCTCCCGCGCCTCGGCGCGTGCGCGCCTTCGGCGTGGCGAAAAGACCAGCGCGGCCAGAAACACAGCGGTCGTCAGCATTACGATGGTTGCGCCGGAGCCGGTGTTGAGCCAGTACGACAGCAGCAGGCCTCCCACGGTGGCGAACACTCCTACGGCAACCGAAACGGCCATCATCGCGCGGAAATCCTCTGTAAGCTGATAGGCCGCGGCTGCTGGCGTCACGATGAGCGCCGATACGAGCACGATGCCCACCACCTTCATCGATAGCACGACGGTGAGCGCGATGAGTGCAAGCAAAAGGTAGTGAAGCCGGCCCGCCGGCAGGCCCGTCACGTCGGCCATCTCCGGATCGAACGTTATGAGCAGTAGCTCCTTGAACAGCAGTGCCACGGCAAGCAGCACGACCACACCTAACACAACTGACAGCCACAGGTCGGCGGCGGAGACGGCCAGGATGCTGCCGAAGAGATAGCCGAAGAGATCGACCTGATAACCCTTCATGAGCCCGATCAGCAGTATGCCGAGGGCCATGGTGGCGGCAAAGAAGACGCCGACAGCAGTATCCTCTCGCACTTGCCCTCGCCTTGCCACCACTCCGATGGCCCACGCAACCAGCAGACAGAAGAGGACCGCCGTCACCATCGGGTTCACTCCGAGCACATAGCCAAGTGCGACCCCTCCGAACGACGCGTGCGCGATGCCTGCGCCGATGAACGATATGCCTCGGAGCACGACGTAGACGCCCACGACTGCGCAGACAGCTCCGATAACGATGCCGGCGAGCAGGGCGCGCTGCATGAAGGCGTATTGAATGGCCTCAGTCATCCTCGCCTTTCCCAGCCGGCCTCAAGCGGACGTGCTCGCCCAGGACCATGTGCGGCACCGGCCCATGGTCGAGGAAGGCTGCGCGCGGCCCGTACATGCAGGCAAGCACCGCTCCTGACTTCACCTCCTCCGGCCGCCCGTGCAGGGTCAGGCGCTGGTTGATACAGGCGATGGAGTCCGCATGCGCGGCGACGACCCCGATGTCGTGGGAAACCACGAGTATCGTGATACCATCGAATCGGAGGTTGTGGAGCAGCTCGTAGAAAGTCTCCGAGGCGAGGATGTCCACACCGGTCGTCGGCTCGTCGAGCAGAAGCAAATCGGGCTCATTCGAGAGGGCGCGGGCAAGAAACGTGCGTTGGCGCTGTCCGCCCGATAGGCGAGGGATCGGCTCCTCCTGCAGATGGGTGATGCCGACCCGGTCCATCGCGCGCTGGGCCGCCCCATGGTCCTCGTGGGACGGACGTCGGCCCACTCCGATGCGGCCGTAGCGGCCCATCATGACGACGTCTCGGACCTTCACAGGGAACTTCAGATCACCGGTAGCTCCCTGCGGCACATAGCCGATGCGATGCCGCTCTGCTCGCAGCTCCCATGGCGCCTTGCCGAACACACGAACGTCCCCGCGGCTTGGCCGAATCAGCCCAAGAAGCACCTTCAGCAAAGTCGTCTTGCCCGCCCCGTTCGGGCCCACGATGGCGAGCAGCTCGCCCCGGTCCACGTGAAAGGTGATATCGTCGAGAGCCGTGTGGTAGGGGTATTCCACGGTGACCTTACTGAGGTTCACGATCGGCTGTGAGTCGTTCATTGCATCGCCCCCTCTCATCTAACGGAGCGCTCGAGCCATCTTCTCAAGGTTGGTGCGCATGGTGTCCAGATATCCGCGACCCGGCGGGCCGCCGAGCGGGTCGAGCACCACAATATCAGCGCCCGTCTCGGCAGCGACGACGCGTGCGGCCTTCTGCGAAAGCTGCGGCTCGACGAAGATCGCTGTGACCCGTTGCTTCCGCATCGTCTCAACGAGCTCTGACAACTCTTTCGCGGAGGGCTCATCACCGGGCGAAGCCTCTATGATGCTCGCCTCCACGAGTCCATACCGCCGCGCGAAATAGGACCAGACCGCATGCTGCGCGACGAATCGCTTGCGGGAGAGCGTCCCCACGATGCGGCCGATCTCGTCGTCGAGCGTACGCAGCTCTCCCACGTAGGCCTGAGCATTCCTGTGGTACACGTCGGCCCCTGCAGGATCGACCTCAATCAGCGCGTCTCTGATCTGCTCGACCTGATGGATAGCGCAGATTGGGTCCACCCACACATGTGGATTGCCCGCGTCCCCGTGACCGTGGTTCCTTCCGGCGTGCATGATATCCACCCCGTCGGCCGTCTCCACGACCCGCAGCTCCTGATTCTGTGCCGCCGAGACGAGGTCGTCCGCCCAGAGCTCCAATCCCACCCCGTTGAGCACGAGCAGGGCGGCCTGGCTTAGGGCCTTCAACTGCCGGGGCGTGGGCTCAAAGGTATGGGGGCTCATGCCGGGCGCCACGAGCATCTCCACTTCGACCCGCTCTCCTCCGACCTGATGCGCGAAGTCGGCCAGCGGCGCGATGCTGGCCACTAGGAGGAGCCTGGATCGGCCCTCGTTCGGAGCGTCACGCCCCCGCCCGCAGCCGACTGCGTGGCACAGCAGCATCCCGGCCAGGACCAGCAATGCGCAAGAAGTTTCGGTGCGGCGCGTCACGTGTCAGCCCCTTGACTTCGGCAACCCGGGCAGACACCGACGAGCTGCAACCAGTGTCCGCTGACACGGTAGCCTGTCTTCTCCTCTACCTCGGCAGTGAGGAGGCAAATATCGTCGCCGTCGAACTCGGTTGTCTTCTCGCAGTGCTTACACCTGATGGCGTGACTGTGTCCCGGCGAGCTTGCCGCAAACGAGCGGCAGGCCCCCTGTTCGTGAATCCGCCGGGCGAGCCCGCGTGCCTCGAGCACCTGAAGGGTCCTATAGACTGTCACGAGACCCAGCCGGGCATGCTGAGCCTTGGCGCGTTCGTGCAGGTCGCTGACTGAAAGGGGTCGGTGCGCTCGCGCGAGAGCACGCAGCACGGCCCGGCGGGGCGCCGTCAGCCGATATCCGAGTCCTCTGAGTTTTGCTTCCCAGGCTTGCGGCACCGCGGGGCTCCAGTTGAAAATCAATTTCAATTACCACCACCGGCCGCAAGCTCCTCTAGGTCGCTTCAGCGCGCGCCTGCGCCCATGTTCACAAGCTGCGACAGACCCTGTCCCGCATGGTCACCAGCTGCGCGTCGGGAAGGAGGAGCGCACACCGCGGAGAACCTGCCGTTCTTGCGCCACCGCCGGAGACTACACTTGCCAGAGTACACGCCGGTCGTTCGCGAGATACCCCCTCTCCCTTCGGCCACCGCAGCGTTCTCGGCAATAGCCGGACGCCGCGGCGCAGTGCTTCTGGAGGGGGGGACGCGCGAGCCGAAGCTGGGACGCTGGTCATTCGTTGCGTGCGAGCCGTTCCTAACCTATCGGGCCAAAGGCGCGCGAATCGAGGTCTGGCGGCCGACCGGCGCCGAGCTCCGCGACGGTGATCCCTTCTTGTGCTTGCGAGACATCCTCAGCGACTACCGGGTGGATCGCCCGGCCGGCGCCCCACCTTTCATCGCGGGAGCGGTAGGCTACTTCGCGTACGATCTCGGCCGCTTGGTCGAGCGCATCCCTCAGACCGCCGAGGACGACGTGCCTGTCGCCGACTGCCACCTGGGATTCTACGGCGCCGTGGCCGCAATCAATCACGTCGACAACCGCGCCTGGGTATCCGCGACGGGCGCGCCGGAGGCAGACCCCGAGGCCGCCCAGCGCCTCGCGCAACGGCGCGCGGCCGACCTCACCGATTGGCTATCACAGGCACGGCCGGACCCTCCCCTCGAGACTCCGCCGCCGGCTCTGGACGCCCTCCCTGTCTCTTCCAACTTCACACACGACGAGTACATCGCCGCCCTCAAGCGAGTGAAGGAATACATCGCCGCCGGCGACATATACCAGGCCAACCTCACCCAACGCCTCTCCGCTCCGCTCGCAACAACACCGTGGGACCTCTATCGTCGTCTGACTACCAGCAATCCCGCGCCCTTTGCCGCCTACTTCGAGACACCTGACTGCGCCGTGGTCTGTTGCTCTCCCGAGCGCTTCCTCCAGGTTCGATCCGACGAGGTAGAGACACGCCCCATCAAGGGCACCCGCCCCCGCGGCGCCACCCCTGACGAGGACGCGCGGCTCGCCGACGAGCTGCGCAACAGCATCAAGGACCGGGCCGAGAATGTGATGATCGTCGACTTGGAGCGCAACGACCTAGGCCGTGTCTGTGATTACGGTTCTGTCCACGTCCCGGAGTTGTTCGCCCTGGAGAGCTATGCCACCGTGCACCACCTCGTCTCGACCGTCCGCGGACGCCTGCACACCGGCAAGACCGCTCTCGACTGCCTCCGCGCCTCCTTTCCAGGGGGGTCCATCACCGGCGCGCCGAAGGTCCGCTCGATGGAGATTATCGAGGAACTCGAACCGACGCGCCGTGGGGTCTACACGGGCGCAATTGGCTATCTGTGTTTCTCCGGGGACATGGATGTGAACATCGTCATTCGGACACTCGTGATCAAGGACGGCACCGCCTACTTCCAGGTGGGGGGAGGTATCGTGGCCGACTCCGACCCGGAGGCCGAGTATCAGGAGACACTCGACAAAGCCCGCGCCCTCGCACGCGGCCTGGCAGCGGAGGCCGGAACGGAGAAGATCAGATGGCCGGAATAGCCTGGGTCAACGGAAGGCTGCTGCCGCCCGAAGAGCCAGCCATCAGCCCCCTCGATGGCGGGTTCATGTACGGCGAGGGCCTGTTCGAGACGATCCGGGCCTATGGCGGCAAGGTCTTCCGACTGTCCCAACACCTCGAGCGTCTGATCGTGTCCGCTGCCGAACTCAGCTTCGACCCGCCAACCGCCCAAGACCTCACAGGAGCCGTGGAGGAGGCCCTCGACGCCGGCGACCTGGACGACGCCAGTGTCCGTCTGACCCTCACACCGGGAGCGGCCGGCTCCCAGCAGCCGACGGTCGTCGTGCTCGTGCGCCCGCTCTCCCTGCCGCCCCGGCAACTCTACGAGTCCGGGTGCCAGTGCGTATCCGTCCCCGCGGCGCAGGTTGGCGAAAGTCCGCTGCGTCGGATCAAGTCGCTCAATTATCTGGACAAACTCCTCGCCCAGCGGGCCGCCGCCCGCCAGGGCGCCCACGAAGCCATTCTGGTAGATCCTGATAGCTGTGTGGTCGAAGGGGCAATGCGGAACATCTTCGCCGTCTTTGGCGGCGTGCTCGCCACCCCTCCTCTGTCCCGGGGCTTTCTGCCGGGCATCACCCGCGCCACCGTCATCGAGATCGCCGAGAAAGACGGTATCCGCTGCCGCGAACGCGATCTCGCGCTGACCGAGCTCTACGACGCGGATGAAGCCTTCCTCACCAGCTCCATCGCCGAGATACTGCCGGTGGCGTCCATCGATGGTCATGACATGGGCGCAGTTCCCGGCAGGGCCACAGTCACACTCACCGATGCCTACCGCGAGGCCGTGGCCGAGGAAGCCGGCTAGCTGGGCGTCCCAAACCGCTCGGGATAGAACGCTGCTGCCATAGCTTCAACAGCCTCTACTATGCGCGGGCCGGGCCGCATGATGGGGTCCGCGTCGAGGACAATCATGTGGTCGTTCCGGACTGCCGAGAGGTGGCGCAGGCCGGAAGTCGCCAGGATCTCCCTCTTCATGCGTTCGGGGTCGTCGTCCATGGTCGACAGCAGCAAGAAGTCGGGATCCTTGGCCAGCAGCGACTCCGTCCCGTAGGCCCGGAAACCCTCGATATCGCCTGCGATGTTCCGTCCGCCGGCCGCCCGGATTGCATCGTCTTGAAAAGTCCCCCAGCCGGCCGTCCAGAGCGGGACCACCTGCAACACCATGAAGGCGGTCGGCCGCGCCTGTGGTGGAACATCCTCGATCCGTGCCGCCACCGCCTCGAGCCGGCGCTCCATGTGGGTCACGAGTTCCTCGCCGGCCTCGGCCTCGCCGATCAGGAGAGCTATGTGCCGGATGGTCGCGAAGATGTCGTCGAGGGTCTGCGGGTCGATCGTGAAGACTGGTATATCGGCAGACCGCAGAGCGCTGATGAAGTCAGGCGGATTGCCCCGAGAGCCAATCACCAGGTCCGGCCGAGCGGCGAGGACGCTTTCTGTGCTCGGCGTCCAGAAGCCGCCGATGCGCGTAAGCGCCGACGCTTCCGGCGGGTAGTTGCACTGGTCCGTCGCCGCGACCACACGCTCGCCTGCCCCGAGCGCAAAGAGGATCTCGGTCACCGTGGGTGCTGCCGAGACTATTCGCTTCGGCCGCCCCTCCACCGTAACCGCGACTCCCTGCGCGTCGGTCAGCGTTACCGCGGCGGCCTCATCCGGCGGGCCCACGTGGGTCTTCTCCGCCGGCGGCCGACCGCAGCCGCACAGCGTCGCCGAAAGGCATAGGTGCACCGATGCCAACGCCAGAATGAGAAGCAATCTCGTTGATCGTCGCTTCAGCACATGTGCCTCACTGGTTCTGAGTCAGCAGGAACCCGCCCGCGAGCAACGCCGCCAGCTCGACCAGTTCGTTGAGCGCCCCATACACGTCCCCGGTCAGGCCGCCCAGCCGCCGGCTCGCATATCCACCCAATACCGCCGCAAGCGCGATCGCCAGCCCGACGAGCCAGAAACCCGACGTCCTTAACAACGCAGCTGCGCCGCCGACCCCGAGCACTATTGCACCCACCACGTGGCGCCCGCCCGTCTCCTTCGTCATCTGTGTTCCGGTCCCCTGTTCCCGCGCATAGGGGAAGACCCCCAGCGCGACGACCATAGCCAGACGTCCGGCGATCGGCGCGGTCGCGATCACCCGCCAGTGGTCCGGCCCGCTCAGATGACCATAGGCGGCGAACTTCGCGGCGAGCACGCACACTCCGGCCGCGACTCCCAGCGCTCCGGATCGCGGGTCGCGCATAATCTCCAGCATTCGCTCACGTGATTGCCTGCTGAAGAGCGCGTCCGCGGTGTCCATCAGCCCATCGATATGCAGACCTCCTGTCACGACCACGCCCACGCCGAGCACCAGCGCCGCGGCAACGTAGGGGTCCCAGAGCACTCGCCCCCACCAGTCGACTCCCGCCAGCGCCAGCCCGACAAGCAGGCCGACCACCGGAAACCAAATCGCGGCGCGGCCGAAGTCTCCCTCGCGCGGGCGGTATCCCCTCCCGACCGGAACAATCGTCAGAAACCCCACTGCCGTCAGCAAACCCCTCATCAGTCCCCCAGCGCGCGGGACACGCCAGCCTCCTCGAAGGTCGCCATCTCGTTCATCGTTCTGACCGCGGCCTCGACGATCCCCATCGCCAGCACCGCGCCCGTCCCCTCGCCGAGCCGCATGTCGAGATCGAGCACGGGCCTCAGGCCTAAGCGCGCCAGTGCCGCGCGGTGTCCCGGCTCTGTCGATAGGTGCCCGGCGATCATGAAGTCCCTCGCACGCGGCGCGAGGCCGGCCGCCAGGATTGCCGCCGCGCCGGAGATAACGCCGTCGATGACCACGGGGACGCGGTGCGCTGCGGCGGCCACGCTGACCCCCACCAGCGCGCCGATCTCGAATCCCCCGAGCCTCGCGAGCACATCGAGCGCATCGTCAGCATTGGGCTGGTTCACTGCCAGCGCGCGCTCGATGATCGCGGCCTTCCTCGCCAGCGTGTCGTCGTCGATTCCGGTGCCGCGGCCCACTACCTCCCGTGGCGGCCGTCGCGTAATCGCAGCGATAATAGCTGCCGAGGCCGTGGTGTTCCCGATCCCCATATCGCCGGTCCCGGCGAGATCAAGTCCCTCCGCTAGCTCCGCCTCGAACACCTCGATTCCCGCGGCAATCGCCTGGCTCGCGTCATCCCGCGTCATCGCCGGGCCCAGGGACAAGTCGGCCGTGCCGCACCCGACCTTCTTGTGGAGGATTTCCTCGGACGGGCCCACGTCGCCGGCCACCCCGACGTCGACCACGACGACGCGCGCGCCCGCCCAGCCGGCCAGCACGTTGATCGCCGCGCCGCCAGCGGCGAAGTTGGCCAGCATCTGCGCAGTGACGGCCTGCGGGTAGGCCGTGACCCCCTGGGCGACGACGCCGTGGTCCCCAGCCATCACCAAGACCGCCTTGCGCGTGACCTCCGGCCGCGCGCGCCGCTGCACGCCGGCAACCTGGATTGCGATCTCCTCGAGACGCCCCAGGCTCCCCGGCGGTTTCGTCAACCGCGCCTGCCGGTCCCGCGCGGCCCCCATTGCGGCCTCGTCCAGGGACCCTACCCGCGCAATCGTCTCCTCAAGCCTGCTCGGCATCTCTCTCCCAGTGCTCCGCCAGACCAGACGCTTTGACCTCCACGGGCAGGCCGGCCACCATCCAATAGACCTGGTCTGCGGCCCCAGCGAGAGCCTGGTTGGCTCGCCCGAGCAGATCTCTGAATAGACGTCCGGACGGATAGGGCGGCACGAGGCCGGTTCCGACCTCGTTGGACACCAGAATGCAGGCCGTGTCGCCTGCCGCCGCCACGATGTCCTGGACCTCTTTGTCGACCCGCCCCTCGACCTGCGCGGAGGGCTCTTCGCCGTGCCCCATCAAGTTGGCCACGAGGAAGCCGACGCAGTCCACGAGCACGACATCCGCCTGCTCGGCCGCGTGCCGCACTGCCTCGGCGACGCCGGTTGGCGCCTCAATCGTCAGCCAGTCGCTCGGACGCTCGCGCCGGTGGCGTTCGATACGGGCCCGCATCTCTTCGTCGCAGGCTTGAGCGGTCGCGACGACGGCGACGCGGCCGCCGGCGCGCGCCGCGAGACGAAGAGCGAAAGCACTCTTTCCGCTGCGCGCCCCGCCGAGCACGAAGCACAGTCGCCTCGGGCGCCCCTCGCGGGGCCCCGATTCCTTTCTCTCGTCGTCACCGGCGATCATATAGCGAATTGTCCTCGCTGAGAAAACCGAGCCGGGCCTCCCGGAGGAGGTCCTCAGTGTAAGCGACAACTTCATCTCCGCCGATCAACGGCGACGGACACCAGCCACTGGCGTGGGTGTAGACCATCGGCATGGCGCGGGCGTGGCCGTCGCAGAATGCCACGTTCGACAAGCCGTTGTGCCGGAAGTGCGTTGAGGGATCCGCGGGCGAGTTCCAGAACTGGTAGTAGGGGGCTTCGCAGAACGAGTACTCGAACAGATTGCCCTCGCAGTCCATGAAGGCCGTGTCTGTGAGCATCACCGTCTCCGCCGGCTTCAGGATCAGGAACTCTTTCGCTGGCACGCACATTTGTGGCCACCCGACGGGAGAGCCGCCGACATACTGGGAGTTGTAGCCGTACCCGCCCGTGCCTTGCTCGAAGCCGTACTCCCGGCTGGTGGGCGAGAAGCTCGGGCATGCCTTGAGCCGATCGTGGTGGTAGTAGGCCCACAGCGGCCCTTCCTCTGGATGGAACGGCTCGTCTAAGCTCGGACGTCTGCCGTGCCAGCGCATGAGGTTGTCGGGGCTCGCCGCGGGCACATATCCCCCGCTGTGGTCCTCGGCGTACATGAGCATCGCCAGGGAAAGCTGCTTGATGTTCGACATGCAGACCGCCTGACGGGCGCTCTCCCTCGCCCGCGCGAACACCGGGAAGATCATCGCTGCCAGGATCCCGATGATCGCAATCACGACCAGCAGCTCAATCAGTGTGAATCCTCGCGTGCGTCCCATCGCCGCCTCCGAGTGTGTAGTGTGGTTTCGCGAGGTGGAGGCCGGCTCCCGGGGCGCAAAGAAGACCCCGGCCGCCGAAAAGGTGGCCGGGGTGACTATGTCCATCAACCCGTCAGCCAAGCCCCTTCCCGCGAAGTGGCGTCCAACTTCCCCAAGCAGACCGGTCTCCTGGCTTCCGCATCATCCTACTGGCCGCGCCTTCCCATCCCGGCACCGCCGGAACAGTGGCCTCTTGCGGCGTTCGTCCGCGGTTACAGTTGCGGGGCAGCGACGGATTCCCACCGTCTTCCCAAACGCATCTGCTCAGCGCATGTTATTCACGTGTCAACTCGACACCAAACGACCTTCTGTATACCAGTTCTGAACTGACGTGTCAACTCCAGCAATCGGTTGCCCGGCCTATTCGCAGCCCGTCCGCATGAGCCTCTCATAGACCGCGGCCGCTTGTTCGAGCTGGTCGAGGTCCAGCTCTTCCGTGGCCGTATGAGCCTGGCCCATCCGGCCGGGCCCGAGGACCACCCCTGGGACGCCCGCCTCCGCCAGCTGTCCTGCGTGCGTCGTTCCCTGCATCCCGTTCAGAGGGGCCTTCCCCGTGACCTCTCGGACCGCCGCCGCCACCGCCTGCACGAGCGCGTTATCCGAGGGGATGCTCATGCCGGGAATGGTCAGGTCCGGACCGCTGACCTTCAGGCCTAGGTCTTCCTCGAGCGCGTTGTTCAGATAGTCCCGCACATCCCCAACGGCCCTCCGGGGGTCCTCGCCGGGCAGGAGCCTCCGATCGACCTCTACCTCGCAGCGGTCCGGCACGACATTGACATGCTCTCCTCCGCGAATCACGCCGACGCTCAGCGTCGCCTTGCCCAGCATCGGATGAGTCTCCCGACCCACTCCGCCTTTCGCGTACGCGTCGATCGCCGTGAGCACTTTGCCCATCCGGTAGATCGCGTTCACTCCTTCGTCGGGGCGCGAGCTGTGGACGGCCTTTCCTCTCGTCGTGACCGCGAAGCGGGCAACCCCTTTGTGGGCGATAATGACCTGCAGCCCACTGGGCTCGCCTACGACGGCCGCCCGCGCCGTGATGCCCGCCTCAAGCAGGCTCATGAGCCCGCGCATCTGATATTCTTCGTCGGCAGTCGCTGTGAAGATCACGCTCTGCGGAGGTTTGTCACCGCCCCCGGCCACGGCTATCAGTGCGGCCATCATGGCAGCGACGCTCGCCTTGTCGTCTGCGGCACCCCGGCCGTAGAGCTTGCCGTCCTCCATTCTCGCCTCGAAGGGCTCAAACGCCATCCCCTCGCCGGAGACAGTGTCCAGGTGCGCATCGAACCACACCGCCTCTTCGCTCTGCCCGGCGATGCGCGCCAGAACGTTGGGACGGCCGGGCAGCGCTTCTCGCAGCTCCGTCTCAACCCCCGCCTCTCTCAACCTGGACTCGACAAAGGCCGCCACTTCGGCCTCTCCGCGACCGTCTCCGACAGGTCCGTCAAGGGGATTCACACTGGGGATCGAGACCAGCTCAGCCGCCAGCTTGGCCAACTGCTCACGCTCCATGGGGTCACCCTCTGCTACACGATTCCCTCCTTACTTTCGCCGACTGACCACCCCATCCTTCACCAGGCGAGCGGGCGGCCATACTGCTCACCCCTGAAGCCATCTGTGGTATGATTCGTTGTGGAGGCCGGACGCAATGATGGCAGTCTTCGCGCCCATGGGAAGCAGGAAACTGATCTCGGGGCGGCTAAACAAGGGTCTGGTGGTTGCACTACAAGCGAGGTCTCCTTTGCGACATGTCGGGCCGGGAGCTTCCTCGGTCCACTGTCAAAGCAAGGCGGCGTGATGCAGTTAGGTGGTGCTGCGGACTGACACGAAGGGAGGTTCGGTCCGATGAGACTTAGAGTTGTCTTCGCCGTCCTGGCGCTCAGCTTTTCCCTGTCCAGTTCGTCCTATGCGGCGCAGGAGCTTGTCGAAGGATGGCGCAGCCCGTGGGGTACGCCCTGGGATGTGTCCGCCAATGCTGCCGACGGTTCCTGCTGGGCCTCGATGGGAAACAGCGTTCTCCACCTCAGCGCGTCCGGGGCTGTGCTCAGCAAGACCGACGGCTTCTGGAGCGCCTTCGGCGTCTCGGTTAACTCCACTGACGGCTCATGTTGGGTTGCTGACACGGGCCACGACGAGATCGTGCATCTTGCTTCCGACGGCGCCGAGCTGTGGCGGGGCGGCGGCTTCGCCTGGCCGTACGCCGTCTCCGCGAATCCAAGCGATGGTTCCTGCTGGGTGGCGGACACATACAACAACCAAGTCGTCCACCTGGCCGCGGACGGCGCGGAGCTATGGCGGGCCAGCGGCTTCTCGCAGCCGCTCGCGGTCTCGGTTAGCAGCTCGGACGACTCGTGCTGGGTCGCCGACACGGAGAACTACCAAGTCGTTCACCTCGCGGCAAATGGCGCTCAGCTCTGGCGAGGCGGGGAGTTCGCCTATCCGCTGTCACTATCGGTCAACAGCAGCGACGGGTCGTGCTGGGTCGCAGACACGGAGAACTACCAAGTCGTTCATCTGGCCGCAGACGGCAGCGAGGTGTGGCGCAGCGGCACTGGCGCCTACACGGCCCCGCTGGACGTGGCTGTGAATCCCGCGGACGACTCCTGCTGGGTGGCCGACCAGATCAGCTGCAGCGAGTCCCAAGTTGTCCACCTCTCCTCGGACGGCTCGGAGCTGTGGAGCGGGGGCAACTTCTGGTACGCCTATCTTGTGACGGCCAGCCCGACCGACGGGGCCTGCTGGGTCGGCGACGGAGGGTTCGACCAGGTCGTGCGCCTGACTGAGACGGGAACGCCGACGGTCGCCAAGGGCGACCTCATGGGGCCGTGGTCGGTGTCGGCCAACCCCAGTGATGGCTCCTGCTGGGTCGCCGACGCCGATAAGGATCGAGTACTGCACTTCGCTTCCGATGGCACGGAGCTGTGGCGCGGAACGTACTTCCTCGGCCCTGAATGCGTGGCCGCGAATCCGAATGACGGGTCCTGCTGGGTGGCCGATAGCTGGAATGGACACGTCGTGCACGTTGGGTCCGGCGGCACGGAACTCTGGCGCGGCATGGACTTCTACTATCCCGATTCGGTCGCCGTCAACACGGCCGACAACTCGTGCTGGGTGGCCGACTGGGGATACGACGAGATCAACCACCTCTCCGCCGAAGGCAGTCTTCTGTGGCGAGGGAGTGATGTGTACTACCCGGAGAGCGTGGCGGTGAATCCCAACGATGGCTCTTGCTGGGTGGCGAACAACTACGATCCTGGGGTGCCCGGCGACGAGATCGTTCATTTCGCCGCGAACGGGTCGGAGCTTTGGCGAAGCCCTCCCGAATACGACCCGCTGTGGGTAGCGGTTGACCCGAGCGATGGCTCCTGCTGGGTGGCCGACTACGGGAACGCGCGCGTCCTTCGTCTGTCCGCGGGCGGCCAGGTGTTGGCCGAGAACACGGAGTTCTGGTCACCGGTGTCGTTGTGTGTGGACCCAGACGACGGCTCTGTCTGGGTCGTCGATGACGCGACCGATGAGATCGTCCACGTCTCGTCAACAGGTGCGACGATGTCGCGGACCGACGGGCTCTTCTGGCCGAACTCGGTTTCCCTCGACCACACGCGCGACTCCGTGTGGGTGGCCGACTGGGGGAATAGCCAGGTGGTCCGCCTGGACATGCTGCCGCCGACGTTCTTCGATGTGCCCTTCGGGCACTGGGCTTACGACGAGATCGAGGCCTGCTGCAACTACACTATCGTGGCTGGCTACCCCGGCGGCGACTACCGTCCCGACTGGTCGGTGACCCGCGCGCAGATGGCGGTGTACATCTCGCGAGCGCTGGCCGGGGGAGACGACAACGTCCCCGCGGGGCCACCACAGGCAAGCTTCCCGGACGTGCCTAACACGGGCTACGGCGACGACGGGACGAAACCGCATTGGGCCTATGACTACGTCGAGTACGCGGTCTACAGCAACGTCGTGCAGGGGTACGCCGACGGCTACCATCCGGACGAGGAAGTGAACCGCGCCCAAATGGCCGTCTACGTGGCTCGCGCCCTGGTGGCGCCAAGCGGCGAAGTCGCCCTCGCAGACTACACGCCTGCCTCCCCGCGGAACTTCCCCGATGTGCCCAACACCGGCTACGGCGACGACGGCACGGAGCCTTTCTGGGCCTACAAGCATATCGAGTACTGCGTGGAGAACGGCGTTGTTCAGGGCTATGGGGACGGCCTGTACCATCCCGAAGTCATCGTCACCAGAGCGCAAATGGCCGTCTACATCTGCCGCGCCTTCCAGCTGCTGACAGAGTGACGGCGGGCGCCGCCTCCGAACAAGGGCCGATCGGCAAGCTCAGACCGCACTCCTTCGGGGCGGAGGCATCGCCGGGGGTACCCGGCTGCATTCCTGCCGAGCCCCCGTGGTCTGTCGCGGCCTGCTGAGCCCAGAACTTTTCGACCGCCTGACCTGTCTAATCTGTTGCCTGCTAGGCCGGTGCCAAGGCACGACGAGGGGATGAGCGACAACCTCGCACTGGGTCCTGCCGCGGTACTCCGGCTGTGTTGTCGTGCCAATCGGCCGGCTCTGCCTGGCCATGGCTTGGAGGACTGACTCGATGCTACAGAGGACGCTTCTCCTCGGCTTGGTTGGTGTGCTTTCGCTTCTCCCTGCCTTCGCATGGGCGGCCTTCGAAACGATCGAGGCCGTACAGCTGTCCCCGGGCTGGTTATCCGAATGCAATTGTACGATCGATGTCACGTACCTCTACGCGGAGAGGCCCGCCGGGGTCGGCGTGAACGCCTCCAACGGCCACCTGTGGTTCGGCGCCTTCTCGGTGCTGTGCTGCGACTGGTACTACTGGTACGGAGACATCGGCGACTGGGTGGTGGTTGACTTCCCGCCTTTCTGGGAGCGGTGGGGCTGGTGTGGTCCGTGCAAGGTCCCATGCGAGTTTCCTGATCCTACCGACAGGTGCGATGACCCCGGCTACGCGCTGTCGCACTTCCTATCCCACACCTATACGGAGTTCCGTCGCCCCGGCGCAATTGCTGTTGACCCCAGAGACGGCAGCGTTTGGGTGGCCGAGCCGGGCCAGATCCTCCACCTCGACAGATGGGGCGATGTGATCTGGTATGGGATCGACTACGTCAATCCTCGCTCCATCTCGGTGAACACCACGGATGGCTCGTGCTGGGTCGCCAACACAGACAACCACGAGGTGGTGCGCATCTCCAGCGGGGGCTCGGTCCTCTGGCGGATCGGAGGCTTCAACCTGCCGACATCGATCTCCGTCAACTCCGCCGACGGCACCGCTTGGGTCGCCGACAACGCCAACGCCCAGGTGGTTCATCTCGCCGCCGATGGATCGGAGCTGTGGAGGGGAGGCGACCTCGTGTATCCGCTTGCGGTGTCTGTCAACAGCGCAGATGGCTCCTGCTGGGTGGCGGACAAGCACGCCGATGCCGTCGTGCACCTGGACTCAGAGGGCACGGAGCTGCATCGGGTGTCGCTCACGACCCCAAGGGCGCTGGCCGTGAATCCGAAGCACGGCGACTGCTGGGTCATCTCCGGCTCACAGGTGGTCCATCTCGACCCGGATGGTACCATGCGCGCCGGCACCATCGGGCCATCGGGCGAGGGACAGCTGGCAGTCAGCCTTCCTGACGACACGGTCTGGGTATCGGATGAGGACGGCGGCACGGTGATCCAGCTGGCCCCCGTTTGCAGCCCGTTCTCTGACATCGGCTGCTGGCACTGGGCCTTGCACGAGATCGTGGCGTGTTACGACGCCGACCTCGTGCGGGGGTACCAAGAGGTTGGCGAATACACCACCTACTACGCCTATCACCCCGGGTACATCGTGACTCGGGATCAGATGGCTGTCTACATAGCGCGCGCCTTGGCCGGCGGCGATGCCTTCGTGCCCGAGGGTGACTACAGCCCAACTTTCACAGATGTCTGGTATTCCTATTGGGCCTACAAGTACATAGAGTACGCCCACGACCAGAACGTCGTGAAGGGCTACGGGGATGGCTCTTACAATCCATACGAGGCAGTCAATCGCGCGCAAATGGCGGTATACGTGGCGCGTTCCCTCGAGGCCCCGACCGGCGAAGCCGCCCTCGCTGACTACGTCCCTGCTGACCCACGCAACTTCCCCGATGTGCCCAACACCGGCTACGGTGACGACGGCACGGAGCCGTTCTGGGCCTACAAGCACGTCGAGTACTGTGTGGAGAACGGAGTCGTTCAGGGCTATGTCGACGGCCACTACCACCCCGACGTACCCGTTACCAGAGACCAGATGGCCGTCTACATCCGCCGAGCCTTCAAGCTCCCGATCTCTTAGCCCGGCCGGGGGCAGGCCGGGCCGGTAATCCGGCGCGCCGGAGGGCCGAGAAATGCTCGGACGCATGGTGTTTGGCACCACAATAGTATCAATAGTATTGCTTATGGCCTGCGCCAGGATGGTCAGCGCCGCGACCGAGGTGATTCAGCAAAGGGTCGTCCCGGTGCGTCAAGATCAGGTCTACCTTGATGCGCTCCGGGCCGGCGGCCCGACCGCCATCGCGGTCAACACGTCCGACGGCCGGTGCTGGTACGGGGCCCAGTGGGTGGGATGCTGCCACGGAAGCTGGGACGTCGAGCATCCCGGATGGGTGATCATCGGGTTTCCCCACTGGCGCGAGCGGAAGCTATGGTGTCCGCTCAAATGTGAATGCGACTGTGAGGAATGCTGCGCCGGCCCGTGTGCGTGTGGGGGCGGGTCGTGTCCTACCTGCAGTCTGTGTCAGTGCATAGCCATCCCGCACTTCTTGGGCCTGTTCACCAACGACTTCCGCCCGCCGGCCGCGCTCGCGGTCAGCCCGACGGACGACAGTGTGTGGGTGGCCGAGCCGGGGCAGGTCCTCCACCTCGACGACGAACGCCGCATCTTATGGTCTGTGTTCGATCTCGTTGACCCGCGCTCCATCTCCATCAACAGGAACGACAACTCCTGCTGGGTGGCCAACACAGGCAACAACGAAGTGCTCAAGCTCTCCAGCGCGGGCGCGATCCTGTGGCGGGTGGGAGGGTTCAACCTCCCGACTTCCGTTTCGGTCAACTCCGGCGACGGCACCGCCTGGGTCGCCGACGAGGCCAATGCCCAGGTGGTCCATCTCGCCGCCGACGGAACGGAACTGTGGCGCGGAGGGAGCTTCCTGTATCCGGTGGCCGTGGCCGTCAACGAGGCCGACGGCTCCTGCTGGGTGGCCGATCCGCACGCGAGCGAAGTGGTCCACCTGGGTGCCGACGCAACGGAGCTGCAGAGGGTGAGCGTGCCGGGGCCCCGGGCGCTCGCGGTCAACCCGAGCCACGGCGACTGCTGGGTGGCGGCAGCCGGAGAGATAGTGCATCTGGACCCCGACGCCACGCACCGCGCCTCCTATGCCGGAATCGTCGAGGCCCCCTCTCTCACCGTCGATCCCAACGACGACACCGTGTGGGTCGCGGACCGGAATGGAGATCGGGTGATCTGCCTCCAGACCGCGTGCGGCCCCTTCCACGACATCGGCTGCTGGCACTGGGCCATGCCCCAGGTCGTGGCCTGCTACGAGGCCGGCGTCGTGAAGGGATACGGAACCAGCAAAGGCGAATACTGCGAAGACGTTGAGTTCTACTGGCCCACCTGGGAAGTCGCCCGCGATCAGATGGCAGTCTACATTGCGCGCGCCCTTGCCGGCGGGGACCCCCAAGTCCCCCAGCCGCCGTTGGATCCGAACTTCAACGACATCTGGTACTCCTTTTGGGCGTACAGGTACATCGAGTTCCTGGTGAAGGTGAACGTCGTTCAGGGATACCCGGATGGCGGATACCATCCATCCGAGCTGGTCGATCGGGCGCAGATGGCCGCCTACATCGCGCGGGCGGACGTGGCCCCGGCGGGCGATGAAGGGCTCGAAGGCTACAACCCACCCGACACTCCCACCTTCCTCGATGTGCCCGCCGGCTCCTGGGCCTACAAGTACATCGAGTACTGCGCGGGCAAGGACGTCGTGAGGGGATACGCGGACGACAAGTATCACCCGGAGCACGTTGTCACGCGCGACCAGATGGCGGTGTTCATCGCGCGAGCCTTCGGCCTGGGTGCGTCCTGATGGAAAGAGCCGCCGCCGCGGCCGGGGGCGACTGAGACGGACGAGCCGGAATGGACGTAGTCTCGCGGGCCCTGTGGCAGGGAGCGCAAGTGCTCGCGTGGTATAATACAGCAGCCGTCACGGCTGTCCGCCCGCGCGCTGGGCGAGGAAGGGCGGGGCTCAGGCTCACTGGCTGATCGCGCAGTCCACCCTCATAGGAGAGAGATGACATGGAGAGACTAACACGTTGCGCCGCGCCTTACGTGCTGGTAACCGCGCTGCTGTTTCTGGTGGCCGGCGCTGCCGGTGCCGAGACGAAGTGGCCATCCCTCTTTAAGTACACAGTGTCGCTTTCGAGCGAAGACACGGCGCGTTATCAGCTGAGCGCCGGTTTCTCAGGACCCATTGCAGACTACATGAGTGCCAAGATTGACGGTTGGTGGATTGGCGGCACGGCCGATAACAAGGCGTTCGTCGGAGATGCCTACGTGGACTTCAACCGCAGCCCCATCTATCTGGCCGGCGGGCGGAAGTATATCCCCTTCGGTCCTGCCGGTGTCCTCGTCTCCCCAGGTTTGCTCGGCGGAGAGCTCGGGCTGGACATCAACAGATGGGAACTGAGAGCGATCGCCGGCACCATTGCGTTCACACCGGGTACGAGTACAACACGCTTCACCTACGCCGGCACTCGAGTCCCGAGCGACGAGGGCATGACAGCCGTGAGGCTGGCCATCCCCTTGACGAGGCCGGAGGCGAGGGTCCCGGTGACCCTGGGCGGGAACTGGCTCGACGTCCTCGACGACACCGGCACCAGCGTGGAGGTGCAGATCGGACTTGAGTCCTGGCTAAGTCTCTACGGTGAGGCGACCGATTTCGGGGATGAAAACGCACACGTGTACGGGGTGAGGCTCAGCGATGCGCATCTGCGCGACGACGGGAAGGCCTGGATCTTCGTCTTCTACAATCGCGACATCCCCATCGGGTACGTCCCCGCGCAAGTCGGGGCCTGTGCCTACTTCGAGGGCCAAGACGGCTGGGTTGGTGCGCTCTACTATCAGATGAACGCGTACCAGGCAATCGGCGTATATGCCGACGAAGAAGACGGAATCCTCACCTGGTTCCACACCATCCCGCTCTAGGCAACATCGGCCAAACGACAGCATCCGCAGCCCGGCTGAAGCAGCCTGAGATGAAGCCGCGCAGGGGGGAGGCTCGCGCAGCCGTCGATGAGCATGGCGCATGAGGCAACGGAGGGATCACCGGCCCATGAAGGTCGTCGACTCCCCGAGCTGTCACGTTTCGGGGGCGCGGCCCTTGCGTCAGTCTGCCTGCTGGCCGTAGCACTCCGCCTGCTGTTCGCGTGGTGGTGCCTGCCCCCTCTGGAGTCGGACTTCTACTGGTACAGGCAGGCCGGCCTTGCAGCCGGGCGTTACGGCCTGACCAGCCTGCTGGGATCGGACCCGCGGGTGCCGCTCTGGGTCCTATCGCTATGGCCGCCGGGCTATGCGTTCTTCTTGGGTCTGCTTTACTCTGCCAGCACCAGCATCTGGGTCGCTCCAGTAGTCCAGGCGGTGCTGGGCGGCATCAGCGCTCTTGCCGTGTTTGCAGCCGCGCGCCGCTGGGGCGGAAATCCCTGGGTGGCCGCCGCAATCACCGCCTCGTATCCTCATGCAATCGTCTATTCCGCGGTTCATGGCGCCGAGACGCTGACCATCTTCTTGGTATCCCTGTCCGTCTTGGCGAGTGTCGGCCCGCTGCGGTCTCGCGAGGCCGCTGCGTACGGCTGTGCGCTCGGACTCGCCGTGCTCACACGGTGCCACGTGCTGCTGCTTTTGCCAGGCATCATTGCGTCTCTCTCGCGCCAGCGGAAGGCCCTCGCTGTTGCCCTGGTCTGCATGGCTCTTGTGCTGACTCCGTGGGCCGCGAGCCGCAGCCTCGTGTACGATCGGCCTGTGTTCATGACCACCTTTTTCGGCCACCTTCTGTACATGGGGAACCACATCGACAACAAGACCGGCGGCTATTACGAGGCCCCGAGGCCGACCGAGATACCCAGCAGTGTCACAGCGCCGGAGGAAGACATCTACTTCGCCGCCGCCGGAATCAGGGAGATCCTTCTTCATCCGGGTCACTATCTTCTCGTCTCGGCGCGCCGGGTGGTCGTGTGGACCGGAATTGAGAGCGATGAGTGGATGCAGAAATATGCCCCGCGTTGGCTGGTCAGCATGTCACTGCTGGCTCAGCTCGCGCTCTTCTTCGCGGCAGCGGCGGCCACCGTCGAAGCGTGGCGCGATCCGCGGGCGCGCTACGTGGTCTGGCCGGCATTGTCTCTCGTGGTGCTGACTGCGCTGACTTATCACATGCCGCGCTATACGCTCATCGCACTTCCCTATTTCTCGCTGATCGCTTCTCGCCTACGGTCGGGCCTGGGCGAGGTGGCCGCGGGCGTATCCTCAAGCGATTAGCCATCCCCGTCATCCCAGCACCTCGCCCATGCCGGGCTTCCTTCGCACACCTGCCTGCCTGTATAGCCAGCGAGCTAACACGAGTGTGGGTTTGGGCGTCGAATGTGGAACAACTCCCCCCGGATGAGCCTGGAGGTTTGATCGACAGATGTGTGCGGTACGCCCCAAGCAGGGGTCCGCCAAGTCCGCGCAGGCGTCCGACCACGAGGCCGAACTCAGCAAGGTGCGGTGTCTCTGCGGGAAGTGGTGGGCCTACAGAAGTAGTGACACTATCGTTTTGCGCTGCAAGCTCTGTCGACGAGACGTTGTGATTACTGGGGAGGACCTCAGGATCGAGTACCGATAAGGCCCTGTAGACAACTGCGTCTGCGCGCGACCTAGAGCCAAAGCGCCGAAGGTTGAGCCGGAGCCAAGGGGATCGACCCCTTGGCTCTCTTTTTGGCCCTTCGGGGGCACCGCCGGCCGAGGACGAGCGTCCTGCGACGCAGCCGCATCCAGGCAACGAGGCGGAGCGGAAACTCAGAGATGATCAGACGACGGGCGCGTGCAAGCATATGGCAGCTACTGCTTCCGCTGCCCCTTGCCGTGTCGATAATCCTGGCGGCAGGAATAGCTGGGCGCCGCGCGTGGCGCAGCCCACGTGTGTCATCGCTGCGCGGCGCACCAAAGCGCGCGCCAGCCGCTCGGCCCGCTCCGAGCTCGCCCGCGGACCGCGGCCACACGCACGCCCCCAAGGCAGACACGCCTCAAGGCCAAGAGGAAAAGCCCGCGCCGTCGGCGCGGGCCCCAGCAGGCTGGCCCGTCGCCCCACCCGCCAGCAGCCACGCGGAAGCGCAGGCCGCGCAGGATTCCTTGTCGCGCATGCGCGCCGCCAGGCATGAGTTGAAACACACGTCTAGGCCGGCGCCGGAACCGGTTGCCCCCTCTCACGAGGCTGCGCTGCGAGCCAGCGAACCGCCGCCTGCTGCCGCAAGCGCGCCGAGGCTGGCGCCGGCCGTTGTCGCTTCCCCGGTCCCTGGACCAGAACCGCATTCGCCTCCTCGAGTGTCTCCGATGCAGACAGCCGAGCCGAGCCGTCAACAACGGCGCACAGCTCCGGTGCGGGCCATCAGGTTCGATGCAAGCTACTACTATGATCGCGGTCTATCAGCCCGGCAGCTGGCCGAGCGGCTCAGCGCATCGTGGGCCGAGCAGGGCGTCAATCTGGTCTACTACTATGCTTATAACCGCGTCTACGGCGCTCGCTATCGCACCCGGTATCCCGGAAACATCATGGAGGACTACGGCCGTCAGGACCTCCTGCGACACGTCTTGAGGGAAGCCCATCGCCGGGAGATCAAAGTGATCGCGTGGGTGCAGGGCGTGCAGCACAAACAGATGTGGGAGGCGCATTCCTCCTGGCGGCAGAAGAACGCCGACGGCACCGATTACAAGCCGGATGGCGACAGCTACTTCCTCTGTGTGCGAAACCCCGAGGTCGTCGAGTGGTGGCTTGGCCTGCTGGATGAACTCCTTACGAGCTATCCCGAGCTGGACGGCGTAGACCTCGCGGAGTTCCAGCTGGACCGCTGGGGAGACCACGCCTGTCACTGCGAGCACTGCCGCACGCAGTTCGCCCAGGCTCATCCCGCCGCGGCAATTCCCAGCGATACGTGGCGCAAGTTCCGTGCCGACGGCCTCACGCGACTGCTGCTGGCCAGCAGCAGGCTCGCACACGGCTACAGACGAGAGGTCCATGTCACAACAGTTCTCACCGCTCGCCGCGACGGAAAGCTGATGTCAATTGAGCAGGTCCGGGACGCCATAGGCTTCGATCTGAACGGCGTTCTCGACAGCCCGGACCGCCCGGACGTGCTACAGGCGGAGTTGATATGGCAGCAGTGGGCCGCCGTATACGGTGACCCAGTCACCTTCACGCCCGAATGGACGGAGGTTGCTGTCAGCCAGGCAAAGGAGATGGTGCGCGGTCGCTCCAGGCTCATCGCGCACGTCGAGGTCACGGACTTCGGCACAGGCCGCTTGGACGGCCGCCGCCTCGCCCGCACCATTGTGTCGGCGGCGCGGAGCAGTCCTTCCGGCATCGATATCTACGACGCGCACCTGCTGGCCGAAACCGAGGGGATCACTCCCTACTTGAGAACGGCCTGGCTCGACCTCGACTAGCAGCGGAGAGGGCGACTCGTGGTGACCGACAGTGCTCCTCCGCCCCTGAGGGCAGGGGGTCGGAGGCAGGGGGCAGTGGCCCACACCAGCCGCGTGCCGACTCCGCTCATGTGCCGGATCGGTGCCGCAGGCAAAGGCCCGGTCGGGTGTCCTCCGCGCCCGGCCGGGTCTTCCCTTCGTCCGGCGACCTACGCGCATGTCGCGTGCGCGTTAATCGCCATGGCATGGTACACTAGTACCAACCCTGAGCAAATCGGCGATTAACGCCTCCACTTCACGGGAATCATCCGCATAGCAATCATGGGAAGAATCGGCCCCGCCATCCTCCTCTTGGCAGTCACCCTTGCTGGGGGCCCCGCGGCGGCTCAGAACGTGCTGCTGCTTCACGACGCCGGCGAAGACCCGGGGGGCGCTGAACAGAGGTTGATTGCCTCCGCGCTGGACCTGCTCGGCCATTTCGGCGGCGATGTCGCTGTCTGTTCGGCTCAGAGTTATGAGCCCCAGCAGTTGGCCGCATACGATGTCGCGGTTTACTTGGGGCTCAGGGACGGTGCCGTTCTGCCCCAGGCCCTGCTCGCAGACTGCTATGACCTTGATCGGACGATCTGCTGGCTCGGGGCTAACTTCGACCAACTGGCGATGCGGTACTCTCTCGGCCGCTACGGCTTCGAGATCGGGGGACTATCCCCGGAGCCTGCCCCCACGCGAGTCACCTACGAGGGCATGCCTTATTGGCGCCCAGAGGGCCCGCTTCGGCGCATCACCTGCGCCCGGCCGGACGTGTGCACCGTTCTTGCGACCGCCGAGAGAGCCGCTGACCGGAGACCGTATGCGGTTCGCAGCGGCCGCCTCTGGTACTTCCCCGAGTTGCCGCTCGCACGCGCTCGTAAGCTGGGCACGCATCTGATTCTCTGCGACCAAATGCACGACGTGTTGGACCAGCCTCATGAGGATCGCCGGCTCGCATCGGTCGTGGTGCGCGGCGCGAGCCCGAGCACGGATTCGGGACGGTTGTCGGGACTGCTCCGTCGGCTACACAGAGCAGGGGTCCCTTTTGCCATTGAGGTGCAGGCGCTGGAACCAACCACAGCGCCTGGACAGCTCATGCGACTGAGCAGAAAGCGCGGGCTCGTGGGCGTGCTCCGCGGGGCCCAGCGGGAGGGCGCCACCATCGTAGCATCTGCGCCGTACTGGGTCCGACCCGAGGGGCAACAGGGCCCGGTGTTGGCGTTGAATGCGGGGCCAGATGCCAAGGAAGACGCCCCTCGGCTGTCGGCCCCTTTGGTCGAAGTCGTCGAGGAACTGAGCCGGTGCGGCCTCTACCCGGCGGCCTGGGCGGTTCCCCGTGCTGTCCTGACCGAGGAAGAGGCAGTCGAACTCGCCCGCCTGTGCTCAACAGTGCTCGACCGCTCGGCGGCAGGCGAGGAAGACGGCATGCCTCCTGCCATGCCGTTTCTGATAGGCCGGGATGCATGGGGCCAGATCGTAATGCCAGACAACCTGCCGTTGCTCACAGAGGGGAGAGGCGAGGTGGAGGTCATCCTGGAAACCGCGCGTCGCCAAGCCGCCGTCGCCGACTCGTGGGTCACGGCCGGCATCGACGCTGGGGCTCCCCTTGAGGCCGTCCCCCTGCTCATCAACGGCTTGCGAAACATGGGCTATGAGTTCGCAAACCTCCGCCACATGCCCAACTGGACAAAACACGATTCCCTGAAGATCCAGACGGTTTCTTCGCAGCAGCTGCTCACAGATGTGCTGCCCGACGCCTGGGACGCGACTCTGATCGGTCCCGAGCCGGGCGCCAGGGAGCGCTTCGAGGGCCCCGATGTGGAGCGACGCGAGGAGACGATAGTGCAGCCAGGTGCCATTCTTGTCGCTTACCCGCGCGGCGCGCGGCCGAAGATCGTCTTCTCGTTCGAAGGCGACCCCCAGCAGGTGACCCAGAGGGCCGCCTACAGGATTGCCCACTGTGTCGTCTTGTTCGCGGTGGGCGCGAGCGTGATACTACTGCTCATCTATGTCGTGCAGGTCGCCCAGCGGCGGAGTGTCCTCAGATGATATCCGCGCGATTCCTCGTCTGCCTTCTTCTTGTCTCCGTCGTCGGATGCTCCAGTCGCGTCAATCGGCCAGATGCTGTCCTTCAGCCTGAGGTCTCGTTCCTGCCGGTCGAGCGTCCGGCCCGCGTGTTCCTGATCGCGGAGACCGAAGGACCTCAGGGACCTGTGGTGGCTGAGAGCGCCAGCGTCATCGAGACGTTGATCGCCCACTTCGACGAGTACTGCGAGACCGTCACCGCGCAGCACTACGATGAGGGCAGACTCGTCGGCTACTACTGTGCCTTCTACCTCGCCGGAAAGCCGGACGAGGCAGCACGCAGGCGGTTTTCGGCCGACCTGGCGGAATACAAAGGAATCGCTGTGTGGGTCGGCCCTGGCGCCGCGAGCTTCGGGGAAGATGTCATTGCGCGGATGGGGCTCATCGGTGTCGCGGCTGGCGAGGCGCTCCCGGAAGCCGTTGACTGGAGCATCACCTATCGGGATCGGAGGCACCTTGAGCGAGTCGCGATCCCACGCCTCGGGGTCGACGACCCGACCGCGGTTCCAGCAGTGGCTCGCCGCGACGAAGAGACGCGGCCGTTCATCGCAGGAAGTGACCGCAGATGGTATGTCGCTGCCGGCCCTTCCTGGGGACGGGAGCGCTTCTGGACTGCCTGCATCTGGGCCGACGCCTTGCATGATATCCTGGGTCGTCCACATACAGGGCGGCCGCGGCGACTGGTTCCGGTTCTGCGGGACGTGCCCGTGTGGGCGACGCCGACGCAGGTACCGAACGCGGTCCGACGGATGCTTGAAGCAGGCATCCCAGTTGGGGTCATGGCCTGGACCAACTGGCGCGAGGTGCCTCTCGCGGACAGGCCGGACGCGGTCCAGGGACTCCGGACGGCGGAATCCATGGGAGCCACCGTTGCCCTCGTGGCCGACACGGGGCTGGACCCGCGTGAGCACCTCCGGCTGGCCTGGGAGGTCGGCCTGCACCCCGTGGCGTGGGCCGGGCCGACAGCCGGGGAGAACCCCTTCCGACTTCGAATAACCGGGCCAGACGAATCGCCGCCGTACTGCGCCGGAGGCGTTCTCGCCGCGGCAGTGAATATTACCGACGCCGGCTACATAGCGCCGGCCGATAGCGAACGGCTCAACATGCTCTCTGCCGTACGGGACGCGGTGGCACTGGTTTCCTTCGGACTTTGGGCGCCACCGGAACCCTTCCAGAGCTTTCTGCGTGGCAAGGAAGCAGAGGGCTGGATGGCTGCCGATCTGCGCGACCTCGACGTCCGAGTCGAGGACGTGAGGCGGACGCTGGTCTCCGGCGTCGCCGACTTGCGCGTCCCGGTGGGCGCCCGCGTGAGGGAAGCCGTGCTGGGTCCTCGGTGGCAGTTGGAAAGCGAGCAGAGCCGGACTGCGGCGGCGTCCGAAGGCGGAGCCCTTCGAGTTGTCGCGCCCGAGCGCAGCGTCGCGATCGTGGAGTTGCTGAAAGAGAAGGAGCGTCGGCCTTTCATCAAAGGGGTGACTCTCGATCCGTGGGCCTACAGCAGTCCTTCCGTTTCTAGCAAGGAATTGGCTGGAATGCTCGCGGAGCGCTATCGGCGAAATGGAGTCAACGCCGTATTCCTCTACGCGTACAACGTGGGCGAGGGAGCAGCCTACCGAACGCGATACCCCGGCGCCTCGATGAGCGAGTGGGGCCGCCAGGACCTCTTGGCGCACGTGCTGGAGGCATGCCACAGGCGCGGCATAAGGGTAGTGGCCTGGCTTTACAGTGGCCGCGATAAGGGGATGTGGAAGAAGCATCCTGAGTGGCGTGAGCGCACGCGAGACGGCAGGGCGCACAACCCGCTGCGCCTGCACGCAGCCTACTTCCTGTGCGCGCGCAATCCGGAGGTCCGGCAGTGGTACTCGGGGCTTCTGAAGGATCTGGCTCGCAGGTACCCCACCCTGGACGGAATTGAGTTGTGCGAGCCGGTGGTCAACTGGTTCGGCGATCAGGCATGCTACTGCGAGGTGTGCCGGGACGATTTCGCACGGGCGCATCCGGGCGAGCCGCTCGGGGAAGGAGCGTGGCGAGCCTTTCGGGCGCAGGGGCTAACGGATTTTCTCTCGGGATGCATTCGAGCGGTCGCGGAGGAAGAAATAGATACGTACGTGATGACGATCAGTGACGCTTGGAGCAACGGCGCCATTCTCAGCCCGCGTCGCCAGGCCGAGGAGTCGGGCTTCGACCTCGAGGCCGTGCTGGAGGGCCCTTATCCGCCGGAGTGGGTCAACTTCGAGGTCATCTGGCAGCAGTGGGCGGCGATCTACGGCACCAAGGCCTTCAATTACGATTGGGCGGAGGAGACGGCGCGGCGACTCGCGCGCCGCACGGACGGGCGCGCCCGCGTCCTGCTTCATGTGGAGCTCACCGACTTCGGCTCTCAGCGTATGACCCCGGCCAAGATCGGGAAGACCATAGACCGTCTTCGCGAAACCGGGGCTGACGGAATCGAGTGCTATCACTCGGCCGCGATTGACAGAAAAGCGGCATGGCCAGTGCTCCGACAGATCTACGAGGAACTTCCGTGAACGCCGTGACGTTTGCTCTGGTGCGCGATCTCATCCTGACCCTGTGTCTTGTCGGGGTCTGGTCGGTGATCGGCTTCTACGTGCTACTGACCCTCGCTGGCTACCGGTACTCTCGGCAGGCACGCCGCAGGCGCGGTCCGGAGCCGGAGCGATGGCCGGGTGTCTCCATCCTGGTGCCTGCATACAACGAAGAAATCGTGATAGCGGGCACGCTCGAAAGCCTGTTGCACCTCGATTACCCGCGGGACCGTCTGGAGATCATAGTCATCGATGACTCCTCCACCGACCGCACCCGTCGCGTGATTGAGCACATGATGGCGACGGATCGGAGGTTGAGGCTGGTCGCCATCCCGCCCGGCCTCGGCGGGAGAGGCAAATCACATGCTCTCAACCACGGAGTCAGGTACGCCCGCTTCGAGCTCATCGCGGTGTACGACGCGGATAACTCCCCAGAGCCACAATCGCTGCGCCAACTCGTCGCAGAGCTCATGGAGGACGACCATCTGGCAGCCGCGGTCGGAAAGGTACGGACTCTCAATCGCACCACCAATCTGCTGACGCGCTGCATCAACATCGAGTTCATCAGTTTCCAATGGATCGTCCAAGCTGGTAGATGGCGTCTGTTTGGTTTGTCTTCACTGCCGGGGACGAACTATGTCATACGACGCGATACCCTGGAGCGAGCAGGTGGCTGGGACGTGCACGCCATCGCCGACGACGCCGAGCTGACAGTGAGGCTCGGGCAGGATGGCTACGAAGTCAAGTTCGTGCCCCAGGCGGTAACGTGGGAGCCCGAGCCACAGCACTGGGGTGTCTGGCTCCGCCAGCGCCTTCGCTGGGCGCGCGGTGGCACGTATGTGGTGCGGAAGTTCCTGCCTCGCGTCGGTCGCGTACGCCGCCGGGAGCTCCTGCTCGAAGTGCTGCACCTACTGACGATCTACCACGTATTCTTCCTCCTCGTGGTCCTCTCGGACCTGATCTTCGTTGCAGGTCTGATCGCGGGGCTCCTGGCCAGGCCCATAGGAGGTCCTCTCCTCGTTCTCTGGGTGCTGGCCCTGACGATATTCGTGCTCCAGGTGGCGATCGCGCTTGCCCTCGAAGGTGAGCACACGCCATTGAACCTTCTCGTGGCCGCGGCGATGTACTTCACGTACTGCCAGCTGTGGATTTACGTCTGCGCTAAAGCGCACTGGTTGGATGTGGTAAGACAAGAGAGACTGAGCTGGGAGAAGACTGTCCGGGTACCCCTGGCCGGTCGGTCTTCGAGCCGCTGAGGGCGGAGGAACGGCCTCTGTGATAGACCTCGAGTACGACGCTGTGAGAAGTATCGGGCTGTTCCTTGCGGGCCTCATGGGGGCCGCGGTGGGCCTCCGGCTGATCCTGCGATGGCGATATGCAACTGCGCTCGCGCGCGCCAGGCGGATCGCCGCGCGCCTGAAGGAGCCGCCCTCCAGTCTCTCGGCCGTGGAAGACCGCTCGGCCGCCACCGAGGAATTGATCGAATTCGGTGACGCCCGTGCAGCCGCGGCGGCCGCGCGCGAGCTGTTGTCCGAGAAGGACGAAACCATACGCTCCGCTGCCATCGAAGTGCTGCGGCAGACTCGGGCTCTCGACCGGTGGCACCGAGACCTGCGCAGAGGGAGCTTTCGCGTCAAGCTTCGGGCGATAGAGGCCCTCGGCCAGGTGGGCGACGAGCGTGCGACTGAGGAATTGCTGGAGGCGTTGGGCGACGACGATCCCGATGTCGCAAGCGCGGCCGCTCGCGCCATGTGCGCACGAGACACCGACTATGCCTGCATCCGGCTTGCCAGCGCTCTCTCTTCCCCAAACCGGCGGCTTGCCGAAACGGCCGCTGCCGCGCTGGTACACATGGGAGATGAGGCCGCTGACTACCTCGTCGGCCAGCTGGCGAGTCTCAGCCCGCAGGCGCGGCGCCTCGCGGCCGAATCTCTGGGCAACATCGGCGGAGAGGCTCTCAAAGAGGCGCTCCTTCCCCTGCTGACCACAGATCCGGATCCGGAGGTCAGAGCAGCCGTCGCCGCTGCGCTCGCGCGGGTCAACGGCGAAACCGCAGCAGCCGAACTCCAGCGGCTGGCCCGCTCTGATCCAGACTGGTTTGTGCGAGCCCGGGCCTATTCGTTGCTGGCCGAGATAGACGCCGAGGGAGCAGTCCAGTACCTGTTGGACGGACTCGCCTCCTGTGAAGCTGAACCCAGGCTGTTTTCGGAGGAGGGCCATGACGTCACGTCCGTTACGGACGGATTGGCTCGCGTGCGCAGCGCTATCGTGGCAGGACTAAGAATGCTCGGCTACACCGAGGACGAGATAGCTGCAGCGGAGCGGGGAGCGGCGACGACGACGCTGTCGGCCGAGGAACTTGAAGAAGCTTCGGCGGCGGCGGCCCTGCTTCGCAGCCCCGACTCGGTCCAGAGAGCGGAAGGGGCCCGGCGCCTGAGCGAGTTGGGGCCGGCGGCCGCAGAGCTACTTGCGGCTGCCTTGCACGACCCGGATCCAATGGTCAGAGCGGAAGCAGCGCGGTCATTGGCGAGGATGGGCTCGCCAGATTCCCTTGGCGCGTTGGCAGAGTGCCTGCAGGACCCCGACCCCAACGTGAGACTTGCGGCCACCACGGCGCTGAGAGCGGTCGTCACTCGCGAGGCGGCGAAGGAGCTGACCGACTAGCGCGCGGTCACGGGGGCCGCGAGCCAAGGAATTCGTCCAGCTGAGAGGCCGTCGGAAGCGAAGGTATGACTCCCCGACGCGTGCACGTGAGAGCCCCCGCAGCGTTGGCATAAGTCATTACGTCACCCAATTGCTCCTCGGACAGCTTCTGGCGCCTCTCGGTATAGATGAGCTGAGACAGCATCGCGGCCACGAAGGCGTCCCCGGCTCCGAGCGGGTCGACGGCGTCGACCTCGAACCCCGGAATCTCTCCGCGGGCATCGCCGTTGTCGAAGTAGCACCCGCGCGGCCCCAGAGTCACGACAACCAGCCCAGGGCCGGCCGCCAGTATCTTGGAAGCGCCGGACGGAAGGTCGCTTGTCCCCGTGATGAACTCCCACTCCTCCTCGGCACAGTGCACGATGTCCGCGAATGCCATCGCCTCCCAGATTCGCCCTCGCGCCTCAACGGGATCGGCCCATAGCGTCGGCCGCCAGTTGGGATCATACGATGTCAGGAGGCCAGCCGTCCGCGCGAGGAGCGCCGCGTGGATAGTCGCCTCTCGAGCGGGCGACCTGCTCAAACTCACGGAGCCGAAGTGCAGCAGGCGGGCCGAGCTGAGGTAGGCGCGGTTTACCTCTTCAGCCGTCAGAAGCATGTCGGCCCCCGGACTACGGTAGAAGCATATGTCCTTCTGCTCGTCGCTGCGTGTGGCGACAAAGGCGAGCGTCGTACGAGCCCCCTCGCTTATACGAAGCAACTCAGTGTCCACCCCCTCCCTGTCGAGAGTTCGACGCAGAAACTCCCCGAAGGGGTCCCTCCCGATCTTGCCGATGAACCCCGCGCTCACGCCGAGTCGGGCGAGTCCCACCGCCACGTTGGCGGGCGCGCCCCCGGCGACGCCGGAGAAGTTGGGCAAATCGACAAGTGACACGTCTTTCTCAACCGAAACGAAATCAACCAGCAACTCACCTAGAGTAATGGCTTCAGGCAAGGTGATCCTCCGGGGAGCATCTACGTGCAAATCGCTTCGCTGGACTTCTTTGACGCGCGGACCGCTCACCCCTCCCCATCGGCTGGGACAGGATCACCCGGACCTCAGCCGAAACTGCTATTGTTGGCATGATGCTGAATCAGGAGCCGGACGCAGGACGATGCGAATCCCCCGGTTTGTCGAGATCGAGCAGAAGCTCTATGCCAAACGCGTGAATGGACTGGCTGCAGCTGTGTGTCGTGCCTGGGGCCAGTGTGGATGCTGGCGGCACATCCCGCGAGGCGGCCGCGTCGGGATCGCCGTGGGCAGCCGTGGGATCGACAACATCGCAACCATCGTCGGGCTGCTGGCCGAACTCGTCAAGGAAGCCGGCGGCAGGCCCTTCGTGCTGCCCGCGATGGGCAGCCACGGGGGAGCGACATCGAAGGGGCAGACGGCTGTTCTTGCGTCTCTGGGAGTCACACGGGCGTCCGTAGGCGCCTCCATACGCGCTGCAATGGCCGCTGCGCAAGTGGGTCAAACGCCCGACGGCATCCCAATCTACACCGCGCGCGAGGCCCTCAACTCCGATGGGATCATTTTGGTGAACCGAGTGAAGCAGCACACGGATTTCGCCGGCCCCTACGAGAGCGGCCTCGTGAAGATGCTGGCCATCGGCCTTGGGAAAAGGGAGGGCGCGGCGGCAATGCACTCCCGCGGCTGCCAGAGCCTGCAGCAGGATGTTCCTGCCGCGGCCCGGATGTTGCTCAAGCGCCTTCCCGTCCTCGGGGGGCTCGCCGTTCTCGAGAACGGATATCATCAGACGGCTGAGATCGTGGGGCTTGGCCCGAACAGAATCATGTCCCAGGAGAAGGTGCTGCTGAGCCGGGCCCGGCGCACAGCGGCGCGATTGCCGTTCCGGGAGATTGATCTGCTTCTCGTCGACTGGATTGGAAAAGACATCAGCGGCGTCGGCTTCGACACACACGTCATCGCTCGAAGGATGATCTGGGGCGAGCGGGAGTTCCGGGGATGCCGAATCGCTGTGATCGCGGCGCTCGATCTCACGCCAGGCTCCCGTGGTAACGCGCTCGGAATCGGCCTCGCGGACCTGGTGACGGAGAGATTGGCGCGTAAGATCGACTGGTGGGCCGTCAAGACGAATGTGCTACACACAGGATTCCTAAACCGGGCTAAGCTGCCGATTGCCCTCGCAAACGACCTGGAACTTCTGCGCGCCGCTCTCAGGGGCATCGGCGAGCAGGATTCGGCGCACGTACGCATCGTACGGATCGCGGACACACTGCAGTTGGGCCGCATGTGGATATCCGAGGGGCTTCTCGAAGAAGCTCACAGACACCCGCGGGTAACAGTTGTGGGGCGGCCCGCCAGGCTGAGATTCGATCCCAGCGGGGACCTCAGAAGACTCGCTCGGTAGGGCACGCGGAGTCTCTACACATCGGTCACCAGACGTTCGATGGCGTCCGCAACTGCACTCTCATTGTTGCTCAAAGGCGATACCCAGTCTGCGGCCTCGAGGGCCTCCTGGTTCGCGTTCGCGACCGCTACGCCGCAGCCGGCGGCACGGAGCATCGAGACGTCGTTGAAGTTGTCGCCGAATGCCATGGTGAGCGACTGCTCGATTCCGTAGTGTCGGGCGACGGCCAGCAGCGCTGTCCCCTTGCTTGCGTCCCGGTGGCAGAATTCGAGGTACTCGGGATTTGTCTTGTAGAGCATCACCCCGAGTTCCTCTCCCCAGCGCGCGTACCAGAAGTCATAGAGCTCATCCCGATGCCGGGGGTCCGGCCGCTCCGGGACAGTCGGGTCGGTGATGATAATGAGCTTCGTGGGCTCGCTTCCTTTGAAACGCTCGAGGTCGGGCACGAAACGAAACAGCGCACCGGTCTGGCGCGAGTAAAGCTCAGCAAAGCGCCGGAGATCGGGGTCCTCCCGCGCGTATAGCTTCTCGCCGATGTAGTAGTTGAGGTGGAAGTGCTCACGACGTGTATACTCGATGATCTCGTCGCCATAGCGAGCCGGCACTGGCGTTTCCAGGATGACGCCGCTGCCGGCCGCCCGTGAATCTCGGGCGAGAGCGCCGTTGTATCCTATCGTGGGTCCGTCGATGCCGATCGCATCGTAGAACGGTCGGATGTTCGGTGTCATGCGGCCGGAGGCGAGGACGACGGTGCCCCCGCCAGAAAAGAAGCGCCTGAGAGCGGCTTCGTCCGCGGAAGAGATGTTCCTCTGGTCGTCGAGCAGAGTGCCGTCGAGGTCGAGTGCAATCAGCCGAAAAGGCCTCGGCTCTGGCATCGGTCGCGTCACGAGGATAGGGGGTTCTGGCTGTGTTGGCCCTGTCCCTTCCACGGCACGACACAGGGAACCACATATGGTATATTGCACATGAGTGCGGCGAGAAAGGAGATCCCAGTGCAGAGAGGCGAGCGAGCTATGAAGGTATTGGGGGCGGCAGTCGTAGTCCTCGCGGTCGTGGCTCTTCTTGGGTATGGCATTGCCGGCGGCGTGGCCGAGGAGGAGAAGGAGGATGACGTCGGTCGATTTCAGGTGGCCGTGCCGGATTTGGTGCTGGATACGGCGACCGGCAGGCTCATCACCTCGAAGGGTCAGGTGCTAGAGCAGCCGGTGAACCCGGCGGGGGAAAAGATCGGCCGCTATTCCGTTGACGGCTACGTAACTGCGGTAACGAGACGAGTGGGGTTGGACGTCATGAACCAGCCTGTGGTCTGGCCCCAACTGGTCAAGGGATATGTCTTGCTGGACACAGAGACGGGGCGCATTCTCAGGCAAGAAGTGTACTACAGGCAGCCCCTGCCGGAAAGCGATTTGTAGTTCGCCGAGAACAAAGAGAGCAGTCGATTTGCGCGGGCCCTCGCGAGGGGGTCCGCTGCTTTTGTGAGGCTGAGAACGGGACTCGCCATGAGGACCTGAGCCATGTAATCTGTTGTGAACAAGATCGGTTGTCACCTGGCAAGTTTAGATTGACACAGGCGGGGCGGCTGTTGTATGTTTGCACCTGGAATCGGCAGAGGCGGGGCGGCGGCGAACCGCCGACGAGGGGGCAAATCTGTTGGGTTACCACGGCGAACGATGTCTTTGTTCCCACCTGTGCTGATCCAATCCTACCAGCCTCGGGCTAGGGGCTCAGGAGCAACAAGCGTGGACAGAGGGCGCAGCAACGAAGTAGGCTGGTTTCCCGCACGGGGCTCCTACGAGGAGGCGGTGCTGAGCTGGCACGAGCAGATCGACCAGTCCTTCAGACGCCGGGACCTCGAGGCCCAACGGACAGGATCAGAGACGCGGTCCGGTCGGGGGACGGACACGCAGACAACGGGAATCGTTGCGGACTGACACGACTCTGCCTTCGCGGCGGAGGAATCGATCGGACTGAGCGGCGAAGGTCGGCGACAGTAGCAGACGGGGAGACGAGGTCACTCATCTCCCGCGACGAGCAGGGCGGAGCTTGCTCCGCCCTGTTGCTTTGGCCGGACGGCAGGACTCAGGAGGGGGGTGCAGCGCAAATGTGGAACCTATCCACACAGCCTGCTTCAACCGGCATCGAAAGGCCCTTATGGCGCAGCTGATTCTTGCTGGGGTGGTTGCCACCTGCGTACTGGCCGTGGTTCAGGCCACGCTGGGCGCGCGGCTGAGTCTGGCAGGGGTTCCGCCGGATCTGCTCTTCGTCTGGACCGTCTGCGCGGGTCTTCTCGGCGGGCCGCGGGCCGGGATGGCCATCGGCTTTGGTTCGGGAATCCTGGAGGGTTCGCTGCACCAATCAATGACGGCGCCTTTGTCCATCAGCAAGGGGGCCAGCGGGCTCGCCGCCGGGCTGCTCGGCACCAAGCTATTCCGGGAGAACTGGCTCGTGCCCACGGTCGCTGGCGGCCTGCTGACGGTGGCAAACGAGGTGGTGTTTCTCGTGCTGTCCGGGCGAAGCATGTGGGCCGGCGCCGGAAGGCTGGTGCTGGGGCGCATGGTGTATCACGCAGTCCTTACTCCGATTGCCTTTTGGCTGGTGTTGCGCGCTCGGCAGGCGTTGGTCGGGCGAAGCGCAGAGGTGAGTTGAGAGATGGGGCAGCGCCTTGTCGCGTTCCGCGTCTTGGTTGTAATCGCGTGTGCTTTGGTGTTGGCTCGTCTCGTGCAGCTTCAGATAATCGAGGGTGAGCGCAACCGCGAGCTAGCTGACGAGAACCGGATCCGCATAGTGAGGCGTCTGGCTCCACGTGGCGACATATGCGACCGGCAGGGGCGCGTGCTGGCCACGAGTCGGCCATCGTTCTCGATCACCGTCGTCCCCGCGGAGCTGGCCGTTCCTGGATCCGACGACCCGCTGGCAGAGCTGGCCAGGCTCGTGGACCTGCCAAAAGACGACCTGTTGGCACACTTGCACCGTCGGGGGACTTCGCGACACGAGCCTGTCGTACTTCGCCGAGACGCCCCTGAGGACGTCGTTGCCCGGCTGGCGGAGCATTTTCTCTACTTCTCCGGCGTTGGCGTGCTGGCCGACGCCGTGCGGTTCTACCCCGAAGGACAGCTAGCCGCCCACGTCCTGGGATATGTGAGGGAAATCAGCAGCGAGGAACTGCGCCGGCCGGACAACGTCGCGTATCGACCGCTCGATCTCATCGGAAAGGCTGGGGTCGAGAAGGTTGCCGAGCATGTGCTCCGAGGGATCGACGGCGGGGATCAGGTCGAGGTCGATGCGCGCGGGCGAAGGATCAGGACTCTCGGCACTGTGGACCCAGAGCCCGGGCGAAGCATCTGGCTGACGCTGGACCTCGACCTCCAGCGGGCGGCCGAGGAAGCCCTGGCGAATCGCCCCGGGGCAGTGGTGGCGATGGATCCCCGGACCGGAGAGATACTGGCCCTGGCCAGCAGTCCGTCGTACGACCCGAACCTGTTCGTCGGCCCTTTGAGCCCAGCGGACTGGCGCCGGCTGAGCGGCCCGGACCACCCCCAGCACAACCGGGCGACCACGGCGCAGTACCCGCCGGGCTCTCTGTTCAAGATAGTCACGGCCGCCGCCGCGCTCGAGGCCGGTCAGTGCACCACGAGCGAGCGATTCCACTGTGATGGTGTGTACCGCATAGGGTCCTGGGGGCTGCGCTGTTGGAAGCGTAGCGGCCACGGCAAGCTCAGCTTCATGAGAGGGTTCGCGCAGTCGTGCAACGCGATGTTCGCCACCCTGGGTCGGCGTGTGGGGCCGGAAACAATGGCCAAGATGGCGGGCCGGTTCGGGCTGGGTGACGAATGTGATATCGATCTTCCGGAGGAGTCCGAAGGCCTGGTCCCGACGCCTGACTGGAAGCGCGCGAGCCGCCGCGAGCCCTGGTACCCAGGAGACACATGCCAGATGGCAGTCGGACAGGGAGACTGCCTTGTTACGCCACTCCAAGTCGCGCGCGAGATGGCAGTAGTGGCAAATGGCGGCTATCGCGTGCAGCCCCACGTGATTCTGCGTATTGAGGGAGAGTCGGCACCTACGTATGACGCGGCGAAACGCTCTGCTGACTTGAGGCCGGCTACCATCCGGGCTTTGCAGGCTGGAATGCAGGCGGTGGTCGCCCCGGGGGGGACGGGCGCCCGGATAGCCACAGACCGCTACAAGATAGCTGGCAAGACCGGCACGGCGCAGGCTCCCGGCGGCGGACCTCATGCGTGGTTTGGGGGCTATGCTCCGGCGGAGAATCCAAGGCTGGCTGTGGCAGTTGTCGTCGAGCACGGTGGCAACGGCAGCGAGGTCGCGGCGCCCATTGCTCGCTACATCTTCGATACAGCCCTTCTGCCCGCGGCTGAGCGACCTCCATGGGGCAGACCGCAGCAGATCGCGGATGGTCGTGTTGCATCCGGGGAATCACGCCAATGATCTCCCTGATAGCTGTATTGGCCGTCTCGTCCGCGTTCCTCTGTCCCGGCCTTCCCAAGCCAAGCGAAGCCCCGGCGGCCCGCGCTGGGTTTGAGTTACGATATGATCGCCCGCTCGGACAGGTGGCCGAGTACCGCATGGTGCTGGATGTGCGAGGAGAGCAAACAAGCCTCGGAGAGCGCCTGCCCGTGCACTGGAGGGCGGAGCTGCAGATGGTCGAGGAAGTGATTGCGAAGAGCATCGACGAAACGCTCTGGCTGAGAGTGGAGGGACGTCTCCTGAAGGTGACCGATCATACGGGGAACCTCGCCGGCGGTATGCCGCCCAACTGGCCCGCGGTACACGTACATATGACCCCGCGCGGGGAACTGCTCGACGTGTCGGTGGCAACAGGCGAACAAGCCGCGGGGCCTCGTGCGCGAGCCTTCCTATCATTGCTCGCGCAGCCGCAGTTCGTCATCTTGCCGGCGTACAGAGTGGAGCCAGGAGACACGTGGCAGACCGACGCTGGCGGCGCGCACCAGGTGAATCAACTCGTGTCGCTGTCGGAGATGGCGGCGGGGACGATTGCGCGCATCTCCAGCAGCAAATCGGCTGATTTGGCGCTGAGAGAGGCGAGTCCAGCGCTTGGGCTTGAGACGGACCTGACTGGGCGTTCGACTGACAAATCGGAGCTGCAACTCCTTGTGGAGAAAGGACTCGCCTTGAGCCACAGTGGCGAGATGGATCTGCGCACCGAGTCGACAACTTCGCTGGACCTGGGCGGAACGACGGAGGCGTTCGACATCTTGGCCAATCTGAGGGTGGCATTCGAGGTCCAGCTGCTCGCAATCGACGGCCGTCCCATCGTCACAGACTGAGGGCACCACATAGAATGCCGTTTGGGGAAGCCTTCGCCACTACCTTCAAGATTGTGGTGTGCGCGCTGATCGGATTTGCGGGGGGATTCTGGATTCTCTCGGCCCTCTTCGATCGGCGTATCTCCGCGCGGGAAGCCGTCGTGCTCGGACTTGGGCTTTTCGTGCTAATGTTCTTCTCTGTCTCGCTCGCGCTCCACGGCGGGCCCGGCCTTCTGGTGCTGTCGGCGGGAGTGTTCGGCACGGCACTGCTGCTTCGAGGTCTCGGGCGCTACGCGGATCATGCGATCACGGACCGGCTGAACGAAGTCGAGATCGCGAAATACCGCCAGGCCATCGAAAACTACCCGGACAATCCCCACGCCCATTCCCTGCTTGCGGACGTCCATCGTCGCCTCGGCGAGCACGAGCTGGCCGCGAAGGAGTACGAGGCCGCCCTGCAGCTCGACCCTTCCCTGAGGGAGGAGCGATACTGGCTGGAGCAGATGAGGACGGAAGTCGAGCGGGCAACACAGAAGGGGATGTCGTGTCCGCGCTGCGGTGCAGCTCGTCCCCCCCAAGAAGCGATGTGCCCAGAGTGCGGCCGGCTTTACTCAACGATCGAGACCTGGCGACATGCCCTGCGCGTCATCGAGCCGTGGTGCAAGGCTCTATGGATGGGCGCGGGTCTGGGGGGGCTGGCCGCTGTCATCGCGGTGCTCTCCTGGGCGCCGGGGGCGATGAAGCTGATGAGTATAGCTGTGTTCGTCGTTGCGCCGGTATTCGTCATCGTGCTGAGCGCTCGCATGCGGCGACGCACAGGATGACCGAAGTTGCCATGGAGTGAAATGACATGACCGGAACAGCCTTCTCGCTTCTGCTCGCCACAGCAGTCATCGTGCTCATGACCAGCAGCTCAACCAGTGCCAATCCCGATGGCATCCAGCAGCGAACTCTTGCCAACGGACTGGAGGTGCTGGTACAGGAGGACCACTCTGCTCCCCTCCTGTCGTCCTTCATCTGGTACCGCATTGGAATCCGGCACGAACCTGCCGGCCAGGCCGGGATCAGCCACTTTCTGGAACACATGGCGTTCAAGGGAACGGAACGGCTGAGCGGCCGGCAGATGAACCGCCTCGTCACGGCCCAGGGCGGCTATCTCAACGGTTTCACGTCAATGGACTATACGGCCTATGTCGAGACGCTTCCGGCCGACGCTCTCGATCTCGCCTTCGACATAGAGTCCGAGCGCATGGCTCGCTGTGTCCTGTCGGCGGAGGACATCGAGTCCGAGAGGGGCGTGGTGCTTTCCGAATTCGAGGGCGCCGAGAATGATCCGGCCTTCTTGCTCCGGCGCGACGTGATGGCCCAGCAGTTCCCCGACCAGCCATACGGCCGGACGGTGATAGGCGACAAGGACGACCTGCGCTCGCTGACGCGCGATGAGGTGTTGTCTTACTATCGAAGCCACTATGCCCCCAACAACGCCGTGCTCGTTGTCGTCGGCGACGTCGACGCGGATGAGGTGTTCAGGAAGGCGGAGCAGTACTTCGGTCCAATCAGCCCCGACGATACCGCGCCACCAGCGCCGAACCCGGGGCGGGGCCCTACCGGAGAGAAGAGAGTCACGTTGGAGGTCCCCGGGCGAACGGCCTACTTCCATGCCGTCTACGAAGTGCCCCCGATCCAACATCCCGATCATGTGGCGTTGGAGGTCTTCCAGAACATCGTCAGCAGCGGGCGAACCAGTCGCGTCTATCGCTCCCTGGTTCACAGCGGACTCGCATCCACGGCAGGTGGCTGGCAATACGAGAACCCTGAGCCGACGGTTTTCGCATTCGAGGTCGCAATCCGCCCCGGCGTCGAGCACGAGAAGGTGGAGGCGGCGTTCGACACGATCATAGACGAACTCCAGACCGAGATCGTCGGCGAGCGCGAGCTCACGAAGGCGAAGAACAAGACCAAGGCCAACTTCATCTACTCCGCCGACGGGGTCACGAAGCTCGCACAGCAGATCGGCTATTATCACCTAATTCACGATCACCGATACCTTGAGACATTCTCTGACAAGGTTGAGGCCGTGACCCCCGATGATATTCAGCGCGTCGCGCGCGAGTACTTCACTCAGGAGAACCGAACCGTCGGCTGGCTGATTCCCACACCCGAGGCCTCCGGCGCGGCTCCCGCCGGAAGTCCTGCGCCTACAGATGTCCATTGGCGGAATCGCAGGGACGAATCACTGTCGGCCGGCCGCCTCGACATGCTGGTGCCGCCCCCGGCGAGGGTCGGAGAGGTGGCCCCGATTCATCGGCTGGAGCTCGACAACGGCCTAGTCGTGGTGATCCAGGTGAACCACGCCGCTCCCTTCCTCGCTCTCTACGGCAACGTGATGGCCGGTCCGGTGTTCGACCCCGAGGGAAAGGCCGGCCTGGCCGCTTTCTGCGCCGAGATGCTATCCCGCGGGACGGAGAGGCGGGCCTGGCAGGAGATACGGGAGGAGCTGGAGACCGCCGCGGCCGAGCTTTCTTTTGGCACTGGCGTGCAGGTCGGGGTGATCTCGGGACGCTGTCTGAAGGGAGACCTGGGCCTGCTGCTCGAGGCAACCGCCGAGCAGCTAATGACGCCTGCTTTTCCCGAGGACGAGCTTGAGAACGTGCGCTCGGAGTTGATCGCCGCACAGCAGCGTCGTGATGAGGACACCCACCAGGTGGCCGAGAAGGAGCTGTTCGCCCAGCTCTACCCCGAGGGCCACCCCTTCCACTATCCGCGACTTGGGACGGCGGAGACGGTTTCATCCGTCGCCCGGGAGGATCTCATCGGCTTCCATGCCCAGTACTATCGCCCCGAGAACACGCTTCTCGCAATCGTGGGCGACATCGAACCGGAAGAGGCCGCGGCGCTGGTCCGGAAGGCGCTGGGGCCATGGGAGCAGCTCGGCGAGCCCGCCAGGCCGGAGTTGCCTGCGGTGGACGTTCCCGGCCAGCCGCGGACCTGTCGGGTGGCGATTCCCAACAAGACCCAGGTGGACATCGCGCTGGGATTTCCCGGCATCAGCCGACGACACCCCGAGTACTATCAGGCCGACCTTATGAACTACGTGCTGGGCCGAAGCTTCATGAGTCGGCTCAACATGCACATCCGGGAAGAACTCGGACTGGCCTACTACGTGTACAGCTACTACTATGCATACTGGGGTCCCGGGCCGTGGGTGCTCCACATGGGCGTCAACCCAGAGAACGCCGACAAGGCCCTGCAGGCGGCGCTGGAGGAGCTTCGCCGTATTCAGCAGGAGGAGCCTTCGGCGGAAGAGCTGCAGCTCTGGAAGGACTATGTCAAGGGCACGGTCGCGCGCAGAATGGAGACCTACGCCGGGATCGCCCGCGAACTCGTGCTGGCCGCGTTCTACGATCTCGGCCTCTACCACGCCTACGAGTACCCTCACATTCTCGCTGGCATCACCGCCGAGGAGGTGCACGGTGCCGCAGGAGAGTTCCTGCACCCGGGCGGATACGTCGCCGCGCTTGCCGGCCCAACAGAGGAACCGGCTGCGAGCGCGCAGTAGGGTGCTTGGGCTCGATATCGTGCAGGCTTAGGCTCCCTCCTCCCTCGCGTCCGCGGGGCGCCGCCCGGAGCGCGCCCTTACGAGCATCACCGCGATCCACAGCATCAAGAAGCCGTACCACGCCAGCCCCAGCCACCCGACGATCGGGGGGGCGTCTGCCAAAGCCTCCGAGCCGGGACCCTGCCGCTGGCACGAGCACTGGTATTCACCGTAGTACGATCCGAAGGCAAAAGCAACGAGCGTGATCAGGCTCACCATGATGAGCCAGTAGATGATCATCTTCTTCCAGCCCGCCACCTTGCTTACTAAGAGGAGCCCCGGCAGGCTCAGCCCAGGACCGCCGAGGAGGATAGCAAGCGAGGGTCCCAGCGCGAAGTAGCGAAGCAGCAGACCCTTGGCGAAGGCGACCTCCGTCAACATCGGGAAATACATGAGCGTGCTGAATACGGAGGCGATGAACACGGCAGGGAGTGAGTTGCCGTGCGGATGGCCGAATCGAATGCCGCCCGTGTCGGCGGCAGTCGGCATTATCCACTTCAGATCGATCCGCTGGACTATGAAGGCGATCACGATGACGGAAACGACGAAGATGGGGACGATCATGCGCAGCAGCAGCCAGGTCTGGCGCCCCCACTCCTTGGATTCCTCCCGTCCGAACCACTTCAGCGCCAGGCGCGTCAAGGCGGCGGCGGCGACCAGGACGCCGGCCAGCCTTGCGTATTGACCAAGCTCCCCCGGCAGATTCCCATCGAGCGGCATCCACGCGCCGAAGATGAGCACGCCGATCAGCAGCCCCAGGAACAGTTCACCGCGCTTGGCTTGCTCCGCAGATGCCTCAACCAGTGAGACGGCCGGCCCGCCCTGCGCTCCGCACTGCCGCTGCTTCTCCTCCTTGCGGAAGATCGACGCCATTATGAGCCCGAGCACGACCGCGATGACTGGCACCGTGAAGAAACGCCACAGTGCGAGACGCGGGCCGATCACCTGATATGTGAACGCAGTGTTCACGATGTGTATGGCCGGCGCCGCAAAGACGAAGCAGAAGGCGGGGCCGATGCCCGCGCCGCGGCGCAGAATTCCGGCGAATATCGGCACGACGTTACAGGAACACACCGTAAGGACGTTACCGGAGACCGCCGCGACGCCGTAGGAGATGATACGGTTGGCCTTTGCGCCGAGGTACTTCATCACCGAGTAGCTCGGCACGAAGACGACGAGCGCGCCGGCCACGAGGAAGGCCGGCAGCACGATGGTGAAGGCGTTCAGCGTGAATATGCAGCACGCGAAGAGGTCTACCGCCTCCCCCAGCTTCTCCACTGGGTCCTCCAGTCCCCGTAGGGAGCACACGGGCCAGCGTCGACGCGCTGGCCCGCTGTTGGTAGCTTACGGCCGCCCTGTGAAATTCCTGTGAAGCAGACAGGGCGCTTTGACGTAGGGTCGTCCCTAGTCGGAGGCCGCGGCCTGCTTCTCCGACGCCGGCACCAGCAGCCGCGGCACGAGCTTGTCGTCCTCCACGTCGAGCACGACCGTGTCCCCCTCACGATACTCGCCCTGGAGGATACCGCGGGCGATGGGATTCTCAACCAGCCGCTGGATGGTGCGCCGCAGGGGACGGGCGCCGTACTCGGGATCGAAGCCCTCCTTGGCGAGCAGCAAGCGCGCGGGCTCGGCGGCCTCAAGAGTGATCTTGCGCTCGCCAAGCTGCTCGCGTACGCGATCGAGCATGAGATCCACGATCTGCTCGATCTGCTGCTGGGTCAGTGGCTCGAAGACCACGATCTCATCGATCCGGTTCAGCAACTCGGGCCGGAAGGTCTTTCTCAACTCCGCCAGCATCTGCTCCCGCGTCCGGGCGAAGTCCTCGGTCGCGGCGGCACCGCCCAGTCCGAGGGCGCCGGACCGGACGTGCTGGCTGCCGAGGTTGCTCGTCATGATTATCACGGTGTTCCTGAAGTCAACCACTCGTCCGGCGGCATCTGTCAGCCGCCCGTCCTCCAGGATCTGCAGCAGCATATTGAAGACGTCAGGGTGAGCCTTCTCGATCTCGTCGAAGAGAACCACCCGGTAGGGTCGGCGCCGCACCGCCTCGGTGAGCTGGCCGCCCTCCTCATACCCAACGTAGCCCGGCGGCGCGCCCACCATGCGCGAGACGGCGAAGCGCTCCATGTACTCCGACATGTCCAGCCGTACCATCGCGTCTTCGTCATCGAAGAGGAATTCGGCAAGCGCGCGGGCGAGCTCCGTCTTCCCCACACCGGTCGGACCGAGGAAGACGAACGAGCCAATGGGCCGCTTTGGGTCCTTGAGCCCGGCTCTCGCCCGCCGAACGCTCTCGGAGATGGCGTGGACCGCTTCGTCCTGGCCGATCACGCGCCTGTGCAGCTCCTCCTCCATCCGCAGCAGCTTCTCGCTCTCCTCCTCGAACATCCGGGAGACCGGAATGCCCGTCCATGTCGAAACGATCTGTGCGATGTCTTCCGCGCTGACGCGTGAGTCGGCCTTGCCCGATTCGGCTTCCCAATTCTTCTGCTTCTCGTCGAGCTGGGAGCGAAGGACTTCGATCTCCTGCTTCATCTTCGCCGCTGTCTCGTAGTCCTGTCGGAGGGCCGCCGCCTCCCGCTGCTCCTCCAGTCGGTTGATCTGTGATTCGAGCTGCGCGATGTCCGGGGGCGAGAGCACGGCCTGCAGGTGCTTCTTGGAACCCGCCTCGTCTACGAGATCTATCGCCTTGTCGGGCAGGAATCGATCCGTTATGTAACGCGCTGAGAGACGGGCGGCCGCCTCCAGCGCATCTTCATCATATGACACGCTATGATGCTCTTCGTACCGTTCTCGCAGTCCCTTCAGAATCGCGATCGTGTCCTCAATGCTTGGCTCCTCGACGTACACAGGGGCGAAGCGCCGCTCCAGCGCGGCGTCCTTCTCGATGTGCTTCCTGTACTCGTCCAGCGTCGTCGCCCCCATTGCCTGCAGCTCCCCCCTCGCCAGCGCCGGCTTGAGCATGTTCGAGGCGTCAATGGCACCTTCGGCAGCACCGGCCCCAACGACCGTGTGGAGCTCATCGATGAAAACCATGATCTTGCCCTCGGCCTTGCGAATCTCATCCATCACGGCCTTCAGGCGCTCCTCGAACTCGCCGCGGAACTTCGAGCCGGCGACCATGGCACCCAGGTCGAGCGCGAGAATGCGCTTATCCCTGAGCGTTCGCGGAATCTCCCCGGATACGATGTTCTGGGCAAGCCCCTCGACCACGGCCGTCTTCCCGACCCCTGGATCACCGATCAGCACAGGATTGTTCTTGGTCCGGCGGCTGAGGATCTGGATGACCCTCTGTATCTCGGCGTCGCGGCCGATCACGGGGTCAAGCTTCCCCTGGCGGGCCAGGTCCGTCAGGTCCCTGCTGAAGCGCTCCAGTGCTTGATATCTGCCTTCCGCGCCCTGGTCCGTCACACGCTGGCCACTCCTGACCTCAGCGATAGCGCGCTGCAGCCCCTCTATCGCTACGCCGTTGGACCGCAGTATCCGCGCCGCCTCGGACCTCTCCTGAGTCACGATGGCGAGCAGCAGATGCTCAACGGCGATCAGGCTGTCCTGCATTCGCTGAGCGTGCTCCCAGGCGGTCCGCTCGAGGACCTCCAGAAGAGCAGGGGTAACGTATACTTGCCCGGTGCCCCCGCCAGAGACCTCGACCTTCGGGCCCCGCGCAAGCGCGGACTCAACGTCACGCTTGACCCCGGCCGAGTCGCCACCGGCCTTGGCAATGATCTCTCCTGCCAGGCCATCGCTCGACTCGAGCAGCGCCAGCAGCAGATGCTCGACATCGACCTGCGAATGCTCATAGCGGCGCATGACCTCCTGGCTCGCCATCAGGGCTTGCTTCGCTCTGTCAGTGAACTTGTTTATGTCCATGTTCCTATTGACTCCCACCTCTTCGGGCAGGCGCCGGCGTGGCGTCCCCGGAGATCGGCACAACGCCGGCCGCGTCATTGCTACCGTCTTGCGGTCGCGGCCTCGCGGCGGAGGCGCCGAATCTCTCGCTCCATCTCCTCCTTACGCCGCGCCATCTCCCCCTCGAAGTCACGGCGCATGTTCTCCATCCTCTCGAGCAGGTCCAGCACCATCTCGACGCCAGCGAGGTTGAGGCCGACGCTCGTCAGACGCTGGATCTGCCGGAAGCGCTCTATGTCTTCATCCGAGTAGAGCCGGATGTTGTTCTCGGTTCGCGCGGGCTGCACGAGGCCCAGCCGCTCATACATGCGAAGCGTCTGCGGGTGCATGTCCACCAGCTTGGCCGCCACGCTTATCACATACAATGGCGCAGAAGAATCTCGCCTCATATAAGTTGCCTCCTCCCCTCGCGCGATGCTCAGGCGCGAAGGTCGGCGCGCGGGTTGTCCCGACGCATGTCCCCAAGACGTCTGATCAGGTTTTTCTCCTCCCGAGAGAGGTTCTTCGGCACGACTATGCGGATACGGACGTAGAGATCACCGCTTCCGCCACCCCTCATGCGGGGCATTCCGCGCCCCGCCAGACGCAGCCGCTGGCCGGAGGAGGCGCCAGCCGGCAGCTTCATCTTCACTTGGCCGTTTAGGGTGGGCACCTCTACTTCCGCGCCCAAGGCCGCCTCCACGTAGCTCACAGGCACCTCGATGTGCAGGTCATCGCCCTGGCGCCTGAACACTGCGTGAGGAGCGACCTTCGGTATCAGGTAGAGGTCACCGCGCTGCCCCGTGGGGCCGGGCGCGCCCTGACCTGCCACGCGAACCCGAGAGCCGGTCCGAACGCCGGGCGGGATCTTGACCTGGAGCCGCTTCGTCTGCCCGACCTGTCCCGCTCCCCTGCAAGCGGTACAGACGGAACCTTGGCCGATAATCCCACCACCACCGCACATCGCGCACATCTGCGGTATCGGCAGGGTGATGTCTCGGGTCACGCCGTGGTAGGCATCCTCCAGCGTGAGCTCTATCTCGGCCCGCACATCCTGGCCTCGCCGTGGCCGGGCCTGCGCGAACGGCCCGCCCCGGCCGCCGAGCAGTTCCTCAAGCAAGTCATTCAGGTTTCCGCCGAACCCGCTGAAATCGAAATCGGGCCCAGCCGTGGCGCGACCGGCCCAGCCGCCGGGCGCGCCCGCGGCGGCCCGACGCCAGGCGTCGCCAAGGTGCCCGAAGCGATCGTACTGAGACCGCTTCTTCGGATCGCGCAGCACCTCATAGGCCTCGCTGATCTCCTTGAACTTCCGCTCTGCCTCCTTATCGCCGGGATTGACGTCGGGATGGTACTTGCGAGCCAGGCGACGGAAAGCGCTCTTGATCGCCTTCTCGTCAGCATCCCGACTGACTCCCAGCGTCTCGTAATAATCGCGCGACCCGCCCGCCGGCATCTAGCTGTGCCTCACTTCACGTCGACCCGCGCGCGCGAAGGCCCGGCGGGCCGAGCTCGCGGGAGGCGAATCCGCAGCACGCCATCGCGGTAGGTGGCCTGGACGCTGGCTGGCTCAACCGGCATGCCAATCCGGAACGAACGCCGGAAGCGCCCCATTGGTCGCTCCAGCCGTATTCCGCTCTCGTCGTCCGGCCGGTCCCTCTCGCCCTGCAGGGTCACGCTGTCCTCATGGATCTCCAGGTCGATCTCTTCCCGCTTGAGGCCGGGCAGGTCCACGAAGAGAACAAGTGCATCGTCCTCTTCGTGGATATCGACAGGTGGGGCCCAAACCTGCTCCTCGTCCGCCACATGGCGGCCGGAGCGGACACTCTCAGAGAACCTGTCTAGGTCTCTCCGCAGCCGTGTGATGTCGCCGAAGATGTCCCAGTTGCCGAACGCCATTGTGCTGACCCTCCGGGCCCTGCGGGGCCTGCGCTAGTCGCTCTCTCGGAACTCAGCGTCGATGACGCCTTCGTCTCCCCCTTCGGCGTCAGGCTCCTCGCTCGTGCCAGCGCCCTCGGCGGGCGCACCGGCAGCCTGCTGTCCTGCGCCCGCCTGCTGATACGCAGCCTGCGAGACATCTGCGAACGCCTGCTGAAGCCCATCGGCCGCGGTCCGGATGCGATTCGTGTCCTGGCCCTCCAGGGCTTCCCGGACCTCCTTGATCGCCTCCTCAGCCGCCTTCTTCTTATCGGCCGGCACCTTGTCTCCCAGGTCCTTCAGGCTACGCTCGGCGGTGTACATGAGCTGCTCGGCCTGATTGCGCGTGTCCGCGGCCTCGCGAGCCTGACGGTCCTCCTCAGCATGCTGCTCAGCTTCTTTGACCATCCGCTCGACTGCGCCGCGTTCGAGCTGGCTCGAGCCGGAGATCGTGATTTCCTGCTTGTTGCCGGTCGCCATATCCTTCGCGGCGACGTTGAGAATGCCATTGGCGTCGATGTTGAAGGAAACCTCGACCTTGGGGACACCTCGCGGCGCGGGCGGAATCCCGGTCAGCCGGAACCTACCCAGGCTGCGGTTGTCGTTCGCCATCGGGCGCTCGCCCTGAAGCACGTGGACTTCGACCTCGGTCTGACTATCGGCGGCGGTGGTGAAGACCTCCGTCTTCTGGGTCGGGATAGTGGTGTTGCGCTCAATCAGCCTGGTCATCACGCCGCCCAGGGTCTCGATGCCCAGCGACAGCGGGGTCACGTCCAGAAGCAGAACGTCGTCTACCTCGCGAACGATGATGCCCGCCTGGATGGCCGCGCCCATCGCCACGACTTCATCCGGGTTGACGCCCTTATGCGGCTCCTTCTGCGTCAGCCGACGGATGAGGTCCTGAACCATCGGCATCCGCGTCGCACCGCCAACCAGCACTACGGCGTCGAGGTCCTGTGCCTTGATCTTGGCATCGCTCAGCGCTTGTTCGAAGGGCCCTACCATCCGCTCGAGCAGGTCCTGGGTCAGTTCCTCGAACTTCGCTCTCGTAAGATTCATGTCCAGGTGCTTGGGCCCGGTCTGGTCGGCCGTGACGAAGGGGAGGTTGATGCTTGTCTGGACCATGGACGACAGCTCGACCTTCGCCTTCTCGGCCGCCTCTCGCAGCCGCTGAAGCGCCTGGCGGTCCTTGCGCAGGTCTATGCCTTGCTCTTTCTGGAACTCGTCGGCGACGTAGTTGACGATGCGTTCGTCCCAGTCGTCGCCGCCCAGGTGCGTGTCGCCGTTCGTGGCCTTGACCTCGCACACGGCCTCCCCCACCTCAAGCAGAGAAACATCGAACGTCCCCCCACCCAGGTCCCATACGAGGATTCTCTGCTCGGCCGTCGAGTCGCCCCGCGCAAACCCGTAGGCAAGAGCTGCCGCCGTCGGCTCGTTTATGATCCTGAGCACCTCGAGCCCGGCGATCTCCCCGGCGTTCTTGGTGGCGGTGCGCTGTGCGTCGTTGAAGTATGCTGGCACGGTGACGACCGCGCGGGCCACCTTCTCGCCAAGGTAGGCCTCCGCATCCTCACGCAGCTTCCGGAGGACCATGGCAGAGATCTCCTCAGGCGTGTACCGCTTCTCGCCAACTTCCACCACGGCCATGTCGTTCTGCCCCTGGACAACCCGGAATGGGACCATGCTGCGCTCTGTCTGGACCTCGGAGTGGCGCCGTCCCATAAAGCGCTTGATCGAGTAGACTGTGTTCTCCGCGTTGATCACAGCCTGGCGCTTTGCAGGCTGCCCAACCAGACGTTCTCCACCCTTCGTGAAGCCCACCACAGATGGGGTCAGCCGGCTCCCCTCGGCGTTGGGCATCACGACCGGCTCGCCCCCCTCGATTACGGCGACCACAGAGTTGGTCGTGCCCAAGTCAATTCCGATCACTTTCGCCACGACAGTAGACCTCCGTTAGTTCTCGTGAGATTCGATACGCGGGAAACGCTGTAATCAAGCACAACGGCCCGCTCTGCCATCTGCTGCAGTAAGTATTAGCCTACCCAATTGTAATCCCTTGATAACATTGCTGTCAAGGGGCGGCAGGAAAAGATGTCGCGGCCCGCGCCCATTTGAGGCGCCGCCGCGACCTCCGTCTGGAGCGTCTCAGAGGCCCGCGAGCGGCCTCAGAGCGTTGTCAAGCGTCTGAGCTGCTCCTCGACCACCCAGCGTAGATCCGGACTGGCCCTCTCTGCCAGTTGGCGCAAAGGAGCAACCGCCCTGGGATCGCCTATCTCACCCAGCGCGACCGCGCTCCACGTCGCCACGGAAGAGCTGCGGTCAGAGAGGGCATCGGTCAACTCAGGCACGGCCGCTCTCCCCATGGCCGCCAGCGCTTGGGAAACCTGGTATCGTACCGTGACGCCGGACTCAGCGCTTCGCAGGACGGCGAGAAGCGGGTGGATGGCATCCAAGCCGATGTCCCCGATGGCCGTGACGGCCGAGTCCACGACTTCCCAACTCGAGTCGGACAGGGCGACGATGAGGGCCGGCACTGCGGCCACATTGCCCTGCCACCCAAGGGCCAGCGCGGCCGAGGCCCTCACCTCGGCGTCGGGATCAGCGAGTGCTGCGATGAGAGGGCCGTTCACCCTGGAGGACTTCGATCCGATGAGGGAAGCGGCTGCGCCGCGTCGCATCAGCACCTCGTCGGAGCGGAGCTCTCTTGTGAGCGCGGGGAACGCGGGCGGACCGATTCGGCGCAGGGCCAGGACGGCGGCGTTCCGGTAGCGCTTCTCGGTCTCCGTGAGCGTCGCCAGTATCGGCTCGACGGCCCGGGGGTCTCCGATTCGCCCCAGGGCCGTCGCGGCGGCCTCCCGGTTGTCCTTGTCCTCCAGGAACGGGATTATCTTCGGGACCGCGCTGCGGTCGCCAATCAGCCCCAGCGCCTTGATGGCGGCGCCCTTCTTGCTTTTGTCTGTGGGCAGCAGGTTATAGAGAGCAGGCTCGACGGCCGCCTCAATGCCCTGGAGTCCGAGGTTGTCGAGGACCTTGCCGCGCAGGTCCTTGTGTGCATTGTAGCAGGCGCGGAGTAGCGCATCTATGCCCACCCCGCCCACACGGGCGCAAGCTGCTGCTGCTCCATCGACAGCCGAGCCGTCAGACAGAAGGAGGCGCACCTTCTCTGAAGCCTCAGGTCCGATGGCCTCGAGGGCCTTGATGGTCTCCTCCCGGATTTCGCCGCCCTCCGACAAGGCACCGAGCAGAACCGGCAGCGATTTATTTCCTTGCTTGACCAGCGCTTTGCGCGCCCAGCGTCGCGGCGCCTCCTCTTGGTCCCTCAGGATCTCTCCGAGGACCTCCAGGACCTCATCGGTGCCGATCTCACCCAACGCTTCGGCCGTCTTGCTGCGGATGATGATATGCTGGGCCGGCAGGGAGTCGGACAGCTTCTCCATCTCGAGCAGCTTGCGAGCTGCCTCGACCCTGACCTGCATGGTGTTGGTGCCGAGGTCCCTTATCAGGCCGCGCTTCACCACGTACCGCTGCACCAGCCACCCGATCAGCACGAGTGCGATCAGAGCAACCGCTATGTAGCCGGTCGGCCGGCGACGAGTTTCCATGCCGGAATCCTCCCTACGCTCTTTGCAGTTCGCCTTTTCGGCGTACGGTCTCCCCGGTCCTTTTCGCTTCCCGTCAGCAAAACGAATTGTGGAATAAGTCCATTGCACAGGAGGCGGAAGCTGAACCCTAAGCCCCAGACAGCCGCCGCGGGAGGCGGAATGTGTCCGCGAAGCCACTTGACGTACTCGTTGTCGACGACGAGCAGAGCATCTGCATGCTGTTACAGGATCTCTTGGCGCGCTTCGGGCATGGCGTGACCACATGCCAAGACGGTGCGAGCGGGCTTGAGCTTGCCGCCGCCAACACCTTCGACCTCGTGTTCCTGGACATCCGCATGCCAGGAATGGGCGGCCTGGAGGCGCTCAAGAAGCTGCGCGAGCTACAGCCCAACGCGATGTTTGTAATGATCACCGGGTTCGCCAAGGACGACATCATCGACGAGGCCCTGCGGAGCGGGGCCGCAGCGTGTCTCTGCAAGCCCTTCAGCCTTTCCCAGGTAACGAAGCTGCTCGAGGAAGTCACGTCAGGCGCGGAGACCTCGGTCTAAACACACCGCCGCCCCGACATCCTCGCCTCACTCATCCAACTCGTCCCGCCCAGCCCTCGTCATGAGGGACGTGACCGCATCGACGGGCCCCAGACCTTCGAACAGCACCTCATAGACGGCCCCCGCGATCGGCATCTCCACGCCCTGTGCCGCCGCCAGCCGCACCACAGAGTGCGTCGTCGCGACGCCTTCGGCCACCTGGGGCGCCATCTCGCGCAGGACATCGGCCAGCTGACCACCTTTGGCCAGCTCGTACCCAACCCGGTAGTTGCGGCTCTTTCTGCCGGCGCAGGTCGCGACAAGGTCGCCCATTCCGGAGAGGCCGTGGAAAGTGGCAGCTTGAGCGCCCAACGCCACACCGAGCCGCGTCATCTCGGCCAGCCCGCGAGTGATCAGGGCTGCTTTGGTGTTGTCGCCGAATCCCAACCCGTCGCTGATCCCCGCGCCGATAGCCACGACGTGCTTGAGCACGCCGCCCAGCTCCACTCCGAGCACATCCGGGTTGGTGTAGACGCGGAACCGAGGCGTGCTGAGGGCGGCCTGCACGCGGGACGCAAACGCCCTGTCTTGTGAGGCCACAACGCTCACCGTGGCGTGCCCCGCGGCAACCTCCGGCGCCAGGTTCGGCCCGGAGAGCACGGCGAGGCCGCCGAGCTTGCCGGGGCCAATGCATTCGGCGATGACCTGAGAGAGACGTCGGCCCGTCTCTTGCTCGAGCCCTTTGGCGGCGCTGACGATGCCCTGACGATCGCGGAGCCCGCGAGCCATTTCCGAGCAGACCGTCCGGACACCTTGAGAGGGAACGGCAAGAACGACCAAGTCCGCGCCCGACACTGCTTGAGCCAGCTCCGCCGTCACCTCTAGATCATCGGGGAACTGGAAGTCCGGGAGGTACTCGGGGTTTCGGCCCTCGCGCTGAATCGCCCGGGCGAGCTCAGGCCGGCGAGCCCACAGAGATACGCGCCAGCCCGCCCGGCCCAGCGCAATGCTCAGCGCCGCCCCCCAGCTCCCGGCGCCAATGACGGCGATTCTGCCACCGTGTTCGGTCAAATCACCCGCCTCGCCTGATTCCCGTCGTTCAGCTGGGTGCTGTGGTAGTATGCCACAACTTCGGACGCGGCCATCCCCCCTCACCCGGGGCCGAGAGTCGTGGGACCCGGCAACCCGCGAGATGCCCCACCCCGCCTCAAGGCGGGCTACAGGTCCGCACGTTGTCCAATCTTCGACTCCGTGCCCTCAATGAGTCGTCCGAGGTTAGGGATGTGGCGCGCAATGATCAGCGCCGCCACTGCGGTCCAGAACGCGAGCCATTCCCAGCGGGTCCCCGTCGCGGCCAGGCATATCGGAACCGCTGCCGACGCGCTGATTGAGGCCACAGAAACATAGCGAGTGGCTGCTACGACGAGCAACCAGACTCCAACCCCAACGAGAGCCGCCTGCCATGTCATCGCAAGAAGAACCCCGAGAGTTGTGGCAACTGCTCGGCCTCCTCGGAAGCCCAGAAAGACGGAACACGTGTGTCCGACAATCGGCGCTAGGGCCACTGCCAGCAGCAAAAGGTCAGGGTCGCCAACCGGCCAACTTCGCACGAGACTTCGACCGACGGCGACAGGCACGGCCCCTTTCAGAACGTCCCCAACGAGAACCAGTGACGCGGGGCCCGGCCCAAGAATCCGCAGGACGTTGGAGAATCCGATGTTCCCGCTGCCGTGCTTGCGAATATCGACCCCCCGAAGTCGGCCTGCCATCACCCCGAAAGGAATGCTGCCGAGGAGATAGGAGAGCACCAGCAAGATCGCGATGCGCATCATCGCCTCCTCGCCCGCGCCGTCCGGCCGCGAGCCTTTCGGACGAGGAGTCGAAGCGGCGTGCCCTCCAGCGCGACGCGCTTGCGCAGCTCGTTCTCCAGGTATGCCCGGTGGGAGAAGTGCATCCGCTTCGGGTCATTGACATAAAGGGCAAGCGTCGGCGGCCGAACGCCCACCTGAGTCACGTAGTATATCTTGAGCTGCTTTCCTTTGCGTGAAAGAGGATGATCCCACGTTGCTTCCTCGAACATGCGGTTCAGTTCCGCCGTCTGGAACCGACGGGCATGCTCCTCGGCCACCTCTACAGTCGTGTCGAGCAGGGCCTCGATTCCTCTCCCCTCCACCGCGGATGTGAAGGCGACAGGAGCGTACTTGAGCTCGGGGAGCCACGCCTGTATCTCGCGCGCAAAGTCGGCCATGAGCGTGCGCTCGGCCTCCTTGGTCGCATCAGCGGGCGCGCGGAGGTCCCACTTGCTCACGACGAGCACTTGCGCCTTCCCCTCGTCGTGTGCGCGGCCCGCGATCCTCTTGTCCTGATCGGTCAGCCCCGCCGAGGCATCGATCAAGGTCAGCGCGACGTCGCACCGCTCTATGGCCCCGAACGCGCGCAGCACACCGTAGTACTCGAAGGACTCCTTCACGCGGCTTTTTCGCCTGATTCCCGCGGTGTCGATGAGGACCAAGGGACGGTCGCGCCACTCATGTCTCGTGTCGATGGAGTCGCGCGTTGTGCCCGGCCGGGCATCGACGAGGACCCTGTCTTCGCCGAGGATCGCATTCAGCAGAGACGACTTCCCCACATTGGGCCGGCCCGCGATGGCGACCCGGACCGCGTCCTCCTCTTCGGATGCCGGGCCCGTCTCCGGCAAATGCTCGGCCGCCAAGTCGAGGAGTTCGTCCACAAGCAGCCCGTGGGCGGCCGATATTCCGACGACATCCCCGACGCCAAGCCCATAGAAGTCCGGGACCCCATCCTCCCGCCGTCGGCTGTCCACCTTGTTCGCGGCGACCACCACCGGCTTGCCCGTCTTGCGCAGCATGTCGGCGATTTCTTCGTCAAAGCCGGCGTGGCCTTCCTTGGCATCGACCACAAAGATGATGACGTCGGCCTCTTCGATCGCGAACTCGATCTGTCGCCTAACCTGGGCCTGCAGATCGTCTTTCTCCGCCACCAGGCCCCCTGTGTCGATCAGGGTGAACCGCTTTCCCATCCACGCACAGTCGGCGTAGATGCGATCTCGAGTGATCCCCGGCGTCTCTTCCTCGATGGCGATGCGGCGGCCGGCGATGCGGTTGAACAGCGTGGACTTCCCGACATTGGGCCGCCCGACAATCGCGACCACGCCTCGGTCTCGCACGACGCTCACCCGGCCTGCCTCCTGCGAGCGAACCTGCGCAAGACGGCGGTGGCTTCGGCCGGTGAATTGGCCGCGACGACTGGCATTCCCACGACCTGCGACAGCTCACCGAGGGTCACATCGTCTATGAAGCCTGCCCCATCTCTCACTGCAGACCCAGGCACGATCGCCAGTTCCGCCCTGACTTTCCGCAGCGCCCGCGCTATGTCCCGCCCGGGCAGCAGACCGGCGGTGGTGACCGAGCGGCCGAAGAGCCCGTTCCGAACGACGCAGAGCTCGGCGACGACTTCGCCAGCATTGAGCTTGGCGGCCAGCGCCTCCACCAATGGAGCCGCCATCTCACCGGTCACAAGCGCGACTGGCAGCGGGCGAGGAAGCTGAGGAGGCCGTATTCGCCTGACCCGCTCCAAGAACAAGCAAGCATTCCCTATGCCGTTGGCGAGCTGAGGGAAGCCACCGTATTCGGAGCGCTTCGGCAGCGGCCGGTTCGCCAGAAGGTATAGCTCATCGGCGGCAAACACGAGTCGCGTGCCCAACCGCCGGAGGAACGCGCCCTGCCAGTCCCTGACTTCCCGAATCAGCCTCTTGGCCATCCGCGGCGTCACTCGCCGCAAGGCAGAGCCCTGCCTCCGGTGTCGGGTCAGACCCACAGGGACGACTCCCACCGACCGTACGCTTGGGTAAAGCCCTGCCAGGTCCCTCACCGTGCGCTCGAGGTGAGCGCCGTCGTTGATACCGGGGCAGACGACGACCTGGCAGTGGAACTCAATCCCTTCTGCGCCGAGGCGTCGCATCTCGCGCAGCACGTCGGGCGTCGGGCCGCCGAAGACCTGCTCCCTGACGTTAGCTCCGGTGGCGTGAACCGAGACATAGAGTGGAGACAGGTGAAGCCGAGCGATACGCCTCCTGTCGGCCGAGGTGACATTCGTCAGCGTGATGAAGTTGCCGTGCAGAAACGAGAGGCGGTAGTCGTCGTCTCGGACGTAGAGGGCTGGGCGAAGGCCCCGGGGGAGCTGTGATACAAAGCAGAACGGACAGTGATTCGTGCAGGTGACGACGCCGTCGAAGACGTCGTCTGCGAACCGCAGCCCGAGGTCTTCGTCTATGTCCTTGCGGAGGCGGAGGATCCGACGTTTCCCGCGGTCGTTCTCCACCACCAGTGCCACCTCACGCTCGGCCGCCAGGTAGCGATAGTCTACATAATCGCGGGGCGCCCGGCCGTTGACGCGGACGAGTGCCTCTCCGGCGGCGATGCCCAGGTTGTCGGCTGGGCTGCCACGGACGACCGATGTCACGCGCGCAGGGCTGGGCTTTCCCATCAGGGCCCGACCTCTCGCTCTAGTTGGCGCAGACGCTTCACGACGTCCTCCACGATCCAGGCAGGAGTCGATGCGCCCGCCGTGACGCCCACCGTCTGCACCTCTTCAAGCCACGCACCATCCAACTCTGCCGCCTTCTCCACATGGTGCGTCGGAGTCCCGGTTGAAGTGCATATCTCGCGCAGGCGCCTGGTGTTTGCGCTGTTGCGCCCTCCCACGACGATCATCACGTCGGCCCTCTCCGCCAACTCCCGCGCGCTGTCCTGGCGCTTGATAGTGGCCTCACAGATCGTGTTGAACACTCGCAGCTCGCGGCAGCGCTCGGCCAGGGCGCCCGCGACCTCGCGCAGAACTGCCGGCCGCTGAGTCGTTTGCACGACGAGCCCCCAGCGCCGGCGGAAGGGAAGTCGCTCCACCTCCTCGGCCGAGGTTACGATCTCGGCCTTTCCGCCGGCCCTGGCGGCGAGACCCTCGACCTCACGATGTCCTCGGTCGCCGAGGATGGCGACCGCATATCCCTGCTCCGCGAGGCTTCGGATGCGGCTGTGGGCCCGCTTCACGAAGGGACAGGTTGCGTCTATGATCGGGAGGCCGCGCGCCTGCGCGGCCTGTTCGACTTCGGGATCGACACCGTGGGCCGAGAGCACGAGCGCCCCCTCCCGCACTTCGTCGAGCGAGCGGACCTCCCGCACGCCGCTCGCTTCGAGGCGCGCCATCTCCTGAGGGTTGTGGATGAGGGGACCGAGCGTGTAGACCGGACGCGAGTGCTCGTCCGTCGCCCGGGCAACGAGCTCAAGGGCGCGCTTGACTCCGAAGCAGAAACCGGCGTTTTCCGCGACGATTATCTCCACGAGACCGACCGTCAGCCACTGACGCGACTCACAAAGGATACCATCCTCGACATGGCCTCCTCGATCAGCGGCATGGAAGTTGCATATGAGCAGCGAACGAAGCCCTCACCGCTGGGGCCGAAGGCCGTGCCCGGCACGACCGCGACCCTCTCCTCCTCGAGGAGGCGCTCTGCAAACTGCTCGGATGTCAGACCCGTGACGGAGACGGATGGAAAGGCGTAGAAGGCCCCCTTTGGCTCGAAGCAGCTCAATCCCATCTTGTTCAGACGGTTGACGATCACGCGCCGCCGCTGGTTGTATTCGCGGCGCATACGCTCCACCTCCTCATCGCAGGCCCGCAGGGCCTCGAGCCCCGCTTCTTGGGCCGTAGTGGGCGAGCACATCACGGCGTAGCTGTGCACCTTCACCATGGCTTCGACGATGTCCGCCGGCCCGGCCGCGAAGCCCAGCCGCCAGCCGGTCATGGCCCAGGCCTTGGAGAAGCCGCCGACAAGGATAGTGCGCTCTCGCGCGCCCGGAACGGCCGCAGCGGAGCAGTGGCTGCCATTGTATGTGAGTTCGGCGTAGACCTCGTCCGAGACGATCAACAGGTCGCGCTCGGCGGCGAAGTCGATCAGGGCCTCCATTCCCGCGCGAGGCAGCACGGCACCGGTGGGGTTGGAGGGATAAGAGATCAGCAGAACTCGCGCTGTCTCGTCGCACGCCTGGGCCAGCTCCTCGACGCGGACCTGGAAGTCGTGATCGACAGAGGTGGGGACGAGAAGCGCCCTGCCGCCGGCCAGCACCGCGCAGGGGACGTAGGACACGAAGCACGGCTGTGGGATGAGCACCCCGTCGCCGGGTTCGAGAACGGCGCGCAGAGCGATGTCGATGGCTTCGCTGCCGCCGACCGTAATCAGAAGCTCGCTCTCCGGGTCATAGCTCACCCCGAACCGGCGCTCCAGATAGAGCGCCAGCTCCCGGAGAAGCGGACGTATCCCGCGGTTGGGAGTGTAATGGGTGTGTCCGCGTTCGAGGGAGTATATGCCCGCTTCCCGCACCCGCCAGGGGGTGACGAAGTCGGGCTCCCCTATGCCAAGCGAGATCGCATCCGGCATCTTCTCGACGAGCTCGAAGAACCGCCGAATGCCGGAAGGCGGGAGGTCTTGCACGCGCTGGGAGATGCGTGATTTGGTGCGCTCCAAGTGACGTCTCCGCTAGGGGGTGATGGGCAGGCGCTTCGCCTGAGCGCGGTCTATCATGACATCCCCATCGACCTTGTACCGCTTGAGCACGAAGTGCGTTGCCGTGCCAACCACATGATCCAACGGGGCCAGCTTCTCGGCCACGAAGTAGGCTATGTCCCGCATGTTGCCACCCTGGACGACGACGAGAAAGTCGTAGGCCCCTGACATCAAGTATAGAGAATGCACCTCGGGGAACTCCATGATTCGCTCCGCCACCGCGTCGAAGCCCACCCCGCGCTCCGGCGCGCACCTGACTTCGATGAATCCAAAGACATGCTCAATGCCCGCTTTCTCCCAGTCGATGACGGTCTTGTAGCGGCGAATGACCTTGTCCGTCTCGAGCTTCGCTACAGCGTCTTTCACCTCCGCCTCAGTGCTGCCGGTGCGCTCGGCAATCTGAGCGGCCGTCAGACGAGCATCCTCGCTGAGCAGCTGCAATATCTCTTCCATTAGTGCCTGTCTCCCTCTCTGCTCGGCACGGCCGGGCGTGCGCGAAGCCAACTTCAGAGCGCGGCCGCCGCCACAACCGAAGCTACTTGTGGATCGCGATCCCCAGCGCGTCCTCGGCGGCCTCCATGATCGGCTCCATCAGAGTGGGGTGCGCGTGCACCATGCCCCCGACATCCTCGGCAGTGGCGCCGACGTGAACCGCCAGGACAAGCTCGTGTACGAGGTCGGTTGCGTGCGGCCCGCAGATCTGGCCGCCGACCACCTTCCCGGAGCCTGCATCGACGACGACCTTGACCAGCCCGTCTCGCGAACCTTCGGCCGCCGCCTTCCCTGCGCCCCGGAAAAAGAACTTCCCGACCTTGACGTCTATTCCGCGCTCCTGTGCCTCTGCTTCCGTTAGCCCCACAGAGCCGATTTCGGGGTGGGTGTAGGTCACGAAAGGGATGGCCGCGTAGTCCATTTCAACGTGCTTCCCGAGCGCGTTGGCGACGGCAACCTTTCCCTCGGCCGAGGCGACGTGAGCGAGCATGATGCCGCCTATCGCGTCGCCGCATGCGTATACACCCGGTACACTCGTCTCCATCCGGCTGTTCACTCTGACAGCGCGCCCATCCATCTCGATGCCGGCCTCCTGGAGGCCCATGCCCTGCGTGTTCGGCCGCCGGCCGACGGCCGAAAGAACGACGTCCGCCTCTACCTCGTACTCCTTGTCATCCTTCGTGAAGCGAACGACCTTGGTTTTGTCTCTGTCCGCCACCTCGCTTACGCGAGCATTCGTGTGCGTCTTGATCCGACGACGCCGAAAGGCCCGCGCCAATTCGGCCGCGATCTCCGGGTCCTCCGTTGGGACAATCTGCGGCATCATCTCAATGATAGTTACCTTGGACCCGACGGCATTGAATACGTCCGCGAACTCCACACCCACGTAGCCGGCCCCTACGATGACCAGCCGCTGCGGTATTCCGTCGATGTCAAGCAGCTCGGTGCTGGTTAGCACGCCGGGACCGTCGAAGCCTGGCAGCGGCAGCCGAGCGGGAACGGAGCCCGTCGCCAACAGGACGAGGTCCGCCGTAACCTTCTCTTCGGCCTTGCCGGTATCAACGAGGATGGTCTTCGGATCGGCCAGGCGGCCGCGGCCGTGCACGACGCGGACGTCGTTCTTCTTCATCAGAAACTTGACGCCCTTGACGACTTCGTCCACTACCTGGTTCTTCCGCTCGATGATGCGCGGCCAGTCGATGCCCTTGACCTCGGCCTCGATGCCGAACTCGCCAAGCCGGCTCGCGAGCTGGCTGAGCTCAGATGATCTCAGCAAGGCTTTGCTGGGGATGCACCCTCGGTTGAGACACGTTCCCCCGAGCGCGTCCATCTCAACGAGCGTCACTTCCGCTTCGAGCTGGCGCGCCCGCACGGCCGCAACATAGCCTCCGGGACCGCCCCCCACTATTGCCAGATGCGCCAATGTCGCCTCCCTAGACAACTCCCTAGACAGCGAAACCTAGGCGGAGAAACGTGCGGAGGGGCTTCCCGGGCCGGCCTAGTCCTCCTCGCTTAGCTGTTCCTCCAGGGCCTTGATGTGTCTCTTTGCGATCGGGTCGTCGGGGAAACGCTCCAGCAGCGCGCGCCACTCCGCCAGGGCCTCCTCCAGCCGGCCGGCGCGCTCCAGGGAATTGGGCAGCATGTGCTGGTGGTACATAGGCGCGTCGGCTTGCACCGATTTCCCGAACTGCTCGGCGGCCTCGTTCCACTTGTGCCTCTGGTAATAGTACATCCCGAAGTCGTGGTAGATCTCGTATCTGTTGGGATTCGCCGCCACGCCGGCGCGGTACAGCTCGATCGCCTCTTCGTCCCGGTCCATGCTCCAGAGCATCCAGGCGGCGCTGTTGTACGCCTCCACGAATGTCGGGTCGATCTGGACGATCTGCCAGCAGAGGCGGATCGCCTCGTCCCACTTCCCGGTGTGCCAGTATTGCTCAGTGCCATCCCAGAGTAGGTCCGCCAGGAAGTCGCGTGCTTCCGCAACTTGCCGCTCGCCTTCCGCAGCAGAGAGCGGCGCAAGGCTCCCCTGTTCCGGCTCTTCGGCATACACCAGGCCAGAGCAGACTACCAGGACCAGAAATGCCGCCACTCGCCGAGTCATGCTGGGATCACTCCTTGCGGCCGGGCTAGTCTGAGATTCTACTGGATTTCGGCCCTGCAAACAAGCTGCGGGGCCTCAGAAGAAGGGTAGATGACGCCTCAATCGCGGGGCCGCGGCCGCGACGAGGGCGGCCTTAGCCGCGTCCAGTGCCGCAAAAGGCGCCACCGACTGTGCTAGCACGACGGCAAAAGACGTGGCCGTCCCCCCAACCGACAACCACACGGCGTACCAGGCCGCACCAAAGACGTAGATGACCGCCACTCCGCTCAGGCACGCCGGGAACCCGAGCCAGCGCCGCGCGCCGCACCGAGCCCACAGCGCGCCGACGATGGCTGCGGCCACGGGGAAGCCAGCAAGATAGCCGCCCGTCGGGCCCAACAGCGCCGCCGGTCCGCCGCCGTGGGCGAAGATCGGCAGCCCGGCTGCGCCGGCGGCCAGGTACTGCACTTGGCTCACAAAGCCCAGCCGCGCGCCGAGGACCGCTCCGGCGAGCAGGACGCAGAAGACCTGGCCGGTAACCGGGACCGGCGTGAAGAGGAGAGGGAACTGGACCCGCGCGCCGAGAGCAGTCAGCGCCGCGAACGCCGTCGCCGCCGCGAGCTGGAGCGCGAGTCGCCGTGAGGCCCCGCGCTCTCCCTCCACCAGTGCTGTATGCTCACCTGTTCTCAACTTCGACACCCGTACGTTCAAGCGACCCTGACGGCCATGCCTTCACGCAGATGATAGCGGTTCGCCGCCTTCAGTTCAAGAACAGCTCGATCACCGGCACCGCAACAGGCGGCTTCTGTATCGGCAGGCTCAGCGTCAGGAGCTTGGATCGCTCCGTGTGCTCGACAGGGCCGGCGAGGTGCGTGGGGCCGCCCTCTATCATCTTCACCTCGGAGCCGTCGTTCAGCAGTTGCGCGTACTCCACCTTGCCTTCCATGGCTTCCAGATGCAGGTGGTGGATCGGCCAGGCGAAGATGTGGACGTAGAGGCGGTTGGTCTCGGCGTTGTAGGTGAGCCGGCAGTCCTGCGGAGTCTCGAAGCCATCGGGCGCGGGCCCGCACCCGTAGATGGAGCGGCCGTGCCGCTCCATCCATTCGCCGATGCCTTGCAGCCTGTCGATGGCCCGATGGTCGAACTCGCCGCGCGCCGTTGGGCCGACGTTGAGGAGCAAGTTGCCGCCCTTGCTCACATGGTCGATGAGGAGCTGGACGAGCTGCTCCACGCTCTTCCAGGAGGCCTCGTCGCGATGGTACCCCCACGAGCCGGAGAAGGTCTGACAGGCCTCCCAGGGAACGGGCTTGCCGTCCATGGTGACGCCGTCCTTGGGGACGTATTGCTCCGGGGTGCGGTAGTCCCAACCGTCAGACTCAATCAGGTCCAGCCGGTCGTTGACGACGATGTGCGGCTGAAGCTCCCGGGTCATCTCCAGCAGCTTCTCGCTCTCCCACTCCTCGCGGCCCTTGCCGAGCCACGGTCGCGGATTCCCCTTCTCATCCCGATTCGGGTAGCTGAAGTCATAGAAGAGGACATCGATCTTGCCGTACTCTGTCAGCAGTTCCCGCACTTGGCCGTGGAGATACTCCGTGTACTTCTTCTGGTCTCGCCCTTCGTTGAGTGCCTCGCGGTCTGGGTGATTGCGGAGCGGGTGCATATCATCAATCAGGAAGTCAGGATGGTGCCAGTCTATCAGGGAATGGTAGAACCCCACTTTGAGGCCACGAGACCGGAACGCGTCGAACGTAGGCCGAAGCAGGTCGCGCCCTGCCGGCGTGTTCGTCGCCTTGTAGTCGGTGAGCTTGGAGTCCCAGAGGCAGAAGCCCTCGTGGTGCTTGCTGGTGATGACCATGTACTTCATGCCCGCCTCGGCGGCGCGGTCGGCCCATTCCTCCGGGCGGAATAGGTCGGGGTCGAAGTGTTGGAAGTATCGGTCATACCAATCGTCGTCGACCTGCTCCTGGTGCTTGACCCACTCATGCCGCGCGGGCAGGGCATACAGGCCCCAGTGGATGAACATTCCGAAGCGATCGTGGAGGAACCACTTCATGTGGTTGGGGACGTCCATGCCTCCCTGCCTCCTGGTTAGCGGTACTGAAGGGGACCGGTTCTGAGCCCGGCGCCGATCTCCTCTCGGTCCCTCCTCTATCGAACGGCTGCACCAGGCGAGGAAGGCTTGCATGTCTTCTCGAACTGTTTACAGCGGAATCGACACTGAGCCTTCAGGGGGTGGAGGCGTGCTCGCAGGGATCAGACGGGCCGTTAGGTATGCGCGAGAGGGCCTGCGCCTTCTTCTCCAGCGTCCCTCTTTGCTGCTCGTTGCGGTGGCGATGGGTGTGCTGGGCACAGTAGACCATCGCGTCGGTACGTATATCGCCTGTGCCCATACCGGATGGGGGCGAGATACTCGTCAACTCATGGACCAAGGGCGGGCGGTGCGACCGGAGTCGAGGGCAAGGATCACCATCTTGGCCAAGGCATATGGCGACCTGCTGGTCGTTATGCCCCCGGCCCCAGGCGTAGGCTTCCACGGCACCATCCAGGTGCTGTGGGCCGCGGCCTACGGCAAGTCTGGGAAGCTGAGTAAGCCAGAACCGGGTCACCCTTACGGCCGTGTGAAGGGCTTCGCCGGGCTGCATGGGGCACTTACTCCGTTGATGTTATTGGCGGGGCTCCTTATCGGTAGCTTCACGTGCGCCGGATATCTTGTGGTGGCGCGAGACACGGTCCTCCGAGGCCTCCCGAGATGGCGCGTGTTCTTCAGCGAAGCTCGCAGGTTCTACATCCGTTTGACGCTGTTCACGCTTGGCTTGCTTGTCGTCTCGACCCCTGTGGCCGTTGTAGGGGCGTTCACAGATCACGGGGCACTTGGGGTCTACGCAGTCGCGCCGTTCCTCTTCCTGCTGGCTCTCACTCAGTACGCGATCATCGCCGACGACATAGGAGTCTTCGCGGCCATGAGGAGGAGTGTGAGAACCATTATCGGAAACCTACCGGTCGCCGTGGTGCTCATCCTCGGGGCAGGTTTCCTCGGCTGGGCAGGACACCAGCTGGACCCCTGGAGCTCAGGCCTCCCGACAGAGCAGGGGCTCATTGCAGACCCATTCCCAACACTGCCGCGGGCAGTCGTGTCGGCGTGCCTGATGTTCGCCCTTGGCGCGTGGTTCTCTCTGGTGGCGTTCTCGTGGTACCGCGATGCTGCACCGTCGCCGGCATGGTCGCAGGACCCCTCTGAGCAAGGTGAAGCTAATGAAGGTGACCCGGATCGAAGTAACGGTACGCCGTCGTGACCCCGGTCCCGACCCGATCCGTGACGCCATCCAGGTCCTACCGGGGACTGGCACCGTAGAGGTGCTCGTCACGACTGATGAGGGCGTCTCCGGCCGCGGAGAGATCTACTTCGGCCGCATCGAGGGCGCGCCCGACGCGCTCGCCGCGGTGATCGAGCAAGAGCTGAAGCCACTCGTGCTGGGCGGCGACCCCACCTTCGTGCGCAGCACGCACGAGGCGATGCTGCGAGAGACCGAGTATCACGGCTCCTTCGGGCTCGCCATGTTCGGCATCGCCGCCCTCGACACCGCCCTGTGGGACTGTCTCGGGAAGGCCCACGGCGTCCCATGCTGGCGGCTCTGGGGGGCGGTGCATGAGCGCATTCCAGCCTATGCGATGGTGGGCTGGCTCAACTACGACGACGACAAGGTACAGCTAATCTGCGCGAAGGCCGTCGAGCAGGGGTTCCACGCCGTCAAGATCAAGGTCGGCTTCCCGACGCTGGCGGAGGATGCGGCGCGGGTGAAGACAGTGCGGCAGGCCGTGGGCGATGACATCGGCATCATGGTGGACGCGAACCAGTCGCTGACGACGGCCGAGGCGGTCCGGCGCGGCCGGGCCTTCGAGGACCTCGGCTGCGTCTGGTGGGAGGAACCCATTCCGGCCGACGACATCGACGGATACGCGGAGCTCGCCCGCGCCCTGGACATCCCAGTCGCTACGGGCGAGAATCTCTACACGCCGGCGGACTTCGCTCGGTTCCTGCGTCGGGACGCGGTGGACATCGTGCAGCCCGACCTGCGGCGCGCAGGCGGGCCGACGGCTCTGCTGCAGATCGGCCTGATGGCGAGCGCGTTCCGGCGGCCGTACGCATCGCACGGAGGCGAGTGCGCGCATCTCAACGTGATGGCCTGCCTGCCCAACACCCATTATGTGGAGACCGGCCTGATCGGGCCGGACTCCCCCATGAAGCTCGAAGACGGGTGCGTGGCGCTGCCGCAGGGGCCGGGGTTCGACTGGGGCTAGAGATGCGTGCCGACCGGGATCGGGGCGCAACGTGAGAGCGCTGCTCGTCGCGAATCCGAGGGCCGGTCGGTTGCGCGGCGGGGCCGCGCTCCGGCGTATCGAGCGCAGCCTCACGGAGGCTGGCTTCGCCGTTGAGCGGATCGCCACAGCTGGCCCTGCTGACACGGTGGCCGCGCTGAGCGCGGCCCTCTCCGGCAGACAGCCCGAAGACACGCGTGTAATCGTGGCCGGCGGTGACGGCACCATCCGTGCAGTGCTTCCCGCGCTCGCCAACACCGGAGTTCCGCTGGCCATCCTGCCGGCTGGGTCGGTCAATGTCCTCGCACGCGAGCTGGGGATTCCGACATCCCTCGATGCAGCCATAGGAGTGGCCAAGAGCGGCCGGCCGCGGCAGGTTGATCTCGGCTACGCCAACGGCCGACCTTTCGCCTTGATGGCGGGAATCGGGTTCGACGCCGCCGTAGTGCAGAGCGTGGCGCGCGAGCTGAAGGACCTCATCGGGTCCTTTGCCTATGTGGCGCGCGGCTTGCAGGTACTTGGATCCTATCCGCAGAGCCGCTTCCGCATCGAGGCTGACGGCGAGGAGATGGAGGCAGTGGGATGGCTTGCCGTTGTTGCTAACGCGAGCCGCTACACCTATCACTGGCGGCTCGCGCTCGACGCCCGGATAGACGATGGGTGGCTCGACCTCTGCTTCTTCTCCAGCGAATCCGCCTTGCAGACTGCGGGCCAGGTCGTCGCCGCACTTGGCGGACGGCACTTTTCCCACCCCGGCGTCCAGCACCTACGGGCGAAGCGGTTCCGGTTTCGCTGCACTCCCGAGGTGGCAGTCCAGCTCGACGGCGATCCGGCGGGGGCGACCCCCGTCGAGATAGCCATCGCGCCGAGGATTCTGACGGTCATGGTCCCGACCGACCGGCGGCCTCCGCGCCCGGCCCGAGAACACTAGTAGCCTCTTCATTGACACTGGTCCGCTGGCCCAGGCACGCTCCTGAGGGCGCTCGATGGTCGAATCCCGCCCACGCGTGCGGCTGCCTCGCGGGGATGCAGGGGAGTGACCCGGACACCTGTCAGGGACCTTCCTCCCACCGACGCCGGCCGGGCGACCTCCCCCGGGCCCGCCCGGAGTCCTGACAGGCAATAGCTCCTCTCCAGGGCTTTTTCTGCCTTCTTCGGGGAGGACTTGTGGCAACTTCATACATTCCTGCCCGATGTGACGCTAACCAAACAAGGACGCGGACGGCAACACGGGAATCCCGAGATAGAAGTACAGCGGACGTGCTGACACCGCTGCAAGAGTGCGCTGGGCGGCTGTACGGCCCAAGGAGCAATGGGCATGAATGTGGCGGTTACCGGAGTCGGAGGCGGGGTTGGGCAGGCCGTCATCCGCGCCCTCCGCCAGTCGGAGCTGCCGGTGGAGATCACGGGACTCGACGCGGACCCGTGGTCCGTTGGTCTCTACCAGTGCGATGACCAGGCCGTGGTGCCCGCCGTGTCCGAAGGGGATGCTTATGCTGCCGCGCTCGAGCGCCTTGTGGAAGAGCGCGAGATCGACGTGCTCATTCCCGGGACCGACACCGAGCTGCAGACGGTGGCCGCTTTGCGTGAGAGGCTTCTTGCGCTAGGATGCTGCCCAATCATCAGCGGCCCGGACTTCATCCGCATGTCGCGGGATAAGCTGCTCAGCTACTCGGCTCTGACCGATGTTGGCATTCCCTTTGTCTGGAGCACCTCCGTCGCACACTTCGTGAAGTCTCTGTCGCGCGCGTCCTTTCCCGTCATCGTCAAGCCGAGAGGCGGCTCCGGATCGGTCGGCGCGAAGGTCTTCCATGCGCCGGAGGAGTTCGGCGCGGCGCAGCTGAACGGTGAGGACATAGTGCAGGAGTACCTCGTGCCCAAGTCCTGGGGACTGGCAAAGCCGATGCCGGCCGACGTTCTGAAGGCAGGAAGGCTGCGCCAGGAAGACGAGGTGTCTATTCAGGCGGCCATAGGTCCGGCCGGTGAGATCATCGGCATTTTCGCAAGTGTCAACGAGCTGCGAGACGGTGTCCCGATCCGCATCTGCCCCACGTTGGATACGCATATACTGGCCTTCGCGCGGAGCGTCTTCGAGGCCTTCGTGGGCATGGGGCAAGTGGGACCGTGCAACATCCAGGGCCGCCTGACGGATTCGGGCCTGATGCTGTACGAGGTGAACCCGCGGTTCACGGGCATAACCGCAGTAAGAGCGGAGCTTGGCTGGAATGAGTGCGAGGCCGCGCTGCGGCTATTCGTCCTGAAGGAGCCACCGGAGCGCGTCGCCCGGATGCTCACGTATGGCACAGATACGGTTTGCTTGCGTTATACCGCGGAGCACTATGTCGTTCGGTCCGAGATTGAGAAGCTGAGCTGAGAGAACTGTTCGCTTGGCTCGTAAGCTGGGCCTGTGCCAACAGGCCATGCGGGAAGTCCGGGAAATCCGGCCTCCCCTGAGCCGTCCGGCCGCCCCGACTGCTCTGTCACCCATAACGTCGATAACTGCGGCCTCGTTCTCCTCCGGCCGCGCGGCACCTCTTCGCGTGGCACGCGGTGCATGTCGGTCTAATGCTCATATCGTAGCTTCTCCGCCTACCGACACGGAGGCCCGCTTCCTGCGATTTCGCTTCCTGGGTTCGCGAGTGGTTGATCCGGCCGTCAGATCGCGTGGCCAGGATCCAACGGGGATCATCCATCTCCGGGTAGCCCGAGGTCGAAGCGACTAACCAGGGGGCGTTACGCGTGGCAGGCCGCCCCCTCTCACGCGGCGAAAGGGGCCGCACCCGTCGGGCTGAGCCCCGCGGGCGCGGGATCGAAACCATGAAGCCTGAATCGAGGTCTGGGAGCACAGCCCGAAGGTATCTCGTCCGCATAGCGGCCGTCATCGGGACCGCCCTCGCTGTCGCCTGGTGGCAGAAGCCGTGGGCCGATTCAGCCATGGTGGCGACGGTTTCGCTGTCAACTGACGAGAACGGGATCGTGTTCGCCCGTGAGATCCGCGTCCTCTTCTCTGCAGACGACGCGCGAGATCCGCCCCAATACCGCCTCGAGTGCGACCTCAGTCCGTGGGAGGGGCGCTTGGTGCGCCTCGAGGTGAGTGGCTCTGTGCGCAAGCGGCTGACAACAGACGGCTCGACCGGGTTCGTCGGTTGCAGGGCGCAGGTGCTGACCGAATCAGGTCCAAAGCCGCTCGAATTCGCCAGCTGGCAGCGAGGTAGCGAAATCGGGCTCCACACATCGCCGGCGGGACCCCACGCCTCACATGCAGGGGGAGACGGGGACACGAGGTTCGCCGTGGCGTCGACCGGGACGCTCTGGCACGTCCTCAAGGCCCAGCTCGGCGACCGTGTTCAGGTGACGCTGAAGCCCGTTTTCCTTCTCGAGCTACCCGGACGCCTCGAGCCAGTTGAGCCGCGCAGTCTGAACGCTCCGAGGTGGCCCTTGCATCGGCGCGGCGAAGACAGGGGTCGGCCCCCGGATGTCTTCATCTACCTCATAGACGCACTCCGCGCCGACCATGTAGGGTGTTACGGATACGAGCGCCCGACATCGCCCTCTATGGACAGTTTCGCAGATGAGGCAGCCCTATACCACAATGCGCAGGCCCCGGCAACATGGACGAGACCGTCAGTGGCGACGATGCTGAGCGGCCTCTCCGCCACAGTCCACGGCGCAATGCACACGTGCGATCCCCTGGCGGAGTGGCCGGTCCTCCTCCCGGAGATACTGCATGATGCAGGCTACGTCACCCGATGCATATCCGCAAATATGAGCGTTAGCGCGGACTTCGGGTTCGACCACGGCTACGACGAGTTCATCTCCTTGCACCTCGCCTCGGGCCAATGGGTTAACAAGATGGCAGCGAGACGGCTGAGGACACAAGACCCATCGCAGCCGGTTTTCATGTTCCTGCACATCATGGAGCCGCACGGCCCGTATGTGCCGCGCGAAGAGACTTTCCGGCTGTTTGACAGGGGATTCGAAGGACGCTGCGACGGGTCAACGCCTGCCCTCAACGCGCTGCCCTATCTGTACCCCGACCTCTCTGACGACGACGTGCAGCACCTCATCGATCTCTACGATGCCCAGATCTTCGAGGCCGACCAGGCCTTCTCGGAATTCATAGAGATGTTGAGGGAACTCGGTCGCTATGACAACTCAGTGATCGTGCTGGTGTCCGACCACGGCGAGGCCTTCACGGAACACGACACCCGCGCACACGGGTTCGACTTGAACCAAGAGACTATGCGTGTAGTCCTCACGATAAGGTTCCCGCATGGCGACCTCGCGGGCGTTCGAGTTCAGCAGCCCGTGAGCCTGACGGATCTGCTGCCGACACTGCTGGCCGAAGCGGGGCTGAAGCCTGAGCTGCCGTACGCGCTGCCCGGCCGGGATCTGCGACACGCGGCGATGCTGCCCGACTCTGAGACCAGCCGGCGGATCTACTGCGAGGTAGCGCGACTGGACGACAACGCGGTGGACTTGGTGGGCGTGATCGACGAAGATGGCTTCAAGCGAGTCATCGACGTGTCGGTCGTGGCCGGCGCGATAGCGACACGACGGTCGACAGGACTCTGGAACACACTATCCGATCCTCGGGAGGAAGTCGACCTGGCCGACGAGTGGCCCGTACGGGCAGCCTACGGAGAGCAACTAATAGCGCAATGGCTGCTGGATCAGAAGCAGTGGCGGGACAGGCTCCACCAGGGCCCTCAGCCAGCCCCAGAGATTCCCGAGAGCCTGAAGGAGCAGCTTCGCGCGCTGGGCTACCTCGGCGCGCCCATCCGCGGTGCCGACCGCGGCCGATAGGCGCCCTGACAGTCGAATCGGAATCGTATCGGTTAGCTGTGTCGTGCCCGCCTGGATGCCCGGCCCCTGGGAGGTCCCATTCCCCCAGCAATCACGCGGATCTCTCGTTGGCGAGGACATGCCAAGGTGTTCAGCGCTTCCTGTCAAGATAGCCGCCACGTTCCTCTCCTCTTCCGAACGCAGTGGCGGAAGCTCGTCCACCCGACGCCGCACCCGAGGTCCAGCGGCCGCTTTCTTGCGATGCGACGGCCGAGCGAGTCTATGTAGCGCATTAGGTCGTCGATCTCGGATACACCCGTCGCAAAGAACTCGTCGGCCTGCCACCTGCCCCCGTCCTTCCCGGGCCAGGTGAGTACGGCCCAGAACGGGTCCCTCCTGGCAAGCCGATCCCAGTTGTGCCGCAAGCGCTTCAGGTCCACGGCCGTAGCTCACAAAGGTAGACGAGCCGGGTCAGAGACGACTGTCACGACCTTCGTCGCAAGGCCTCCCACAAGGTCATCCAGATCAACCGCGGCAGCGACCACAGCCGTGGGAGCCGAGCCGGCTGTCTCAGCACCCGGTACAACCACTCCAGACCGGTACGCTGCATCCATCCGGGCGCGCGAGGAACGCGTCCCGCCAAGACGTCCAGGGCGCCGCCCACGCCGATAGCAACTGGCACCTGGAGCTCCGCCATGTGTCGGCGGATCCACTTCTCCTGCCGCGGCGCACCCAGGGCCACAAACAGAATGTCTGGCCGTGCCTCGGCGATTCTCCGCACGATCTGCGGCTCTTCGTCCGGTGTGAAGTACCCGTGGTGCGTCCCCACGACAGTGAGCCCAGGGCAATGCGCCCGGAGCGCGGCGGCCGCCTCTTCGGCCACGCCTGGGAGTGCACCGAGGAGGAAGACCGAGTAGTTCTTGTCCTCTGCGCGCTCGCAGATCTTCTCAACCAGATCGACCCCGGGGACGCGGTCCCTCACGGGCAGCCCAAGCACACGGGCCATCCAGACCACACCGCGGCCATCCGCGGTCACCATGTCCGCGCGGCGGACGATCTCCTGGTACTCGGCGTCATCCTGCGCGCGCACTATGCTCGGCGTATCGGAGGTGATGACGATGTGAGGCGACCGCTCCCGCACGAACTGGTCTACCCGGGCTAGGGCCTCCTCCATATCTATCCTGGCGAGCGGAACGCCGAACATGTCCACCCGCTCCTCACCCGTCTCCGGCGGTTCCGACCAGATCCGCGCCAGCATGAAGGACGCAGCGAAGCCAAGTGCGAGCGAAACGACGAGGATGGCCAGTTTCGCCACGAAGGTTACCTCTACTATCACCACGAGGGCGAGGGCCAGCAGGCACAGGTAAAGGGTGGCCATATGGAAGAGCACGACGGTCCGCCGCGGGCTCAGCCCCCTCCTGACGAGCGTTTCGTGGAGCAGCTCCCAGCGCTGTCCGAGGGCCAACCTCTGCCTGCCCCTGCCGACACGATAGATCACGGCGTAGGTCGCCTCTCCCACGGGCACGCCAAGGGCGAGCAGCGGCACGCCCAGCACGAGGAAGGCCGTGTTCTTAAGCATGCCGATGATGGTGATGCCCGCCAGGGCGAATCCCATTGCCCAGTGAGCGGAGCTGCCTAGTGCGGGGTAGTCGCGGCGCAGCGCGCCAAGCGCGACAGCCGCCATGACGAGCCCGAGCCCGCCTGCGGCGGGCGCCGACCGCGAGGGACCAACTGACAGCGCTGCGATCGCGAAGGTCGCAGAAACCACGACGATGACGCCTGCTGTCAGCCGGGGCAACCGCCGGAGGAGCACAACCGCGTAGGCGACCGCAAGCAGCCAGAGCATGCTTGCAGGCAGCGCCCAGTCCCCGAGCTGGACCATCTGTGTCGTGAAGGGAGGTTTCACCTCAGACGCGACGACACCAAGTGCCACGCCCGCAGCAGCGATGGCAAAGGCCATCAGGAGAAGCACGATCTTGGCCAGCGCGAAGATGTCATTCAGCATGCCGGCCGCGCCCCCCATGAGCGCGAGTGCGACTACGGCTCTCGCCTCCGGCGAGGCGCCTGAGAGGATGAGAATGGGAAGCGCGAACGAGAGCGTGACGCCTACCCCGGAGATGGCCCATTGGCGACGCGGCCGTACGCCGGGGCGCGGTTCCTCTTGCGCTAGACGGCGCAGCCGAGAGCCGCCCCAATAGGGGACTGAGAAGGAGATTAGAAACGCGAGGACGACGGCAATATAGGGCCTGGCCATCGCCTCCATAGGCTAGCCCCCGTGAACCGCGCGGCTACGTACCGATCTGGTAATCGGCCAAGTACTTCTCTTGCTCGGGCGTCAGCGTGTCGATACTGAGGCCCATGGACGCAAGCTTCAGGCGCGCCACTTCTTCGTCTATCTCTCGCGGCACCGTGTAGACCCGGTTCTGCAGCGACTTGCCGTTCTCGGCCAAGTAGACCGCAGTGAGGGCCTGATTGGCGAAGCTCATGTCCATCACGCTTGCCGGGTGCCCCTCCGCGGCTGCGAGGTTCACCAACCGTCCCTCGCCCAAGAGGTAGATTCGCCGGCCGTCCTGCAGCCTGAACTCATCGACCATCGGGCGGACGCGGCGAACCGACTGGGACATTGCGCGCAGCGCCGGGATGTCGATCTCTATATCGAAGTGACCAGAGTTTGCCAGCACGGCGCCGTCTCTCATGACCTCGAAGTGCTCTCGGCGCAGAACAGAGCAATCGCCCGTGAGGGTGACGAACACCTCGCCCCACTTCGCGGCCTCCGCAATCGGCATCACGAGATTGCCGTCCATCGCGGCCTCAAGGGCGCGCAGCGGAGTGACCTCACATATTGCCACAACGGCGCCCATGCCCTTGGCGCGCATGGCAACACCGCGCCCGCACCATCCGTAGCCAGAGACGACTACGCGCCGCCCGGCAAGCAGGATGTTGGTGGCGCGGACGATGCCGTCTATCGTGCTCTGGCCGGTTCCATAGCGATTGTCGAAGAGGTGCTTCGTGTTCGCGTCGTTAACCGCGATCACGGGATAGCCCAGCGCGCCCTGCTTCTCCATCGCCCGCAGGCGGATCACTCCCGTGGTCGTCTCCTCTGATCCCCCGAGCATGTCTGCGAGCTGATCCGCGTGCTGCGTGTGGAGAGTGCACACCAAATCGCACCCATCATCCATCGAAATACGCGGTTTCGTGGCGATCACCGATTCCACGTGCTGGTAGTAGGTGTCGCCGTCCTCTCCCCTGATCGCGAAGACTGGTATATCCAGCTCGACGGCGAGCCAGGCCGCAACGTCGTCCTGCGTGCTGAGGGGATTCGACGCACACAGAGCTACTTCCGCGCCGCCAGCCTTTAGGGTCTGCATGAGGTTGGCCGTCTCGGTGGTGACGTGGAGGCAGGCTCCGAGACGGATTCCCGCCAGCGGTCTCTCCTGGCTGAACTTGTCCCCAATGCCCCGCAGCACGGGCATGTGCTGGGCTGCATACTCGACTCTGAGGCCGCCCGCCTCCGCCAGGGATACATCCCTCACGTCAAAGCTCGTGCCCAACCGCTTCCTCCGCTTCAACCTTCGCTTTGCCCCCCATGAACTCCAGTATGACCTCCGCCACCCGGTCCACTTGCTCGGCAGTCAACTCTGGGTAGAGCGGTATGGATAGGCATTCTCTCGACAGCCGCTCGGCCCAGGGCAAGTCGCCTTCCTGATAGCCCAGGCCTCGATATGCCTCCTGAAGGTGCAGCGGCAACGGGTAGTAGAGCTCGAAGCCCACGCCGCAGCCTCGCAGCCACTTCCGTAGCTCGTCGCGCCGCTCGCACCGGATCGTGTAGAGGCAGTAGACGTGGGAACCATTGCGGTTCGCTTCGGGCAGGACGATTCCGGAGTCCCTCAGGCGCGAGCGGTAGCGCTCTGCGTGCTCCTGTCGAAGCCGGTTCCACGAATCGAGGTGGGGCAGCTTCACCCGCAGGATTGCCGCCTGTATCTCGTCGAGCCTGCTGTTGTAGCCGACGGCCGGATGCGTGTACTTCTGCCCGCCCAGAACCGACGCGTCGGCCTGCTGCCTCAGCAATCGGACGCGATCCGCCACCTCGTCGTCGTTGGTCGTTATCATCCCGGCGTCGCCGCAGGCCGCGAGGTTCTTCGTCGGGTAGAAGCTGAAGCACCCTGTGTGGCCGATCGAGCCAAGCCTGTTACCTTCCCACGACCCGCCCGCGGCCTGCGCAACGTCCTCGATGACAAAGAGGTCGTGCGCCTGAGCGAGGTCGGTTATTTCGGCCATCGGCGCGGCCTCGCCGTACAGGTGAACCGGGATGATCGCGCGCGTTCGAGGCGTGATGCGACGAGCTGTATCTTCCGGGTCGAGATTGAACCCGCCCGGGAGGGAGTCCACGAACACCGGAGTCGCGCCCAAGTGCGACACCGCGGCTGCCGTCGCGGCGTAGGTGAAAGACGGCACCAGCACTTCGTCGCCCGGCTTGATGCCGAGGGCGTCCAGAGAGAGATTGAGAGCATCCGTGCCAGAGGCCACGCCGACGGCATGCTTGACCTCCAGGAAGCACGCCATCTCCTCTTCGAAGGCGCGAACGTTGGGACCGTTCACAAACGCAGTGCTGTCGAAGACCTGCCGCAGCGCGGCATAGATGTTGTGCTGGAGAGCCCGGTGCTGCTGCCGCAGATCAATCAGAGGGATCTCCACCGCCCGGGCGCTGCTGTATCTCAAGTTCACCTTGTCCATACCGCGCCTGTCCTCCTAGTAGGCGATGTCGTGGCGCGCCAGGTCATCGAGCGCCCTTCCTCCCTAATCCCGCGCTGCGGGGCGACCGGTTCAATCGACGAGAGCAGCCGGCGGTCGGATTCGAACCGACGACCTGCGGTTTACGAAACCGCTGCTCTACCACTG
>CAZLHI010000001.1:236-192885 GCA_964559435.1 uncultured bacterium | reverse complement strand
AACCGATAGGGTATCACTTTTTTCCACTTCGGCCAACCTTTGCCGGTCACACCCCGCTCGTTCCTGTGGCTTGACGTCAACGGCGAGGTACGCTTAGAATACGAATTGCTTTACCAGAGGGTTCGGGTTTATTTTCTGCACTGAGTTTCCTCCGCGCTGCGCGCAACGTGCCAAGACAGCGTATCGGGTGGGTCTGCCATGAAGTGCGTGAACTGCGGGAAGGAAGACGTAATCTACAACTGCTTTCTCTGCAGGAATCCCATCTGCGGGCAATGCGAGAGCAAGCTCCGGGGGAACTCCGTCTGCCCAGGCTGCCTGGCCCGTCGGCGAGAGCGAAAGGCGGCCGAGTATGAGGCGGAGACCAAGCGCCTCAATTGCCCGTGTGGCTTGCTGGTCGGTCTGCTGGCGGCGGTGGCTACCGCTGTCGCTTGGTCGCAGGTGGCAGTCCTCACCGGTGGGAGATTTGAGGTCGGCGCGCTTCTCCTCGGCGGCATGGTCGGCTATGGGGTCATGAAGGGGGCTGGCGACAAGCGAGGCTACATTCTGCAGCAGATGGCCTCTGGCATCACCGTTGCCGGCACCTTACTGGCCTACTTCCTAGTCCTCGTTCGGACCCAGGAGCATTCCTATAGGCAACTCAGCGGGGGTAGTTCGTCGCTCCTCGGGGCACTGTGCGCCTTTCCCGGCTATCTGAGCGAGCTCGAACTACCGGCCTGGCTCGCTTTGGGAGCAGGCATAGCGCTTGCTTATTACATCCCAAGGGTGAGGACGCTCCGGGGCGACTAGTCGCCCGGCCTGAGAATCCCAACTGCAGATGCGGTAACTAGTCTCGGGCGGCAGCTCATGCCGCCCCAGGGGACCGCAACCCCCCCCACCACCCATAGGCGCCCCGGCGTCCGCCTCCGTCGGGGCGCCGGCCTTGACGGGCCGCGGGCAGGAGGCCGTGGCGGCGACCAGAACTTGGTCCTCGAAGCCGGGAGGCGCCTGCATGGAGACTCAAGCCTCGTTTGCTTCGGGCGGCGAGCAGGTTTTCGGCGTGCTTCACATGCCGGACGGCGCCTGTCCGGCCGGGATCATCATGTGCCATGGGTTCACGGGGCACAAGGCAGAGGTTCATCGGCTGTTCGTGGATGCAGCCCGCGATTTCACGCGACACGCAATAGCGGTTCTTCGTTTCGACTTTCGGGGGTCAGGCGACAGCGCCGGCGAGTTTCGGGACATGACAGTATCGCGGGAACTCGAGGACGCGCGAGCTGCCTTGGAGCACCTCGCGTCTCGTCCGGAGGTGGACGCCACTCGGTTGGGCGTCGTAGGCCTCAGTCTGGGCGGATGTGTGGCCGCGTGTCTCGCTGGGACCGATGAGCGAGTGCGTGCCCTCGTTCTCTGGGCGGCGGTGGCCCATCCAGAGCGCATCCGCGATAGATTCGGGGCCGCGGTTGGCAGCGCGGGCGTCCTGGATATGGATGGATGGGAGCTTGGCCGCGGCTTCTTGGACGAGCTCCCGGAGATTCAGCCTCTTCGCGAAGTGGCGCACTACCAGGGGCCGAGTCTGGTCGTGCATGGCACGGCCGACGAGTCCGTACCTCCGTCGGATGCGTCCGACTATCGGGTCGCACTGGGTGAGCGCTGCCGAGTCCACGTGGTGAACGGGGCGGATCACGTCTTCTCCAGCCTGGCCTACAAGTCCGAGGTCATTGCGACATCACGTGAGTTCCTGGCGGAGTCCCTGTCCGCGAAGCCCTAACCGCGGGGACCATCTTCCCGAAGGGGTGCTCTAGTGGCACGGCAGTTTGAAGAGATAGAGGATCTGATATCGGCACTCCGGGCCCAGGGTGTGCGTGAGGCCACTCTCACCGCGAAGGTGGCGACCACCACCAGTCCGGGCGGAGAGCAGATAGCGTTCAGGGGGTGCCTGGTGGTCGAAGCCAAGCTGGGCGAGGCCGAGACCGCAGCTTATGTGGAGCAGGTGATGCCCTACATCACGCACGCGAAGTCGCCGCAGCTCGGGGCAACGGAGGAGAGCGCGGCTGACCTGCGGAGCGCTCAGTTCGCTCTCGCCCGACAGCTCCGCTCATACCGCGGCGAATACCAGGCTGTGGTGCATGCCGCGAGAGCACAGCTCACCGCAAGATTGAAGGAGGCCGGGATAGAGGTGGTCGATCCGGATGAATAGGGCACCGCGATGAGAGTCACCGTCGCCGTACACGGCCACCTGCGTCACACCTCGGGCGTCGGGCATGAGGAGCTCAGCTTCAGTCTGCCCGACGCGGGCGGAGTGCGAATACGAGACATTCTGGATACGCTGAACATCTTCGAGGAGGAGGTCCGGGAGGTCAAACTAAACGGCAGGCCGGCTCGGATGGACAGCACTCTCCGGGGGCGCGTCCGGCTGGAGTTCTTCCCGAAAGGGCGATAAGAGGAGGCCCGCGGCGACTCGCCTTTCCTCTTCGACAGTGCAGGCAGCTACTGCGAACGATCTCGGCAGTGGCGGCGGCTTCCCGGTTCGGTACTATCGCGCCGAGGCCCTCCCATCGCGAGGCTACCACCCAATCGCGTAACTGACGCCCCTTGGTGAGGCGGCGGCTGAAGTGAGGCCGCTGTCGGGGTCAAACCTTATCGCGAGCACGCTGCCGTTCACCCAGTCGCCGACTGCCTCGACGGTGTGGCCTCGTGCTTCGAGCTCGCGCCTGACCTCTGCCCCAATGCGTCCCTCAACAACCACGTGGCCCGGCTTGGCGGCCCGTGGGTAGAACGAGTTCCGGAAGTGTGTGCTGTGGAAGTTGGGCGCGTCGATCGCCTCCTGAAGGTCCATCCCGAAGTCCACGTAGTTGATGAAGAACTGGAGCGTCCATTGATCCTGACAGTCCCCGCCGGGAGTGCCGAAGACCATCCAGGGCCGCCCCTCGTTTGTGACCAGTGACGGGGTCAGCGTCGAGCGCGGCCGCTTGCCGGGGGCCAGGCAGTTCGGATGCGCCGGGTCGAGTTCGAACATCTGCCCGCGCGTTCCCAGCGGAAATCCCAGGCCGGGGATCACAGGCGATGACATGAACCACCCACCGCTCGGAGTAATCGAGATCATGTTACCGAAGCGATCAACTGCGTCGCACTTCGTCGTGTCGCCCCCGTGTGTGCTGGGCCATGGTGCGTCAGGGCCGGCGAGGCCCGGCTCCAGCTTGCGCCCGGGCGGCACCTCGCCCGGGCGATCCTCCAGGGATGCCCGCTTCGGGTCGATCAGCCGCCGACGCTCGTCAGCGTATTCCCGGGACAGCAACCGCTGGAGGGGGACATCGAGGAAATCCGGGTCGCCGTAGTGCGCGTTGCGGTCGGCGAAGGCCAGCTTGGCGCATTCGATGACCGCGTGGATGTAGTCGGGACTGTTGTGTCCCATTGCGGCCAGGTCGAACCCCTCCAGAAGCTTCAGTTGCTGAAGGAAGACAGCCCCCTGGCACCATGTGCTGCATTTGTGTACCGTCAGGCCGCGGCAGTCTGCGGCGATGGGGTCCTCGACTCGGGCGCGGTAGGCGGCGAAGTCCTCTTCGGCAAGCAGCGCCGAGTGGGCCTTGCCGCTTGCGTCCATGACTTCTGTCTCGCGCGCAAAGCGGACGATCTCGCGCGCGATCTCGTCCCGGTAGAACGCGTCCCGTGCCGCCTGGAGAGCAGCCGTGCGGCCCCGCCCGGCCGCTTTCCGCTCGGCCTCCACGAGCAGCCTCATACTCCCGGCCCAGTCGGGCTGGGGAAGCAGCTCGCCAACGCTCGGCGCCCGGCCCTCAGGCGCGTAGGCCTCTGCGCTGCTAGGGTAGTGCTCGCGCCATCGCGGCAGATTCTCCTCGATCGCGGTCTGCAGTCCCTCGTACATGGGGAACCCACTCCCCGCCATCTCAAGGGCAGGTGACATCACCTCTTCCAGAGGCAGGGTGCCGAAGACCGCGAGCGCTGTGATGTAGGAGTCAACCAGGCCTGGCACGACTGCGGGCAGGAAGCCATCGCCTGGGATCAGGTCAATTCCCATGTCCCGAAACCGCTCTATGCTCGCCTTCCTCGGCGCCACCCCCTGCCCGTTGATGGCGAACGCGCGGCCCTGATCTGCCGAGTACACGAGGATCGGCGCCTCGCCGCCGATTCCGTTGGCATGGGGCTTGAGCAGGGCAAGGGCGAAGCCCATGGCCACCCCTGCGTCGATGGCGTTGCCCCCGAGCTGGAGCATTCGCATACCTGCCTGGGCGGCCAGATAGTGACCGGCGGCCACCGCGCCGTGTGTACCCATGATCACGGGCCGAGTCGTGAAAGCCAACGTTGTCCTCCTATCCGAGGCGCTTCTGGAATCGAAGCGCGCTGAGCGCGAAGACTACGCCCCCGGATGCAACTAAGGCCGCGAACTGCGGCCACAGGATTCCCATTCCGGCTCCCTGGAGGAATATCCCTCGCACGACCGCGACGAAGTATCGCAGAGGAATCAAGTAGGTCATCCACTGGACGACCTCTGGCATGTTCTCGATTGGAAACATGAAGCCAGAGAGCATGACCGACGGCATGATGACGAAGAACGCGGTCAGCATGGCCTGTTGCTGAGTCCGGGACACCGTCGAGATGAAGAGCCCGAGTCCTAGCGTCGTCAGCAGAAACAGCACGGCGGAGAAGAACAGGAGAGGAATGCTGCCGGCCGCCGATACTCCGAATCCGCAGCGGGCGGCGAGCACTATCAGACCCACATCCAGCAAGCCAATCGCCGCGAAGGGCAGCGTCTTTCCGAGCATCAGCTCGATGGGCCGAATGGGCGTCACCACGAGCTGCTCCAGAGTCCCGGCCTCTCGCTCTCGCACGAGGGAGAGCGCGGTGACGGCCGTCATCACGGTCGCAAGTATCATGCAGATTACGCCCGGCACCATGTAGTTGACGCTGTTGAGGTCGGGGTTGTACCAGATGCGCGGCTCGTGGGACACCGGCGGCTGCGTGGCGCGTGTGTCCGTGTGCGTGCGAGCGTAATGGGATGTCGCCGCGGCAGCGTACCCGACTGCAACTCCGGCCGAGTTCATATCCGTCCCGTCCACGAGAAACTGAAGCCGAGCCGTCTCTTGCCGGGCCAATCGCTTGGCGAAGTCAGTCGGCACGTGAAGAGCGACGAGAGCGCGTCCCGAGACCAGGTAATCGTCGAGGTCGGCAGGAGAGTCAACGGAGGCTCGCAGATCGAAGTACTCAGACCGGGCCAGCGTGCCCACGAGGTCCCGGCTCTGGACTGTACGAGAGCGGTCGCAGACGACCAGCGGGATATGCTTGATATCGAGAGTCACCGCGTACCCGAACACGAAGAGCTGAAAGACGGGTGCAACCACGAGCATCGCCATTATCCGGCGGTCGCGGCTGAGCTGCAGGATTTCCTTTCGGATGAGATGTCGTAGACGAGCGTGCACGCTGTCCTCACAGGGCCTTTTTGAACTTGACCGCGGTCGCCGCAAGCACCGCGCCCGCGAGCGCGACGAGGGCGAAGGCACGCGGCCATAAGAGGTGCAGCCCGGCGGCCTTCAAGCTGGTTGCTCGCGCGATTACCATGAAGTGAGTCGCGGGATGAAGCTGAACGATCGCTTGCAGCAGCTTCGGCATACTGGAGACTGGGAAGATGAAGCCCGTGAGGAGAATCGTTGGGAGCAGTGTCCCGATGAATGCCACCAAGTAGGCCGCCTGCTGGCTGCGTACCACCGACGAGATGAGAAGCCCGATGCCGAGGGCCGCGAGGAGATATGCCAGCAGAAGGCCCAACACCAGCAGGGGGCCCCCGCGGAGCGGCACACCGAACAGCAACCGCCCTGCGCCCGCTACCAGGCCGACGTCGGCCAGCGCAATGACCACGTAGGGGAAAAGCTTCCCAGCCAGGATCTCGTGGGCCCTCACCGGCGATACGATCAGCCCCTCGATTGTGCCTTGCTCCCGCTCGCGGACGATCGTCTGGGACGTCAGGAGCGCGGCCAGCATCATGAGGATAACGACCGCCAGGCCGGGAGTGATGAACGTGACGGTGGAGAGGTCCTCGTTGAACCACACGCGGATGTCTGGCTCGATCGAGACGCGACTGCGCTCGGCTACAGCGGGGTGCTCTGCCCGCCGGAGCACCCAGTCCTGTATCATCCCCTGCAAGTATCCCAGTGCTATGGTTGCAGTGAGTGAATCCGAGCCATTGATGAGGCTTTGTATCCGCGTAGGCCTGCCCGCCCCCAAGTCCGCCGCGAAATCCACCGGAATGACGAGGACGACTTTTGCGCCTCCCGCGGCCAGCGTCTTGTCCGCGTCGTCGAGCGAAGCAAGCATGGCTATGAGTCGGAAGTGCCCCGAGCGAGTCAGCGCCTGGGCAAGATCGCGGCTGGCCGGCGTTTTGTCCGGATCGTAGACGGCGAGGGAGATGTTCTTGATGTCGAAGTTGATCGCGTAGCCGAAGAGAGCCAGCAGCACGACGGGCAGAACGAGGGTCACTCCCAAGCTGCGCGGGTCGCGCACGATGAAGCGGAATTCCTTCTCTGACACCGCCCAGGCGCGCCGGATGCTCATGTTGGGCCTCGCTCCGCCGCGTCCACGTCTTCACGGGTCAAATCCACAAAGACGTCTTCCAGCGAAGGAACGACTTCCCGGGCTCGCCCAACGCGGAAGCCATCGGCCTCAAGCATCGCCTGTATGCGATCGGCCGCGTCCTCGCTCTCGGGCATGGTGACGTGTAGGCCCCGCCCGGAGAGCCGGGCGAAGGGCAGGCCGTGCTTCCTGCGGAGCGCCTCCGCCGCCGCGGCGGGAAGGTCGCAGTACAGTTCGATGATCTGTTCTCTGCGGCGGAGATGCCTGAGTTCCGGCGGCGATCCCAGGGCGACGAGCCGGCCGGCGAAGATAAAGCCCAGGCGATCGCACCGCTGGACCTCATCCATATAGTGAGTGCTGACGAGAACCGCGGCCTTCGCCTCCCGCAAGGCGTATATCGCATCCCAGAACTGGCGCCGCGACATCGGGTCTGCGCCGGCCGTCGGCTCATCGAGGAAGACGACCTCGGGCTCGTGGAGAAGGGCGCAGCCGAGCGCCAGTCGCTGTCGCCACCCGGCCGACAAGTTGCCCGCAAGCTGGTTGCGCTGCTCCTGGAGTTCGGCCATTTCGAGCGCCCAGTCGGCCCTCCGCGCCAGCCGGTCTCCTGACAGGCCGTAGACTCCGCCGTAGAACCCCAAGTTCTCCATCACCGTAAGATCGAGATACAAGGAGAAACGCTGGGACATGTAGCCGATGCGCGCGCGGACCGCCTCGGGCTCATGAACGATGTCGTGGCCGGCGACGGTCGCGCTGCCGCTGGTCGGCAGGAGAATGCCGCAGAGCATTCGGATGGTAGTCGACTTCCCGGCCCCGTTCGGGCCCAGCAGGCCGAACACCTCGCCGCGCTCGACGGCGAAGGACACGCCACTGGCCGCGGTGAAGCCGTCGAAACGCTTCGTAAGGCCTCGTGCGTCGATGGCGTTGGCGGTCAAGTCTCGGCCCTTCTCTGACTCCTCACGAGTTCAAAGAACGCGTCCTCCATGCCGGGTTCGATTGAGACAAGGTCTGCAATCTCCACACCGGACTGCTGCAGCGCGCCCCGCACCGCTTCCACTGTTCCCTGGGGGTTGAGGGCGACGTGCAGCCGGTCGCCGAACACCTCCACCCAGCGCACGCCTGGGGTCGCCTCGGCGACCCTCCGGCCGTGCCGAAGCGGCTCACACGACACCTCTAATAGACTGAGTCCGGCCTCGCGCTGTATCTGGCCCGGGCTGGCACACTTGAGGAGACGCCCCTGATACAGGAGGCCGACGCGGCGACAGCGCTCCGCCTCTTCCATGTAGGCAGTGGCCACCACAATAGTGGTCCCTTTCTCGACCAAGCCGAGAAGCATCTCCCAGAACTCGCCGCGCGAAGCGGGGTCCACGCCCGTCGTCGGCTCGTCGAGCAGCAGCGCCGCTGGCTGGTGCAGCACCGCGGCCGCCAGGGTGAGCTTTTGCCTCATGCCACCCGACAGCGCGCTGGTCAATCGGTGCCGAAAGCGGCCGAGGCGGGTGAGGGAGAGCAAGGCCTCCCGGCGCTCTTCGAAAACCTTTTGGGGCAGGCCGTGGGCATGGGCACGAAAGAGCAGATTCTCATCGACGGTAAGCTCGAGGTATAGGCTGAACCGCTGAGGCACATAGCCGATGCTGCGCTGCACCTCTTCTGCCTGCCGCGCCAGGTCGAACCCGAGCACTTCGGCCCTGCCCGAGGTGGGCCGAAGGACGCCGCACAACATCCTCAGCATCGTCGTTTTCCCCGCGCCATCCGGCCCCACGAGGCCGAACAGTTCGCCTCTGGCGATCTTCAGGTCGACCCCGTCCACGGCGGGCCTCCCGTCGAAGCTCTTCGTTAGGCCCGAGACCTCAATTGCGGGGCGGTCGGCGCGCTCAGACATCTGGAGCCTTCATGCCAACCTGAATGCGAGCATCGGCCGGCATGCCGGGCTTCAGCTCGCCATCCGGGTCTGCTACTTCAACCTTGACACCGAAGACGAGCTTCGCCCGCTGCTCCCGGGTCTGCACGTTCTTCGGGGTGAACTCGGCCTGCTGAGCGATCTCTGTCACCGTCCCGGCGAAGATCCGACCGGGCTCGGCATCGATGGTGATCTTCGCCTCCTGGCCCAGCTTGACACGGTTGATCTGTGTCTCGGAAACGTACATGCGCAGCCACTTCCTCTCCAGGTCGCCGAGCCGGACGATGGGCTGCCCGGGCGCAGTCATTTCGCCCGCCTGGCGAATCTTCAGCAGCACGACGGCATCGAGCGGTGACCGGACCACCGAGTCGCTCAGCCTCTTCTCAGCCGCAGTCAGGGCGGCCTTCGCGGCCTCGAGTCGTCCGGCCGCGGCGGCCTCGGCCTCTTGTGCTGCCTCGTATTCCGCCCCTGCCAAATCGAGCCTCTGCTTGAGTTCGAGTTTATCAGCATAGAGCTCCCGAGCCGTTTCGAGCGCGCGCTCGGCCACGGTGACGTTCGCCTCGGCCTGCACCAGTGCGGCCTCCGCCTCCCGCTCCTCCTCGGTTCTGGCTCCGGCCAGGAGTTCTGCCAGCCGCGCCTGGGCTGCATCTCGTGCTCCCCGCGCGGCTCTCTCGGCCGTTCGCTGGAAGTCAACCTGCTGCTGCGATACGGCCCCCTCGGCCAACAGCGTCTCTAGCCGAGCGAGCTCGCGCTGAGCGTTCTCCCACTCGGCTTGGGCACTCTGGGCCGCCGCTTGAGCTTGCCGGATCGCTTCCTCCCGTGCGCCCGCCCGCACCAAGTCCAGGCGCGCGGTCGCTCGATCCCGAGCTGCCACCGCCGCTTCGTACTGGGCTCGCGCTTGGTCATACCGACCGCGTAGCTCAGTGCTCTTCGAATAGGCCGTGCGTGCGTTCTGCACGGAGAGCGTCGCGCCCGAGAGTCCGGCCTTTGCACGAGAGAGCTCTGCTTCGGCCGCTCGCACGCCTCCTTGTGCCTCGCGGAGCTGTGCCTCGAGATAGTCGGGCTCGACCTCCGCAAGGACGTCTCCCTTCGAAACGGAGTCACCTTCCCTCACCCGCACTGCGATGAGCTGCCCGCCGACCTGTGCACTCACGTCCACTTCCGTGGCCTCGATCACGCCGCTTCCATAGACCCAGTCACCGGGCACCGACTCCCTGCGGAAGACGAGCAACAGAACGAGAGCGACGACCGCCGCTGCAATGACCGCGAGAATGCGTTTCAGCATACCGCTTCTCCGGCGCCCTAGAGAGACCCGAGAACAGTCTTGGCCGCTGCATCGGCGGCCTCCTTTCTGCCGCGCACGTACGCGATGCCCAAGCAGCGGCATCTTCGGCTGTGGCGAGCCAGAAGACTAAGATCTTGACAGCAGCCTTGGGGTTTCGCTCTCCTCTCACGGAATAGTCTGGTTGCTTCTGGCCAATGGACCCATCCTCACGTAGGGACACAGGGAAAGGCTCCGAGCCGGCGAGACGCATAGCCAGCCTGCTCGGAGTGAGGCGCGCCAGGGGGCCGGCGCTGTGTAGGGGTGGCCCGCGCTAACGGTGCTTGTGGGCGCCGCGGCCTTCCCTGGTCCGGGAAGGCTGTTTCTTTGGCCCAGCCTGGGCGGGATCACGGAGGAGGTAGCGCTATGATCTTCTTCTCTGAGGGCTACCTGAGCGAGCTGCTGAGGATGAGTGTCGTGGACCGAGACGGCAAGCTGGTGGGCCGGGTCCGTGATATCGCGGTCAGGCTGGGAGGCACGTTCCCTCTGGTCGCGAAGGTGATCTTGCGCCAGCGGGGCCGACGCGAGCCGCTCGTGCTGCCGTGGAGCACGGTACGCAGCACCTCCACGGAGGCGATCAGACTGGCTCAGTCTGAAGCCGATCTTCGGCCGTCTTAGGTCGAGGAGGGGGAGGTCCTCCTCGCTGAGTCGGTGCTCGACAAGCAGATCGTTGACGTGGAGGGGCACCGGGTCGTGAAAGTCAACGACCTCAAGCTCGGCGCAGTCCATGGGCAGGTTCGACTCGTGGCGGCAGGAGTCGGCACCCGCAGCCTACTGCGCCGCCTCAACATCGAAGGCATCGCGATTCACCTCTGGAGTTGGTTCGGGCGGCGGCCCCACGAGCGCCTCATTAGCTGGGAGCACGTCCACTCGCTCGACCCCACTTCGCAGCAGCTCAAGCTCGACCTCGAGAGAGCTAAGCTGCGGCGCCTGAACCCCGCCGACCTCGCCGATATTCTGGGCGAACTGAGCGCGCTCGATCGGGCCACAGTTGTTTCCTCTCTCGACGAGCAGACCGCGGCCGCCGCCCTGGAGGAGATGGACTTCGAGCTTCAGCAGGCAGTCCTCGACTCCGTGGAGGACGAGAAGGCGGCCGACATCCTCGAGGAGGTCGATCCTGATGATGCCGCGGACTTGGTGGGAGACCTCCCCAAGGAACGCGCCGATCAGTTGCTCGAGCTGATGGAGCCGGAGGAAGCCTCCGACGTCAAGGAGCTCCTGCAGTATCCCGACGACACCGCGGGAGGCCTGATGACACCTGAGTTTGTCGCCGTGCCGGCGGGGATGACTTCACAGGAGGCCATCGGCTACCTCCGCAAGGCGGGGGAGGAAGCGGAGACGATCTACTACTGCTATGTGCTGGACCCGGAGAAGCGACTCCTCGGTGTGTTCAGCCTCCGCGACCTGATAGTCGCGCCCCCGACGCGCGTCATCGACGACATCATGGTGCGCGAGGTCATCAAGGTCACGAGCGATGTTTCTCACAAGGACACCGCCGCGCTGATCGCTCGGTACAATCTTCTCGCCGTCCCCGTCGTGGACGAGGAAGATCGGCTGCTCGGGATCGTCACGGTTGATGATGCGATCGAAGCCGTCCTCCCTGTTCGCTTGAAGAAGCAGCTCCCCAAGGTCTTTGCTCAGTAGGCCGGGCAGGGCCGGGATCGTGATCAGCCTACTGCGCCGCAGAGTCTGGGCTCCGATCGCCGCCTTCCTGGCCGTCCTCGGCCCAGCCATCATCACGGCGAACGTGGATAACGATGCGCCGGGCATCGCAACCTACTCCGTGGCGGGCGCGGAGTTCGGCTACTCGGTGCTCTGGCTGCTGTTGCCCACCCTCGTTGTACTGGTCGTCGTCCAGGAGATCTGCGCAAGGATGGGGATTGCAACTGCCAAGGGGCTGGCCGATCTGATTCGCGAGTCGTTCGGCATAAAGGTGACAATGCTGTTGATGCTGGCTCTGCTGGTGACGAACTTCGCGAACACCGCCGCGGAGTTCGCCGGGGTCGCAGAGGCAGGGCGGCTCTTCGGGCTATCGCCCTACCTCACCGTGCCGCTTGGGGCTGCCCTCATCTGGCTGCTCATCCTACGAGGCACCTACCGCGGTGTTGAGCGCGTCTTCCTCTTCGCCTGCCTGGTCTACTTCGCCTATCCCATATCGGGGATCCTGGCCGGACCGGATTGGGGGCACGTCGTGCGGGAGGCGGCGAGACCGCGGCTGCCCCTCAGCGACGCCTACCTGCTCATCGCCGTAGGCATCGTCGGCGCGACGATAGCACCCTGGATGCAGTTCTACCTTCAGGCGACCGTGGTCGAGAAGGGGACGCGGGCGCAGAGCTATAGCCTGGCGCGGTGGGACGTGATAATCGGCGGGATCTTCGCGGTTGCTGTCGTCTTCTTCATCACCATTGCTTGCGCGGCGACGCTGCACCAGGCCGGTGGCAGGATAGAGACAGCGGGGCAAGCGGCGGCCGCTCTGCGACCCCTGGCCGGGCGATATGCATCCACGCTGTTCGCCATCGGGCTGATGAACGCAGCCTTGTTCGCGGCCTCGATCCTACCTCTGTCTACCGCCTATGTGGTATGCGAAGGCATCGGGTGGGAACGGGGGGTGGGACGGTCGCTGCGGGATGCTCCACACTTCTGGCTGCTCTTCACCGGGCTGATCGTCCTGGGTGGCGGAACCGTCTTAGCTCTAGAGCCGCCGACCCTGCTGAAGATTCTGGTGTTCTCTCAAGTCATGAATGGGTTTCTGCTGCCCCCGGTGCTGGTCTTGATGCTCCTGCTGGTGCGTCGCCGCTCGGTGATGGGCGAGCTGGCCAACTCGCGCCGCTACAACGCGTTCTGCTGGCTTCTCTGTATCCTGATTATTGGGCTCGACGTGGTGCTGCTGGCAAGGGGCATCTTCCCCGGCTTAACCTGATAGGGATCGGCGGGGTCGCGTCTGGGGTGGCGTCACGCGAGCATCCCCTTGAATTGGAGCCGACAGGGGCGCGCTTTGTGGAGCCACCGCCATACGATCATGCAAGAAGACCATGCGAAAATACAAAGCCTTCCGATGCTGTGACGGAGGCACAAGATGGTTCTGGACGAATTGATTCTCTCGACAGGCCGGGCAGGCGTGGCTCGGCCTGTGACGCTGTTACTGAGGAGTAAGCCATGCCTAAGATCGCCTTTGTGGGAGCCGGAAGCCTCGGCTTCACCCGTACCCTCGTCATAGACATCATGTCGTGGGAGGACTTGGCGAACTCGACCATTTCCCTCATTGATGTAGATGAGGAGCGACTGGATTACGCAAAGCGTGCAGTCGAGAAGATCATGGAGGTCGGGAACTACCCAGCGACAGTCGAGGCCTCGGTTGATCGCGCGGAGGGCCTGAAAGACGCGGACATCGTCATAATCACGATACTTGCCCACGGCGTCGAGGGCTTTCGCCCGGAGATCGAGATCCCCATGAAGTACGGGGTGGACTTCAACGTCGGCGACAGCTACGGGACGGCGGCGGTCTTCCGCGCTCTGCGGACGATCCCCCAGATGCTCGACATCGCCCGCGATGTCGAGCGCCACGCTCCCAGCGCCTATATCCTCAACTACACGAACCCAATGGCCATGCTGTGCCGGGCGCTCTTCCGCGAGACCTCCGTGCGCATGGTCGGCCTCTGTCACAGTGTCCAGGGGCTGGCGGGCACGCTGGCTCGCTGGATCGACGTGCCACCTGAAGAGGTGGTGTGGGAGTGCGCGGGGATCAACCATCAGGCCTGGCTGCTTCGCTTCGAACGCAACGGCAAAGACCTCTATCCGAAGCTTCGCGAAGCTGTCGAGAAACCCGAGGTCTACGAGCGGGACATCGTCAGGAACGAGATGTTCAAAGCCCTCGGCTATTACGTCACCGAATCGAGCGGGCACAACTCCGAGTACAACTGGTGGTTCCGGAAGCGCCCTGAGCTCATCGAGCAGTACTGCACTCATAGCAAGGACTGGAATCCTGGTGTCCACGGCTACATCCTCCAGGAGTATTCCGAAGCCGCCGAGACCTGGAAGAAGCACCTGCAGGACTATGCCGAGGGACGCGTCGAGATCAAGCTCGGTCGCTCACACGAGTACGCCTCCAGCATCGTGCGCGGCCTGCTGTTCGGTGAGCCGCTCAAGTTCAACGGCAACGTGCCGAACACGAGCTTGATAACGAATCTGCCGGACCAATGCGTTGTCGAGGTGCCGATCGTAGCGGACAAGACCGGCTTCAAACCCCTCTACGCAGGCGCGCTGCCGCCGCAGCTCGCCGCCCTGAATCACATCAACACGATGGTCTCCGAGCTGGCGGTGCAGTCGGCCCTGACCGGCGATCCGGCGGCGGCCTATCAAGCCTGCTGCTACGACCCGCTGGCGGCCGCGAAGCTCTCGCTGGCCGAGATAAAGCAGATGGTGGACGAGCTGTTCAAGGCTCAGGCGCCGCTGCTGCCGCAGTTCAAGCACCTGACCTAGCATATTGCGGCGCAGGCGAGGGAAGCGCCCCCACGCATTGCAGGGGCGCTTCTTTATCTCTTGGTTGGGCCGCTCCCGGGCCTACGGCCCGGGCACATACTCATCCGCGCCGACGTCCGCTCGGCCTCCCTCGGACGGCCGAGGGTCGCCATCGAAGTCATCTGGACACTCCGGCAGGGCGCGCGTCCTGTCCGTCGCCGCGGTCGCGGCCGCGGCGAGGTGGAGGTCGCCCTCGGCGACGTTGCGGAACCACGAATTCTCGATCCCGCCGGTTACGTTCCCACGGACGGCAGTCTCCCCTTCGACAACGACGCGCCCGCGCACGAGGTTATGGGCAATGTCCACGTCTCGAAGCTCCCGCCAGTGCGCGTGGATCGCCCACTGCTTGCCAACATCAGCAAGCACGGTATTGTGATACACCTTCACGCCGTTCGCCCAGCAGATCTCGATGCCTTTATCGACTCCGGCGACGACGAAGTTGTTGCGAATGATCCCACCAGTGTTGTGATACGACTGCGGGTCCTGGTTCGACCCCGACGGGTTTCCGTAGGCGATCGAGCGGTCGCAGCCGACGAACACGTTGCGCTCGGTCACAACGTTCTTCGAATCCACCCACACGAAGACAGCGCCTCTGCCGCCTCCATTGGCGCCTCGGATGTTCTTGAAGGAGTTTTCGCTGATGGTCCAGTCGACCAGGCGCATGCAGTCGATGGCGCTGATGTAGTCACCCTCGAAGAGCCAGCTCCTTGGGGGAACCTTCGTGTTCTCGAAGTGGCAATAGCGGATCGATCCCTCGACGACTGGCTCGTGCTCGCCTCCGGTCCCTTTCACCATGCGCGTCCCGATGTTGTAGAACTCGCAGTCGTAGATTTGGATGTTCCTCAGCCCCCGGCCGTTCAGCGGGGTGTTTTCCAACTTGACCCCGTAGCTCTGCGTCTCGGTGAAGGTGAGATGAGCGACAGTGATATCGGAGCACGCGCGCAGCACGAGCAGGTCGAAGCGATTCTCTCTGGCCTCCCAGCCGGCACCACGGATGATGACCTTGGAGGGATGGCCCGAAGCCCCGCGGATGGTGACGTTTGACGTGTTCGTGAGATGCAGCAGGCGGCCGAGCTGGTAGACGCCGTCTGCGACCATGATCGTGTCGCCATCGCGTGCCTGCCGGACGGCGCGGTCGAGCTGTTCGGCGTTGGCCACCTCGACGATGCGACCCGTGACGGGTAGGGGAGAAGCCTTCGGCATCCACGCCGGCCGGCCCCCGGCCGCCGGCGCCACTGCCACGGCAAGTCCCACCATCGTCGCTAGCAAGACAATCGTAGACGACGCGTGCATGGCTGGTTCTCCCACGATAGTCTAGCGCTGCTGCTGAGTTCGAGGCCCGCAATCGCATTCCTGGCATGAAGGGAAGCAGGCTGTCGTTAGGGAAACGTACCAACCGACCGAAAGGGGAGGGCCAGATGAGCGATCTTCCTCTTGCGGAAGCACGACGTCTCCTCACCCTCGACGAGCAGCTCCGCGCCGAAGCCGACCGCATGCTGGCTGAGTCCGGGCTCGGGAGAATCATCGGCGAAGCGGGGTACGAGTCGGTCGGCTCCTATGCCATGCGCACCATGACCTGGCGCGACCTCGACTTCGAACGCATCCAGGACCCTCCGAGCTGGCAAGACCACTGGGTGCTCGGGCTTCAGCTTGCCGGCACCGGGTGGCCCTGGCGGCAGGTGTGTGTCAACGCCTATCGCGATCCGCGCACTCCGGGCGAGAAGGGCTTCTATTGGGGCCTGCGAGTAGCGCCTCCCGGCGGCGGCGAGACGTGGAAGCTCGACCTGTGGACCGCCCGTGCTGAGGAGTTCATAACCGACGGGCGCGAGCGTTGGCAAGCCGCCATGACCGAAGAACACCGCCTGCACATTCTCGCCATCAAGGACGCGGTGTGCAACCGCCCCGAGTACCGGCGCTCCTTGCTCTCCGTGCACATCTACGAGGCAGTGCTGGAGCAAGGAATCGAAGGGTTGGATGAGTTCATGGAGTGGTGGCCGCGACGCATCGAGGAGAAGCCGCCGCCGGCGCCGCCGAAGCCCTTGGCCGGCGACTAGCTTCCGCCGGCAAACTGCGGCAAATAGGTCGCATGGGCCTCCAGCAGGTCCGCCAGTAAGGCCTTCGCTACACTGACCGAAGGGACGAGCGGATTCGCCAGAAGTGCCTGCAGGGCTGCGCCCCGGTCGCCGGTTACGGCCGCCTGGATCGTCAGCTCCTCGTAAGCCTTGACTTGCTGCAGCAAACCCCGAAGCTCCGGGCGGAGCGGACCCACTGCCAGCGGCGTCGGGCCGTCGGCACCGATCACGCAGTTCACCTCCACCACAGAGTCGGGCGCCAGGTCCGACAGCGCGCCGCGGTTGGTCGTATTCACGCACTGGATGTCGCGGCGGTCGCTGTGGATGGAGACGATCAGCCGGACTGCGGCTTCCGAGTAGAGAGAGCCCCCGCGCTTGGAGAGCGCTTCCGGCTTGTTGGTCAGGTCAGGATCGCGATAGAGCGCGAACAGCTCCTTCTCGATCGCAATGATCTCTTCGCCGCGTGTTTTCCCGGCCTGCTGGGCCTTCGCCAGCATCTCGTCGGGCATGTAGTAGTAGTGATGGTAGCCGCAGGGGATAGCTCGCAGTGACTCGATCAGTTCCCGCGGCCATTCGCCGCTGGCAGCCACTCGCTCGAGCAATGAGTCGGTCACATCGGTGCCGCGCACCCAGACTCGATTGGCCCACAGCAAGTGGTTGCAGCCGACGAATTCGATGAATGTCTCCTCGGGACTGGCGTCGAACTCGCGCGCAAACCAACGCTCCATATTGATAGCGTTGTTGCAGAGGCCGATGACGCGTGTGTTGCTGTGGCGAGTCACCGCTTCGGTCACGATGCCGCTGGGGTTGGTGAAGTTCACCAGCCATGCCCGTGGGGCCAGCTCCTCGAGATCGCGGCAGATGTCCAGCATGACCGGCACGGTGCGAAGGGCCTTCGCGAACCCGCCCGGGCCCGTCGTCTCCTGGCCGATCACGCCGTGCCGGAGCGGTATCCGCTCGTCGTTTATGCGGGCCTGGATGCCGCCGACCCGGATCTGAGTCACGACGTAGCTCGCGTCGGGGAAGGCCTCTCTTCGGTTGGTGGTCAGATGGAGGTCGAATGGGCTCCCGGCGGCCGCCACCATGCGCTTGGCCAGCCCGCCGACGATGTCGAGCTTCTCTTGCCCCTCGGGGATGTCGACCAGCCATACCTCGCGGAGGGAAAGCTCCTCTGCGTGCCCGATGAGGCCTTCGACTATCTCGGGCGTGTAGCTGCTGCCCCCGCCGATCACCACGACTTTCGAGCTTGCGCTAGTTGCCATCGACGATGCCTCCCGAGTCTGCACCAGCGTCCTCGCGGAACCACTCGCCCTCGGTTGCCGTCTGCCGCGCTCGGTCCCATATCTCGGGGTCGCCTCCGCCAGCAGCAAGCGCGGCGCGAACAGCACCCATCACCGGAGGCTGATTGGCTAAGATGAGGCGGGCCTTGGGCGCCACCTGGAGCACTCCTTCGCGGAAGACGTCGAACAACAGCGGCCCTGTCTTCATGAAAAGCGAGCCGCCCGCGACCACCGCCGGGTCTCCTTCTGCCAGTTCATAGCGCCGTATCAGATTCGTCACGCACAGGGCCAGCTCCCGGCCGAAGTCTGTCACGATTCCGACCGCCACCGCGTCTCCCTCGGCCGCGCAGGTGAAGAGCACGGGGTCCGTCACGCTCTTCGGAATCCAATTGCCCCGGCGATGGATGTCATAGGCCAGCTCTGTTATGCTGCTGTGTCCAGTGGCCTCGAGCAGGGCCGGAGTCAGAGCTGTGGGCCTTCCTCGTCCGTCCTCCTCCCGAAGCACAGCCTGAATCACGTTGGCATTAATCCCGATCCCGCCTCCCAGATCAGTGAACGCTCCATAGAAGTACTTGTCGCCGCTCGGCTCGATGATCCCACAGCAGATGCCGGTTCCCGCGGAGGCCGCTATCCCATGTCCCTCCGGCGCCGAAGCACGCAGGGGCAGGAAGGCATCGTTCTCGATCGCGAGTGGGCATTTCCATCCGGCTTTCTCCAGCGCTGCGCGCATTCGCTCGGGATCTTCGGGCCAGTCCATGCCCGCCAGGCCCATGTGGGCGCAAGTCGTGTCTTCTAGGCGCGCGCCGGCCATGCCAAGGGCCTCGTGTGCGGCCTTCGTGATGACCTGGGCGGCCGCGTCAAGCCCCGGCCCCTCCCAGTTGCTGCAGCCCCCGCGGCCGACCCCTCGCAACTCACCGTCCAAATTGCACGCGACGGCCAGCGTCTTCGTGTTGCCGCCGTCGACTCCAACAACCACTTTCATCGTCCGCTGTGCGCGGTGCAGTGCCGCGCCCTCCGGCACCATATTACCTCTGGAAGGGCTGCACACCTCTCCGGCACATGCGGGAGCTGGGCGGAATGTGCTCACGGGCGAAGCGCACGTCACGGGTACCGAATGTAGGCACTCCTGCCACGGCTGTCACAGGGCAAAGTGAGCGACTCCGCGTTAGCGGCCGCTTAGGCCGCGCCGAGCGTCCTCTCTCCAGGTTCCCAGTCCACGGGGCAAAGCTCGCCGGTCTGGAGCGCCTTCAGCACTCGCAGCGTCTCGTCGACGCTTCTGCCGACGCTCAGGTGGTGGATCAGCTCGTACCGGACGATGCCGTCCGGGTCGATGATGAAGAGGCCGCGCAGGGCCACCCCTTCGTCCTCGAGCAGCACGCCGTACTGCTTGCTCACTTCCTTCGTGATGTCGCTCAGCATCGGATAGGCGATGCGTCCGATCTCCTTCTGCCAGGCCCAGGGGTGCAGTCCAGACGCTGGGACAGCAGTGGTGCCTGCGGTGGCAGCCCACGTCGAGAGTGCTGACGGTCTACTCGCCTTGGCTCGGCGTCAAGGGGGACGGCGGCTCGAAGTCTACGACCACCCTTCGCGGGAGCGTGATCCCGGGGACCGGCTCTCCCGTCTCCGACGAGATGTAACCCGGCCCGTGTGGGAAGCCGTCCCCCTCAGGAAGCAGTATGAGCAGTGTGGAACTCTCCGCCACGGCTGCGATATGGTGGCCCCCGACATCGGCGAAGAAGCCGCCGGGCTCCAGACGAAGAGTCGCTTCCTGCAGCACGTTCGGGAAGGGCGCGAAGTAGCTGTGGAGATCCATCTCCTGCTGGTCGGGAGTCAGGTCCTCCCTCCAGCGCAGACCGTCTGATTCGAGCATGTCCCGCTGCTCGTCGCTCAGAGTGGCCAGGAAGCGGAAGGTCTTGAGCCTGAGCCCGATCGCCTCGAATACTGTCTCTCTGACGGCGTGGGATCTCGCCGCGGCCGGGTCGGCGGGATCATGGTAGATGATCTTCCCGCCCTGATAGACCTGGGCGTCGTTCAGGCCTCCGATCACGGCCGCTACCTTTCTGAGGTCAAGTGCCAGTTCGGCCTTTGCTTCGTCTTCGACGTCAGCCGGACGCGAGCTGTCGATTGCAGACAAGGTACGCTCGGGGAGAAAGGCAAGTCGCCACAAGTCCCTCGCCTTGTGGCGAAAGCGGAAGAAGGTCCCCACATCTTGCCATTCCCAGCCGGCCCGGTCGTTGTCTGCATGCCAGCTCCTCAGCTTCTCCGGCTCCACTGTCGACAGGCAGGCCAGGCGCAAAACGAGGAGCGCGGTCATCTCCGGCCGCTCATCCGGGTAGACCAGGTCGATTATGGGCAGGATGCTTCGCGCCGGCTGCCAGAAGCAATCGGAGACCACGTGCATCCCCGAACGTGCAGCGACCGCTTCTTGGATCTGCCACAGCGGGTGCTTCCCCTCCGGAGAGACGCCAAGCGAGATCGAGGAGAGGAGCGCGGCCACTCTGGGCGACAGCGGGAGCTGAGCCGCCAGCCTGTCCTCCAGAATGGTGCGGAGGCGCGCCTTCTCGCGTTCCTCCTGCGCTGTTCTGATGCGCTGGCGGCATGTCGCCCGCAAGGCCTCCGCCTCCTCGGCGCTGACCTCCTCGCCCAGCAATTGTCCGAGGGTTGTGCGATCCTCGATCGCCTGGTCCGGCTCTATGTCGGCGAGCTTCACCTCGAAGTACGCGACTTCTTGTCTGCGTGGCCGCTCAAAGGAGATGGAGATGAGGGTAGGTAGAAACGCGACGATATGCACGAACAGCTGCCGATCCGCCTTCTCTGGCAGCACGGGGCCGAGCTGGGGACGCTGTTCCCGGATTCGCGTCAGGGCTCCTTGCTGCTCGGCGCTCCACTCATCCCACTCCCGGCGTAGTTCCCCGCGATCAACAGTACCCCACATGTCATCGTCAAGAAGCCCGAGGACGAACTCGACGACATCGCGCTTGGCCGGGTCGAGCATCGCCAGCAGGAGCAGATCGTCCCGATCCTTGTAGCGGTCGATCAGCTCCTCGCGCGAAAGGGTCAGGGCATCGCGTAGTTCCGCCATCTTCTCGGTTGCGCGCTTTCGTCTGTCGTCGGCCACACGCTGGCGGTAGGCGCGGACATTCTGCTCTTGCTCTCGCTGCATTCTCGCCACCGCGCCGTGCTTGATGGTCGTGGCGAGCAGCGCGTATCGCTTCTCCTCGTCGACCTCCGACAGCGCGAAGGCACAGTCCGTCACCCAGCTCAACTGTACCATTAGCTCGCGCAGCGTGGGCGGCCGGTCGGGATTCAGGTAGAGGTTGACGCAGATGCGCTCGTTGTCGTCGGCGGCCGGCCAGAAGCCGATCTCGACGCCGGCCTGCTCGCGAAGGCTGGCGAAGACCTCCTTCAGCGGAATGCCGGCCCCCCAGAACGCCACGGGCTGGTCGAGGCGGGGATCAGACTGAGTGCCGTCACCATAGGACTCCCCAGCCACCCACGAAACCATTCCGGGCCCAATCCCTCCGGCCGTCGGAACAGCGCTCGCCGCTGGAGCAGGGGAGGACGTGATGGCCGCCAGGATCAGCGTGCACCAGACGGACAGCGAACGAGGCATGCCTCTCTCCTCTGCCGGGCGTTGCTCAGGTATTGTGCCATGCTATTAGACGCCGCAAGCCGCAGCCTTGTTCGGCCAGAGTGGTCGAAGGTCCGGCAAGACCTGAACTTGGGTCCGCGGCATGATAACATGGCGATTGATCCCTAAGATGGAATCTCAGTCGCCACGCCGAATATGCATGATTGGGGTGTGGGGTCTCTCCTGGTGTGATGGACCGAGACGCGATCGCACAGCAAGATCGAGAGCAGACAGCGACTGCCGCGCGCGACCCGGAGGAATTCGGCGATCCCCGGTGGCGAGTGACGCTTCCGGTCATGTGGGTCGCGCAGCTCTGCTCTATCATGGGCTTCTCCTTCGTGATGCCCTTCATCCCGTTCTTCGTTCGGGAGCTTCATGTGCCCGAGAGAATGGTCCCTGTGTGGGCGGGTATCACAGGCACAGCGGCGGGCCTGGCGATGAGCATCATGGGGCCGATCTGGGGGTACGTCGCCGACCGCTACGGGCGAAGGCCAATGGTGATACGCGCCATGTTCGGGGGCAGCGTCATGCTCGCGCTGATGGGTCTGGCGCAGAACGTCTATCACTTACTCGTGCTGCGAACTCTGCAGGGAATGATCACGGGCACGGTGCCCGCGTCTGTCGCCATGGTATCCAGCGTTGTCCCGAGAAACCGAGTCGGCTTCAGCTTGGGACTCATGCAGATGGCTGTGTTCACGGGTGGATCGGTCGGACCATACGTCGGCGGGATAGTGGCTGATCACTGGGGATACCGCGTCCCCTTTGGGGTGACGGCGGCGCTGCTGTTCACAGGTGGGCTGCTGGTTCTCTTCGGTGCGAGGGAGCGCTTTGTACCGCCCGCGCCCGACCGCGCGCGTGAGTCAGCGCCCCTCCGGGTGCTCCTGCGGATGCCTGTGATTCTCGGACTCCTGGGCGTATACTTCATCATGAACTTGAGCGTGTCATTCGTCATGCCGATCTTTCCACTCTTCGTGGAGGAGATCGTCGGCATGCCACGGCAGGCGGCCGGCGAGACAGGCATACTGCTGGCTGTCACGGGGATAGCCGCGGCGATATCGGCGGTGATGGTGGGGCGGCTGAGCGACCGATTGGGGCACAAGAGGATGCTGGTGGCGTGTACTGCGTTGACAGCGCTTCTTTCGGCCCCGCACTTCTTCGCGCAGAGCATCGGCCAGCTTATGGTTTTGCGTGTCCTGTTTGGCCTCGCGGCCGGTGGCATGGTGCCGGCGATGAATGCGATTGTGGCCAGCGTGGTCCCCCGGACCAACATCGGCCAGGCGTATGGCTTCACCACGACGGCAAGCGCCCTCGGGTGGGCGACCGGTCCGGCACTGGGCGGAGTGGCGGCCTCGGCCCTCGGGTACCGCTGGCCGTTCGTCGTAATGACGTGCCTGCTGCTGCTGGTGGCCCTGGCGCAGAGGCGATGGATCACGTCGGGCGCCGCGGGGTCCGATGGGAGTGAGAGCCGGTAGAGAACTCGCCCGGGAAGAGCACAGCGACCGCGATGAGGAAGAACGGCGCTGACAAGCCAGGGGCCGACTCGGCGACCGCGACTTCGAGCAGCACGCGGCTCGCCCAGCTACTCCGGCGACCCACGGGCGTGGCCGGGCTTGCCGGCCTGATCTCGCTCGTGGTGTACCTGGGCACACTCGCGCCGACTGTGCTCGCCGATGACAGCGCCGAACTCGTCACCGCCGTCCGCGTGCTCGGCATCCCGCACCCGACGGGGTATCCGGTCTATCTCCTCCTGGGCAAGCTGTTTGACCTGCTGCCATTTGCCACGCCGCCGATTCGCGTCGGCCTTCTGTCAGTGCTCTGCGGTGCTGGGGCGGTCGCCTGCACAGCATGGGCGGCCGCACGCTTGACGGCTTCCGCCGCGGCCGGCCTGTTGGCCGGGCTCGTTGCCGCGCTGAACGGCCCCATGTGGGGCCAGGCCACTCAACCGGAGGTGTACGCGCTGAGCGCACTCATCATTGCCCTGGCAGTGGTCGTGTTCGTGCGCTGGGCAATAATAGGAGGCGAGGGCCACCTGATATGGCTCGCCTTCCTCCTGGGGCTCGGGCTGGCCCACCACCGGGCGGCCATCTTCTTCACGGCTCCTCTGTTCGCCACCGCCGCAGTGGGGCAACGAGCGGGGTGGAGATTGCTCGTCAAGTCTCTGGCTGCGGCCGCGCTGCCTCTCTTGTCTTACATCTATGTGCCTGTACGGGCGGCAGCGCGCCCGGCCCTCATGTGGGGTGGTCTTCACGGTTGGGGCGACTTCGCGGCCTACGTGCTGGGTACGACCTACGAGTGTTATGTCTTCGCGCGGCCCCTGGACGAGGTGATGGGCGTGGCCCGAGATCTCACACGGGGTCTCAGCGCCGAGCTGACCCTCGGCGGGCTCGCCCTGTCGGTTATCGGCATGATGGCCTCTATCCGTCGGCACCCACGTGTCGCGGTCCCTCTGATCGTAGGGGTGGTCCTTCTCACGGCCTGGAATCTGGGATATAGGGTGGGCGACTGGGATGTCTTCTTCGTGCCGGCGGCTCTGCCGGCCGGCCTGTGGGCCGGGGCCGGGCTGCGGGCGGTCACTCGGTTCCTGGGCACGGCCCTCAGGGACCGCGCCCCGTGGGCTGCGGGTGCCGTAACCGCGGCGGTCCTCGTGCTCGTGCCGGTGAGCATGGTTCAGCAGAACTGGTCGCGCAGCCACCGAGGCGAGTGGAAGGACTACGACAAGGCCTGCGCCGTGCTCGGCCAGCTCGCGCCGAACTCGATCTATGTCAGCGAGCTCGACCCCGGCTTCTTCCTGCCCATGTATCTTCAGATCGTGGAGGGGAGGCGGCCGGACGTGGTGGTCACCGGCAGCTGCCGCGTCTACGAGCCGTGGACCTACGATGCCGAGGCAACGCCGGCCATCGAGGCGCTCATGCAGCTATCCGAGGGCGCGGCTGCTCCCACGCCCGAGGCGCGCAGCGAGGCCTCCATGCACTTCGCTGCGAGCCTGGGCGAAGCTGTCGGCTGGACACGCCCCGTCTACTGCTTCGCCCTCCAACCAAGGCCGCCACAGCACTTGCCTGCGATCGCTCTCTGGTCAGAGCTGTTCCTCATGACGACCGAGGAGCCGGAACTTCTGACCGAGGCCGAGAGCGGCCCGCCGATTGCGGAGTACGATGCCGGCATCTCGTTGGCTCGAGTGACTGTTGAGCCGCGGGAGATGCGGCCGTCAGAGCCTCTGGAAATCCAGCTTGACTGGCGGTGCGAACGTCGCCTGCGTGAATCCCCCTTCGTCCTTGTCAGCATTGCGCGACGAGAGGACTCGGGCGAGCCGACGCAGCCGCGGGGGACGCTCGTCAGGTATGGCACGTGGCTGGCCTACGGCCGGGAGCCTCTGCCCCCGACACCGCCTGGATCGGCATACCGTCAGCAACTGATCGGCATCGCACCAACGAATGCGCAACCCGGGGATTGGGTGCTCCGGGTGGGCATCGCCGATAGCATGGACGATGCAATAGCTGTGCAGGAGGTCGCTCGGTTTCGGGTCTTGCCGGCCCAGGGGAATCGAGGTAGTGGTTGAAGATGCCGCGCCGACGGTCCGCCAAAAGCCGACCGACCGCCCTTGGCGGACGGTCGGCTAGGCTTCACGCTGATTGAACTGCTGGTGACTTCCAACATCGCATGATACGTGTATTTGCATAACAGCCAGGGGAGACTTCTGGGCTTTTTTGTGAACATCGGCAGCTTCTGTGCGAGTAATTGACCACGGCCGGCCAGGGGCCGCCACCTCGCCCTCCGCGCACACATTCCCCCCAGGCTTTGGCTTCGACTATTATGCGAGGGGCCTCGATGTGCTCTCTCCAGCATTTGGTGACTCCCACGGGCCGAGCCGGTATGCCGCGAGCCATAGGCACTGACACCTCTAGTCGTCCTCGAAGTCGAGGCGGCCGGTCGGCGCCGGTCTTCGCGGAGAGATACATGGCAAGGAGTAAGCGGACGCTGAGCGGAAATGGACTCTCGACTGCTACGCAATTCCTTCCATCATGGTCGCGCGGGTGCTAAAAGCGTTTGCCTGGCCGGTGCGGCGGCTGTGTGAGGGTTACGGGGTGCGTGATCTTCCAGCTCTCGCCGCCGCACGTGTTCGCGGCCTCTCATACCGCGCCTGGGAAGAGCAGCTCAACGAGAGAGAGACTCAGGCGCAGGCCGTTGTGCTGCGGAGCGCACCGCGGACGCTCTTCCTGGAGATCACAGGGCGATGCCCTATCGTGTGCCTCATGTGTGCCAGGCGATACCGGAATTGGAGCTACGGCGACATGGAGCCGGCTATCTTCGAACGTCTGGTCCGCGTCTTGCCTCGCGTGGGCACGGTCGTGCTCGGCGGCTTCGGAGAGCCACTCGTTGCGCGCAACTTCGATTCCTTCTTCGACCGCTTGTCCTCGCTCGGAGCGCAGCTCGCGCTTCAGACCAGCGGCCATCGGCTCACGCAGCAGCGGGCGGAGCATCTCGTCGCCCGTGGACTGAGGCTCCTTCATATTAGCATCGACTCGCCGGAGCCGGAGACCTATGCCTCAATTCGTCCTCGTATCTCCTTCTCTGACGTGAAGAGTCGAATCCGGCAGATCGTTCGGCTCAAGCACGAGATGGGGGTGCCATACCCGGCGGTCCACGTGGTTTTCGTCGCCATGCGTCGGAACATCGAGCAGCTCCCAAACATGGTCGACCTCGCCGCCGAGATGGAGGCAGACAACCTCACGGTGCAGTACCTGGTCGTACACGGCGAGGACCTCCGGTCTGAGTCACTGTTCTACCACAAGGACCTGGCCAATCGCATGCTCGATCAGGCACGGGTGCGAGCCGGTGAGCTGGGGCTTAACATTGAGCTGCCGGAGCGGTTTGGAACAGACAGGCGGCCCTCGGCCGCCCGCTGCCTGGACCCCTGGAAAGTGGCCTTCGTCCGCTGGGAGGGAGAAGTCCGCCCGTGCTGCTACGCTCCCAATGCAAACATGGGAAGCCTTGCAGAGCACTCCTTCTGGCGGATTTGGAACGGGCCGGCCTATCGTCAGCTCCGACGCCGTGTCAATAGCGGTGATCCGCCTCGCTTTTGTCTCTTGTGTACAGCCGGTAGGCTACACGGGGTTGACGCCGAGAAGACGCACATTGCGCTGATGGAGCGCGAAACCGAAGCTCCGCTCGCCAACATGTAACGGTTCGTTGCAGTCCGAATCGGAGGTCGGCTATGTCTAGAAGAGAATCCCAGCAGGCCCCGCAGGCCAGCTGGCCCTTCAGGCTTCCGGCATCGATGACGCCGGAGGAAATCGAGCGGGTCCGTAATCGTGTCGAGGAGCTGGCGGCGAACGCGCAGTACGGCTGGGGCCATACCATCGACTTCGGCCCCTTCACCAAGGAAGGCGTACTCAAGGATAACTATCTGACTATCGCTGGCCGTCTCATGGCCGCTGGGTGGTGGCCGCGCAGCCTGGAGGGGAAGAGGGTCGCAGACATAGGGTGTCACACTGGCGCGCTGAGCCTCCTTATGGCATCGCAAGGCGCGGCCGAAGTGATTGCTGTCGATGAAATCCCAGAGCACGTTGCGCAGTGCGCTTACCTGTGCGAAGTCTTCAAGGTTGACAACGTGCGCCCGCTTCTCTCATCGTTGTATCAGCTGCCACAGCACGTGGGCGCCGCGTCGGTGGACGTGGTGATCCTGAGTGGTGTTCTGTATCACCTCAGTGACATGCTGGTCGGTCTGCTGGTCATCCGCGAGCTGCTGAAGCTGGAAGGGACGGTTCTGATCGAGAGCAACGCGGTGGCTGATGATGAGCACTCTTACGCGAACTTCGGCCGCTTCGCCATGGGCATGTGGTGGCAGCCCACCACACTCTGCATACGAGAGATGTGCCAGTTCATGGGACTGGACGATGTTGAGGTGGAGGTCTATACCGCCGGCCGGTGTCTTGCGCGGGCAAGGAAGGTCTCTGCTGACCCGATACCGTTCCGCCGAGGTTTGAACTACCAGTTCCGCGATCTGCGCGATGCCGTGCCGCGCAGTCTCGACCCAGAGTCTATGTCCCCACGATAAGCCAACATGGGTCGCTGCTGCCGCGGTATGCGGCGGAGTCTCATCCCGCCATCTGCGAGAACTCTGCGGGATGGAAGTCCAGGCCCATCAGCTCCTGCACGAACGCGTGCGCGGCCGCCTCGACCTCTTCCGGTGTGAGCGGACCGAAGCGTTGGCCGAACTGCAGATGATGGAACAACTCGTGGGCGACGTGCACCTCCACGAGATCGCACCTCATCATGTCGAAGCGCTGATTGGCGTGTAGAGCAACTCCGAGCGCGTTTATCGTGTCACAGAAGAGCGTGATGCGAGGAGGATCGGCCGCGTACTCGCTGCGAAGTCGTGGTTGGGCTGGTGGGGGAGCCTCTAGCTGGACGATCGCCACTCCCCACTGCTCGGCCAGCTCGGTCGGCTTTGGCCGCAGGCCTGCAGCTAGGAAGCGGTGGGCGACTCGTTGTCCGAGTGCCTCGACGTCCTGGGCCACCCGACTGCCCTTTCCCGGAGGCCGTACCTGCGCCGCCAAGCCTGCTTGCCGTATTGCAGTGCTCTGGCAAGGAGAATCGCCAGCGCGAGGAAGACGGCCAGGTCGGCGATGTTGTAGACGAAAGCACTGGCCTGACCAAACTCGAGGAAGTCCACCACAAACCCCAGACGCACCCGGTCCAGGAGGATGCCCGTGTAGCCGCCAACCATCAAGGCCACTGCGAGCTCGGCCAGTGGAGACATGCGGTAGCGAGCCCTCAGCAACCGCTCGTACAGCAGATAGAGAGCGGCAACACAGAGCACGGTGGTGGCGAGCAAATAAGGGACGTTGCTTCCGAACCCCTGGTCCCAGTTCTCCGCGTATGTGATCCGCAGCCACCCCCCCAGAAGCGAGACGCGGCGCTGCTCGAGACCTGGCGAGATCATTGCCTTGGCCGCCTGATCGAGGACGCACACAAGCAGTGCAACGCCGACCCACCGCCAGGAGCGTGCGAACCTCAGCAGATAGAGAGCCAGGACGCCGATCAGCAGGACGGCTGCAACTGAGGCCTGCGCTACAGTAGAGGATGCCGGTTCACCATGCATGATCTGCTGCGCCTGGCGGAGAGCGTCTTGCCGCGATTCGCAGGAAAGCCGCTGGCTCACGCATCGTGCGACCAGTGTGGTCCCCCGCGATGTCCTGCGACGATCTGCTCGACGGCCTCGGGCACGGCGGCGAGCAGATCGCTGGCGACCAGGCTGACCTCGCCAACGCGATCCGCTGCGATGTCTCCCGCGAGTCCATGCAGATACGAGGCGGCGGCCGCCGCCTCGAACGGCAACAGTCCCTGGGCAATCAGCCCTGCCACCATCCCGGTGAGCACGTCCCCCGTTCCGCCGGAGGCCATGCCGGGGTTGCCGGTCGCGTTCACCGTGAGCGGTCTTCCTTCATTGGCGATGATCGAACAGGCCCCTTTCAGCACTATCGTTGACCGGAAACGCTTCGCCGCCGCCTCGGCGAAGTGCGCTCTGCGTGATTGTATCTTCTCGGTGGCGACACCCATCAATCGGGCCATCTCGCCCGGGTGGGGCGTCAATACCCCCGGCGCATGCTCGCCCTGGAGGATGACAGACGCATCCGCCAGGGCATTGATTCCGTCTGCGTCTATCACTATTGGTTTTTCCACACGTGCAACCAGTCTTCGCACTAGCACGGCGGTTTCGGGTTCCCGGGAGAGCCCCGGCCCGATGGCCAATACGTCGGCCTCCTCGGCGAGTTCGAGAATAAGGGCCAGCGCACGCGTATCGAGGGTCCGGCCATACGTCTCCGGCAGAGGAAACGTCATCGCCTCGGTCAGCTTGACCTCCAGGATGTCGTTGACGCTGGCCGGGCAGCCTACGGTCACCAGGCCCGCGCCCACGCGAAGCGCCCCCTGTGCGCAGAGACATGCGGCGCCCGTCAAGCCGGCCGATCCTGCGATGGCGAGGACGCGTCCGAACTTCCCCTTGTGGTCGCTGGGCCTACGGCGCGGCAGAAGCATGCGCACCCACTCCGGGTCAATGAGGTCCGCCACCGAAGGCGCCTCGTTGAGCAGGTCCGCCGGGAAGCCGATATCGGCCACAGTGACCCGGCCCGCGTAGTCCATACCAGGGTATAGGAAGAGCCCAAGCTTGGGCAGCCCCATGCTGACGGTCTCGACTGCACGGACAGCCATGCCCAGGGGCTCGCCCGAGTCCGCGTCAAGGCCTGAGGGAATATCCACTGCCAGCACCCGAGGCGCGCATTCGTTAATGGCATCGATCAGCTGACCGGGCAGACCCCGCACTTTCCCGGCCAGCCCGGTGCCCAGCAGCGCATCGATAACGAGCGCCGAGGTCGCACATGCATTCACGATGGGTTGAGGATCCGGGATCTCCGTGACTCCCAGCCCCGCGATCTCCAGGCGCCGAAGGTTCTCTCTCGCGTCTGCGGTGATCTCGCCCTTCGGGGCCCCCAGCAAGACCTGCGCGCGGCGCCCTGCTTCCGCCAAATAGCGGGCGGCCACAAAGCCGTCGCCACCGTTGTTGCCGCTGCCACAAACAACCGTGATCGGGCGATCCTTGCGAGCCTCCGTGAGCCGCAGCGCGATATGGGCCACGGCACGGCCGGCGTTCTCCATGAGGGTTAGGCTCGGTATCCCTCGCTCCTCAATCGCCCTTCTGTCCAGCTCGCGCATCTGCTGAGCTGTGACGATCTTCACGCCCGTGCACCCCCTGGCGGTAGGTTCTCGTCCGGGGAGGCGATTTCCTGTGGCGTCACTAGCAGCACACAAGCCACAGCGTACTCTCGGTCGTGGGACAGCGACACCAGCATCTGCCCGCCTTCGCCTGTGTGAGCAAGGGCGGCCGCTTCGCCGTACAGGCAGATGGTCGGTCTGCCGGAGGGATCGGTGACCACCTCCACCTCGCGCCAGCGCAGCCACCGCCCCAGCGCCTTCGCCGCGGCTTCCTTGGCGGCAAATCTGGCCGCGTAGTGAGGCGCCGGATCTGCCCGCCGGTCGCAGTACACGCGCTCGTGATCGGTGAACAGCCGCGCCGCCAGCCGCGGACGGCGCCGCAGCGCCTGTCTGATTCGGTCGATCTCAACGATGTCAATGCCAAGCGATGGAATCAAGCGAGCACCCCCGGCCTCGCCAGCGTGCCCTGTGGACAGTTCGTCGGATGGGCCGCTCGTCCCGCTCCGGCCGCGGGCGCCGAACTCAGTGGCCCCGCTCCGGCCGCATCGCGATGCACGCCGCCCACCCCTCCTCGCTCGGCGTCTCCAGCGTCTGAAGACCGCTTCTGTTGAGAGCGTCTTCCACTCTCGGGACGCTCGCCGTGACGAACCCCGAGGTGACGCACCGGCCGCCTCGGCCGAGAAGGGCCGGCAAGCTCTCGGCGAGCCGGATGACTTCTTCGGCAACGATGTTGCACACGATCAGGTCAAATGGTCCGGCGGTGCCGGCCAGCAGATCCGCATCCGCGAGACGGATCCGATCGGCAGTCGCATTCCTTCGCGCGTTCGCCTGAGCAACGCTGAGTGCCGTGCCGTCGTTGTCCGTGGCCACGACTTCACGCGCTCCGAGCGCGGCCGCCGCAATCGCAAGGATTCCGCTGCCGCACCCCACGTCGGCCACGCGGTCGCCCGGCCGCATGTGCCGGACGAGGCCTCGCAGGCATAAGCGAGTTGTCGGGTGTCCGCCGGTACCGAAGGCCGCGCCTGGCTCCAGCACGACCACGAACTCGCCTTCTTGGGCCTCATAGTTCTCCCAGCTCGGGGCGACGACGAGGCCGGGCGTGACCTTCAGTAGCTGGCACTGATCTTTCCAGGCCTCGCTCCAGGCTGTTTCCTCGAGCGTGCGAAGCCCGATCGTGCCCGGGCCGATGCGCAGTCCCTGCCTCTCCAGTGCGGTCAGCCGCTGTCGCACCTTGCGCACGCTCTCTTCCAGCGCGTCATCCCTGGGCAAGTAGGCGATGACCGTTACATGCAACGGTCGGCGCTCCTCGGTCACTCCCGAGGCGCCGATGCTGAAGAGGGCGTCGGCAATGCCCTCGGCGGCTTCCGGGTGAGTGAGGACTGCTATCTCGGTGAATTCCGGCTCGTCTTCGCTCACGGCCTACGCCTTTCTACGGGCATGGAACGCGTTCCTGCGAACACTCGGCCGGGGGCCGGGATCGCCGCCGGCGCTGCCCGCCTTCTGCCCGGACGCACGCTCACTGGCTCAGTCCTCACCCGGGGCGGGAGACCAGTTCCAAGTGTAGGTCTGCTTCTCGCCGCGAAGGCCGCGTCTGTAGTCATCCTTCTGCTTTGCGTACACCTCACGGATCGCCTCGGGTGTGTTGCGTACGCCGCCGCGCGGATAGGCGCTGAGAGCTGGCGGATTGGGATCGAGAAGACGACCGTAAGCCTCCGGCCGGCGCAGCTTGAGGTGGCGCTCTCTGTGGTCGCGAATGCCGGAGTACAGATACTCCCAGAAATTCTCAGGCGCAAGAGAAGCGGCTGCCACATCGACCTCTGCGGTGACGAAGCCGTCTCCATCGTCGCCGCAGTCGGCCAGGATGGTGGCCTCCGGCGAACAGATTCGAGATCCGGTTCGCGTGGAGGTGAGATAGAAGACCTGCGCGTCCCTTGATCTAGCGCGCACCCGGTAGTCCGGCGGGCTGTAGGCGCTGGGATGGCAGATGATGCGGGCGCCGTTCAAGGCGCATGCGGCGCTCGACTCACACCACATGTCGTCGTAGCAGATCAGCATCCCCACAACGCCGATGTCCGTCTCGAAGGCCGGGAACGAATCCCCCGGCGCGACCAGCCACGTCTCGTAGACCGGCAGGTGGACCTTGTGATAGCGGCCGATGACGCCGCCATCTCGCCCAAAGAGCGCGGCCGTGTTGTGTATCTGATCGCCGGCCGGCTGGAAGAAGCAGGCGACGACGTGCGTGCCGTAGCGCCGCGCCGCTTCGCCCACGGCCTGGAGCGCGAGCGCGGCGGTCTCCGCTGCAAGTGTTCGGAAGATCGACGGCTCGTCGAGGTAGGTGAGGGCGTACCCCAGGCTTGCGATATCTTCGCCCATCACAACCAGATCTGCCTGCGCCTCCCCGGCCCGACCCACCAGCTCCAGGGCGCCGCTGATCTGTGCGCGGGACCACTGCCTCGCGGCGTCGAGCGAGAAGACGTCGCCGTAGGGATTCGCCTCCGGAGGCGTCTCCCGGTAGCTCCACTGCGTGGTAGCCAGTTTCGCCTTGCTGCCGGACATGAATAGCCCTCCTCCCACGAATAGCGGCGTGGAACGTGCACTTTGCTTGAGTCGGCGCAGCGAGGGGAAGTTCGGCGACGACGGCTTGCGGTCCTGGCGCGCCGCCGCTAACATAGCCACGGCCATGCAGACGAGTTCGCTCGATGCGACAGCCGTGGTGACCGCGTTCTTGTATCGACGCGGGAGGGTATTGCTGCTCAGGCGCAGCGAGCGCGTGGGTACCTACCCCGGGCGCTGGGCGGGTGTCAGCGGGTACCTCGAGCGCCCCCCTTTGGAGCAGGCCCTGATTGAGATCGAGCAGGAGGTCGGCGTCGGCGCCGACCAGGTCGCCCTGCGCGGCATCGGTGCGCCAATGCTGGTGACAGACCGCGCGGCCCTCACGCGATGGCTGGTGTACACATTTCTGTTCCGCCTCAGGGCGGGTGCCCAGGTGCGGACCGACTGGGAGGCCGCGACTTGGGAGTGGGTGCCGCCCGAAGAGGTGGCCCATCGCAAGACAGTTCCCGGCTTGGCTTCGGGTTTGTCCCGGGTCTGGCCGCCCTGGGGAACGGCCCGGTTCTGGAGCATCCTTGCGGACATCGCGACTGACACCAAGCGAGGAGCGACGGATCTGGCACTGGGGGGCCTGCCGACGGTTGACTCTGTCCGGGGGAGAAACCGCAGGCGGGCTCTGCTCGCGTTTGCCTCACTCCAGCCATCCATGGGCATCTTCCCGCACCTGGCCGCTCGGCTGCTCAACTCACGCACCTCGGCGCGGCGTCTCGCAGACGAGGTGAGGGCGGCCAGGACAAGATCGGCCGAGCATGCGGCGGCTGCGCTGGGGACGTCCGGGCGCGTGTTGACCCATAGCGCGAGCAGTGCCTGCCGGGAGACGCTGCTTCATTGGTGGCGGCCAGGCCGAGAGGTGGTCGTGACTGAATCCCGGCCGGAACAGGAAGGTGTGTCGATGGCTCGCGAGCTGGGTTCAGCCGGGCTGCGCGTGACTTTGATCAGCGACGCGCAGGTTGGGCTGTTCGTTCCGAGGTGCGATGCGATACTCGTCGGGGCCGATGCCATTACCGCCGACGACCAACTCATCAACAAAGCGGGGACCAGGCTGGCGGCGCTCGCCGCACGGGAGTCGGGAATCCCGTGCTACGCGGTGATTCAGACGCACAAGGTCTGCCCGCCGGGCTGGCCGCTGTCATTGACCCCACAGGAGCCGGCGAAGCTGGCGCGAGTGCGCGGAGTGAGGGTGGCGAACGTCGCCTTCGACGCGACGCCTGTGTCGTGGTTCACGGAGGTGTTCACAGAGCGGAGGCCTATGGGTGCGCGCTTGCTGCGCGGGATGCGACGCAACCTGGGACGTCTGCCGAAGGTCTAGCGCGCGACGCCTTCGCTGCTCCGAGAGAGTGCCGCCATGAGTGCGGGTCGCTCTCCTGCCCTGCCCGGGTCGAGCAGGAACTTCGTCACGGTGATAACGAGGAACGAGATCGCCACGAGTGTGACCGAGAGGACGATGGCGGCGTTCAGATCTGACTCGAAGCTCGAGTAGATGGCGAGCGGCATCGTCTGCGTTATGCCCGGCATGTTGCCGGCGAACATCAGCGTCGCGCCGAACTCCCCGACCGCCCTTGCCCAGGCCATGACCAGCCCCGCAAGTATGGCATGGGATGCAAGAGGAGCAGTGACCCGGAAGAAGGTGCGCAAGGGGGATGCCCCCATTGTCATCGATGCCATGATAAGCTGCCGCGGTATGCTCTCGAAACCGACCCGCGCCTGACGAACGTAGAAGGGCCCGGCGACAAAGGTTTGGGCCAAAACGACCGCGGCCGTTGTGAACGGTATGGCGATGCCGGCCAGGTTAAGGTACCTCCCAAGGAGCCCGAACGCGCCGAACGTCATGAGCAGTGCCATGCCAGCGACGACTGGTGGGAGTACGACCGGCAAGTCCACCAAGCTGTCGATGATGCGTTTGCCTCTGAACTCCGCAAAGGCGAGCCAGTAGGCCAGCGGGGTGCCGATTAGCAGAATCAGGATGGCGGTCAGACCGGACGTCGTGAGGCTCAGGGCAAGCGCCTCAGCCACGGGGCGGCAGCACACGTACGACCCCACTCGCCCCAACTGAGCGCGGAAGAACAGGCCGACGATCGGCAGCACGATCAGCGCGAGCGCCGGCATCGAGAAGATCACCAGAACGGCATTTCGTTTTGGTCTCATACGCTCCAGCCTCTCAGCGATGAGCTCGCAGAAGTGCTACTCCGTGGGCCTGGCATTCAGGAAACCGTGCTTGACGAGGAGGCGCTGGCCTTCCGGCGAGAGCACGAAACCGACAAACTTGCTGGCGAGCGTCCGGTGTCGCGTTCTGGCGATTATGGCAATCGGGTAGTCGGCGATTATGTTGACTGCATCAGGTATGTCGATGGTCAGAACGTTCTCCCGGATAGCCGGGGTGATATCCGAACTGTAGCAGATTCCCGCATCTGCCTCCCCCAGGTTCACCCTCGCGACGACAGCCTTCACGGTGGGTTCGTGGGAGCGAACGTTCGCCATGACGCGCGCCTTGAAATCGTCGCCGTAATCGCCGCTCGCCTCCATCTTCTCGATTGCCTCCCGTGTGTAGGTGCCAATCGGCGTCTCGGCGGCTGCGATCACCAGCTTAATGTTTGGCTTGGCAAGGTCGCAGGGCATTTTGATGCGCGCGGGATTTCTCTTTGGCACCGCGATGACGAGCCGGTTATGAGCGAATATGCTCGGCTTCCCGGCCAGCTTCGCCTTGACGAGGGGATCCATGTGCCTGGTATTGGCTGACAGAAACACGTCCGCCGGACCCCCGTACTCAATCTGAATCCGCAGACGCGAGCTCGCGGCGAGGTTTAGGCGGACCTCGGTGCCCGGGTTTTCCTTTTCGAACAGAGGCTGCGCTTCCTGAAGGAACTCCGTTAGCGAGGCCGCCGCGAAAACCGTCAGCGTATCGGCAGCCTCCGCTGGGCTCGCGGCGAAGACCGCGGCGAGGGCCAGCACAGGAATTGCAAGCCACACCACAGCACGCATGACCAGCCTCCTTGCCCAAGTTCCCACCTGCAAGGCAAATGTATAGCGAAGGTGTGAAGGTCGTGCGAACGGCTTGCGAAGACTTTCGGGCGCGGAGGGCCCGAAAGGACGGGTCGCCGGGCGCGGCGGCGCTCACGACTACCACGACGGCTGACAGGGGACGAGCCCCCGTGCGACAAAGCGCGGGCCTCTTGTGCCGCGGCACACACACTCCGGCGTGGTACGCCTCTACCTGCAGTGGGCGAATGCCGCGGCACTCTCGGCGAAGGTGGCGCGCCTATTCCTGCTTCTGCTCTTCGCCCGAGTGTGTCACGAAGTTGAGGCGGAGGTCTGCCAGCAGATTCTCGTAGTCCCGAGCTTCCTGCCCATGAACGTGTGGCTTGAGCTGTTCTATGAGCGCGGCCGCCGCATCGATGGCCAGGCGAGCCTGGGCCACGTCCTTACGGGTTTGATTGGTGAAGGGATCGGGCTGGAGCCCCATCATCTGCCACGCGACGCCTGCGAGCTGTGCAACTGACAGCTTCAGGACGGAGTAGACGTCGATGGGGGCAGCTTGCTCTCCCTCGACGCGGGCGGCCCCTTCGCCTGTCGGTGCCTCCGCCTTCTTTTCCTGTCCTTCCGGCCGGGCCTCCGCGCGGCCTTCGACGTCCTCGGGCCGCTCGCCCTCCTTATGGTCGAGGATCTCGAAGCCCTCGCCCTTGACGTCTTCTCCCTCGGCCTCGGCCGACTCGCCGCCCCCGCCCTTCTTCTCCTGCTCGTGGTCGAGAATCTCGAATCCCTCGCCCTTAATCTCATCTTTGGACGCCATGATTCGCCACCTCCTAATGTGCAGGTCAGAAGAGCATTCTGTCCCGCCGCATGTGGACGTTTTGCAGCAGCCCAAATGCGATGAAGCTCGCCACCAGATTACTGCCTCCATAGCTGACAAATGGGAGCGGCAGCCCGGTGATGGGCATGATGTTCACGCTCATGCCTATGTTCACGACAGTATGAAACATGAGCATTGAGATTGCGCCCGCCGCGAGGAGGGAACCCAAGGGATCGCGTGCGCGAATGGCGATCCGCAGCCCGCGCCAGAATATGAAGAGATAGAGGACTAGCATCGCCCCTGCACCGACGAGGCCAAGCTCTTCGCCGACAACCGAAAAGATGAAGTCCGTGTGGCGCTCGGGTATGAATCGCAGCCGACTCTGCGTGCCGCGAAAGAGGCCGCGCCCGAACAGCTTGCCCGACCCGATGGCGACCCGCGATTGGATCACATGATATCCCGCCCCGAGTGGATCGGCCTGAGGGTTGAGGAAGATGGTCAGCCGCCGCTTTTGATAGTCCTTGAGGGCCGCCCCGGCGGCAATGCGCGCGAGCGGCTTCGGGCTGATTCGCTCAAGCGGAAGTCGGTTCAGATTCCACATGAGGGCGAACACCGCCAGCCCGCCCGCGAAGACGGCCCCCAGGTGCCGCGCGTTCGCGCCCGCCAAGTACAGCGCGCCAAACCAGATGGCAACCACGACCAGGGCCGTGCCGAAGTCCGGCTGAAGCAGCACCAGCAGAACCGGCCCCGCCGGTATCAGCAGGGATAGGAGCACAGCTTTCGTGTCTCCGATGGCATCCATCCGGCGGCTGAGGAAGGCAGCGAGGGAAAGGATCACCGCGATCTTCGCGAACTCGGACGGCTGGAGTCGAAAGCCCCCTACAGCGATCCAGCTGGCCGCGCCCGCCGGCGCGCGTCCGAGGAAGAGCACTGCGATGAGAAGGAGGATGGCTGCCGCGTAGGGCGGGACGTGCCACCGGGCGATCCGTTCGTAGTCGATGAGAATCGTGATGACGAAGACGCAGAGACCCAGGAACAGCCAGATTGACTGCCTGAGAGCGAACGAGCTCGGCGGGCCGAGACGCGTCGCTTCTGGGGAGAGCGTGGACGAGTAGACCATAACGAGGCCGTACAGGCAGAGCGCCAGCACGGCGATAACCAGCGACCAATCCAGCCTTCTCAGCAACCGAGTTTCAAGCATGTAGCCATATGCCCGTGCTTGCGGCCGGTCACCTCCAGGGTACTTGTCCAACTCCCCTGGGTCTCGCCCTCGCTCGCGCAACGGGGCTCTGCCGCAGGGCCGAGCGCGGAGTTGCAGTCAGGCGGGTCCACTCGGTGCCTCGGGCCGCAGCCATTTCACGACTGAGGTTCGTCAGAGCGAGGTCGCGTTCCTAGTCGGTCGGGCCGCCAGGGACGGGATTGTGGAGTGCGAAGGGTCCATGCCGCCTGTGGCCGCAGCTTCCCATAGAACGCGCGGGCAGGGGGCGGCTACGGCATCAGGTCGAGGATTGTGATGACGTCCTCGCTGTTGTAGGTGGAGGTGGACTGGTTGGGACGTTTGTATAGCTCGACGGCGCGGCCGCCAGGGAGGGTGAACTCATTCTCACCATTGATGAAGATGACGGCACAGGTGATGCCCTTGGCGTTGATCTCTTCGTCGCACTCCTCATTGCCCATGGGCATGAGGCGGACGAAGATCCGCCCGAGGTGCTGGTCGTTGTACTCCCGCAGCAGGCCGATAGTCTTCTGATGCCACTCAAGTGTCAGTGGCGCGTAGAAGTCGATCTTGATCGGCGCGCCTGGCTCGCCAAATGTCTCCGTCCGCTGGCTGGCTCCGGCGGCGACCGCAGCCTGTGCCTCGGCCGGGCGGGCAGGTGGTTTCTTGGGGCGCAGCAGCAGGAACGCCTCTACGGCCAGTGCTGCGAGGAGGAGCGCGACGACGGTGATGAAGACGACATTCTGGCCGCCCTTCTTGCGAGTTCCTTCGCTCATTGGATCAGCTCAACGGGGAGGATGCCGCTGGTGGCCACCGCCTGTTGACCCTCCGGCGACACCAGGAAGTCGATGTAGCGTTGGCCGTACTCGCTCTGTGCAGTGCCCTTCAGCATCGCCACCTGCAACCGCACTGGCCGATAGGCATCGCGCGGCAGCTTCTCCACAATTCGCACGCCCGATGCGTCCGCCTTCTCCGGGTTGGTATCGAGCGGGCAGGTGAGGTAGGTGATGCCGGCGTCAACTTGGCCGGTGGTGGCGAGCGTCACCGCCTCCAGCGGGTACTCGCGCAGGAACAGCTTCGACTGGAGCTGGTCCCACAGCCCCAGCGTCTGCAAGGCCTCCTTTGCGTAGAACCCGATCGAGTTGTACTGGGGATCCGCGAGCGAGATCGTCTTGATGTCGGGCGATGTGAGCCCGCGAATCGAATCCAGACCCTTCGTCTTGTCGGGTGCAATCACGACGAGGTCAAGCGTCCCGAAGTCCGTCACTGTGCCCTCGTCGACGGCCCCTTCCGCGGCGAGAAGCTGCATCTCCACCTCGCCCGGCGAGATGAAGACATCTGGCCGGTCGCCGCGGCGGATCTTCCGCACCAGTACGTTCGCATTGTCGTACACCACCTGCAGCGGCACGTCGGGGTTCATCTGCCGGAACTTCTGCGACGCGATCTGCAAGGGACCGTTCATGCCACACGGCGCGTACACAATCAGGTTTGCCGGTGCGCTTCCTCCCGATCCCTGCCGCGCTCGCACCAACAGCCCGCCCAGCGCGACGACCGCGAGGAGCAGAACGATAATCAGAATCTGCGCGCCGCGGCTCATCGGCTCGCCACCCTTGCCGGGCCGGCTTCCTGCGCCGGCCCCCAGGGGCCGGGCATCAGGGGAAGTTCTTGGTCGTTGCGAAGCTTCTTCGTCGACATGAAGGCGATCATCTCCGGCGCGGTGAGGAAGCTGAGAAACTCCTCGGCAAGCTCTCTCTTGTCCGTCGTGGTGAGGATGCCGGCCACGTTGCGCGGAACGTAGTACGTGTCGCGAGGGAATACGCACGCGATCTCAGCCTTGTCCTTGTCCGACATCTCGGTAGTCTTTGGATCGATCGGACACCCGAGGAACTGAACATTGGCCTCGGCGCGTCGGTCCACGACCCACTGGTACGATTCGTTGCAGCAGCCCGTGACCCGGACCTTGGGCTTCACCTTCTCCCAGAGTGCCATGTTCTGCAGCGCCTGCCTGGCCGCGTGTGAGGCCGCCGTCAGGTCCGGCGGGGAGAAGGAGATGACCTCCACTTCGGCGTTCAGTAAGTCCGCCGGCTTCTCGATTCCCCCTGGGTTCCCTCTTGGAACGAGAATCGCGACCTCGTAGCTGCCGAAGGCGACCATCGATTCGGGGTCGATGAAGCCCTTCTCGGCCAGAACGGTCGCCTCGTGGCCGCCGGGGGAGATGAAGATGTCGGGCTTCCTCTCGTTCTCCTCCACGGCCTGCGCCATGGTCTCGGGCGTGTCAACAATCGTATCGAAGCTGACGTTCGGATGCAGCGCCGTGAACTTCTCCATCACTTGGCTCAGCGGGACGAATACCCCCATAGGCACCGCGAGATACAGGGTCGAGGGCTCAGCCGCGATCGGCTCCGACGGGCGACTCTGGGCACGCCACGCGAACACACCACCGACCACTACCAGGATCCCCAGGATGATGACCAGCGCAGCTCTTATCAATTACGCCCTCCGTCGAGTGCTCAACCGGACCGGCCGGTGAACTCCGTCTTGGCCTTGGCCATCTCGTCCAGCATGACTTGGTATGAGACGGCCCCGAGCGACCTGCCAATCTCCGTGCCATCAGGCATGAGGAAGAGCACGGTCGGATACGCGCTCACCTTGAGTTTCTCCCGCAGGTCCGGGTGCTCGTCGCCGTCTATTCGTACGGTCACAAAGCTTTCGCTGGCCTTAGCAACATCGGCTCGGGAGAACACCTCCGCGTCCAGCTGCTTGCAGGGCGGGCACCAGGTGGCGAAAACGTCCACCATGAGTGGCTTACCGGACTCGCGGGCCTGCGCCAGGCCGGCCTCGAAGTCGTGCGACCACGCAATGCCTGCCTTCTCACCCGCAGGTTCCTGCGTCTCCGTCGGCGCCAGGGCCGACGGGGCCTGTCGAGTTGCTCGGCCGGAGCAACCGGAAGCAAAAGCGAGAGCGAATGCGACGAACGCCCACCACAAGACTCTTGACACTTGTCTCCCTCCCATTGGGTGGGTCTCGGATGCTACGTCCTTTCCTCACAAACATAGGTGAGAACTGTTAAGCTTGTATGTCAAAGGCCGCTCAGCCCTGCTACGGTCGGCCGTGGCGTTGCCAGGACCTGACATCTCCGTGAAACGGCATGCCGGCAATGGACGTGATTTGCCGCACCGACGGCTCTCGCTGGGCCCGAGCCTCCGGCCCCGCTGGGGGGTGCAGGACCGCTCTTGCCATCGGCGAATCTGCTCCCGCATGAGCATCGTCATTCTTGACGAATCGACTGCCAGCAAGATCGCCGCCGGGGAGGTGATAGAGCGACCCGCCTCGGTCGTCAAAGAGCTGGTGGAAAACGCGCTGGACGCCGGGGCGCGCCGAGTCGAAGTCGAGGTGCGTGAAGGCGGCCGAGGCCTGATGCGCGTCACGGACGACGGCTGCGGCATGACTCGTGAAGACGCAGTTCTCTCCTTGCAGCGCCACGCTACCAGCAAGATCCGAACAGCCGACGATCTCTTTGGCGTGGCGACCTTGGGCTTCAGGGGAGAGGCCCTTCCGAGCATCGCCTCTGTATCACACCTCACGATGGTGACGCGTGCTCGGGAGGCTGAATCCGGGACGAAGCTCACGGCCGTCGGCGGCGAGGTGATCGAGCTCGAAGAGGTGGGCGCCCCCGTCGGGACCCAGGTCTCGATCAGTCGGCTCTTCTACAACACGCCGGCCCGGCTCAAGTTCCTGCGCCGAGACGCCGCTGAAGTGGCTCACATCACGGAGACATTCACGCGCTTCCTCTTCTCCCACCCGCAGACGGCGTTGCATCTGCGCGTCGAGGGAAGAGATGTGGTCCAACACGGAGGCTCAGCCGACCGTGGGGCGGCCGTGCTGGCCGCCTGGGGTCGCGAACTCGCCGAGGCGATGGTGCCGGTCGAGAAGAAGGCAGCCGCTCTGGATGTGGTAGGGCTCGTGTCCGCGCCCTCGCTGCACCGGGCGACGAGGAAGCGACAGTTCCTCTACATCAACCGGAGATGGGTGCGCAATCGAGTTCTGACGCACGCCCTGGATGAAGCCTACCGAGGGCTGGTTCCCGAGCGCAGATTCCCCGCGGCGGCGGTGCTGCTCGAGGTCGAGCCCCGGGCAGTGGACGTGAACGTGCATCCGACGAAGGCCGAGGTCAGGCTCAGTCGCGAGCCGGAGATTCACCGTTTCCTGCTCAGTGCCGTGCAAGAGGCCCTTCGAGCCGGCGGAGCTGCTGGGGCGGGAATAGCGAGTCCGTCAGCTCGCGCCGGCGCCGCGGCGACTCCGCCCGGTGAAGGCGGAGGCCAGCCGCAGCTCGAGACGGGGTGGGCCGGAACGCTGGCCGCTCCGGGAGTGCTGTCACAGGCGTTCCAGGCCGCCGCGGGCGAGCAGCTCGAGCTGCGTCCACTCGCCCAACTGCGTGACACCTATATCGTGGCCGAGAGCCGTGGCGGCCTGCTGCTTGTGGACCAGCATCGAGCTCAGGAGCGCGTGCTCTACGAGCGGTTCGCGCAGGCCCGGCTGTCCAACAAGGGCCAAGGCCAGGCATTGCTCACCCCGGCCTCCGTCCAGCTCGGCCCGCAGGAGGCGGCCGCCCTCGAAGATCAGTTGGGAGACTTGCGAGCCTTGGGGTTCGAGCTCGAGCCGTTCGGCCGCGACGCTTTCCTCGTTCGTGCGGTGCCCGTTGAGCTGACTGACGGCGACCCGGGCGGCCTTGTGAAAGATGTGGCAGAAGAGATGTGTGCGAGCCACAGCAGCAGCTCCGTGGATCGGCGCCGGGAGAAATTGCTGATCGCTCTGTCTTGCCGCTCGTCTGTCAAGGCGGGCGACCGTCTGTCCGGCGAGGAGATGGCAGAGCTGCTGCGGTCGCTCGCCGGGACGGCCCGGCCATATACCTGTCCCCACGGCTGGCCAATCGTGATGACGATCTCACATTTCGAGATCGACCGGAAGTTCCGCCGCTAGGGCAATGGATCCGCGCCTGCTGGCCATCGTCGGGCCGACGGCAACTGGCAAGAGCGAAGTGGGCATCCTGCTCGCCGAGTCGCTGGGCGGCGAGATCGTGTCGGCCGATTCCATGCAGGTGTACCGCGGCATGGACATCGGGACGGCGAAGCCAACGGCCGAACAGCGAAGGCGCACGCCCCACCACCTGATTGACATCATCGCTCCCGACCAACCGTTCTCCGTTGCCGACTACCAGGCCCGCGCGGACGCAGCGCTGGCGGACATCTGGGCACGCGGCCGGCAGCCGATCCTCGTGGGGGGCAGCGGCCTCTACGTGCGGGCGGTGGTGGAGGAAATGGACTTCGCGCAGGTACCACCAGACCCCGAACTCCGACGCAGGCTTGTCGGGGAAGCGGGAAGCAGGGGGACACGCGCGCTGCACGAGTGGCTTGCGGAGGTCGATCCGGAGGCTGCGGCTCGGATTCACCCAAACGACCAGAAGCGAATCATCCGCGCGCTGGAGGTGGCCGAGGGGTCCGGCCGAGCGGATGCGGGCCGCGAGAAGGTTGACCGGCGGGAGGCCGCGCGGTACAATACGAAGCAGTTCGGGCTCACCCTCGACCGGGACGAGTTGTATCGGCGCATAGAGGCCCGCGTCGATCGCATGATGGCCGAGGGCCTCGTCGATGAAGTGCGGGGCCTGATCGAGCGGGGCTACAGAGAGAGCCTGGTTGCGATGAAGGGCCTGGGCTACGCCCAGATCGCCGCGCACATAGGGGGAGCGATTGCTCTGGAGGAGGCGGTGCGGCGACTGAAGCGAGACACGCGGCGGTTTGCGAAGCGGCAGTTGACGTGGTTTCGGGCTGACCCGCGAATCGAATGGATGGATGTGCAGAAGGTCGGCGGGCCGCCGAAGGTGGCGGAGCTGATTGAGAGGCGATGGCGGTGAGGATGCGGATTGCGGAAGCGAAGAAGCGCGGAAAGCGCTATGGCGGGCCGCCCGGGCTCGCCCTGCGCCGCCGCACGCTTGCTTCAGGAGGCAGGTCTCGCTGACAGCAGAGCGACGGATGAGGTAGAGAGCAGGGCGCCGGAGCGGATCGCAGAAGCCGACCGGCGCCTTCTTGTTTGACTGGCGGGAGTTCCGAAGCGCCGGGTCGGCAGGCGAAGGACTCATAGCAGGTCGAACCGGAGAACGGCGATGATCAAGTTTACGAAGATGCACGGTCTTGGGAACGACTACCTTTTGGTGGACGCAATCAAGAGCGCGCCGCCAGAGAGCAAGCTGCCCGCCATAGCGAAGGCGCTGTCTGACCGGCATTTCGGCGTGGGTGCCGACGGGCTGATACTCGTGCTGCCCTCGCGCGCCGCCGACTTCAGGATGCGTATCTTCAACTCGGATGGCAGCGAGGCCGAGATGTGCGGGAACGGCGTTCGGCTGTTTGCCAAGTTCGTGTACGAGAAGGGATACACGAGACATCGGGAGATGGAGATAGAGACGCCGGCGGGGATCATCCGGCCGCATCTGCGCATGCGGGGCGGGCGGGTCACGGGTGCGCGTGTGGACATGGGGCGGCCGCGCCTGCGTCGATCCGAGATCCCAATGAAGGGGCCGGACCAGGAGAGCGTCATCGGAGAGCGCATACGAGTTCGCGGCACGCGCTGCGAGGTCACGGCGCTGTCGATGGGCAATCCCCACTGTGTGCTATTCGTCAAAGACGTCCAGAGAGTCAAGGTAGATGAGATCGGACCGGCCATTGAGAATCACGAAGTCTTCCCTCGGCGCACAAATGTCGAGTTCGTGCAGATGGTGGGGGAGGGCGAGATCAAGATGCGGGTGTGGGAGCGAAGCGCAGGAGAGACACTCGCGTGCGGCACCGGGGCGTCCGCGGCGCTGGTGGCCGCCGTCTTGAACGATCGGTCTGCGCGGAAGGCGGTCGTCCACCTTCCCGGCGGCGACCTGAAGGTGAGCTGGAACCGGGAAGACGATCACGTTTTCACTGAAGGCCCCGCGGAGGAGGTCTGCACGGGGGAGACCCACCTCGACGAGGGGCTCTAGCAGGCCCGGCCGTCCAAGGAGCGTCACAAATGGGGAGGATCTAACATGCAGGTTGCAAAGCGACTTCTGAGAACGCCGCCGTATCCATTTGCGGAGCTGGGACGGTTGAAGTCCAAGGCAATCGAGGACGGTGTGGACCTCATCGACTTCGGCATCGGTGACCCCGACCAGCCTACGCCCGCCCACATCGTGGAGGCGCTGCGCAAGGCTGCCCTGGACCCCAAGACACACCAGTATGACGAAACGGGCCGCGGCCTGCCGGCCTATCGCCATGCCGTCGCCGCCTGGTACCGCGAGCGGTTTGGCGTCGAGCTTGACCCCGATCGGGAGGTGCTGCGGGTGATCGGCGCAAAGGAGGCCCTTGCCCATCTGGCCTGGGCGGTCCTCAATCCGGGGGACATTGCCCTCGTTCCCGACCCGGCCTATCCGGTCTACAACGTTGCGTCGATGTTCGCGGGGGCCGATGTTCACCGGTTTCCGCTCGTCGCCAGCGCCAAGTATCTGCCCGACCTCGACGCCATTCCCGCAGATGTGCTTGATCGCGCGCGTCTCATGTACCTGTGCTACCCAAACATGCCGACCGGCGCGGTCGCGACACTTGACTTCTACAGAAGCCTGGTGGATTTCGCTCGCGAACGGGATGTCCTCGTCTGTCTGGACATGGCCTATTCGGAGCTGTACTACGACGGCCAGAAGCCGCACAGCCTGCTGGAAGTTGAGGGGGCGAAAGAGGTCGCGATCGAGATACACTCGCTGTCGAAGACCTACAACATGACGGGCTGGCGGCTTGGGTTCGCGGTCGGGAACGCGGACGCGCTTGACGCCCTCGAGAAGCTCAAGTCCAACGTCGACTCCGGCGTGTTCTTCGCGATTCAGGAAGCCGGTGTCGCGGCCCTTACCGGCCCCCAGGACTGCGTGGATGATATGCGCCAGGTTTACCAGAGGAGGCGCGACCTGCTTACAGACGGTTTGGCCGAGAATGGCTGGAAGATCCCGAAGCCCCCGGCCACCTGTTATGTCTGGGCGCCCGTCCTCGGAAGCTACACGTCGGAGGAGCTGGCCGAAGCTCTTCTCCGCGACGCAGCCGTCCTGGCCACGCCCGGCAGCACCTACGGCGATCACGGGGAAGGCTACGTGCGCTTCTCGCTCACGGTGCAGGGCGAGCGGCAGGAAGAGCGGATAGTGGAAGCGGTGCAGCGTATCAAGGAGAGGGTGCGGATCGGATGACGGTTGTCGTAGACCCGAGGCCCGAGCAGCGGGCGCTGCTGCTGGCGTTGGAGCGTCCAGGTGCAGGCTGGGAGGAATCCCTGCAAGAGCTTGCGCGCCTGGCGGAAACAGCTGGGGTCGAGGTTGTGGGTACGGTCACTCAGAAGCGCGATCGGCCGGCCCCGGTCTCCTTCGTCGGCAAGGGCAAAGCTCAGGAGATAGGGCAGATCAAGGGCGAGGTCCGCGCAGACGTGCTGCTGGTGGACGGCGAGCTCAAGCCAAGCCAACAGCGCAACTTGGAAGACGGGACGAATATGGGCGTGCTCGACAGGACCGCTCTCATCCTCGACATCTTCGCGCAGCGCGCCCGCAGTGCGGAGGGGAAGATTCAGGTTGAGTTGGCACAGCTCAATTACCTGCTTCCTCGCCTGACGGGAAGGGGCACGGAGCTGTCCAGACTCGGCGGCGGGATCGGCACGAGAGGGCCGGGCGAGACAAAGCTCGAAGTTGACCGGCGGCGTCTCCGCAAGCGCCTCGGGGTGTTGAAGAAGCGGGTCGAGCAGATCGAGAAGCGGCGGACTATCGAGCGCCGGCACAGGCGAGAGGCGGGCATGCCGATCGTGGCGCTCGTCGGGTACACGAACGCGGGCAAGTCGAGCCTCCTCAACGCACTCTCCGGAGCCACCGTCTTCGTTGAGGACCTGCTGTTCGCCACGCTCGATCCGACGATCAGGAGGGTCGAGCTGGCGGAGGGCCGTAACTTCCTGCTGGCCGACACGGTCGGCTTCATACGCAACCTGCCGCATCAGCTCGTCGCGGCCTTCCATGCCACGCTGGAAGAGGTCGTGGAGGCGGATGTTCTGGTCCACGTCGTCGACGCGAGCCACCCGCAGATGCGGGAGCAGGTCGAGGCAGCTCGGCGCGTTCTGGCCGAACTAGGATGCGCCGACAAGCCTACTGTCATGGCTCTCAACAAGTGTGACCTGATGGCAGACCGCGGTTGGCTGGCCGAGCTTGTCGCGCGAGAGGAGCACGCGGCGGCCGTTTCCGCACTGACCGGAGAAGGCCTCGGAGAACTGCTCCGCCTCATCGGCGAGCGACTGGAGCAGGAACTCATCCCGGTCGAGGTGACTGTCCCCTGGTCGGCTCAGGATCTGGTCTCGGAGGCACACGAGCGCGGGCGGGTGCTGTCCGAGGATTTCCGGGAAGAAGGCGTCTCGCTGAGCGCGCGGGTGCCGGCGGATGTTGCGCAGCGGTTGCGCAGGGCGGCCGGACTTCGGACGGCGAAGGGGGAAGAGTGGTGAGCGTGCACCTGCTCTACGAGGATTTCCTTCGGTTCATACACGCGCTCGCAGCGGGCGAAGGCGAGGCCTGGGACCTCTACTGCAAGTATTACCTGACCCCAAATCGCTCTGTGCTGGAGGCCTGGTGGGAGCAGTGCCTCGGGCTGCCCGCGGCCACCTGGGTGGACCGCGTGCGGCGGGTGCGGCCTCAGGAGTATGAGGTGCTGCATCAGGTCATCGCCGAGGACGACGTGCAGGGGATGGCGAGAGACTCGCTGGAGCGCTGCCAAGAAGTGGTCTCTCTCCGCCCGGAGCCCGAAGTCTACTTCCTCGTCGGTTTCTTCAGCCCAGACGGATTTGCGTTCATCGTTGAGGGGGAGTGGGCGATTGGGATCGGCATGGAGCGTCTGACGAGTTCACGGTTGATACCTGTGCTCGTGGCGCATGAGTACGCTCACTGCTACCGCCGGAGGCTGAGCAAGTCGAGGACCCTCGGTGATCGCCTTGTAGAAGAGGGATTCGCGGTGGAGCTGTCCGCGCACGCGTTTCCCGAGCGTTCTCAGGCCGAGCACCTGCTCATGCAGCCGGGACAAGCCGCGGCGCTTCGTGACTACGAAGGCGAGCTTTGGCGACACATCAGTCCTCATCTTGGCTCAGAGGAGCCCGAGATATCTGGGAAGCTGCTCTACGGTTTTCCCGAGAAGGCCGAGTGGCCGGGTCGCGCGGGGGTCTATCTCGGATGGCGCCTTGCGAGCGAGTTCCTGGCCGACGGACTCGGAGGATTCGATAGCGATGCCGAACTCGTCTTGGCGAGGGCGCGTACTAAGCCTCCTGGGAGGTCGCCGTGAAGCTTCTCGTGACTGGCGGCGCGGGCTTCATAGGCAGCAACTTCATCCATCTGGTGCTGGCCGAGCGCCCCGACTGGCAAGTCGTGAACCTCGACAAGCTCACCTATGCCGGCAACTTGGAGAACCTCAGAGATGTCGAGGACGACGCGCGCTATTCGTTCGTCAGAGGCGACATATGCGACGCAGGCGTCGTCGCAGAGGCCGCGGCCGGGTGTGACGCAATCGTCAACTTCGCAGCCGAGACCCATGTCGATCGATCGATCGTGGAGCCGATGGGGTTCCTTAAGACGGACATGGAAGGAACCTTCGTCCTATTGGAGGCCGTGCGGGAGGGCAAAGCCGCAAGGCTGCTCCAGGTCAGCACCGATGAGGTATATGGGAGTATCTCCGAGGGCGCGGCCGACGAGAGCTACCCGGCTCGGCCAAGCAGCCCATACTCAGCTAGCAAGGCGGGAGGCGACATGCTATGCCTCTCCTACTGGAGCACATATGGCACCCCCGTGGTCATCACCCGCGGGGCGAACAATATCGGCCCTTATCAGTACCCGGAGAAGGTCGTGCCTCTCTTCGTGACAAACGCACTCGAGGATACTGCTTTGCCCCTCTATGGTGACGGCCTGCAGGTGCGGGACTACACCTATGTCGAGGATCACTGCCGCGGGATACTGCTCGCCCTCGAAAAGGGCAAGCCGGGGGAGGTCTACAACATCGGCGCGGGCAACGAGATGCGGAACTTCGACATGGCGCGCTTCCTGCTGGCGGAGATCGGCAAGCCCGAGTCCCTCATCGAGCACGTCAAGGATCGGCCCGGGCATGACCGCAGATACGCGGTTGACTCCACCAAGCTGAGATCGCTGGGCTGGGAGCCGCGGTACGACGCGACTCAAGCGCTGCGTGCGACGGTGCGCTGGTATACAGACAATCGCTGGTGGTGGGAGCCCATCAAGTCGGGCGAGCGGTATCGAGAGTTCTACCGGCGACAGTACGATCAGCGGTGAGGGGGCCCGGCACGGGGTACTCGCAGCGTTCTGCTCTGGCGCTTCGCTTTCACTTCCTCATCGAGGCAGCCCGTCTCGATCTCCTGCCGCCCGCGCTTGCGCGCAACGTTCTGCGCCTTGTCTCCCGCATCCACGATGGCTCCGGCCTGCCTCAGGCGGCAGGCGAGGTCGCAGCGGCCTTCCATGTCGCCCGCAGTGGGCTGGGACTGGAAGACCTGGATTGGCCGCAAACACCTGAGGGCCCCGTCACGTGGGCGGCACGGACCGCTCTACAGTCTGCGGAGGGCAGCAAAGGCCGTCTAGAGGCGGCCGAGCGGCTCGGGCGGCTCTGCGAACGTCTTTCGAACCGGGGAGGCAATCGGCGGAAGAGCGGCAGTTACTACACGCCGCCCTGGGCTGCCGACTTCGTTGCTCACAGTGTGATACGAGGCGTCCTGACCGGCCGGCATCTCAAGCCGAGCGCCGCGCTGTCCCTTAGGGTGGTCGACCCAGCAGCAGGAGCCGGCGCCTTCGCCGTCGCCGCCGTGGAGGCACTCGCGACGGCGGCCGGCGAGGGGCCGGAGGAGAACTCCGCGCGTCGAGAGGCGGCCCGGAGTTGTGTGTTTGCAGTGGAGACGAATCCGCTGGCGGCCGAGGCCTGCCGCCTCGCCGTTTGGCTCTCGGCTTCGCGCCCGGGGCGCCCCGCACCGATGCCGGCGGAGCATGTGTGCCTGCGCGATGCTCTCGCGGGGAGCAGGAGCAGCGCCAGTTTCGATCTCGTGGTCGGCAACCCGCCTTGGGGCGTGAGGCTTGCGCCTGGGCGAGTGGAGACGCTGGCCGGCCGGGCGCCCGGCGCTCTGCGCGGCCATCGAGACAGCTACCTGTTCTTCCTTCAGCTTGCGGCTGACCTAGCGCGAGAGGACGGCGGCATCGGGATGCTGCTGCCAGATACTGTCTTGTGGCAGGTCCGCTACGAGGGTCTCCGGCGGGCCATGCTCGAGCGGTTCCGGCCGTTGCGCGTCGTTCTGCTCGGAGACCGCGTGTTCGCCGGGGCAACCGCGCCCTCGTGCGCGCTCTGCCTGGTCGGCAAGGCGATTGCGCCCGCCCAGTTCCCAATCTCCGATCTTCGTCGCGAGAGGCGAACGAACTTGGCGGTGCATATTGGCGAGCGCGGCTGGCTTGCGCCTGGAGATGCACTGCTTGAGACGCCGCACGCAGGATTCGTGCTGCCGCCGACGTGGCAGCGAGCGATGCTTGCACGATTGACGCGGCGGCTGCGTTCGCTTGGCGACATGGCCGAGACCTTCACTGTTCGCGACGTGGGCATCAACTACTCGCGAGCCGAAGCTGGTCGCGCTATCTTGTACTCAGGCCGTCGGCGGCACAGATCGGACATACCAGTCACGCGGGGGCGCGACTTCGGCGCGCTCACCCAGGTCGGCCGCTCGGCATGGCTTCGCCACGACTGGCAGGAACGAGTTGGGACCCGGGGCCGGGTCTCCGTTCGAGAAGCCATCTACCGGCGGGCCCCGAAGATCCTGCTGAGGCAGACGGGCGACCGCCCCGTGGCCACTGTCGACCGGCGAGGAGCATGGTTCGGCCGCAGCGTGATCGCCGTTACCGCGGGTGACAAAAGCAGCCTTCTGTGGCTGGCAGGGGTGCTGAACTCGAGCCCCTTCGCCGTTCTCTATCGGGCCGTAACGCCAGAAACCGGTCGGCCGTTCGCGCAGGTGAAAGTGAGCAAGCTCAAGGTGGTACCCCTGCCGCCCATCGCAGAAACCGAGCGACTTGGCAAGCTGGCCGCACGCGCTCTTGATGCGCGAGACGCATCGCAGCGCGAGCGTCTCCTGCTTGAGATCGACGAGTGCGTCGGACAGGCGTATGGGCTTGATGCCGACGAGCTTCGCCGAGCCGTCCAGGCGGTTGCCGCTACCTGAAGAGCCGTGCGAGCCAGGACATAGCGGCCCTCGGGTAGATCGACAACCAAGCGCCCGCAACTACGGCCCAGTAGCCGGCCCAACCGACTCCGCCTCGGTAGTGCTTGCGGTAGAAGCGGATGAGCCCGCGGTGTGAATCGATCACCGCCGAAGCCCTCACCTGTGACGTGCTTTGGCCGTGATAGTGCACCACCTTCGCCCGCGGTTCAAAGACGACTCTCCACCCCGCTTGCCGCAGACGGTAGCAGAGGTCAACATCGTTGAAGAAGAGCGGGAAGGCCTCATCGAAGAGGCCGACGTCGTCCAGCGCCGCTCGACGCAGGGCAAGCGCCGAGGCCATGGGCTGGTCGACCTCGCGGCGCGAGTCGTGGTCCCAATAGGTCATCCGGTAGCGGCCGAACGTCTCGCTGCGCGGGAACAGCCGAGACAGGCCTAGAGCGTCGAGGAGAAGCGGCGCAGGCTCTGGGAAACTCCGGCACGAGCGCTGGATCGAGCCATCGGGAAGGAGAAGCTGCGCGGCCACTGCCCCGATCCGGCGGTCCTCCTGAAAGACGTCTGTGAGCGTCCGAACTGCACCAGGGCGAACCTCCGTGTCGGGGTTCAGCAGGAGGACGATGGGGGATCGGCCGGCGCGAATTGCCTGGTTGTTGGCGGCCGCAAAACCGATGTTCTCGGTGTTGGGAATCAGTTCGACGCTCGGGAACTCGCTGGTTACCATCTCGACGGTGCCGTCTTGGGACGCGTTGTCGACAACGACGATGTGCGACACCTCCGAACAGCCGACGACCGAAGGAAGGCACCTCCGGAGGAAGTCGCGCGTGCGCCAAGCCACGATGCAAACGTCAACTCTGTTGCATGCTCGCTCGCTCACCGGCCTGCTCCGCCGCCGCTGACTTCGCTTCACCGGGGCAAGGCACTTCCCCTCTGGGCGGCCGCGGAAGGACTGCCATCGGCACTCGCAGAAGTCGCGGTGTGAGTCACGACGGACGCGCGCGATAGGAGGCTCAGCAGTGAAGGGGGTAATCCTCGCGGGGGGCCTGGGGAGCCGGCTGTTTCCGCTCACGAAGGCGACGAACAAGCACCTGCTGCCGGTGTATGATCGGTGCATGGTGCATTATGCCATAGACAACTTGCTGCGTGCAGGCATCGATCACATCCTGATCGTCACCGGTGGGCCGCACGCTGGGGACTTCCTGCGGGTGCTCGGCACAGGGAAAGACCTGGGCATCAGGCGCCTGGAGTACGGCTACCAGGAGGGAGAGGGAGGCATTGCCGATGCCCTGAGCGTGGCCGAGGACTTCGCTGACGGGGAGCCGATCACGGTCGTCCTAGGGGACAACTTCACAGATGCCGATTTGGGGCCCGCGGTCGGAAGCTTTGAGCAGGGCGCCCATCTCTTCCTCAAGGACGTGCCCGACCCGCGGGACTACGGCGTGGCCGTGTTCGATCCAGGGGACCCTGCGCGCGTCGTCGCTATCGAGGAGAAGCCACGGGAGCCGAAGAGCAACTACGCAGTCACGGGCTTCTACATCTACGACGAGCGCGCGTTTGGCTACATACGCCAGGCAAAGCCGTCCGCCCGCGGGGAACTCGAGATAACCTCCGTCAATAACTGCTACATTCAGGACAACCTGATGACATGGTGCGAACTCGACGGGCTTTGGCTGGATTGTGGGTCGTTCGACAGCCTCTTCGAGGCGAATCGCGTGGTGGCCGAGTCGCGGCAACGAGGGGAGAAACGCTTCCTGCCCCGCGTCTCGCAATCGGAGCCGACGTGACGGAGGAGGCGCCGGGATGATCATCCGTACGGAGGTGCACGCGAGGGCGGGCCTCCTGGGGAACCCTTCTGACATGTATGGAGGGAAAGTCATCTCCTTTCTGATTCGGGATTTCTGCGCGCGCGTGCGACTATGGGAGAGCCCCTCCGTGACGCTGCGGCCGCATCCCGAGCATGACCGAACCGAGTTCGCCAATCTACTGGACCTCGTCAACTCTGTCGAGCGACACGGCTACTATGGGATGCAGCGCGTTGTGTTTGCTGCCTGCAAGCGGTTCGTCGAGTATGCGCGCGAGCGCAGCATCAAGCTGCGACGCGCGAACTTTACGATAGAGTACGAGACGAGCATACCTCGCCAGTCCGGCCTCGGCGGGTCCAGCGCCATGATCATCGCCACCCTGCGGGCGCTGCTGAAGTTCCACCGCGTGCCGGAGCGCAAGGTGCTGGCACGCCAACTCGCGGAGCTCGCCCTCAGCGTGGAGACAAAGGAGCTGGGCATTGCCGCCGGCCTGCAGGATCGAGTCGTGCAGAGCTATGGCGGCCTGGCCTATATGGATTTCTCCGCCGGCAAGGGGAAGTACACGAGGCTGAGTTCCCGCTCGCTGCCGCGCTTTGGGCTCGCATACCTCGCAGAGGACCAGTTCGGAACGCTCGAGTCGGGAAGGGTGCACTCGGAGGTGAGATACCGCTGGGAGCGGGGCGACCGAGAGGTCAGGAAAAGCATGGCCGGGATCGCGCGGTGCGCGCTGCTCGGCAAGAAAGCGCTCAGTGGAGGGGATCAGAAGAGCCTCGCCCGGCTCATCAACCGCAACTTCGAGCTGCGGAGGAAGCTGTTCGGCGACGCAGCGCTCGGAGCCCATAACATACGGCTCGTCGAGATCGCTCGGGAGCAGGGGCTGGCGGCGAAACTGCCGGGATCGAGTGGGGCTGCGCTGATTCTGCTGGGCGATAGCCGTTCCGAAGAAGCGCTTTCGAGGGCGTACCAAGAGCAGGGATATCGCTATCGGTCCATAGGAGCTTTCTAGTTGACCGGCAAGAGATCGCGACCTACGCGGATAGCCGCATCGCGCCAACACGTGTCGATTACGAAGGCAGTCGTGCCGGCTGCCGGGAGAGGGACGCGCTTGATGCCCGCGACTCGATCGCAGCCGAAGGAGATGCTGCCCGTCGGCCGCAGGCCCACCATACAACACGTCGTCGAGGAGCTGGCCGCCTGTGGGCTGCAGGAGGTGCTGCTGATCTCCGGCCAGGGCAAGCGTGCGATAGAGGATCATCTGGACCGCGACGCGTCGCTGAACGAGGAGGAGCATCAGCCCTGGATGGACCTCAGCTTCTTTCATGCCCGTCAGAGTCATCCGCGGGGCCTGGCGGACGCGGTGGCCATTGCGGAGCCATTTGCGGGCGGACAGCCCTTTGTAGTGGCGCTCGGGGACTCGATTCTGGTTTCACGCTCGCAGAGGCCCGTGCTGGAGCGAATGGTTGACGTACACAGCGAGCGGCGGCCGGCGGCCACCATTGCCGTCGAGGAAGTGCCCCGCGAGGCGGTCAATCGGTACGGGATCGTAGCGCCCAAGGAAAGCGCGGGCAGTGTGTTTGCGATCCGTGGGCTCATCGAGAAACCCTCCCCGAGCAAAGCGCCAAGTAACCTCGCGGCCGCGGGGCGGTACGTCCTTGAACCATCCATATTCGACGCGATACGCAGGATCAAGCCTGGGGTCGGCGGGGAACTCTGGCTCACCGACGCGCTGCGCCTCTTGCTTGGCGAGGGACACGAGGTCCTGTGTGTGCGATTGCGCAAGGGCGAGCACCGCCTGGATATAGGGAACTTCCTGAGCTACTACCAGGCCTTCGCCGAGCTCAGCCTTGCAGATCCAGAACACGGAATGGCCATGCGCAGCTGGCTGCGGAAGCGCCTTCGGCGTAAGGGGAGGTGAGGGTCAGCGTCGCGAGCGGATGCCGGTCAATCGCTCAGCTGATGTGCTGACGGGTCCCACTGGCGCACAATGTCGGATAGAACGGATGCCTGGCGGTCAGGGCGCGGTCCGGCATTCGCAGGCCGATATCGGTCGCGCCAAGGTGCTGCTCGGATACAGGGCGAGCGTGAGCGTGCTGGACGGCCTGCGACGGAGGGTCGCATGGTATCGGACGGCTGTATCCAGCACGTCGAGCGAGCAATCGATCTTCTCTGCGCTCTGCGCAGGGACCCGGCCTAGTCGCCCTCTGCACCGACGCCCGTGCGCACTGCCTCTTCCTCTACCAGCTCTTCGGATTGCTCCGACCGCAGAGATCGCTCCCTCACGACGACGCGGATGCTGTCCAAAAGCATCAGGACGGCAAGCACGATCAGCGCAAGACTGATCGCGGCGAGTCCGATCTGGCGGCTCGCGAGGAACCCCCGGCATTGATAGACGAGCGCCCCGACGGTTGTCGCAATCATGAAGAGGAACGGAAGCAGCGTGTAGCTCACCGGGCTTCGGCGACGCCACAGCACCACGGTCAGCACAAGGAGTGCCAGTGCCGCGATGAGCTGGTTCGCACTTCCGAAGACAGGCCAGACGCTTTGCCACGAGCCGATGGACAAGTAGAACGCGGCTCCGATGATGAGAGCAGTGGAAAGGAAGCGGTTCTTGAGGGGCCGGATGCCGAGCCCTTCGGCGAAGAGCTCCTCGCCTATGTAGCGCGTGATCCGCGTCGCCGAGTCCAGCGTAGTCATTACGAAGGTCTTCAGAACCGTCATCGCCACTAGCGCTCCCAAAGCCGGATTCCGGAACAGCGGCTCGGTGAGAGTGGCGAAGCCGTTAGCGAAGACGACGAGCGGCGACGGGCCGCCCTGCTCGACGACGGCGGCGAGCGGGGTTTGGCCGGAGCGCCATCCAAGGCCTGCTGTGACCGCGACTATCGCCAGCACCGCCAGCGTCGCTTCGACGATCATGGCTCCATAGCCGATGCGCGGCGCGTCCGCCTCGCGCGCGAGCTGCTTGGCGGTGGTGCCGCTTGCCACGAGGCTGTGGAAGCCGGAGATGGCGCCGCAGGCGACGATGACAAAGAGCATCGGCCAGAGCGGGCCTCTGGCGCCGCTGTAGGAGAGAACGGCAGGGGCCTGGATCTGCGGTCGGGTGAGGACCAGTCCCACGTAACCGGCGATGAGGCCGATGTAGAGGACGAACGTAGAAAGATAGTCGCGCGGCTGGAGGAGGAGATTGACGGGCGTGATTGAGGCGGCGTACGCGTATACCAGCAATATGACGGTCCAGACCAACAGCGTATGCTCGCCCCACGGCTCCCTTACCGGATAGTAGTAGCCCACCACGAGCATCCCCGCCAGCATGCCAATCCCCAACACCGTGGCAGGCACTTGGGGCCACCGCCAGCGATACAGCATCATACCGACGATGAGAGCGACGGGGATGACAGCGAACGTAGGGACAACGACCCGTGGTTCCTGGGTGAGAGTCATGGCGCCGAACCGGGCGAACACCGCCACGACCAACACCAGCGTGAGCCACAGAAAAGCGCCGAATATGACTCTGACCCGATGGCCGAGATACGACTCGGCCAATTCGGCAATGGACCTGCCTCGCGCTCGCAGAGAGGCCATCAGGCTCGAGAAGTCGTGCACAGCGCCGAGGAAGATCGACCCAACCACAACCCAGATCAGGGCCGGCAGCCAACCCCACACGGCACAAGCCAAAACAGGTCCGACAACCGGCGCCACGCCGGCGATGCTGGCGAAGTGATGGCCGAAGAGCATCGTCCAGTGGCGCGCGGCGACGTAGTCCACACCATCGGGCGCTTCCATCGCGGGAGTTGAACGGTCCGGCTGGAAGTCCCACAGCCGCGCGATGAGGCGGCTATAGAGCAGGTACCCAAGATAGAGCGCGCCGCAGCTGACTGCAGCCAGCGAAAGGGAGTTCATCAGCTACTTCGTCACCCTGTGTCAGACTTCTGCGCGATCGATTGATAGGCCAGGTGCATCATGTAATGGTCCAGCAGCAGCAGCGCCGTGAAGGCCTCCGCTACAGGCCACACGCGCGGGACAATCGTGGGATCGCGCCGCGTGACAGCGGCCAGCTCCTTGTTCTCTAGAGATACCTTGTCGATGGTTTGCTGCGGCTTCGCGATGGTAGGAGTCGGCTTCACGGTGAGGCGAACGACGATGTCCTGTCCCGTCGTCAGGCCGCCCGTGATTCCGCCGGCGTTGTTGGAGGTGAAGGTAACCTTGCCATCCTTCATCCGCATCTGATCGTTGAATTGGGAGCCCGTGCTGTCTTTGGCCGCGATCCCGGCCCCGATCTGGACCGCCTTCACGGTCCCGATGCTCATCATGCGGCCCAGATCGCCGTCGAGCTTGCGGAAAACCGGTTCGCCGAGCCCGGCTGGCACGCCGGTCGCCACCACCTCGACCACGCCGCCGCTGGAATCGCCACCCTCGGTGATCTCCATGATGCGGCGATACATCTCGTCCGCCGTCGGCAGGTGGGGGCAGTTGAGCTTCGGATGGATTCCGCGCTCCTTGCGCACGGCGGCCTCATCTATGGGCGGCCACTGGAGATCGGGGATCTGCTGCTCAAAGTCGGCCAGCACGGCCATCTTCTCGAGGAAGCGCATTCCGGGCTTGATTCGGCCGGAGGCGAAGACGGCCCGGTAGACGGGATCGTGATCCCTTCTGACCTCCTTATAGGCCGCCACCTTAGGTCGGATCTCGTCCAGCGACAGCTCTGGCATTCGCACCCCGGCCGCCTCCTTCACATAGGCGACGACCTCGACGCCGTGATCCTCAAGGATGCGCTTGGCAACCGCTCCCGCCGCGACGATGGTGGAGGTGTAGCGGCCGCTGAAGAAGCCGGCCCCTATCGCATCGTCCCACTCGCCGTACTTCCGGTAGGAGGCATAGGAGGCGTGGCCGGGACGAGGTGTTCGGTTCGTTACCTGATACTGCTCGATATGCTCGAAGTGTCGGTCGAGGTTCGGGATGAGGACGACGAGCGGCGTCCCGTTCGTACGGCCCTCGTTCTCGAAGCCCGGCATCGTGTCTGCCGCATTGACCCCGCTGTAGATGATCGGTATGTCGGGCTCGCGCCGGGGAGATGAAAGCTCGCCCTGGCCGGGCTTGCGCACGAGCAGATCGCGATAGATCTCCTCCTCCGTTATGAGAAGCCCCGGTGGCACGCCCTGGATATGGGAGGCCAGACCTTCCTGGTAAGAGCCTCCGGCGACCGTCACTCTGAACAGCGTTCCCAGGGTACATCCAAGCATGTGCTACCTCCAGACGTTCGCTGAGGGGATCCTACGTTTCCGAGACGATGTCGCCGCCGAGCGATGCAAGGTGATCCCTGAACTCGGGATAGGTGACGGCGGCCGCCTCTGCCCCCTGCACGACGGTTGTGCCCGGTATCGAGCAGCCGGCTACGGCCAGCGCCATCACCACGCGATGGTCGCCGTGGCCATCCACCTCCGCGCCCTTCAGCGAGCTTTCGTGCACGACAATGCCGTCCTCTAGCTCCTCGACTTGCCCACCGAGCTTCGCCAGTTCGGCAGCCATCACGGCGATGCGATCGCTCTCCTTCAGGCGCGCCTGGGGCACATTCACCAGGCGCGTCGTGCCCCTGGCAAAGCACCCCAAGACTGACAGCATCGGCAGCGGGTCGGGTGTGGCATTCAAGTCGAGCTCGCACCCGAGGAGCTCGCCCGGCTGGATGCGGATGGCATCTTCCTCCACGTTCACCCGCGCCCCCATCTGCCTCACGAACTCCACCACGGCCTTGTCGCCCTGGGTGTCGTCCATGTCGAGGCCGCGCAGAATGACGTCATTGTCGCCGAGTGCTCCTGCGCCAAGGAAGAACGTGGCGGAGGAGAAGTCGGCCGGGATGGGCCGGTTGACGGGTTCATACTGTTGTCCGCCGAGCATGCGGAACTCCCGCAACCCATCTTGCTCCAGCCTGATGCCGTGCTGCCGTAGCCAATCCAGCGTCATCTCTACATAGGGGGCCTCGTTCAGCAGAGGGACGCGGATGATCGTGTCGCCATCGGCCAGAGGGCAGTTGATGAGCAGCGCGCTCAGGTACTGGCTCGTCACGGCCTCGATGGAAGTCTCCCCACCGCGCAGCCGTCCCTCGACAAGGAAGGGAGCAGTGCCGGTGCCCCGAGTTGATCGAACGCTGGCGCCGAGATCGTTGAGGGAGGCGGCCAGAGGACCGGCGGGGCGACGTCTGATCTGCTCGTCACCGGTCAACACAGCCACGCCCTCGCGCAGCAGAGCACAGGACGCCATGCTCGTTCTCAAGGTCACGCCAGAGTTGCGCACGTCGATGACGTCCTCGGGGGCGCGCAGGTCGCCGCCGGTGCCCTTGACGACCCAGGTGTCGCCCTGCACTTCCATGTCAGCGCCGAGGGCGCGGTAGGCCTGGATGGCCGCACGCGTGTCGTTCGAGTCGAGCGACGCGCGAATGGCGCTCTCTCCGGCCGCCAGGGAGGCGATGGCAACCGCCCGGATCGTGTGAGACTTCGATCCAGGTATGCGCACCTCACCGGTGAGCTTTGAGTTGCGGCAGATGAATCTCACGGCAGAGGCCTAGCTCCTCGGCGGACATTTTACAGGCAATCGACTTCAGGGGGAAGCCCGCGCCCGCCGCGGGAGAGGCAGACTATGTTCCGCTGCTTTGGTAGGACCGCAGGCCTCGGCCGAAACACCACAGGCAGACGGAGAAGAACGCGACCGCTACCGGGAAGCTGGCGAAGGCCACCCAGTTGGGGAATCCGAGCATATCCCACTTCCCGAGCAGGTACTGGGCGGGGAAGTAGTTCACGAACGCAAACGGCAGCACCGTCGTTGCGATCCAGACGATAGGCCTCGCGAAGGCCCCGAGTGGGTAGAAGCAGAACTCCCGCAGCGGGTAGTAGAGCACTCCCCAGGCCGCGCCCGACTCCATCGTCCAGAACGAGCTCGCCGCCGATAGCAGCATGACTCCAGCCTGGATGAGCGACCCGGCGACCAGCATCGCCGCTACGAACGCGACCCGCGCTGGAGTCCACGTCACCTCGAGCAGGGCTGCGCAATAGAGCATGATGGCGAGTCCGCCCAGCACCTGTCCGAGGGCAGGCGTCTGGCACCGCTCCACCGCGTAGTAGGCGACGGGATTGAGGGGCCGGAGAAGATACCGGTCGTATTCGCCGGTCCTGAGGAAGCCGCCGAGCAAGGTGAACTGCCAGAAGTTGTAGGCAGACAGACCGTAGGAGGCAGAGAAGGTTCCGAAGAGGAAGGCGATCTCGCTGAACTTCCAGCCGGCCAGGGGCCCGAAGCGGTTCGTCATCAGCCAGATGTTTGCGACAAGACCGACGTAGCCCGCGAAGAGAGCGAATATGTCCACGAAGAAGTTGAAGCGGTACTCCATGCGCCCCTTCTGAGCCATCAGCCACACCCGCCGATAGGCCTTGAGTTTCCCCACCTCTAGCCTCCCTGAATGACGACCCGGCGCTGGGCGGCCCGCCAGACCAGCGCCGCCAGAGCAGCCATCGGCAGGAGCCACAGGAACTGCCCCAGGAGAAGCCTTGGTCCGGCCTGTCCGGCCTGCCCGCTCCAGAAGGTCAGTGGCACGAAGCCCATCTGCTGGAAGGGAAGCGCCTTCAGCACTGTTGCTAGAATCTCCGGCATAAACCACAGCGGCACGACGGTACCGCTGGCAAAGGCCATGATCGCCCATTGGAGATCGTGGAATCCCTGCATCTCGAGCGTCCAGAACGCAGTGAGGCTGATGATGAGCGTGTAGGCGAAGTAAAGCGCGCCCGCCAGCAATGCGCTGGCCAGGAACCAGAGCGCGTCGCTCGGGCGTGGAAGTGGCACCCCCATCAGGATCACGCCAATGGCCAACACGGGCAGCCCGCCGGTGCACACCCGCCACAACCCGGTACCAACATTCTGGGCCAGAAGCGCCATTGGGAGAGAATGGGGCTTGAGCATGTCACCGGCTATATCTCCGCTGCGTATCTTCCTCAGGAAGTAGCTCGGATCGCTCGACAGCCAACTCCTCAGTACGCTGCCGCCGGCGACGTAGAGCGCCATGGCCGGGTAGGGGACACGCTCCTGCTCGGCGCCGGGGTTCTGGTAGAGCGCTCGCCAGATCGACAGATAGACCAGCAGGAACAGAGAGCTGCTCAGGATCGACAGCAGCAGGTCGCCTCGATAGGCGAGTCGGGAAAGAAGGGAGATCTTGACGAATCCGACCCAGACGCGCGGCCTCATTGGGATTGCCCGTAGATGCGCGATATCACGTATTCGATGTCCGGCTCCTCGATTGTCAGGTCAATGATGCGGTGACTCCGTGCGATTGAGGTGATGACTTCAGCCGCGGTTCGCTGGCCCCGGGCAAACCGAAACCAGTGCCGCGTGCCCTCCCGCCGCACCAAGCTCGCACCATCCACTTCGATCGAACCACTTTCTTCCTCGAGATCTACGATCACCGTTCGCTCCTGGCCGTAAGCCTGCTTCATCGCCTCAAGCGAGCCGTCGAACACGAGCCGTCCCCGATCGATGACGATCACGCGGCTGCACAGCCGGTCGATGTCGTCCAGGTCGTGGCTGGCGATCAGGATGGTTACGCCTTTCTCCTGATTGAGCTGCGCAAGGGCGGCGCGCATTCGCTCTCTGGCGACGACGTCGAGGCCGATCGTCGGTTCGTCCAGATAGAGGATCGGCGGGTCGTGCAGCAGCGCTCCCACGAGCTCTGCGCGCATCCTCTGACCGAGGCTGAGCTGGCGCACGGGAACCTGGAATAGCTCCTGCAGCTCGAGGAGCTCGGAAAGCTCATCCCGCCGAGAGCGGTAATCGGCCTCCGGGATGCCGTATATGTCGCGGAGCAGATCAAAAGAGTCCAGGACGGGCAGATCCCACCAGAGCTGCGTTCGCTGGCCGAAGATGACACCGATGTGTCTCGCAATCTCCGTCCGCCTTCGACTGGAGGGCAGCCCCATCACTGTTGCGCTGCCAGAGGTCGGCCACAGCAGGCCTGTCAGCAACTTGATCGTCGTCGACTTGCCTGCGCCATTGGGGCCGACGTACCCGACGGCCTCGCCCTGCTCGATCCCGAAGCTCACCTGGTCCACGGCGCGCTTCCAATCGGATGCCGGGCGCACCAAACTCCCCAGCGCTGCGAGCATGCCCGGCGCGCGCCGGCGCACGGGGAAGTCCTTAACGAGTTCGCGGGCCTCAATAATAGCCATGATTGGATCCCCTCTCGCCGGAAGTCGCTGTCGCCCCGGCAGAGAAGCGGGCCCCGGCGAAGGCCGAGGCTGCGCGCGGAAAGCTCAGTCTGGTGCCAGAAGATGCCGGCGCGAGTCCGGCCGGTCAGGCTTTCTGGCGATCAGGAGTCGGAACGAGGGTTAACTGTAGCGCCGACAACGTCGCTTTGTCAACGGACGAACCCGGCGGAGCCATAGCTAGGCCGAGTGGGAACCGCCCTTGTCCGGGTCTTGGTCACTCGGCGCTCGTGCTTCGGCCCGCACCGTCCACACAGCACACGGCGCGTTTCGGGCGACGTAGTCCGCCGTCGCGCCGAACACGATGGCATCGCGCGTGCGTGGGTGCTCGCGATGAGCGCCAAGCAGAATCAAGTCCGTCTCCCGCTCGGCGGCATATTCGACGATGGCGACGCCGGCGCTGCGCGCCTGCAACACCGCCGTCTCAATGTTCATGTCATACACGGTTTCGGCTATGTGGCTCGCCGTGTCGAGGATGTCTCTCGCCTTTTGCATCTGGACTCCGAGGTGTGCATCCAGGGCCAGGGAGCGCGGGACCTCGATGGCGTACACGGCGGTGATGTCCGCCGTGTAGAGGCTGCTCAGATCGCAGGCGATCCTGGCCAGCTGCTCAGCGTACTCTGCCGAGTGAACCGGAATCAGGATGTGCCGGATCCTCTGGATCATCTCGCGCCGGCGCGGGCTAGGGAAGAGCGTGACCAAGGGGTCGACCTCCTCTGTTACCGCCGGACGCACGAGGTCCAGGCCCTGCCGCCGGCGGAACCAAGCGTAGAATGCCAGTCCCACCACGATCCAGCCCAGACCGATGTTCCGCCCGAAGGTGTGCTCCGTTCCGAGAGCCAGCCACAGCCAGATGGCCGCGCAGGCCGTGAATCCGAGCGTCGCTGTGACGGAGATGGGCCGGCCGGCAATGCGGATCGTCGGCCAGGCCCGGAACGGTCTCTCGGCATCTGGCTCCTTGATGCGCAGCAGCCATACGGAGAGGTGCGCCATCGAGAACGCCATCATCGAGCTGAAAACGTAGAGATCGCCCAGCTTGAGGAGGAGGTCCTTTGCCCGCATGCCGGCCAGGATGATCGCGACGGCCGCGCCCGAGATGACGAGTATCGCGAATGAGGGGGTGTTGAAGCGGGGATGGACGTAGCTGAAGGCCTTGAACAGCTGGCGGTGATGCGCCATGTTGTAAGTGATTCGCGAGCCGGCCAATATCCCTGCGTTCGCCGCGATCAACAGGATCGTGCAGGCCAGGATCGCCACCCATGGCATCATGAGCTTCGAAAGGAGAATGCGCCCCTGGAGGAAGGCAAGGGAGATGTTCCAGTCGGGCAGGTGCGATGCTATGCCCGCCACGGGGTCGTTGCCCCATTCGCTCACGAGCTCCATCGGCGGCATGGCGCAGAGCGCGACGATCGGCAGGGCGGCAAACATGAACAGCACGGTCAGCACTGACCAGAACAGCGCGCGGGGGAGTGTGCGGGTGGGCGTCTTCGTCTCCTCCGCCATCTGCGCGGCCGACTCCAGACCGACGTATGCGACCATTGCGATGGCAACTGCGAAGACGAGTTGCCTCGGCTCGGGCCAGTACTCGGGGCCCATCGTGCGATAGGCGAGGAGGTTACGCCAGCCGCCCGTTACCAGCGTGATCCCGAGCAGCACAAGCAACGCCTGTGTTGCGAGGTCGATCACAGCGAAGCCGATGTTGAGGCGAGCCGTCTCGCGCACCCCTCGAAGGTTCAGCAGCATGAGCGAGACAGTCATCACGATGCCCCCGATGGCGGCGAGGGCCGGCTGCTCCTTGAAAGACGGCCAGAAGTGGGAGAGGTAGAAGGCGGCCGTGACGGCCGAGATGGCGGTTGTAACGATGTAATTGAGAGCGAGAGCCCATCCGGCCACGAAGCTGAAGAGGTCGTTGAAGGCGCGCCTTGCGAATGCCACCGACCCGCCCGCGGTGGGCACCATGGAAACGCCCTCGGCGTAGGTCATTGCGGTGAAGACGAAGATGACGCCGGCCAAAGCAAGGGCGATCGGCGTCGCACCCAGAGCATAGGCGGCCACGATACCCAGGGCGTAGTAGATGGAGGATCCGACGTTGCCATAGCCGATTGCGTAGACGCCCGCGGTGCCGAGAGCGCGCCGAAGCCGGGCGACTGCGCCTGCGGGGGCCCTCTCGACGACTCGGTGTGGTTTGATGACGCGTATGCGCGTCGCGTTCTCTGACATGGTCCGTGACGCAGCTTCTGCTAGCGTCTGATTTCAGTCCGACCTGCCGAGCCCGACTTCGGCGCAGATCCTCTCCCGCCGCGCCGTTCCATTGAGCGCGCTAGCCGCAATAAGCACAAAAGCAAGTGAGCCGTCTGGGATTCGAACCCAGGACACCCGGATTAAAAGTCCGGTGCTCTGCCAACTGAGCTAACGGCTCGCGTTCACTCTACCAGTAGACTCCGGCCGCTGTCAATTAGGTGCCCTTGTGCACACAAGCTCGTTTGACCCATTCAGGCCGCCGGTGCTACAATCCCCCCCACTGTCCAGCGCAGCAGCAATACATGATTCCATTTCGCGACGAAAACCCCGTTCGAACCTTCCCTATCGTCGTCGTCGGCTTGGTCGCCGCCAACGTTGCCATCTTTTTGTACCAGCTGATGCTCCCGGAGCTGGCCGAGATCCTCTTCGTGTATCAACACGGCGCAATCCCCGTCGTCCTGCTCCAGAAGGCCAGCCTCGTGCAGGCGCTCCCTCCCCAGGTCCGAGCTGCCGCCATCATGTCGGACGTGCCGGTGCGGGCCCTTGAGCCAGTCTGGCTGACCGTTTTCACGTCAATGTTCCTCCACGGGGGCTTGGTTCACCTCGGCAGCAACATGCTCTATCTCTGGGTGTTCGGGAACAATGTCGAGGATGCCCTCGGGCACTTCCGCTTCTTGGTCTTCTATCTCTTCTGCGGTCTGCTCGCGGCAATGGCTCAGACAGTGATGAGCCTCGACTCAGCGGTGCCGATGATTGGCGCAAGCGGAGCCATAGCCGGTGTCCTGGGAGCGTACTACAAGAAGTTCCCGCGGGCGCGCGTCCGCTGCCTCGTCTTCCTGTTTTTCTTCGTCACAGTCGTCATGCTCCCGGCCGGGTTGGTGTTGCTGCTATGGTTCCTCATCCAGGTGCGAGGCAGTCTGCTCACCCAGAGCGGACAGGGCGGGGTGGCCTTCTTCGCTCACATCGGGGGGTTCGTGGCCGGCTGGTTGCTGATCAGGCGGTTCGAGCCAAAGCGGCGCGCGCGCCTTGTCTCCTAGTCGGGCTAGAGATGGACTGCCCAGGTCCGCCGCGGGAGCGGCGGAAAGTGATAGCCCAGTCGAGGCGGGCCGAATCTCAGGCATGCCGCTGGGCGAAGTAGGGGCTATTCGATGACCAGATCGCTCGTTAGCCGGAAGCCGTAGTCCAGCCGAGGCGGGGTGAGTCCGCGAGCGCCCGTGCGCTGTCCTGGGACGCCGGCTCGTCCGCGTCCGGCTTGACCCCGACGTGCGCCTCGTTGCATACCGGCACGAGCGCCTCCTCGCATGCCGCCGCGCATCCCACCACGCATCCCGCCGCGCATCCCGCCGCGCATGCCCCCGCGCATCCCCCGGCCTTGGGTGAGTTCGACATTCATGCTGTTCTCGCCCCCGCGAGGCACCGATGCCATGCGCTGTGCGGCCGTCCGGAACTCCACCTGGCCCAGCATCGTGTCCTCGACGCGCACAATGCGGCCAGACCGTCGCGTCAGATAGGTGCGACGGGTCCCGTCGAGGTCGACGAGTCTCGCGCTCAGCAGCTGTGAGGGAGCGCCGGCCCGGCCCCGGGCACCGGGCTGCCCGGCCTGGGCCCCTCGCCGGGCTGCACCGCGCACCCCACCCCTGCCACGCATGGTGCCGGCCCGGCCGCCTCGCATGCCGCGCATGCCTCCGCGCATCCCGCCCCGCATACCGCCGCGCATCCCCCTGCCCTGGGTCAGCAACAGGCTCCATGATTCTTCGCCCAGTGCTCTCGCCGAGGCTTGGCGCCCGCTTTCTTGGACGACAAGGGGCAGCTCGGGTATCGAGTAGCTCGAGCTGACGACTGCGCATTCCTGTCCTCGGTACCAGCGCAGCCCCTCGAATACGTGCCGTCCCCGGACGTATATGGCCCGGCGCGAGTACAGATCACAGACAACGCCCATCGGCGACTCCCACGTGTCTCCCGGCAACACCGGGAAGTCTCGCAGCGCGAGGGATATCTCGGCGAGCCCCAACCGTGGCTTGGCAGCGGCCGAGGCCTCGGGAACCGCGAGCCCGTTTCGGGAGACTTGCAGCATGACGTATCGGCCCACCTCCGGGAGTCCTGTGCTCGTGCCATCCGTAACCAGCGCCGAGGTCCGGAGCCGACTCCGGACCAGTGCGGACGTCCCTTCGTAGAAGGCGTCCATCACGGACATGCTCAGCTCGGCTCTCAGCTCGCCGTCGAGTACCTCGAACCCCTGTGGCAGGGCCTCGTCCGCTCGCAGTGCCGACAGCTCGCCGCGCGCGCTTATCGTCCTGGTGAGAAGGTCGTGCTGGTCGAACTTGACGGCAAGAAACACGCCCTCGGGCGGAGCCGGGATCGTGTTCTCCACCATGATGCCGATGGAGGCGCTACCGGCATAGCGGGCGGAGGCATCATAGGCGTCCACTGCAATGACATGGGGGCCGTCGAGCGCGCTGCTGGTGTCCCATCTCATCTCGAACGGGGGTGTTGTGGCGTAGGCGAAGCGGTCGTCGATCCGAAAGATCACGTAGCCCATCGGATTGGGCCACTCTACTCTTACGACGGCAGCGCCGCGCAGATTGGCGCCGGACTCCGGCACCGCTATCTCTACGCCGCCCGTCGCAAGAGGCCCCTCTGCCGCGAAGCTGGGCTCGACAACCGAAGGCCGCTCCTCGACGTCCTCGATGGGCGTGATTTCATCCAGTATGCCGCGGGATGTGCCCAGCCCGGTTCGCTCTGCCGCCAGCAGAAGGCCTGCGCCTGCCCCTACGAGGAGCAGGACGGTCCCGATGCCTGCCAGCCATCGCCACAGCGCGCTTCGTCTGCCCATGACCTGTCACTCCCCTGGCGCACAATCGCGCACGCGCTTTGCCGCGCGATGCCCGTTTGATCGGCGCCATTATAGTGCAAATACGAGCACAGTTCAACTACAGTGCAACTCGAGGTCGAAGCGACGACGGGTCCCCTTCGCCGGCGATCTGGCTTTGAGAAGTACGCACCTATTAGACGCAAGCAGCGGCCGAGTTGTTCCGCCGAGTTCTATGAGGCGGTGAAACCTCTCTGGAAGGCACCGACAAGGCAGTTGATTCCCCCAAACGCAAGACGTGCTCGGCCGTATGCAGCTATGGTCTCGGCGACGCTGGAGCGATCCCGTGGAGGCGCTGCCGCTCTCGGCTCTTGACAAGCGTCCGCCTCATCCATTAGCATCGAAAGCGGGAATAACAAAGCTAGTGTTCTGCAGGCCTCTCGAAGTGCCGGCCCTCGGTCTGCCGGGCGGGCCTCCGGTCGGGGCGGGGCAGGGCGAAACGGGCGGGACGGTCCTGAGTGTAGGTAGCCCGGGAGGCGGGCGGGACTTCCGCCGAGATAGTCAAGAGTGTGAGCATGGATGCAGTTCTGGTACTGAATAACAACTATCAGCCCCTGAACGTGACGAACGCGCGCAGGGCGCTGGGCATGCTCTGCGTCGGCAAGGCGCATGCCGTGGAAACGGACTCGAAGGTCTTTCGGTCCGAGCATCTGATGATCGAGCTTCCGACCGTGGTGCGACTGAACCACCACGTGCGCAGGCCGATGCCGGTTCTGCGCGTGTCTCGCAAGAGCATCTTCGCGCGGGACAACCACACGTGCCAGTACTGCGGACGCCGGAACGTGCCACTGACTATCGATCATGTGGTGCCGAAAGAGAGGGGCGGCGGAGACGATTGGACGAATCTGGTTTGCTGCTGCACTAAGTGCAATAACAAGAAGGGGAACCGCATGCCAGCGGAGGCCGGGATGAGGATACAGCGGATGCCTTTCCGTCCCAAGTTCCTGCCCTACATCAGCTACACGAAATTCCTGGCCGCAGCCGCCAACCCCAGGTGGCGCCCCTATCTCGCTCCGTACGCAGACCTGCGGTCCCTGGGCTAGCCGCTTCCCACAGTTCCCTTCGCCCGTCGCCCGGCAAGCTTCAGCACCAATTCGGCAACTCGCTCGGCCGCGCGCGCGCGGCCTGCCGATCTGCTCGCCGCGGCCATTTGCCCGAGACGCTCCGGCTCCCTCAGAATGGCGGCTAGAGAAGCGGCCAGGCGTTCCGGTGTGAGTTCCAAGTCTGGGATGACGATGGCGGCCCCCGCGCGCTCCAGCGAAGCGGCATTCTGAGACTGCTCGCCCGTGCTGGCCTCGGCCCAGGGAATGAGGATCGCGGCCAGCCCGCGGGCGGTGATCTCGGCGACTGTGCTTGCCCCAGATCGGGATACAACGACGTCGGCCGCGGCGAGAGCGTGCCCGTAGTCGGACTCCAGATATGGGACCGCTCGGTAGTCCAGACGACCGGGGGCGCTGGGGATGTCTGGCGCGTCGAAGCGCCGACCCGTGACATGCAGCACCTGAATCTCCGGCAGGCTCTCCATGTGAGCAAGATGCTCTCCGGCGCCCGTGACAGCGGCGTTGATCCGCGCGGATCCCAGGCTGCCCCCGAAGACCAGAACGGTAGTCAGAGACGGGTCCAGGCCGAGCGCCGCAGCTCCCTGCTCCCGGGACGTGCCCGTGATCTCTGCCCGTACCGGCAAGCCCGTGATCTCCACCCGCGCTCTCTTGCGTACGCGAGCGGAGAAGTACTCGGCCAGCTCATCATGAGCCACGAGCATCACGTCCACCAGCCTGGCCACGATTCGGCTGGTGTGCCCCGGCACGCGATTGCCATCGAGAGCGGCGGAGGGAACGCCCATCAGGCGCGCCGCTACGAGAACCGGCCCGGAGACATAGCCGCCCGTTCCGAGCACGACATCCGGACCGAAGCTCCGGAGGATCAAAAGGCTCTGAATCAGCGGCAGACCGAGGGCCAGTTCGACCAGGGATCGGAGGCGGCGTCCGAGTGACACGCCGCGGCCGGCCAGCCCATGCACGGAGATGCGCCGGAAGGGCAGGCCGGCGGCGGGAACCGTCCTTGCCTCCATACGGTCTCCGCCGACATACAGGAGCTGGGCCTTCGGCGCGATCTGGCTGATGGCCTCAGCGACGGCAAGCGCGGGATAGACGTGTCCGCCGGTGCCTCCGCCGGTGAGCACAACCCTTGGCGCTGAGCTGTTATGTGCAGGCATGATTGCGAGGTCCGCCCCTTGGCGCGGACTCGTCAGGAGCTAAAGAGATCCCTCACCCACGCTATGACGCGGCCGAGCACCGGCATGACTCGCACGGTTGGGCTTGGCACGGCCCGCCTGGACTCGGACTCCCGATGAGCATAATAGACGAGCCCAACGCCCGTAGCGAGGGACGGGCTCTCCAGCAGGTGCGTGGGTCCGGAAGCCACACGGGGGCGCCCGAGACGCACGCGGCAACCGAGCACGTCTTGCGCGGTGGCGGTGACTGCAGTAAGCAGACTCCCGCCTCCGGTGAGGACAGCGCCGCCGGGCGGGGGCCAGGCCGTGCCGAGCCGCTGCATTTCCTGCGCGACAAGCCGGAAGATCTCCTGTGCCCTGGCCTCCACGATCTGGGCTATGAAGCGGCGGCTGACGGTCCGATCCTCCTCATCTCGGGGAATCGCCACCATCTGCTCGTCCGGGACCATGCTGACCTTTGCGCACCCGTGGACGAGCTTTATCTGCTCGGCCTGCGGGTGAGTGATACCGAGGGCCACCGCGAGATCGTGGGTCACATTGCTGCCGGCGGCCGGGATCGCGCCGGTGTAGGCGACACTGCCGTCGGCAAAGAGGGCGAGGTCGGTTGTGCCGCCGCCGATATCGACCAGGAGCACGCCCAGATGCTCTTCATCTTTGGACAGCACCGCGTCGGCAGTGGCCAGCGGCTCGGCCACAATCTCCGCCACACGGAGGCCCGCCTGTTCCACACAGCGGACGATGTTGTCAACCAAGTTGCGGGAAGCAGTGACCACGTGCGTCTCCACGGCAAGGCGATTGGCGGATAGCCCGACCGGGTTCCGGACCCTCGGCTCGTCATCGACGATGAACCCCCGCGAAACCGCGTGGATCATCTGTCGGTCAGCCGGTATCGACACGACGTTGACGGAGGCGGCCATCACGCGCTCGACGTCGCTCCAGGTGATTTCGCGGTTGGCTCGGGCGAGCTGGATCTCGCCCCGGGAGTTCAGGCACGAGACATGCTGCCCAGTGATCCCCACCCAGGCCGAGTCAAGCTCCACGCCGGCCGTCCTCTGCGCCTTGGTGACAGCTTCCTGAATCGCGCGGGTGGTGTGAGCTGCGTCCACAACCGTTCCCCGCCGCAGGCCAGAGGAAGGAACAGAGGCGGCACCAAGAAGCCTCGTCTCCGCGCCGCGACTGCCGACGACGGCGGCTACCTTGGTCGTGCCAATGTCGAGTCCGAGCAGGGATTCCGTCCCCGCCATCTATTTCCCTCAGGTTGGCGCTACTCAGAAGGCGCGCCCGCTCTCGCTCTGCGGGCCTCCAAACGCGCGGTGACCAGAAGCGCCCGCGTGCGCCCCAGGTTATTGAAGATACGGATTCCCAGTGCCACCACTACGGCCAGGTAGAGGTCGACGCCGAGCTTATCGCCGGAGAAGGCAAGCAGCGCGGCAAGGGCCATGTTCACGAAGAACCCGCTGATGAAAATGGCCTCGTCGAAGCGTCGTTCCAGCCAGTTCCGCGCCGCGCCCACGAAGGCGTCCAGCCCGGCGACTATCGCAATCGCCACGTAGTCAGCCCAGCGGGGCGGCACAGGCGGAAGCAATAGGTAGACCAGGAGGAATCCGATGGTGAGAGCGCTGAAGGGAATCGCGATCATTGCTTGTTCTCCCTTTCGACCGGCTCCGCGAACTTGTGCTTGGGCGCGACGGCGACCGGCGGCACAGTGATCTCGTCTTTGGGAGTGAGCTTCACCGGGAACTGCAGCACTCGCAGACCATCTAGCACGCCGCCTCGGATATTCAACGCTGACATCAGCTTGTCTTTGTCGCCGATTGCGTGAAAAACGAACGGGCTGGCGATGGCCACTCCGTTCACCTCGATCAAGCGCGCAGAGCAGACGATCGCGCTTCCCACCGTCAGACGCTGCCCGTTTAGGGCGATGGCTTCCGCGCCCGCGGCCCAGAGCTCGTTCGTTATCTGGAGGAGTTGGAAGTCATGAACCACGAACAGGTCCTCGCCGCCGAGACCCGCGCCGGCCCTCATCGTGCTATCGGATACCTCCAACTCTATCCCCGGGCCCTTCACGGCCACCATGCCGAGCGCGATGCGGCTCGTCCGCATGCGCCTGACGAGTCCTCGTTCGCTAGCCGCCTCCTCTTCGTACTCGGCCAGCAGCGACCTCAGCCTCTCAATCTCCCCCCTCTGCTGTTCGATCTGGGCCTCGTTCCGCGTAAGCATTCCGACCAGCGCGCTGGTCTGTCGTCCGGCTTCCGTCACGCCACGAGCCCGTTGGCTCCGCACTTGAATGCCAAGCATTCCGCCGAGCACGATACAGACTACTGTCAGCGGTATCACCCAGCGCCTAGCACCGGGCGTCAAGGAGGACATCGCTTTCTACCTCACGGCAGCAGACTGAAGGCCGTCCACGGGTTCCCAGAAGGCCGCGGCCGGTTCTGCCAGGTCGATGCGCGCGATGCGTTCGCGTCCGATCTGCTCCAGGGCCGCCGCCAGCAGCTTAACCTTGGCCGTCAGCCGATCCTCGGTGCCGAGGTTTACCCTGGTCCCCGACTCCAGCACGATCTCAACCTGTCCGTCGCGCCCGAGTCGAAGTCGGCTTACTCGAAGCCCGGGATCATTGCCGAGGGCGCGCATCACGCCGAGTAGAAGAGCGATCTCCAACTCGGCCTTCTCCCCCCGGACATCCCCCGATGCGATATGCGGCCCGATCAGCTCCGGCAGCCCCCAACCCCATTCCTGCGGCAAGATGAACGGAATTCCTTCCGGATCGACGAGGATCGCTCCGTCCTGACGGCGGATGACGGCGGCCGGCTCTCGACGTTCCACCGCGACCACGAGGCGGTTTGGGAAGGAGCGCGCAGGGCGAGCTTCCCGAACTGCCGCCACGCTCTCAGCCTGCCGCTTGACAGCTTCTAGAGGCGCACGGAACATGTTGGTATTCGGCGGGAGGCTGATGCGGGAAGCGGCCTCCCGCGCGATCTCCGGGTCTCCGCGTACCAGCACCTCCCGCATCGCGAACCGAGGGGAGGCCAGAACAGCATAGACGAGCTCACCAATCAGCGCCAGAAGGAGAGCGGAAGTCGCGAGACGGAGGCGCCACAGGCGGCTCCGCGGGCCGCCAGCACTCACCGCGCCTATGCCGGGCCTATGGGTTGCGTCTAGTCCGGTCAACCTCTCGTTCCTCCAGAGCGAGTTCGAGCAGGCGGTCTACGAGCTCCGGAAAGCTCATCCCATCAGCCTGGGCCGCGCGGGGCACTAGGCTGGTCTCAGTCAGACCTGGGATGGTGTTCACCTCAAGAACATAGACCTCTGTTGGTGTCGCCATCATGTCCACGCGAGAAATGCCTCTGCACCCAAGCGCGTGATGAGCGCGGAGCGTGAGCTCACGAGCCCGTCTGGCCGTTGCCTCCGGCACGCGGGCGGGCACGATTTCTTCGGTCGCGCCAGCAGTATACTTGGCCTCGTAATCGTAGAAGCCACTGCTCGGCAGGATTTCAACCAGCGGCAAGGTTCTCGCGTCATCGTTCCCAATGACCGGGCCGGTGATCTCCGTTCCCTCGATGAACTCCTCGACGAGGGCCTCGGGGCCGTATTGGAAGGCGGTCGCCAACGCGGGGTCGATGCCTTCTGTCTCCCTGACGACGGTCACCCCAATGGTCGATCCCTCGCACGCTGGCTTGACGATGCACGGGAGACCTATCTCTCCGATCACGACATCGGCAGCGGCCCGATCAGACCTGCGCACGGGAAGCCATTTAGGCGTCGAAATGCCCTCTCGCTCGAAAATCTTCTTGGCCATTATCTTGTTCATGGCGAGGGCGCTGGCCAAGACGCCCGACCCCGTGTAAGGGACGCCGAGCAGCTCGAGCATTCCCTGAACGGTCCCGTTCTCGCCCGTCCCGCCGTGCAGCGCGATGAAGACGACATCTGGCATGCCGTCGGACTGGGCGTCTCCCGGAGAGAGACGCCCAGTGGTAGAGTCCGGAGAGAGGACGAGGCGTGCAAGGTCAACCGCTCGCTCACCCGTGATCGCCGCGAGATCGACGCATCTGGTCTCGTATCTGGAGGGGTCGAGCGCGCCCATCACTTTGCGGCCGCTCATCCAGCACACTTCGCGCTCGGGCGAGGTGCCCCCGGTGAGAACTGTGACGCGGAGCTTGGCCATATGGCTACCGATCTCCAATCAGCTCTATCTCGAGCTCGAGGTCTATCCCGTAGCGTTTCAGCGCAAGGGCATGCGCCCAGGCAATCAACTCGTGCATCTGCGCCGCCGTGGCGCGCCCTCGGTTGATGAGGAAATTGGCGTGCTTGCGAGACACCTGGGCGTCGCCGATGCGATGGCCCCTGGCCCCGACGCGATGCAGCACCTTGCCGGCCGCGACCGCACGCGGGTTCTTGAAAACGCTTCCTGCCGACCAGGCACGCAGCGGCTGGCGGCCGGCGCGCTTCTCTCGGAGACGGTCTACCTTCGCAACGACGTCTTCCGTTGTGGCGGGCTCCAGCCGAAGGCGCGCAGCGATCACGGTGGCTTTCGACGCGCCCAGGTTGCTATATCGGTACCGGTATGCGAACTGCTCTGCCGTCCATTCTCGCACTTCGCCGTCGCAGTCGAGCACCGTGGCACCGACCACGAGATCGCCGATCGATCCTGTATCAGTGCCCGCGTTGGTCGCAAGCGCGCCCCCCAGAGTGCCGGGAATACCCACCGTCGACTCAAGGCCGCTGAGCCCGACGCTGCAGGCCTCCTTGACGAGTCGGGCGAGCTTCGCGCCTGCGCCGGCCAGGACGCCGTCCTCCAACCACTCGACCTCGCCGAAGGCGGGCGTGAGTCGCGCGACTACACCGCGGATGCCATTGTCTGAGACCAGGAGATTGCTGCCGTTCCCGATCACCTTGTAGGGGAGGCCTTTGGCGCGCGCGAACTGTATCGCGGCCGCCAGGTCCTCCGCGTCGCGGGGCAGGACGAAAATGTCGGCGGGGCCGCCTATACGGAAGCTCGTGTGCCGCGCCATGGCCTCGTGCAGGCGGACGCGGCCACGCAGAACGCTGCCGAGTTCGGCTCCGGCCAGTTCGATCTGCCGGCGCGGCTGTGCTACGAGCGGTGCTGCAACATAGGTCTGCTGTCCGGTGTTCATTGCTTCGCGACGACCTCTTCGTCTGAGCCGAGTGATGCGCCCAGGGACCGTGCCAAGATTCGGACCTCTCGGCCGATATCGCCAGCGCCCATGGACAGTATGACATCTCCCGGCCGGACATGCGCCGGAAGCTCAGTCGCCAGTTGTTGCTTCGCCATCTCCAACACGGCGTCCTCCCCCGCCAGCTCGCGAAGGCGATCAGCGATGAGCGCAGACGTCACGCCGGGGATCGGTTCCTCGCGTGCGGGGTAGATCGCGGTGAGGACAGACAGGTCGGCCTTGCTGAGCGCTTGAGAGAATCGCTCGGCGAAATCCCGCGTGCGCGAGTAGAGATGAGGCTGGAACAGTGCCACGATGCGGCGGCCGGGGAAGGCGGTGCGCGCGGCGGCAATTGTCGCATCGATCTCCGTAGGGTGATGGGCGTAGTCGTCCACGACCGTGACCCCCGAGCACTCGGCCACCACCTCGAACCTTCGGCCGACACCTCTGAAGTCTCGGAGCGCCCGCTGACAAGCTGAGAGGGACGCGCCCGCGGCCAGCCCCGCAGCGGTCGCGCCGAGAGCGTTGACGACGTTATGGACGCCGGCCGCGCCGAGCGCGAGCGTGCCCGCAGGCCGGTTATCAAGCAAGAGCTTGCAGCTCGCATTCCGCCCGGACATCTCGACCTCCGTTCCGCGAACCCGCGCCTGATCGCCCGTGCCATACCAGACGGTCTTCCGGCGAGGCGGGAGAGGCAGGCCCTGCAGTTCTGCTCGGTCGGCGCACAGGACTATCGAGCCCGAGGGGACGACACGGTGGAGAAACTCGACGAAGCTGCTGCGCAAGTGGTCCTCTGTCTTGTGATGATCCAGATGATCCGGCTCGATGTTGGTGACGACCGCGATCGCTGGGCGCAGGTCTAGGAAGGACTCGTATGCTTCACACGCCTCGGCCACGAACCAGTCTCCGCCGCCGACCCTGGCGTTGCCCCCAAACTCCGCGAGCTCGCCGCCCAGGACAACTGTCGGGTCGAGCCCTGCCTCGGCGAGTATGAGACCCAGCATGGCCGTGAGAGTCGTCTTACCGTGTGTTCCCGAGACCGCGACGCCCTGGGATCCCTCCATGAGTTCGGCCAGCAGCTCCGATCGTCTCTGCACCGGCAGGCCTAGCTCTCGCGCTCGCGCCAGCTCCAGGTTGTCAGAGCGAACGGCGTCTGAGGCGACGACGCGGTCGGCGCCGGCCAGGTGTCCTGGGTCGTGGCCGACGCTGATCTCCGCTCCTTGGGCGGCCAGCCCGTCCGTGATCTCGGACCGTTGGATGTCACAGCCTGAGACCCGGTGGCCCCGATGCAACAGTATGTGCGCGAGAGCACTCATTCCGATGCCGCCGATGCCAATCATGTGCGTGTGCTGTGTCATCTGCTGGCCAATGCCTGCCTCTCCGTGATGCTGTTGCGGGAGACGTTCAGCAGGAGTCCGACGCCGACGAGCGAGAACAAGAGCGACGAGCCTCCGTAGCTCACGAACGGCAGCGGCACTCCCGTCGGCGGAACGGTGTCGGTGGCCACGGCAATGTTCAAGAGCGCCTGAACTCCGAGGAGACAGGTGATCCCCGTCGCCACCAACCCCGAGAACCGGTCGGAGGCGCGCGCGGCGACGGCCATTCCTCGCCAGACCAGGATGGCGAAGAGGACGATGACAGCCCAAGTTGCTATGAGTCCGAGTTCCTCTCCTATCACTGCGAATATCGAATCCGTGATGGCAGCCGGCAGGTAGAAGTACTTCCAGATGCTGCCGCAGTATCCGCATCCAGTCAGGCCGCCTGAGCCGAGTGCGATGAGAGATTGCGTAGCGTGATACCCCTCCTCAAGCGGCAGTTCGTCTCGGTGGATGAAGGCTATGAGCCGCTGGAGCTGGTACGGATTTCGAGCGACCATCACGGTCGCACCCGCCAGGCCGACGGCGCCGGCCACCAGTAGATGCGAGATCTTGGCGCCGGCGACGTGGAAGTAGATGATCGCGGCGGCGACCAGCACCGCCGCGGTGCCCATGTCGGGCTCGATCGCGATCAGGCCTGCCATCGCTCCGAGGACCACGAACGGCGGGACCGCGCGGCGCCAGGTGGGCAATCCCATGGGGAACTTCGCGAAATAGCGGGCCGTCGCAATGACGAGCGCGATCTTCGCGAACTCGCTCGGCTGGAGGCGCAGATTCGTCCCGGAGATCGCAACCCACGAAAGAGCTCCATTGACTCTCACGCCGAACAGCAGGACGTAGACGAGAAGCCCTATCGCCGCAAAGAGCACCGTACCGGCCCACCTCTGCAGACCATCCATGGGGAGGCGGCTCATCCCCCACATCGCGGCCAGGCCCACGGCAGCGAACAGAAGCTCCCGCTTCAGGTAGTAGAATACGTTCTCGCTTTCGTCAACAGCCGCCATCGGTATGCTGGCGCTGAACACCATGGCAATGCCCAGCGCGACCAAGATCAGCGTGGGGACGAGCACGTACAGATCTGTGCCCGCGCCCTCCTGCGGCTCAAGCTTCGACTCCGATATCCGAATGGCTCGGATTGCTGACACCGCTAGTGTGTCCCCTCGTGTTCTGCCACATCTGCTACCAACGCTTTGAAGGCGCGGCCGCGCTCCGCCATGTTGGGGAACATGTCGAAGCTTGCGCAGGCCGGCGACAACAGCACCAGGTCACCGCGCCGCGCTGTGCGATGAGCGAGCCGAACGGCTTCCGAGAGGTCAGCCGCGCGCGCGATGCTCGTGACGCCGGCCGCCCGTGCGGCCGCTGCGATCTGCTCGGCGGCCTCTCCCATGACGATGAGATCTGCTTTGCACTCAGCGATCGTCCTGCCCAAGCGCTTGAAGTTGGGAACCTTGGCACGGCCGCCCGCTATGAGAACGACGTGCTCGGGAAATGCTCGCAGCGCCGCCACAGCCGCGTCGGGCGTGGTGGCCTGAGAATCGTTAACAAAGGTCACTCCGTCGATCACGGCGGCGACCTCGAGACGATGTTCCAGGCCCTCGAAACCTTCCAGAGTTTCGGCGGCGCGGTCCAGGGATGCGCCGGCCGACCGGGCCGCTGCCAGGGCGGCGAGGACGTTCGACAAGTTGTGCCGCCCGCGCAGGCGGACCGTATCCTCGGGGCATACCGGCCGTCCCTGCACGCGGAGCCAGCCACCGGCTATATCCGCCCCCTGCGGCGCAGGAGAAGAGACACTGAAGGGCACGACGAGCGCACGCGTGAGATCTGCCATGGCCCAGGCTTCGGGGTCATCCTGGTTGAGGACGGCGGTGTCATGTGGCTGCTGATTCACGAGCAGCCTGGCCTTGGCGCTCCGGTACTCCACCATGGTGTGATGGCGGTCCAGATGGTCCGGGAGGAGATTGAGGAGTGCGGCGACCTTCGGCCGGAAGCTCCGTGATGCTTCGAGCTGGAAGCTGCTGACTTCGCTCACCAGCATCTCGTCCGACGCCGCCCTATCGGCGAGGCTCACCAGAGGTCGGCCGATGTTGCCCCCAACCAGCACCTTCTTGCCTTCCTGCCTCAGTATCTCGCCGATCAGCGCCGTGGTTGTCGATTTCCCCTTTGTGCCACTCACCGCGATGATCGGACAGGGAGCAATCCAGTAGGCGATCTCGATCTCGCTGACTATCTCGACGTCGCGCTTGGCTGCGCGGAGTAGGGGAGGTATGTCGAGCGGGACGCCGGGGCTGGGAACGATGAGATCTGCCTCATCTATCCCCCGATAGGCATCATCTCCTGTCTCAATTGTTACGCCAGTTTGCTGGAGGGCTTCGATCTCGTCGGCCAGCTCGGCGGCGGACTTCACATCGGACACGATCACAGAAGCGCCCCGCTCGGCCAGGACGCGGGCGACTTCGCGGCCCGTGCCGTACCTGCCCAGGCCGATCACATGGACCCGCATTCCTGCAAAGCTGCGAGTTGTGGCCGCGGAGGTGCTCATGCTGCTCGTGATATCCCAACGACCGCCACAGCGGCGACGAGTGCCACCAGCCAGAAAGTGTGCACGACCCGCCGCTCAGGCCAACCGGAGAGCTCGAAGTGGTGGTGAATCGGGCTCATCTTGAACACCCGCCTGCCGGTCGTCTTGAAGGATATGACCTGGATCACCACGGAACCGGCCTCGGCGAAGGGCACGAGGCACAAGCCCACGAGGGCCAACGGTTGATTGAGCCAAGCTGCCATCGCCGCGAGGGCCCCGCCGAGCGCGAGCGAGCCGACGTCGCCCATGAAGACTCGGGCGGGGTGCCGATTGAAGAAAAGGAAGCCGAGACATGCCCCCGCCAGCGACAGCCCGGCTATTGCGAGGGTCTGATCGCCCGCCTTCAGCGCCAGCAGCGCGAACCCCATGGCGGCAATGGCGGAGAGCCCGGAAGCAAGGCCGTCCAGGCCGTCGGAGAGGTTGACCGCGTTTGACGTCGCGGTCATGGCGACGACCCAGAAGACGACCCATACCGGAGTGAGCGGCGTGGTTCCGGGCTCGGTGGCCGAGGCGGCGGCCAGGGCTCGCCGTCCTACGAGTGCGTAGACGAACGCGACGGCAACGACTACTTGAAGAAGCAGCTTGTATCGGGCCAGCAGCCCAAGCGAGCGGCCGCGGTTGATCTTCATCCAATCATCCGCCGCCCCGATGCTGGCGAATGCCAGCATTGCCGCCAGCACGGTGCCCATCTCCACGCTGACTCCTCCGGACAGCCAAAAGCCACCGGCTGCGGCCGCGATCACCACGGCCGCCACGATGAGTATGCCGCCCATCGTGGGCGTACCCTCCTTCTCCAGGTGGCGCTGTGGCCCGTCGTCTCGTACCCGCTGTCCGGCTCCGGCCCTCCGCAACAGCGGGATGGTTGGCGCTCCCAGCACCAGGACGAGAATCACGGCGCTGACAAGGATGATCGCCATTTGCGGCGGCGTGACCTGGTCAGTCATTCGTACGACCACCTCGCGCCGGGGTCTGTGGCTGGAGCAGGCGACTGACGGTTGCCTCCATCTTCATTGCGCGCGAGCCCTTCACAAGGACGACATCGCCTGGGGAGACGCGTGTCATCAAGATCTCGGCTGCGTTGTCGTTGTCCTCGGCCTCGATAACGTGCTCGACGGACGCGCGAGTTCTCGCGCCCTCTGCGATGTAATGCCCCAGCTCCCCCAGTGTTATTAGACCCGCCAGCCCGATGCCCGCCGCGAGGCCGCCCACGTCTCGATGCCAGTCTGGAGCGAGCGGCCCCAGCTCCTTCATATCGCCCAGGACGGCCCATTTGCGCTCGCCGGGCAGATCGGCCAGCAGCTCCAGGGCAACGCGCATCGAGTCCGGCGCAGCGTTGTAGCAGTCGTCGATCACCGTGTATCCGCCTGGCGCCTTCGCGATCTGGCTGCGCATGTCAGTCCCGTCGAAGGCCTCAAGGCCGGCCGTGACCCACTCAGGCTCGGCACCCGAAGCCATCGCAGCGGCGGCTGCCGCGGCCGCATTCAAGGCCTGATGGCGTCCTGCTGCGCGCAGGGAAAGGCGGAATTCCCCATACTCTCCGCTCAGAAGAAACTCAGTGCTTCCGTCGTCTCGCACGGAGACATCTTGCGTTCGGACCTCAGCTTCCCGGTTGCCGCCGAAGGAGATAACGCGACAGGGGCTCCGCTCCTTCAGAAACGCGAAGAAGTCATCATCGGCATTGAGAACCGCGACGCCGGAGGAGGGGAGGTTGCTCAGCAGCTCCGCCTTGGCCTCGGCAATCGCCTCCCGGGTGCCGAGCAGCTCGAGGTGCGAGACACCGATGTTGGTGATGACCCCAATCTGCGGCCGGACCATGCAGGCCAGGTAGCCGATCTGGGCCTGCCCCCGCATCGCCAGCTCAACCACCACGGCCTGATGTGAGGAATCCAGCTCCAGCAGGGCCAGCGGGACTCCGATCTCGTTGTTGTAGTTACCCGGCGTGCGGCCGGTCTTCCAGCCCTGAGAGAGTATGGCTGCTAGCATTTCCTTTGCGGTTGTCTTGCCGGTGCTGCCTGTAATCGCCAGTACTCGCGGGTCGAGCTTGCTGCGATGCGCGCTGGCAAGCGCCCCGAGCGCCTGGAGCGTGTCCCCCACCACTATCAACGGTCCAGACGCCTCTATCGTGTGGGAGACGAGCGCGGCGCCCGCGCCCTTGTCGAATGCCTCAGACACGAAGTCGTGAGCATCATAGCGCTCGCCCCTTAGGGCAACGAAGAGCGCACCCCGCTGAAGCGTCCGCGTGTCGGTCGATACCCCGCGAAGGGTCGCGGGCAGCGTGGCTCCGATGAACTCGCCGCGTGTCGCCGCCAGCACCAGCTCCCGCGGGAGATCAGGCACCTGTCCCTCCCGCGAGTTCCTGGAGCACCTTGGCCGCGACTTCTCGGTCATCGAAGTGAACGGTTCTATCGGCAAAGATCTGGTAGTCTTCGTGGCCCTTGCCGGCGATGAGCACGAGGTCCTCGGGGCTGGCATCTTCGATTGCGAGGCGTATCGCCGCGGCACGGTCGGATTCAACGTGACACCCTGCACGTGTTTCCTTGGGGATGCCGGCCAGTATCTCGCCGATTATCGCCTCCGGACGCTCAGTTCGGGGGTTGTCCGAAGTGATAACGCACGTGTCTGCCAGGCGGCTGGCCAGCTCGCCCATGACGGGCCTTTTTGTCCTGTCCCGGTCGCCGCCGCATCCGAAGACCACGATTACTCGGCCTTCCGTCAACTTCCGTGCCGTCTCCAGGGCGCGACGCAGGCCGTCAGGCGAGTGAGCGTAGTCAACGAGAACACTGCGGATGTCGCTGGGTACTCGCTCGAAGCGGCCGCGCACCGGTTGCATCTGCTGGATGGCGGAGCAGGCGATATCCGCTGGTATGCCGAGACCGATGCAGGCGGCGAGCGCCCCGAGCGCGTTGTAGACATTGAACTCACCCATGAGGTGCATACGGATCGGCACACGGCCGGCGGGATGCACGGCGAGGAAGTCAGTGCCATTGGAGCGGAGGTCGATATGCTCGGCTCGGCAGTGGGCCTCACTCGAGAGCCCGTAGGTCAGAGTATGGCCGACAGCTTTCTCGGCGATCAATCTTCCCGCCTCATCGTCGATGTTCACAGCGTTCACGCGCTCGCCCTCGGCCGGCAGGTGCTGCGGGTCCTGGAAGAGGCGGCGCTTGGCCGCAAGGTAGTCCGCCATGTCAGCATGGAAGTCGAGGTGCTCCGGCGTCAGGTTCGTGAAGACCGCCGCAGCAAATCGGCAGCCGTCCGCCCGGTGGAGTGCCAGCGCGTGGGAGGAAACCTCCATCGCCGCGTGGGTCACGCCTTCTTCGACCATCTCGGCCAGGAGGCTCTGAAGATCTACTGCCTCCGGAGTCGTGTGTGGCGCCCTCATTCGGCGATCGCCGATTCGGTACTCAAGCGTGCCGATCACGCCGCTCTTGTGCCCGGCGGCGCGAAAGATCGAGTCGATCATAAGTGCCGTCGTGCTCTTGCCGTTTGTGCCGGTGACCCCTGCCAGGGTAAGTCGGCTGGACGGATCCTCGTAGAACGCGCGAGCCATCGAGGCCATAGCCGCACGAGAATCGGCCACCACAGCGATTGCACCATGGGGAGGGGGCGAGAGACCGGCCTCGCGGTCTGCATCGACCACGAGGGCCGTTGCGCCGTCTGCAACTGCTTCGGCTATGAAGTCGTGCCCGTCAGCGCGCTGGCCGCGGATGGCGACAAAGGCATAACCTGGAGCGACTCTTCGGGAGTCATAGGCGATGCCCGCCACCCTCACCTGCGGATCGCCGACGAACTTCACACCGCCGGCCTGGGCAAAGAGCGATTCGAATGGCACGCCCCGTTCCCGGGGCGAATTCCGGCTGCTCACAGCAGGGCAGACCCTCTCTCATAGGTGATTATAGCACTCAGGCCTCGTGCCGCAGCGGAGGCCTACCGCGCATTCCAGAGGCTATCAGCGACCCCTGTCGGCCATCGCCAGGTCGATTTGCGCCCCCGGTGTCGCCGGCGGCACGCGCAGGTGGGTCAGGGCCCGCTCGCAGATTGCGCGAGAGGCGGGGGCCGCCACGATCCCCCCGTAGTGCGCTCTGCGAGGTTCGTCGATTATCACTAGCACGGCTATCTTCGGGTCCTCTGCCGGCGCGAACCCGGCGAAGGAAGCTATGTACTTCCCGGACTTGAAGCCCGCCTCGGGTGTGGGCTTTTGCGCCGTTCCCGTCTTGCCTGCAACGGTGCGACCGGGCACGCGGGCAGTCTTGCCCGTGCCTTCTTCGACCACCCGGGTCATCACACGCCGCATGCGCTCGCACGTGGCCTCGGAGAGAATGTGCTCTGGCTGGGGGCGGCCCGCGTGCTCGGTTGCTCCATCTGGATGCATGATCGCCCTAAGCAATCGGGGTCGGACGAGCCAGCCACCGTTGGCTATTGCGCAATAGGCGGACAAGAGCTGCAGCGGCGTGACGCTGATGCCCTGGCCGAACCCGATGTTGGCCAGCCTCATGCGGGACCATTCGTCTGGTGGAGGCAAGATCCCGCGCGACTCACCGGCCAGCTCGATGCCCGTCTCCTGGCCGAAGCCAAAGCGTTGGAGCCACGCGTTCATGCGGTCTGAACCAAGGCTCGAGGCGACGGAGGCGATGCCCGTGTTGCAGGAGTGCACGATCATGCCGTCGAGGTCCAGCGTCCCGTGCGCTCTGGTGCCGCCATGCAGGGCGCAGCTGATCTTGCGTCGGCCTATCGACCGACTGCCAGAGCAGTCGTACCTCTCGCCGCGGCTCATGACTCCCTCTTCGATGGCCGCGCACGCCGTGATGACCTTGAAGGTCGACCCCGGTTCGTAGGGACTGGCCACGGCCGGGTTGACCCACGTCTGACGAGGGTACCGCCAGAACTCGTTGGGATCGAAGCCCGGCCGAGTTGCGAGTGCGAGAACGTCGCCGGTGTTCGGTTCCATCACGAGCGCCGTCCCGCCGGCCGCGCGTGCGTTCTCGACCGCCTTGACCAGCTCTTCCTCGGCAATCGCTTGAATATCGAGATCCAAGGTGAGAACGGCACTGCTGCCCGGTCTCATCTGTCGGGTCACGATGGTTCGCTGGGGTATCAGGGCACGCGAGCGCGGCAGCCGGCCGTCGAGCACCACCAGCATCTCGCCGTCGGCGCCCGCCAGGCGATCGTCCAGCGCTTTCTCGATGCCTCCAAGAGCAGTGCTGTCGCGGTTGACAAAGCCGAGCAGCGACGCCGCGAGGTGTGCGTGAGGATAGGCGCGCTTCCACCGCGTGCTGACAATCAGCCCGGCGCATTCGAGCTGTCGGATGGCATCGGCCGCGGGCGCGTCCACCCAATCCTGCAGAAGAACATATCTTACCCCATCGCCTGCGGCGAGCTTCGTGGCAAGAGGTGCCTCGTCCATGCGAAGTAAGGGGCCGAGATCTGCCGCCACCTCGGCTGGCCGCTTCACCAGTTCCGGGTCGGCGGCCACAGAGAAGAGCTTGAGATTCAGCGCGAGAGGATTGCCATTGCGGTCGTAGATGTTGCCTCGCGGCGCCTCGATCGACCAGCATCGTTCGCGTATCTTCAAGGCTTTGCCGGAGAGCCTGCCGTGATCGATGATCTGAATGCGGTAGAGCCTGTAACCCAGCCCTGCGAAACAGGCGATCGCTATGACCGCCCAGACCTTGCCCCGTCGAGATATTTGTCTGCATCCTACGTACTTCATGACAGGATCCCAAAAGTCCGGCCACACAAAAGGCCACCGCCTAGGGGCGGTGGCCTGGAGCCGTACTCGCCTCCGCACGGCCTGCGGTGCTGGTCACGACTCCTGCTGCGAGCTCCGCCAACACCGACGCTATTCCGGCCGATTCCTCTTGTCCCTCAGCCGCAGCCAGCCGGCTCACGTCTCCCGGGGCGGGCTGGGGGAGAAGCACGTAGTCGACTTCGTCAAAGGGATGCGCGGGTTCGAGACCGAGGCGAGCGGCGACTTCCCGGATTCGCTCGCCGGATTCCGCCAGGTGGATCTGATAGCGAAGAAGAGCACTCTGTGCACGCAGATCCTCGATCTCCTCGCGCAGCCCCATCTCGACGTAGCCGTTGCGCGTGATGGTGGCGGAGGCCGCGGCGTAGCCCAGTATGAGGGCGAAGCCTAGGGCGGCGAGCAGCACTGCTGCAATCCCTGCTTCGAGTCCTACCGGTTGACGTTGCGTCGGACTGCTTGGCTGTTGCTTGGAGGATATGGGCAGTTCCCATGCCCGGCACTGCGACAACACTTGCTGCGATCTCATGCTACCCGCCGCCCTGCTTCCTTACTAACTATGTTCTTTTCTTGGCTTCCGCGGCAGCTCTCACGTCAGCTACTTCGTGCGACACGATTGCGCCGCGGTGATTCTCCCACTTACAGCTTCTCTGCTGCTCGCAGAGTCGCTGACCGCGCGCGAGGGTTCTCTCTGATCTCGCGCTCCGACGGCTTGACAGCTTTCTTGGTCAAGACCCTCACTCGAGGACCCTCTCCGGAGGGGGGAGGCGGGCGCCTGCTGCGATCGCTGCCCTGGCGGAAAGCCCCCTTTGTTTCACCGCCATCGAGACTGTGGTACGTCAGTACTACGATTCTGCCGCGAGCTCTAGTGCGACGGATTGCTGCGTCGAGTACTTCGCGAAGCGCCCCGAGCTCGTCGTTTACGGCTACCCTCAGCGCCATGAAGGACTTCGTGGCTGCGTGCAGGCGTCTCGGGTGCGCCCGCCGTGGAACTGCTGCTGCGATGGTTGCTGCGAGCTGTGCTGTGGTTGTGATGGGATGTTGCTGCCTTGCTGCTACTATCGCTCTTGCGATTCTTCGCGCCCGCCGTTCCCCTCCGTATCTCCAGAGGATTCCAGACAAGTCTTGCTCTGGCAATTTGTTCACGAGATCGGCCGCACTGGTTTCTTGCGTAGGGTCCATCCTCATGTCGAGCGGCCCGTCGAGTCGAAAGCTGAAGCCGCGTCGGCCGGTCGTCAGTTGCTCGAGGGACACGCCGCAGTCGACGAGGACCCCGTCCACTGCGTCTATCCCGAGTTCGTCTAAGATCACCTCCAATCGCGCGTGGTTATCGTTTACCAGAGTGATCGGCTCTCCGGCCAGCCGTGTCTTCGCTCTCTCTATCGCTTCCGGGTCTCGGTCGATCCCGATCAACCGGCCGCCAGGCTTTATCCGCTCGAGTATCGCCGCCGCATGCCCGCCACTACCGACTGTTGCATCAACTAATAGATCGCCTGGCTCCGCTGCGAGATACTCTAAGGTCTCCTCCACGAGGACCGGCCGGTGCTCTGCCGGCTCTTCTGCGCTTTCTCCCTCCCATGTATCAGATCCCAATCTCAGCGGCCTTCTCCATCATCCGTTCGGGTGTAAACTCCTCCTGCTGATATGAAACCCAGCGGTCCTTGCCCCATATCTCGATCCGGTCGATGACCCCTCGCACGACTACGTCCCCATCGATGCCGGCGTATTCGCGGAGCGCGGCCGGAATGTTGATCCGGCCCTGGCGGTCCAGGAAAACTTTCGCGCCGCTGCTGAAGAACTGCTTGACCACGTCCCACTTGACGTCGGTGATTCGAACTTGTTTCAGGCGGTCTTCTATCTTCCGCCACTCCTCCCACGGGAATAGAAAGAGGCAGCCATACCAGCCGCGCGTCACGAAGCCGCCGTGCTGCATGATCTCTCGGTGGGCTCGGGGAACGGCCACCCGCCCTCGGTCGTCAAGCTGATGCAGAAACTCTCCGGTCAGCATCTTCGTGCGAACTCTCCCTCGCCTCTTCCGTCCTTGCGGATCAGGGAATTCTCCCCCGTTCTCCCCCGTTCCAGGGGACATGGTGGACAACCATACCACACAGCCCCCCGGGTATGTCAATAGCCAAACGGGTGATCGGGGGACAGAAAATGCGCTTGAAAGCCAAACAGATAAACGGCGAATGAGTGTTTGCAGAGACAAAGGCCGAACCGAGGCAGGCCTACGCGAAGGACAGGCTGCTAAGCCTGCCCTTCGCCACCACGTGTCGTCATCTGGTCCCTGGGGACCCCAAGGCCTGTGTTGTGGGCGGCAGATCTCAGATCATGAGATGGAAGGCCCTCGCTATGTAGACGGCCATCTGGTCGCGGGTGACGCTATCCCGAGGTCTGTACGTGCCGTCTGGATAGCCTCTCACAACGCCGGCATCTGCGACGAATTCGATGTGCTTGTAGGCCCAGTAGTCTGTTGGGACGTCGAGGAAGTGCTGGCCCCCTCCGGGGTCGTAGTCGGCGAGGCCCTCTTCGCCGGTGGGCTCGACTATCGAGCGCGCGATGTAGACCGCCATTTGCGCGCGATCCACGGTCAGGCCCGGTGCGTATTGGTCAACCTCGACGCCTTCGACGATCTTCGCGGCCGCGCAGTACTCCACGTAGTCATAGGCCCAGTTGTCTGCCGGCACGTCCTGGAACGTCGGCGCCGCGGGGCCAGGCGGCACGTTGTCGTCACCGCCGGCGCAAGCGCGCGCGATGTAGGCCGCCATCTGATCGCGGGAAACAACTAGCTCTGGATGGTAGAGCCCGTCTTCGTATCCCGCGATCACACCGGCGCCAAAGGCGGCGGCCACGGCGTCCTTCGCCCAGTGCCAGTACGGCACATCCGGAAACGGTCCGGGCGTATAGGCGAACACGAGAATGCGATTCGCCGCCTCGTCCAACACCCGCAGCCGCCCTCCTTCATCGAGGTGCATGTCGCCGACTGCGTGCGCATAGGAGTGCCAACCGTATTCACCGATTCGGCCGATCAGTGCCCCGCCCGGCGAGTACTTCTCGATTGAGCATCCGCTGCTCCGATCGAGAGCGAGGTAGAGGTTGCGTCCGCCGTCCACTGTCAGAGCAGTGACGCACCAGGCGTCCGGACCGGGGTCCAGAGTCCACGACCGGACAAGCTCACCAGAGGTGGTCACGGTCGCACCCCAGAGGACGCTCTTATCGTAGTACTCAATGTCCACCAGGAGCAGAACTATGACGAAGTCCCCATCAGCGTCGAAGACGAGGCCCGCCGACGACTCCTCGAGGCCTCCGTCACCCATCGGCCCCGGCACCGTGAGTGTGTCGATCAGCTCGCCCTCAGCGGAGTGCCTCGATATGGTCGCAGTCCACCGGGGATCAACGTACTCCCAGTAGCTGAGCGAGTAGTAGTCGCCATCCGGTCCAGGGATCCCGGGCCACTCCGCGAGGAACACGACCGTGTCCGTGACGGGATCGTAAAAGGGCGCGTGGTTGGTCTCGATGACCTCGACGAGGTGACCCTCTGCGTCATAGTGGGCCGAATAGCCGTAGTACCATTCGTTGAATCGCTCAAAGGCATAACTGTGCCCTTCCGGCGTCACCACAAGTCCCCGGCCCCATGCACTCGTGCCGCGCGTCGCCATGTCCGCCTGATCGCCGAACGTCTGTAACAGGGCGCCCCCGAAGTCCTTCACCTCGATGCGGTAGCAGACATACTCGAACGAGTGGTACGTTGCCGAGGTCCAGACCTGGCGTGCCAATAGATAGAGCCGAGAGTCGGGGCTGATCGCAAACGCTTCGGTATGTTCGTCGATCGCGACCTCAGAGAGGAGCGTGCCGCTCGCGTCATACTGGCACAGGTGGGGGATGCCGTCGAGCCTGAAGAGGGCCCAGACATGCCCATCGCTGTCCACCTGTATCTGCCGCCCTTCGGCGGCCCCGAGGCTCCAGTTCGCTTGCTCCAGTCCGTCCGGGGAGTAGCGATGGATCCGGCAGTCCTCGGTAGTCCCGTAGTAGTCTTTGGTTGCGTTCAGCAGCCAGACTCCGCTCGAGCCGGCGGCGATGTCAAGGGCCGCGCAGACAAGCGTCCCGTCGCCGATGGGCGTGTTCCACATCCCAAGGGACTCCCCATCGGGGCTGAATCGCTTGATGCGGCCTGGCCCCGCGTCGAGCACATACACAGACGCGTCGGGTCCCACGCAGACCGCCGTCGGATGGTAGAAGCCCCTTAGCCTGTCGCCTGGTCTGCCTCCCCAGCCGCCGAGGAAGTCCCCCTCATTGCTGTAATGGTGGATGCAGGCGTAGTCCTGATCCAATGCGTAGACATCGCCCGACGGCCCGATGTCCAGGTCCCTGACCCAGTGATGCCAGGCCAACGAGAGGTATGGGTCGAGATCACCCAGTCCGTGTGCGGAAGAAGAGAAGGGCCAGAAGCCGACCCAGGCTCCGTCCCGGCCGAAGCGGTCGATGTCGAGGCCGCCGAGGAGAATGTGGGAACCGTCGACGGCCAGCGGAGGAGGCGCCTCCCGGGCGTCGCTGCCCCAGGGGCCCGTGACGTGTTCGTCTATCGGCTCGAAGGCCGGCTGTCCGTACGCATACGCGAAGGCCGGCAGATCCTCTGCGCCGGCGGGCACATGGAGAACCACCAGGAGAGCGAGCGCAATAGCTACGGCGACCAGCACAGACTTAGCGCCAGTCATACCACCACCTCGCTTTCGCTCCCCGCCGCGGCACCGCGCACGGAGAGCAGGCAAAGGGCTCTCTGTCTTATTAGACGCCATTGCAGGCCGGAAAGTTCGTAGCATGTGGTCCGTCTTGTCGCTCCCTCCGGCCTCAGAAGTCCGACCCCTGCCCGCTGAGTTCCCGCCTGGCAGGGCACGCCCGCGCCCCGCCGAAGGTATGCCCGAAGCGCCACCCAGGAGGCGGCCATGAGCCCACGTTGCATCGCCTGCGGAATGCCGATGGAGAAGCCGGAAGATCACGCCGGCGGCGACGACAGCAAAGACTACTGCATCTACTGCGCGCGGCCGGATGGCGGTATGCAGTCATACGAAGAGAAGCTGGAGTCGATGACGGCCTTCATCGTCCGTACCGAGGGCCTGCAGGAAGACGCGGCGAAAGAGAAGGCCCGACAATGGCTGGCGCGGCAACCGGCATGGCAAGGCCGGGACGAGGGGTAGCCACGTCTGGCCTGCGGCAAGTTGGAACGGAAGAGGGCGGGCCGCCCGGCCCGCCCTCTTGTCTCTTAGACGGCCGTGCTCACGGCCACAACGGCCACTCGTCGGAGAAGGCGCGGTAGACAAACACCGCCATCTGGTCGCGGGTCACCGCCAGGTAGGGCCGGTAGAAACCGTCGGGGTAGCCCTTGACGACCCCGTGATCGATGCAGGCCTTTATCGCTTTGCCACACCAGTAGCTCTCCCACACATCCAGGAACAGCTGATCTTCGGTGTCCATGGGCTCATCGATGCCGACCCAGCCCTCCGCGCGGGAGATGAAGACGGTCATCTCGTCGCGCTGAACGACGCTACCTGGCCGGAAGCGGCCATCCGAATACCCCTTCACCACTTCATTAGCGAGACAGGCCTGGATAGCGGTTCCCGCCCAGTACTCGGCAACCACGTCGAAGAATAGATCCCCCGCCGTGTCCATCGGAGCGTCGGGGTCGATCCAGCCCTTGGCGCGAGCGATGAAGACACACATCTGGTCGCGGGAGCACTTTATGCCGGGATGGTAGAGCCCATCCGGGTAGCCCTTCACAACCTTCACAGTCTCGTCGGCGGCGGCTTCGATCTCGGAGAAGGCCCAGTGGCTGAAGAGGACGTCCTTGAAGGAATGCCAGAGGCGCAGGATCGTGAGACCCCAGCCCGCGTCTGCGACGTAGGCGTGACCTTCGAGGATGTCCACGTCGCTGGCCCAGCCCGGCGTTTCGTAGTAGGCGAGCTCAACCGGGTCGGTGGGGGTGGAGATGTCGATCACGAGAACGCCGTCGCTGCCGTCGGCTACGACCGCGATTTTGTCGAGTGTTTCCACGGACTCGGCGTAGCCGGCGGTGGGCAGATACCCCACCTCAGTCGGGTGGCCGGGCGCGGAAACGTCGATGATGCGCAGCCCTCCGTCGCCATCAGCCACGCAGGCATAATCGCCGGCCAGCGCGAGGCCGCGCGCCTGGCCTGGCGTGTTGTAGAAGCCGGCCTCGGTCGGGTGGGAGGCGCTACCAGACATCACGCTAACGTCATCCACGTAAGCTACATCGTCAGTATCGCTGCTCGTCAGGGAGAACCGAACTGCGAAGGCGGGGTTCTCCTCGGCGGCCGCGTCAAGATCATGGGAGTACTCATGAAGGAGCCCGTCCTCGAGCGAGTCACCATTCTGAATCAGATCCAGGGGGTGCCAGATGCTCCCGTCGTACCACTCGGCCTTCACCGCGTCCGTGGCGTCGTCGATGTCTGCCGCCAAGTAGTAGGAGATCGTGATGCTCCCGTATCCCACGGTCGAGATCGTCCGTTCGATGCTCCCATTGTCCCGCAACCGGCAGCTGGCAGTGCCTCTCCTGGGCGCACCAGTGTAGCGCTCCGCTGTGCCGCCGGTCGTCCAGCCCGCTATGTCGTCTTCGAAGCCGTCGGAGAAGAGCATGACCGAGGGCTGCCCGATCGGCGATAGGTTGATGAGTCGCAGGCCGGACTCGCCATCGGCCACACACGCGAACGAGTCGCCGGCCAGCGTGGCTGTGGCCACGTCGGCGCACCACCCAGGGGTGTCGAAAGTCCCCGCTTCGGTTGGGCTACTCGGGAATTGAGTCGAGATCACCGACACTCCCCTGTCACCGTCGGCCACCAGGGCGTAGCTGGCATATCCTATCGTGCAGCTATCGACACCAAGGGCAGAGCCCGCCGTCTCCGTGTGTCCCACCAGGCTCGGGTTAGTCGGGTTCGAGAGATTGACTACAGATAGGCGACCATTGAGGTCCGATACATACGCATATGCCTCTGCGACTGACACGTCGGTCACATTCCCGAAGCCTTGAGCCGTACGGACGAGCGCGGGATCGGCGGCCTCGTCGGCCTCACTCACCTGCACAATCTGCAGCCCGGCCAAGCGGCTGGCTATGTAGGCCAGTGCCGAGCCGTCATTCTGCCCCACCGCGTCGAGCCTCTCTCCCGCGGCCGGGCTGGCGCGGCTTGCCAGTTCGGTGTATGGCGGCAGGAGGTCGACGACGACCAGGCCGGACTCGGCATCCGCCACGTAGGCATAGCCCCCGGCGACGACGAGATCCGAAGGGCCGGGCACCGACGGCGTGCCGCAGGAGGCGATGAATGTGAGGTCAGTCGGAACGCTGACATCGACAACAGCAACGCCCTGTCCGCCCACGCTCACGTAGGCGTAGTGCTGATACGCCGAGACACTGTGAGCCGAGCCGGACAGGGCGAGCGTGTCCTCCTTGGAGGGTGCGAGTGGGTTGGTGACGTTGATCGCGTCGAGGCCGGCATCGCCGCCGGCGAGATACACGTGACTGTCGGCATACTCAGCCCCCCACGCGTAGCCCGTGGTGGCGACCGAGGCGACGGGTCCCGTGGGCGTCACGACGTCCACAATCTGCAGTCCTGCAGAGCCGTCCGCGACATAAGCGTAATTGCCGGAAAGCGCGACATCGTTGGCCGATCCCGGCGTATCTATAGTCCACAGCACGCCCGGCGCACTCGGTGTGCTGATGTCACAGCAGACCAGGCCGGCCTCACCGGCAGCCACATAGGCGCGGTTCCCGGATGCCGCGATGCCGCTCGGGTGCCCGCCCGTCGCCACCGATCCCACTGTGCAGCCCAGGCCGGACTTGTCGACGACCACGAGCCCGTTGCCCCAATCAGCTACATAGGCGTGGTCGCCCTGGATGTCTACATCCATAGCCTGGCTGGTTCCGGCAGTGCAGGACCAGAGCCGGGAGGGCTCTGTTGGGTCGCCGACGTCGAAGGCGAGCAGCCCACCACTGCCGTCTGCGACATAGGCAACGTTCTCCGGAGCCGCGATTCCCTCGGCATTGCCGTCCGTCGCTGCCTGGCCGACGAGGGTGGGAGCAGGGACAGAGGAGACATCGATGACCCGGAGGCCGCCGGAGTCGTCGGCGACGAACGCAGCGCCGTTCGCGACAGCGACCGCGTAGGCCTTTCCCGGGGTGTCGTGGGAGTCGATGGCGAGTGGATCGCTCGGCTCAGTGATGTCCACAACCTGCAGCCCCGCCGTTCCCGCGGCAAGGTAGGCGTAGTTGCTATCGACGGAAACGCCGGAGGCGGTGCCAGGCAGGTCGAGCTCGGCGTAAGCACAGTTCGGAGCCAGGGGATTCGTGATATCGACGATATGGAGACCATCCTGCCCGTCGGCGAGATATGCGTAGTTGCCTGAGATCGTTACCTCCAGCACGCGGTCAAAGTCGGTGCCGCTGCAGGAGGCAACCTCCGAGGGCGAGCCAGGCACGCTGACGTCCAAGACGACGAAACCGGCAAAGCCGTCGGCCACGTAGGCGTAGCCTCCGGAGACGGCGACGTCCCAGGCATAGCCGGCCGTATCGTAGGAGCCCTGCTGGCTCGGACTCGTTGGGTCACTGACATCCACTATGAGGACACCGGCCGCGTGATCGGCGACGTAGGCATAGCTTCCGGAGACCGCCACGCCATACGCGTAGCCGGCAGTGTCGAAGGCGCCGACTTCTTCAGGGGATTCCGGATCAGTGATGTCTATGATGCGCAGCCCGGCGTCCCAGTCGGCTATGTAGAGGTAGTTCCCAGACACAGCCACTCCTTCGGCCGAACCCGGCGTATCCATTACCGCGACTTGAACTGGGTTTGCTGCTGTGGAGATGTCGTAGACGGACACAGCTCCCTGGGCTGCCACGTAAGCGTAGTCACCCGAAACTACGACGTCGTGGGGGATCCCGTGGGCCAGCTGGCCTGCAGGTTGCATCGGGAACGATGCCCATGAGGAACCAGCGGCGAACAGCAGAACTAGCAGCGAGAAAACGAAGCATAGTGACCTGGGAATGGACATCCCTTCTCCTCCCTGGCCTGAAGTCCGGAACTGGTCGCAGCAGACTTCCAGCAGGAGGGACTTTATCAGAATAGGCGGGGGGCGTCAATGTGTGAGTGAGGTAGGGCTTCAGTGTCGGAGAGGTCGGAATCTCCGGCCCAGCACAACCGTCCCATATCTGCCGCGCTTCTGCAGAATCCCATCCACAATCAATGCATTGCTTGAGAAAATAACTTTGCCCCACTGCTTGTAGATACGTTCGAAGACTGTTACTTCAATCAGACCTGTCTCGTCTTCAAGAGTGATGAAGACAACGGTCTGCCCGCTCTTGATGGGAGGGCGCTGTCGGGCGATCACAATTCCCGCCACTCGGACGTGGCGGCCGTCAGGCAGCGATTCCAACTGGGCGCGGTTCAACACACCCATCTTGCGCAAGCGCTCGCGGGCGAAATCGAGAGGATGACGCTTGACGCTTATCCCTGTCATGGCCAGCTCAGAGGCCGCTCTTTCCCTTGCTGTGGTTAAGGGGAGATTGACGGCCGTAAGTTCACTTCTCTCTCCATCGAGCAAGGGAAGCTGTCCCCTGATCCTGTGGTTTCGATCGCGACGGCGGGCGCCGGTGCGGATGATTTCGTTGAGTTCCCAGAGAAGCTCTCGTTGCTCGCCCATGCAGTCAAACGCTCCCGCCTTGATCAGACTCTCCACCATCGGCCGCGCCAGGTTGGTGCGCGCGCAGAAATCTCTGAGCGACTTGAAGGGGCCGCCGTCCTCGCGGGCTGTGAGAACGGCCTTCAGCCCGGCCGCGCTGAGGCCGTACACCTGGGCGAGCCCGACGCGAATGGCCCTCTCCTCGACCCAGTAGCGATCCCGGCTCCTGTTGATGTCGAGCGGCCGCACCTCGACCCCGAAGTGCTTTGCCTCGTTGACGATGACCTCGGGGGGATAGAACCCCATCGGCTGGTTGGAGAGGATGCCGGCGAGGAACTCGGCCGGGTGGTGCGCCTTCAGATAGGCAGTTTCATAGGCGATGACGGCGAACGACGCCGCGTGGGCCTTGCAGAAGCCGTAGGCCGCGAAGGCGGACAGGCCGCGGAAGGCCTCTTCCGCGGTTGCTTTCTCGATGCCGCGCTTGCGACACCCGTCGAGGAAAGTGCCGCGGATCTTCGCCATCTCCTCCGCCGAACGATCGTGGGTCATGGCGCGCCGGAGAGAGTCCGACTGCCCGAGCGTGAAGCCGGCGAGCGCGCTCGCCACCTCGAGCACTTGCTCTTGGTAGAGGATGACACCATAGGTTTCCTCGAGCGCCGGCTTGACGGAGGGATGGAGATAGGCGGTCGGCTCCTTGCCGTGGCGTCGGGCGAGGAAAGGGCCGATCATGTCGGCCTGCATGGGGCCGGGCCGGAAGAGAGAGATGTTGGCGATGATGTCATCGAAGCAAGTTGGCTGGAGGCCGGAGAGCAGGCCGCGCATGCCTGGGCTTTCGAGTTGGAAGACTCCGACGGTGCGGGCGGAGCGCATCAACTCGAAAGTCTTCTCGTCATTGAGGGGAATACGGTCGAGGTCGAGCGCCCGCCCGCGCGTCTCGCAAATGATGTGAAGCGCCTCCTCGATGGCGGCAAGGTTGCGCAGGCCGAGCATGTCCATCTTCACCAGCCCGAGCGCCTCGATATCGTCCTTATCGAACTGACATACGATCACTCCCTTGGCCGAGACCTCCAGCGGCGTGAAGTTCGTGATCGGATCGCGGGAGATCACCACTCCACCGAGGTGGACGCTCAGATGGCGGGGGAATCCATCGATTGCCTCGCAGAGGTCGAGCAGCTCCTTCAACGCGGCCGCGTCGAAGCCGGAGCCGCGCAGCTCGGGCAGGTTGGCGATGGCGTCGCGGATGCGGCCCGCCGGGATGTAGGGCATCGACTTGCTGATGCGGTCCACCAACTGCTCCGGCATGCCCAGGGCCTTGCCGACCTCGCGGATGGCGGAGCGGGCGTTATAGGTGTTGATGGTGGCCACCATGCCGGTGTGCTCCGGGCCGTATCGCTCCGCCACATACTCGATCATCTCGTCCCGCTTGCGGGAGTCGAAATCGATGTCTATGTCCGGCATCTCGCGGCGCTCGGGATTGAGAAATCGCTCGAACAACAGCCGCGCGGCGATGGGATCGACCTGGGTGATGCCAAGCACATAGCTCACCATCGAGTCGGCGGCCGAACCGCGCCCGGAGCACCGGATGCCTCGCTCCCGCGCCTCCTCCACGATGTCCCAAACGACGAGGAAGTACTCGCAGAGGCCGAGCTCGCGAATGATGTTCAGCTCGTGGCGGAGTCGAGCGGAGATGCGAGAGGTAGGGGAGGAGCGCAGCCGCGCTGCGGGAACGCGATAGCGCCGAGCCGCTCCCTCCCAGCAGAGCCACTCCAGCAATCGCTCGGCCGGCTTCCCCTCTACTTCTTGATCCGTCTCGGGCCACCACCCCGGCCGTTGTTGGGCAGGAGCCTTGGGCGCCGTAGCCTCGGCGAAGGCGGCTTGCCTCCTGCCCTTCCCGGTGTTTCGGGAGCCCTGGGCGCCGTGGCGGTTCGCTCCCGAAACCGTCCCTATCTCAGGCTCGTATTCCCGCATCCGGAAATGAGGGAAGTGAAGCTTGCCCAATTCCAGATCGACTTCACATTGCTCGGCGATGCGGACGGTGTTGGCGATGGCCTGTGGATAAGAGGCGAACTCTTCCATCATCTCTCGCGGTGACTTCAAATAACGCTCCGGGCCGCGTCGGCGGATGGGGTGCCATTCATCCCGCTTCGTCAGCGTCTGGATGCAGGTGAGGACATCTTGAATGGCCGCCTCCTCCGGGGTGAGGTAGTGGACATTGGCAGTGGCGACAATGGGCGCATCCATCTCCTCCGCGAGGTCGGCCAGGCGTGCGGTGTGGAGTCGCTCCTTCTCATCCGGTTCCTCGCGGCACAGCTCGATGAAGAAGTGATCGCGCCCGAAGATATCCTGATAGCGACGTATCGCGCGGCGCGCCGCCTCCATGTCACCGCGTCGCAGCGCGGCCGATACTTCGCCAAAGCGGCAGCCAGAGAGTGCGATCACGTCCTCGGCACATCGAGCGATGGTCGAGAAGGTGCAGCGCGGCATCTTTCGCCATTGCGCGCCGGTGGCGCGGGTGTTGGGCACGGGCTCGATGGGAGGCTGTTCGCCGGCCGCCTCCCGCAGCACGCGAAAATGCCCCGCGGTGGCCATCCGGCAGAGGTTGGCATAGCCGGCCTTCGAGGCCGCCAGGAGCGGCAGGTGATGGCCGCCCTCGGTGGTCAGCTCCACTCCCAGGATCGGCGTGATCCCGGCCTTCTGCGCGGCCTGGTAGAAGCGCACCGCGCCATAGGTCCCATCGTGATCGGTGATCGCCACCGCCGGCATCCCCAGCTCGGCCGCCCGCGCCACCAGCCGGTCCAGCCGGCAGGTGCTGTCCAGAAACGAGAAGACGCTGTGCACGTGAAGATGAACGAACGAAGGCATATTGCCCTCCAGAGGCTTCTAGCATAATGCAAACATACGTTTGCGTCAAGGGGCAAACGGCATGTGGACTCCCAGCCTCCGAATGCTTACCATTGTCCCACCAGACACGGCTGCCCGGACCCCAGGGCCATGCGATACGGCGAGATAATGGCGCTCCTCAAATCCCACTACAAGCCCGAGAACATCAAGGGCATGGCCCGCTTTGGCATCACCTCGAAGAAGGCCTATGGCGTCCCCATGCCGGAGCTGCGCAAGCTCGCCCGCCGGATCGGGAAGAACCACCAGCTTGCTCGGCGACTGTGGGCCTCGGGAGTGCTCGACGCCAGAACACTGGCCGCGCTGATCGATGATCCCGAGCAGGTCACGGAAGAGCAGATGGAGAGCTGGGTTGCGGACTTCGACAACTGGGCCATCTGCGATACCTGCTGCGGCAGCCTGTTCGACCGCACGAAGCTCGCCTATCGCAAGGCGGCCCAGTGGAGCAAGCGGGAGGAGGAGTTCGTGAAGCGGGCCGGCTTCGCGCTCATGGCCTGGCTCGCCGTTCACGACAAGAAGGGCGAAGACAAGCGGTTCGAACGCTTCTTCCCGGCGATCAAGCGGGAGGCGACCGACGACCGGAACTACGTGAAGAAGGCCGTCAACTGGGCGCTGCGACAGATCGGCAAGCGGAACGCCGCTCTCAACCGGAAGGCGATCGCGCTGGCCGAGGAGATAGGCGGGATCGACTCCAGGGCGGCGCGCTGGATCGCCGCCGACGCCCTGCGGGAGCTGAACAGCGAGGCCGTCCAGAAGAGGCTGGCGCGTCGCCGATAGATGCTCGTCCCTTTCTGTACTCCCAGTACGCTCTCTCGCGTGCTAGTATTGTGCTGCACGCGACACGGCCAGAGATGCGAGCGAAGCGGACGAAGTCAGGCAAGCCATCGAGCGAGGGACCGCAACGCCCTTCGCGCCGCAGACTCCTGCGGCGCGCGCTGATCGCGGGCGGAGCGACGCTTGGGGCCGGTGGCCTCTGGTCGGTCTTCGGCGAGCGGACTTGGGTGGAGGCGCGCCGAGTGCCGGTGCCGGTGCCCGATCTGCCAGCATTCCTCGACGGCTTCACGATCGCTCATCTCAGCGACCTGCACCGCGGCCCCTTCATCTCAGAAGAGCAGGTCCGGCAAGCGGCTAAGCTGGCGATGGCCTATGCTCCCGACATGGTCGTGCTGACGGGCGACCATGTGTCGCTCAAGGCCAAGTATGCGAAGAGCGCGGTTTCCGGGCTGTCGTCCCTCAAGGCTGACTATGGCGTGTTCGGAGTGTTGGGGAATCACGAGTACTGGACGGATGAAGTCGGGCGCGTGACTCAGACCTACCGTGATGCGGGCATCGAGGTTCTGATCAATGAGTCGGTCGCGGTCGCCGTGGGTGGCACCGCGTGGTGGCTGTGCGGGGTGGACGACATCTGGGAGGGAAAGCCCGACCTCGAGCGGACGCTCTCGGGCGTGCCTGACGAGGTGTTCAAGATACTCCTCTGTCACGAGCCGGACTATGCAGACGAGGCGGCGAAGCACGGCATCCCACTGCAGCTGTCAGGCCACTCCCACGGCGGGCAGGTGCGCCTGCCTGGGATCGGTCCGGTTCGGCTGCCGGTGTATGCTTGGAAGTACCCGTACGGATTGCAGACAGTCGGCACATCGGGTACGCAGGTCTACACGACGGCCGGTGTTGGCGTCACGTTCCCACCAATCCGGATCAACTGCCGTCCGGAGGTGGCAATCATCCGATTGATGAGGGTCTAGCCCGCCTGCTGGCTGAGAATGGCAGCCGACCGCAGCGAAGACGAATCATTCATCGGCGAACCGATCGAACCCAAGCCCGGGTCTTTCGACGCGGCAATGATGGCTCGAGGCGGCCCAGGTATCCCCCGTGTCTTCACCTGGCGTGGCAACGAATATCGCGTGCTCGGCCTCATCGATACCTGGACCGGCCGCGAGCCCGGCAAGGGGATGGACAAGGACTACACCTACATCCGCAAGCACTTCTACCGCGTCAAGACGACGACGGGAGAAGTCATGACCCTGTACTTCGACCGCAAGCCGCCCTCCGGCAGAGAGAAGAGCAGGCAGCGGTGGTATCTCTTCTCGATATCGAACGCCGGGCCTAACCGATCTTCAGCAGGTTGAGCCCCGACTCCGGGTCGTGTTCCCTCCTCGCCTCCACGTCCAGCAACTCGGTGACGATCACCTCCAGCACGAGGTAGACCGACATCCCGGCACGGGGGCACCCGACCAGGGCCGAATCGCGGCGGCCGATGCCGGCATGGAAGTGCAGCGACGGCTTTCCTTCATGAAGGAAGACTGTGCCCACGCCGACGAGCTCCCGCGCGTCGTCGAACTCCTCGTAATGCGGGACCACCTTCCCCGTCGGGTGCTGGGGTCCGGTGACGACTTTCCCCCTTCGGATGCCCCCGATGGCGAGGACAGAGGCGGCCTCGATGCTCTCCTTGCGAGCGATCTCCTCGACAACGTCATATATGGACTCGCCGTCCTCCAGGCGAGCGACGAAGACGCGGCCGATGCGGCCTTGTGTGTACTCCATAGTGACCTCTCCAGTTTCAGAGTCCAGTTGGCCGGCAGATTGCCTGGCGGAGGTACAATTCAGGGGGGAACTGCGGAAGACCTACCGGCCTGGCTGAGTGCCATGTCCGGGTCATTCGCATCCCTCAGCCAATGTGACGCGCCTCGATCCCGCTCAGTTCTCGGCGGGGCGACGATGCAGCGCTGGAGGTGCCGCGCAGGCGGCTGACGAAGGAATCAGCGCCCGCTGCGGCCGGCCGCCATGAGCGGCGGGGAGCGGCGGAGCACGCGGAGGACGAGTTCCCCAGTGTCGTCGCGAACGAGGTCCGTGCTGTTTCTGGTCATTGCCGCTGTTCTCTGGAGCACCAGCGGCGTGTTCCTCAAGAGCATGCCAGCCGTCCACTGGCTGACCATCGCCGGACTCCGCTCCTTCTTTGCGGCGCTGATCTTCTTGCCGGGGCTGGCACAGCGGCGACCGCCCCTCAAGAAGCTGCTCGCCGCGGTGGCTCTCTACGCCGCGCTGGTGAGCGCGCTCATGGGCTCGATGCAGCTCGGCACGGCCGCGCAGGGGATCTGGCTTCAGTACATCGCGCCTGCGCTGGTCGCCCTCTGGGCCTGGCTGGTGCAGCGACAGCGGATCAGGCCGGTGGAGGCGGGCGCGGCCGCGCTGACCGTGGTGGCCGTCTTCCTCATAGTGACAGGGGCCAGCGGCCGCGCTCATCAGCAGTCAGTCCTGCTCGGCGTGGGGAGTGGCTTCGCCTTCGCCGCCTTCATCATCCTCCTCAAGAGCATGGGAGACATCGCTCCGGCGAGCATATTCTTCTGGACCAACATCGGCACGGCCGCCTTGGTGCTGCCGGCGGCGATGTCGCTGGGAATCCCGGTTCTTGCCGGCCCCCGCGAGGTCGGGCTGCTGGCTGCGATGGGGCTGTTCCAGCTCGGTCTCGCCTACTACTTCTTCCAGTGGGCGCTCGCGAAGACGAGGGCCGTGGAGGCCTCCCTGGTCATCCTGCTGGAGCCGATCCTGAACCCGATATGGGTCTACCTGGCCCTTCGAGAGGTGCCGGCTCCGAGAGTGATAGCGGGGTGCGCGTTGATCGCGCTTGCGCTCGTCGCAATGGCGGCGGTTCCGAACAGCCGCCGGTGAGGAGGGAAGCGGGCCGCACTCCCGCTGGCAGCGGGAAGGCCTTGACGGTCTCCTGCAGAACTCTCACAATTCCCAACGGCAGGCGCCTGCGGTCGAAGGCGAAGTCCGTGTTGTGAGGTCCCTGAGTAGATGTCGCGCTTTGTGTTCGAGATCGGAACTGAAGAGATTCCGCCGCGCTTTTTCCCTCCCGCGCTCGCGCAGCTTGTGCAGGATGGGCGTCGGATGCTGGAAGCCCTGCGATTGGACTTCGGCGAGCTGAAGGTGTACGGGACACCGCGCCGGCTTGTCCTGATCGTGGAGGAGCTGGCCGAGCGACAGGCCCCCCACACCAGAGAAGAGCGGGGCCCCGCTAAGCGCGTCGCCTTCGATAAGAAAGGCAGGCCGACGAAGGCGGCCCTCGGCTTCGCCCGTCGGCACGGCGTCTCGCCGGATGACCTTACCGTGAAGGAGACCGACCAGGGCGAGTACGTGTTTGCTGCAGTCCGAGAGCCGGAGATGCCGGCGAGAGAGGCGCTGGCCGCGGCCTTGCCCGATCTCATCACAGGCTTGACCTTCCCGAAGACGATGCGCTGGGGCTCGGGCGCAGTTCGCTTCGGGCGTCCGATCCGCTGGCTTCTTGCACTCGTCGGCGATGAGGTCGTCGAGTTTGAGCTTGAGGGCCTGCGCAGCGGGCGCGAGACGCGGGGTCATCCCGCGCTTGGGGACGGAATGTGGGCTGTCGCAAGTGCCGACGAGTACGAGACCGTGCTCGAAGGCAAGTTTGTTCTCGTCGAGCCGGGGCGAAGACAGGAGATGATCCAGCAGCAGCTTGCAGCCATCGCCGAAGCCCAGTCTGCGAGCGTTGTGGATGGGGGGCTTCTGCAGGAGACGACGTTCTTGGTGGAGTGGCCCACGGCCGCCTGCGGTCAGTTCGACCCGAAGTTCCTGCGGCTGCCCCGCCCGGTGCTGATCGAAGAGATGCAGCATGTCCAGGCGTACTTCCCGCTTGAGAACAGGGCCGGGAAACTCCTCCCGAAGTTCGTCGCCGTGCGGGATGGCGGCGAGGAACATCTGGACACGGTGTTGAGCGGCTGGGAGAGCGTGCTGAGGGCAAAGCTCATCGATGCCAGCTACTTCTACGAGCAGGACCTCAAGAGGCCGCTCGCCGACCGCGTCCACGATCTCAAGGGCATCGTGTTTCAGGAGCGGCTGGGCACTATCTACGACAAGGTGGAGCGGGTGCGCGTCGCGGCCGTAGCGGCGGCCGACCAGGTGGCGCTCTCGGCAAAGGAAGGAGAGGAGCTGGACCGCGCAGCGCTGCTGTGCAAGGCGGATCTCACGACAGAGCTCGTGCTCGAACTCTCCAACCTCCAGGGCGCAATGGGAAGAGAGTACGCTCTTGCCTCCGGAGAGCCGACGGCGGTTGCAGACGCCATCGGCGAGCACTACCGACCTCGGTCGGCCGACGACGCCGTACCCGAGACGAAGCTTGGTCGCTTGCTGGCCGTCGCCGACAAGCTCGACACGCTGGCGGCGTTGTTTGCCATGGGCCTTGTTCCCAGCGGGTCCGCCGATCCGTACGGCCTCCGACGGGAAGCCTACGGCATCGTCAACATTCTCATTGCCGCAGGCGAGGAGTTGAAGCCGGAGGAGCGGTTGACCCTCTCGTTGTCTTGCTTGCTGGGCGCAGCGGTCAAAGTCCTGCGCGGGCAGGTCGATCTTCACCGCTCGAAGGAAGTGGTAGTGGCCGAAGTGACTGACTTCATCCGCGAGCGGCTCTCCGTACACCTGCGTGGAGAGGGCATACGCTACGACCTCGTGGAGGCGGCACTGGCAGTTGGCATCGATGATGTGAGCCAGTCCGAGAAGCGCGCGCAGGCTCTGTCATCGCTCCGGCTGCACGCGGACTTCCTTCCGACTGTCATCGCGGCCACTCGCCCTCTCAACATCTCCCGCGACTTCGAGGGCGGGAATGTCGATACTGGCCTGTTCCACGAGCGGGCCGAGCACGAACTGTGGGCTGCCTACCGTGAGGTCGCCGCGAAGGCAGACAGCGTGCCCCTTGGGGATTTGTTCGGCCTCTTCGCGGAGAAGCTGCGCGATCCCATCGACCGCTACTTCGATGACGTGCTGGTGATGGCGGAGGAGGAGAAGCTCCGCCGCAACCGCCTGGCCGTCTGCTGGCATCTCTCTCAGCTCTTCCGTCGGATCGCCGATTTCTCCCTCGTCGTGCAGGACTAGGGTCGGGCGGCGCAGATGGCGGCCCCGAGAGAGCAAACAGAACGGATAGAGCGGCAGACGCTGGCGCCTCGTGCGGCGAAGAGCGCGGAGAGCCGCGGCCGCGCGCGGCCGGAGCCGCCCTGCCCCATGCGCACGGCCTTCCAGCGGGATCGCGACCGCATCATCCACTCGAAGGCCTTCCGCCGCCTCAGCCACAAGACGCAGATGTTCATCGCGCCCGAAGCGGATCACTACCGGACCCGGCTGACCCACACCCTAGAGGTCGCCCAGATCGCCAGAACGATCAGTCGCGCTCTGCGCTTGAACGAAGACCTGACGGAGGCGATAGCCCTGGGCCACGACCTCGGCCACACCCCCTTCGGCCACGTCGGCGAGGCCGCGCTGGACGCGGCCTATCGAGAGTTTGACGCTTCCGCCGGTTTCCAACACGCGGAGCAGAGCCTTCGGGTGGTCGAGGTGCTGGAGAACGATGGGGAAGGTCTGAATCTGACGTACGAGGTCAGGGATGGCATCCGCTGCCACAGCAAGGGGATGGAGGATCTCCCGAGAGACCGGAGCGGCGCTCCCGGCACCGTGGAGGGCCTGGTCGTGCTGTATGCCGATCGGCTTGCATATATCAACCACGACATCGACGACGCCATTCGCGGGGGCCTGATCACGGGGACCGAGCTGCCCGCGGAGTGCACAGCCGTGCTGGGCGACACACATTCCCGGCGCATCACCACCATGGTGTCCGACATTGTGGCACAGAGCGAGGGGGGCCGAGGGATCAGCATGGGCGACGAGGTGGAGATGGCCACCAATCGGCTCAAGGACTTTCTGTATGAGCGCGTCTACCGGGTGGCCGCCCTCACCACGGGGGAGAGTGAGCGCGTGCGCCGCATCGTCAGTCAGCTCTTCCGCTTCTACATGGAGAACCCGGGGGAAGTCCCCGGGAGCGATGAGGCGACCGTCGGCGGTGGCAAGGCACTAGCTCGCCGAGTGTGCGACTACCTGGCGGGGATGACCGACAGGTTCGCCGCGCAGCAGTTCCAACTACACTTCGTGCCACGCAGGTGGCGAGGGGCGGACTAGCTTCTCGGGCTCGGTGGCGTTTCGGGCCGCGACTTTGCCGACATCCAGGTGTCGGACAGAATGTGAGCCTTATGCTTTCGTGGAAGCGGGAGTGCCCCCTTATCCTGCCATGTCTGATCTGCTGAGAAGCCGCGGTCCTATCCTCGCCGTGGTGCTGTTCGGCCTGTGCACCGGAGTTGCTTTTGGCCTCTGCGGAGCGGCAGGAGCTTCCGCGGGAGTCAGGGGGGAGGCCGGTGTCCGGCTGGAGTTCCCGGGGGATGGGTCAATCGAGGTGCGCGGGGAGGCTTACCGCGCCGTGATCGGCTCCGACGGGAATCTCCATTCCTTCCGCGTCGGCGATGTCGAGATGCTGGACGACGACATCGCAATCTCTCTCGGCGGATTCTTCTATGCTGGCGGCCCCCGGAAGCTGGGTGAACAGACCCACCGCTCCGCCCTCTCTATCGCCGCGACAGACGGCACCTACGGGGCCCAGTATAGTTTCACCGAGGAGGAGGTGCGAGTAGTCCTCACCAACGGCTCGAGCAAGCCGGTGCCCTACTTCGTTGTGCTCTCTCCGGAGGTGCGGATCGTCAGCGCGAGCCAAGGGGAGGCGGCGGCGGTCCCAGCCAACGAGCGCTGGGGCTCGGCCCGCTTCAGCACGGCGAGCGGAGCCTACCTCGAACTCAGCGGCGGGACGCGGGTGTGGGGCCCCTGGCTCGGGCGGCAGGTCTGGGAGGTGAGCCAGGTGCCGCCGGGCGGACGACAGCAGATCACCTTCCGAGCCGGTCGAGGCGATCCTCCTGAGCCCACGCTGGAGCAGCTCATTGGGCTGAGCGCTCACCTTTCTCCGGGCACCGGGCTGATACCGGCCGGCCAGCCGATTGAGCTCGTCGTCGCGCTGGAGAATCGATCGGACCGGGATGTAGAGAGTGCGCTCGCAGTCGAGCTTTCCGCTACGCGACGGGACGTAGTGATATACACGACCGCTCTGGCCGAGCTTCCGGCCAAGAAGGTCAGGGAGAAGAACTTCCGCTGGCGGATGAGTGCTCCGGACTTCTATGGGATGAAGATCACCGCTGTATCCGGTACCAGAGAGATAGGAGCCGCGCGCGCGGTCGCGGGCTACAGGGTGTCAGACATCGTGCCGGCAGTGCAGCGGCCCCCGGACTTCGATGAGTTCTGGCGACGATTGCTCGACGAAGCAGGGGCATCGCCGCCGGAGTTCAGGATGCGCCGAGACTTGCGCCTCTCCCGGCGTGGGGTGGAAGTGTGGCTGGTGCAGTACAGAGGTCTTTCCAATAAGACGATCCACGGCTGGTACGCGTCACCTGTGGCCGCCCGGGGGCGGCCGGGCCTCCTCTACTTGTCCGGGTATGGCGCGCGCCCTATCGATCCGCCCGTGGGCCTGGCACGCCAGGGATGGGTCGTGCTGGCCATCGATGTTCGGGGCAACCGCCTGGATCGCGTCCGGCCGAAGCCATTCGAAGACTACTGTACTGAGGGGATCGATTCGCCGGATACATATGTCTATCGCGAGATCGTAGGCCACGCGCTGCGAGCGCTCAATTTCCTTGCCTCACGGCAGGAAGCAGACCCCGATCGGATTGCCGTTCTCGGGGTGAGCGAGGGCGGCGGCCTCGGCGTTATTCTGGCGGCCCTCTCTCCCCGGCTCGCGGCGGTGGCGGCCGACGCGCCCATGCTCGTCGATTTCCCGCTGTCGCTGCGCGCTGCCAGCTGGCCCTACACGAGCATCGCGCGCTACCTGGAGGAGCGGCCGGAGGCCAGCGACGGGGTCCGCGAAACGCTCTCCTACTTCGATGCCGTGAACTTCGCGCCCAAGGTCGGTTGTCCCCTCTTGTTGAGTGTGGGGTTGCTCGATAGGGTGTCCCTCCCGGCTGCGGTCTTCGGGCTGTATAATGTAATGCCTGAGGCGAAAGCGATAAAGACCTTCCCCAGCGCAGGGCACGAAGGCGGAGGCGAGCATTTCTGGCGCTATAAGCTTCAGTGGCTCCGGGACGCGCTCAAGATGCGGGCCAAGCCCGGAGTCGATACGCGCTCCTGACCTATCGGTTCTGTCACCGCGGCGGTCATATCCCCGGCCTCAGGTCCGCAGGCTGCGAAAGGGAGGCGTATGACCGGAGATTCGTCAGCCGCAGTTGACCCCGTCTCTCCCACAGGGCTGCAACTGCTCTTCCACCGACACGGCTTCCGCCCGCGTCGACGCCTCGGACAGACTTTCCTGATCGACAGGAACATCGTCCACAAGATCGTCGGCGCGGCCGAACTGAGCGGCGGGGAGCCCGTTCTCGAAGTGGGCGCGGGAGCCGGCGCCGTGACGCGCGTGCTGATGAAACGCGCGCGAAGGCTGATGGCGGTGGAGATCGACTCGGTGCTGGCGGCGATACTGCGAGAGACGCTGGGAGAAGAGGTCGAGGTCGTCGAGGCCGATCTGCTCGAACTCGACTGGGTTGACCTGTTGGGGGCAGACAAGGGCGGCGAATGGCACGTGGTGGCCAACCTGCCCTACGCGATTACGGGTCCGGCCATCCTGAAGCTGCTCGACGGGGCTGGCTGGTTCAGACGCATGGTGCTCATGGTGCAGCAGGAAGTCGCCGACAGGCTATTGGCCCCGCCGAGCGGCCGGAGCCGCGGCCTGCTGACGGTGCTGGTAGAGGCCGCCGCCGCGGTCACGCTCATTGGCAGAGTCTCCCGGACCTGCTTCCTCCCGCAGCCGCGGGTAGACTCAGCCATTCTGGCGTTGGATGTTCGGCGCTCCAGAGTGTTGCCGCCAGGACTGGAGGACATGTTCAGGTGTGTCGTCAAGGCGGCCTTCTCGATGAGACGCAAGACGCTGACCAATTCGCTTTCGGGGGCGCGGGGGCTTCGGCTCTCGAAGGAGGAAGCTGCTGGGGTGCTGTCGCAATGTGGCATCGATCCGCGGCGGCGAGCCGAGACCCTGAGCGTGCAGGAGTTCGTGCTCGTTGCGAAGGCGGTCCAAGCGGGCGGGGAAGGTACGGATTGAACGTCCTGTCAGTGCGAACGGCGGCGAAGGTGAATCTCTGCCTGCGCGTGCTCGGCCGGCGCCCAGACGGCTATCATGAGGTGGAGAGCGTTCTCCAGACCGTCGGCATCTGGGACCGGATCGAAATTCGTGAGGATGCGTCCGAGCGCATCCAGGTCAGGGCTTCACCTGGAGACGTTCCGCAGGGAGAAGACAACCTCTGCTATCGGGCGGCGGAGCTGCTGGCGCGCCACACCAACGGGCGGCGGGGTGCCTCGATTCACGTAGAGAAGGGCATTCCGATGGCCTCCGGACTCGGCGGGGGCAGCAGCGACGCCGCTGCGACGCTGGCGGGGCTGGCTCGGCTGTGGGAGCTCGCCATTTCGAGGGATGATCTCGAGAGGATCGCGGCCGATGTCGGTTCGGACGCCCCCTTTTTCTTGCGGGGCGGAACTTGGCTGGCGCGGGGCAGAGGGGAACGGTTGAGCGCCTGTCCTGCCATCTCTGCGTGCCTCGTAGTCGTCGCACCTGGGCAACGGGTAGCCACCGAGCAGGCCTATGCCGCGCTCCGCCGTGGTGCCACGCGCGGGAAACGCCGCGGCCCGACCCGGCCCACGCAAAGGCTGCTCGACGCGCTCGCCCGGCAGGACATCCACGCCGTCTCAAAGGCCCTGTACAACGATTTCGAGAAGCTCGAGATGGGCGCTATTGCGGAGGCGCTCCGTGCCAAGGCGGACCTATTGGAGGCCGGCTGCCTCGGCGCGGCGATGTCCGGGTCGGGATCGGCCGTGTTCGGCACGGCCGATGAGAGCGGAGATGCCGAGCGTATCGCCGCGCGTGTGGCAGGGCACTGGCCATGGGTGAAGGTTGCCCGGACCGTGCCAGCCGGCGAAAGCATCACGATCGAGGAAGCGTGCCTTGGGTGAAATGGTCGACGCAGTCGTGCTCGCGGGCGGAATGGATCGAGGCGAGATCGCGCAGGAGACAGGGATAGCCCATCGCCCGCTATTGGATGTCGGCGGGCAGCCCATCATCCAGCGCGTCCTCGCTGCGCTCCGCGGGGCGGTCTCGGTGGGACGGGTGGTCCTGGTCGCGCCGGAACCGGTGCACAACGCAGTCGGCGAGGAGGCCCTCGATGCCCGGGTGAAGGCCGGCGACTCCTTTGTGGACAACATCGAGCAGGGCGTTTCCGCGACGACGCCCAGTGTCGCCGCGGTTCTGATAATCACGGGCGATCTGCCGTTGCTGACTGCCGAGGCTGTGAACGACTTGGTGCAGCAGTCCGCGGCGGCGCGGGCGGACGCGGTGTATCCCATTGTTCCAAAGGAGTCCTGCGAGCGTGCGTTTCCCGGCGGAACACGCACCTACGTGAAGCTGAGGGAGGGTGTCTTCACTGGCGGCAACGGTGTCGTCACCGTTAGGGACTTCGTCACCGCGCGCCGACGCCTCATAGATCAGCTCTTCGCCTCGCGGAAGAACCCCGTGAAGCTGGCCGCAATGTTCGGGCTCGGCTTCGTGTTTCGACTACTGACGGGACGGCTGTCTTTGCCGCAGTTGGAGGCCCGCGCCGGTCAGATCGTTGGTGGGCGAGTCGCTGCGGCGATCTCTCCGTACGCCGAGCTTGGATTCGACGTTGACAAGCTCGATGATCTCAACCTGGCCAGGCAAGTGGTCGAAGCATTTGATCGTACGTGACACGACGTTGGGGCCGAGCGCAGATCTGGAATCGGCCGACGCTCTGGTCCGGAGGTGTAACGGCTTGACACAGGCTGACGGCCGCACCTATACTCGCGGCTGGCCAGGCAGTGGCGAGTCGCGAGTCTCGAGGATTGAGCCTCTCAGACGCCCTGGGTCCTCGGCCGCTGCAGGGCTGTAGGAGGGCGGCCCGTGGCAGTGGTTCGATGCCCGAAGTGTGGGACGGCCCACCCGCGCGGCGACCGACCGCTGGCGCGGTGTCCTGGGTGCAACGAACAGCTGGGAGCATGCCGATATTGCAGCTACTACGACGCGCAGATGATGGACTGCACCCACCCCGCTCGTCCAGAGGAGCTTCGAATTGTGGACGCCGGGGAGTCTCTCAACTGTCCCGATTTCACTTCCATCCTGACGACATCGGCGGTTCGATCCCATCTGTGGCGGCTGCTGCGAACGGCCGTGATTGCAGTTGTTCTGTCTCTCGTAGTGTTGCTCGGTGCCGTGCGTGTCTACGAGAGCGTGACGAGGCCGCCGCCCCCAGTCTACCTCCGTGCCAAAGTGAGCGCGCCCGCAGAGACTTTTCGGGAGTCGGGCTTCGATGTGAAAGTGCTGGTCTTGAACGAAGCGGACTGCGCGGCCGAAGACGTGCAGGTCTTCATCTCCGGTCCGACGATGCCGAAGCTCATCTGTCAGTCGGTCGAGCCCAGCGATGCCTTCGTGGAGTGGACCGAGCGGACTGTCTGCGGTTGGATAGGGCGTCTGGAGCCGGGGGAGATCGGCTCGGTGGACTTCCACTTCGCGGCCGAGGAGGCCTGCGAAGTGAAGCTCGTCGCCCAGGTTGTCGCGGCCAATCTGGAAGGGCCCGAGAAGATAGCCATCGAGGGCGCGATCCTTCCGTGATATGTCGGCGCCTCGGCTTCGGAGGCGCGGCCTGATGCCCGGCGGGATCGACCTGCACGTTCATTCGAGCGCCTCCGACGGGGCGCTCTCCCCTACCGAGGTGGTCAAAGAGTCAGTGGCACAGGGAGTCTGGCTGCTCGGCGTCGCAGACCACGACACGACGGATGGAATTCAGGAGGGGCTCGAGGCGGCGCGGGAGGCCGGGGTCACTCTGATACCGGGGGTGGAGCTGAGCGTCGGTGCCGAGGCACACGAGATTCACGTGCTGGGATACTTCGTAGACACCTCCGACGAAGCTCTTCAGGCAATTCTGCACCGCCTGCGGGGTGCCCGCGATCTGCGGAACGAGCGAATAGTGAAGCGCTTGTGCGAGCTGGGGGCGCCGATCGGGTTGGAACGCGTCAGGGAGATCGCTGGCGATGGGTCTGTGGGTCGTCCTCATATTGCGAAGGCCCTGGTCGAGGCCGGGCATGTGACATCTGAGGGGGAGGCCTTTGGCCGCTTCCTGGCGCGGGGAAAACCTGGGTATGTCGGAAGGGAACGCCTCAGCCCGGCCGATGCTGCGGAGGCGATCCGCGCGGCAGGAGGAATCCCCGTGCTCGCACACCCGGGCAAGTTGGGATCGCGAGGCAAGATTGAAGCGCTCATCGAGATGGGAATGGAGGGCGTCGAGGCCTTCCACTCCGACCACGATGATGCCCACGTCAGGCTGCTTCTGTCCATCGCTGAAGAGAGAGGGTTGCTCGTGACGGGTGGCACTGACTCCCACGGTCCGCACTCGGACCGGCCGATTGCGATAGGGAGCGTGGAGGTGCCTGAGTGGGTGGGGCAGCAGTTGCTGGAAAAGGCCCCGAGCGGCTGGGCGGCTGCCTCATGACGGAACTCCTGAAGACGACCGCAGAGGCCCTGCGCGACGGGCTGCCACACGAGCTGGCCGTCTTCGTCATCTCCGCGCTGCCGATCTTCGAGATCCGCGGAGGCATCATAGCCGGCCTCGTTCTGTTCAAAATGCCCCTCAGAGATGTGCTGCTGTTCGGTTTCCTCGGCAACATAGCATCTGTGACTCCGCTGTTGCTCTTCCTTGAGCCGATGACGCGCTGGCTGTATGGCAACAAGCTGGCCGACCGGCTGTTTCACTGGCTGTTCGAGCGGGCGCGGCGAAAGGCGGACCAGGTCAACAGATGGGGTCCCCTCGGCCTGGTCTTCTTCACCGCAATTCCTTTGCCGGTGAGCGGGGCCTGGACGGCCACGTTGATATCGATCGTGCTCGGCGTGCGCAGGTGGCGTGCGATTGCCTCGATCTACGCGGGCATCGTCATAGCCGGAGTCGTCGTCTCCGCCGCCACCCTAGGCGGCCTCGCCGGTCTCAGATCCCTCCTCGGCTCACCCTAGCCCTCTCACTCCCAAGACGACACCACCTCTTGCATCCCGTTGGGAGGCGTCATCCACACACCTCCATCGCTGTACATATGGAACACCAGCCCGTCGTCCCCTCTCAGTTCCAGCACCGCCCCGTGCTCTTGCCCCGCCTCCGCCGCATCGCGCAGCACGTCTTGCCTCGTTCCTCCCGGATACAGCAGCTGCACCCGATGCTCGTCCGGCGCATAGGCCGATCCCATGGACCGCGCCAGGTTCCCATATGCTTCTAGATCCTTCGCGAGTTCATGGCCGCTGGCGTGCGGCGGGTACCGCCCTCCATGATCCTGGGCGTACAACCGGACCGCCATGTAGACCGTTATGAGGTTCGAGTCGGCCACTTGCCTGATCGTCTGCTCTCGCAGGCCCTGGCTCAAATCGACCCCAATCTCGTTCAGCGTAAACGTCTTGAACCGCAGCACGGCGAGGGACTGGCGCCTGTCTGCATCGGCCACGACGTAGACGAGGGCTAACCCGTTGGCGTCTCGCGCCCACGCAGCTGCCGCCCCGGCGAGCTTCACCGGCGAGTAGCTCGTGGCCAGCGTCAGCCCTCCAGGGCGGTCGCGATGATGCTTGCTCCGCGGTGGACCCGACGCCTCTATCATCCGGAGCGCGGCATCGGAACCCGCTCCCGAGCACAGCTGAAGACTCCCCGCCTCGTCCGCATAGGCCAGGATCTGCCCCCCGCACGACCACCCGAGCAATCGCCCCACACCTGCCGCTGGCATCGTGCGAATCGGCCTCGTTGCCGTCCCGATGCCTATCTTCTCGGCCTCACCGTCTTGCTCCACCCACGCCACCATCGACCTGTCTTCCGACCACACGTGGTCACTATCCGCACCGAATGGAATCCCGCTGGACTGGTCTGACCTACACTCCCCGGATCTCGCGCTCCACACAGCTCCCGCCCGCCCGTTCCCATCGACCGGCAGGAGCCGCAGTTCCTCCCCATCGATGGACCAAACGGCGTACGCTCGGCGGTCGGCCGCCACCCACTGCTGTCCAGTTTCGGCATTGAGAACCATCACCGTTGCCTCCCCTGGACGCTCGAGTTCGCAGGCAACCTTCCCTCCCGCCGGCGACCAGGCCGCAGACAGGAGGCGGCCCCCTTCTCCCACAGCGCGCGGTGCCTCGAGGCCGAGGCAGTCGATCAGGTAGACGGTTCCCGTGAGTTTCGCGGCTCGTTTGAGCGTCTCAGGGTCAGGCGCTCCGCCGCCGAACAGCTCTCCCCTCCCCGGCCTCACCGTCGCCAGCAGCCACCTGCCATCAAGCGACAGACTCATCGCGTCGCCAAACCACAGATCCTCTCCCAGCGTCGAGCTGTCGCATAGGACTCGGCTGTTTCCCTGTTCGGCGGCGATCGAAAGAGCTGTCAGATCGGACCGCCCCGCCGAAGTAAGCGCCAACACAACTGTCCCCCCACATGTGTGCGACGCCAGCGCGGTGAACACCGACCCTGCGAGTCCCGCCGACAACAGGACATCTTCCCGACTCGGGGCGAGCAGCACTGACTCGCTCACATACAGGTAGGAGTGCGACCACTGCCGGACGTATCGGGCGTGGCGCATCATCTCCGCCGCCTCCGGCGGCGTGGCACTCCCACGACCTGTGGCGGGACCTCCTCGCCGGCGGCGCCCATTGGCCCCAGACACCCCAGCGCGAAGACAGCGACGAGAACTACACCCCTTGGAGCCCACGGCACGGCGCCCACACGTCTCCTCCCGTCAGGTCCCTCGCTTTCCTACCGGGCAACCGGTCCGGGCGGCTGCACCTGATGGAGCCCAACGCTGATGTTCACCTTCAACGAGCCAGCTCGTGCTTCTCGCGTGGACCTCACTTGCCACTCTCCCCCGGGCTCGAGGAGTTCCTCTGCAGAGAGAGAGCTTCTCGGCAGCCAGAACCCGCGCTCGAACTCCTCAAACTCAGAGTACTCCACCCGGGTACGAGCGGCGCCTGCCGGCCGCCCGTTGTCGTCCATATCGTTCCACCGCACCTCCTGCCACCGGACCACTGCGTACCCGTAATTCGGGCACACCCAAGCTGTGTACTCGCGGTACTTCGGCCTTCGATTCTCATCTGGTGGGGGACCGTACTTCAGTACACAGCAGGCTCGGCCCCTCACGGAATCCCTGCCGACGAGCCGGGCGTCCTGCGTCCGCATCCTCCAGGAGAGCGTATATTCCGGCACTCGCTGGTATACGTTGGTGAGTCCCAGGAACTGGAAGCCCCACGTAGAGAACGGCTCAGCCTGTGACGTTGCGGTGTACTCGCCTCGCCCAGCCTACGCCAGCACGCCATCGTAGCCGTGCATGTAGGCTTCCGCCTCGCGGGCCGGCTCGATGGTCCGCACGGACTCGCGGAATCGCTCTCCGTCCATCACAAGATACACGCGCTGCCTGAGGTAAGAAGGCGCTGGGTTCTCTATCACACCCAAGCTCGCGGCTGCGCCACATCCCTCTTCGTCATTCCCCCCACCTCGTGGCTCACCCGCCCCAGAGCTTTCCGGACCCAGTGCCGTCTCCTCGACATTCCACAGCCCTTCCAGGCTTTCGATCTCTGCCCGCACCACCCGCTCGCGAGCTTCAATGCTGCGGATCACAGCCTCCGCAAGCACCGTGTCCCTAGCCGCGTCACGCGCCCCCTGCTCGGAAACAGGTCGCCCGTACAATGAAGCGTAGTCAAGAAGCGCCGTCAGACCGCAGGTTTCGTCCCGAACTCCCCCGCCCGGCTCAAGTGCCGTCCCCACGGGACGCTCCGTTTCACGCGACATAGCTGTCGTGTCGGCAAGAGCCGCGAAAGAAGCGATCTCCAGGAAGATGATCGCGACACACAGTGACCCCAGGTAGGGCCAGCGGCCAGGCATCAACCACACTCCTCCGGGGATCGCGGCTCACACGGGAACAGGCCTCTCGGCCCTCACAGCGAAGACAGTTCGAAACCCCTCGTTGTACCGTGCTTAGGATAGCCCCCCCCGAATCTGTCAAGCCGGTCAATGCTCACGTTTCCAGCTGATCACGCCTCGCTACCTTTTTTGTGGTCTTGAAGTGCACCTTGGCCAGGCGACGGAGTAGTTCCTCTCCCCCCCGCTCGTAGAGCTGGCGGGCGACGGGGAGCACGTGGGTCGCGCCGCGGGGCAGCGGCATGCCGGCCTCACTGGACAGCCGGTTCAACGAGCGCATGAACGCGGCGCGCGCCAGGATGGAGGCCGCGGCGACTGCCGGATCGTCCTCAGCTCGGACCCGCTGCCGCAGCTCTAGGCGGCGTCCCCGCTGCATCACGGATTGCTTCAGGTAGCCTTCATCTCCGAACCGGTCTGTCACGGCGAGATCGCAATCGACGTGCTCGAGAACGTTTTCGATGGCGCGCGCGTGTGCCCACGCGAGGAGACGGTTCAGATTTCCGATCTGCTCGATGAGCTCGTTGTAGCGAGGGGGGGATATGACGACGACCTCGAAGGCGGGGCAGATCTGCTTCACGGCCTTGTCGAGCTCCCAGAGGCGTCGGACCGTTGAGATGCGTTTGGAGTCCTTGACACCGGCCTGAGGAAGTCTCTCCAGTGCGACCTCATCGGCGAAGGCGGCGGCCACGACGAGGGGGCCGAAGTAATCGCCTTTCCCGGCCTCATCTGTGCCTATGTGCGGTACGCGACTGGTATGGAGCTGTGACATTGGGACCACACCGCGAGCGCTTCCCCGCCCAAGCAAGCGGGAGCCCTTTCCGGACAAGACAGCTAGAGACTTGCAGCTTCGGCCGGAGGCCGGCTCTGGCCGGGGGGACGTCTGCTCCCCGACGACTGCTTCATGGGATGCCCGTAGGCCGAGCAGAATTCGCTTCCCTTGGGGCTGGGCAGGCCGCAAATGGGGCAGACGTCCCAGTAAGGGTTGTCGGGGTAGAGGTAGAGGTCAACGGAGCGCTGTGCCCGCGCCGTGTTCTCTCTGGCAATGATCTCGCGATGCTTGTCGCGGTCCTCAATGTGGTTGTCGGTGATCCAGAATCTGTAGTTGTCGGCAACGATGGCTTGGTGCTGGACATCATCGGATGAGTTTAGATCCGTGTGGCGATTCTTCGCGTACTCCAGCGCCTCCACCAGCCGTGGGATGTCGAGCGTGCGCTCGAAGCACCGGTAGTACAGGCGCGTCGTGTAGGACTTCGCCTCGGGGGACTGGTCGGCGCGGTAGAAGTACTCGGCTGCCCGGTGCATGTCATGCGCGCGGTCGAAGAGCGTCCAGCCGAGCTCGAAGATCATCTCCCAGTTGTCGGGGTTCGCCTCGACCGCCCTTTCCAGCACCCTGACGCCGCCGTTGAGGTAGTAGCGCTTGTCGACCAATGTCTCCGACTCGGCGTGCAAGTTGTAGGCGAGGTGCCAGCCGTAGACCTGCCATGCGACCAGGAAGTGCGGATCGAGTTGGGTCACGGCGTCCAGCAGGGACGGCAGCGCCCACCAGTTGCCACCGTGCCACTCGCGCTCGACCTTCATCCATAGCAGGTCCGCGGCGACGGTGCGGAATCCCCCGAGCGCAGCTATGACGGCAGGGATTGGGCCGGTGCTGATCGCGCTGACGCGCTTGGTCTTCCGCGCGGGATCGAACAGATGCGGCCGCCGCTGATGGATGGACTCCTGGAGGGGGACCGTGAGGAGCAGCAGCCCGAGCGCGAGCAGGCCCGCTGCGAGGTAGCGTCCGCCTCGACCATGCATTGATGTCTGCATGGGGCTAGACCTGGCGGTCATTGAAGAAGATCGACGCAAAGAGCAAGACGACGAGTATGTACACGATACCCTTGCCCGCGGCATACACACCGGAGTAGTAGCTCAGCGGCATGAAGTTCGAGACCTCGTGACGGAAGTCGAAGTTCTCCAGCGGCGGCATGACCAGGTAGAAAACCGTGAAGAACAGCTTCTGGAAAACCGAAGTGGCCTCCAAGGCCAAATCGCGTATCCGGCTCTGAAGGCTTCCGATCACCCAAATGATGAACGAGGTGATGACTGTCATGGCGGTAGAGGAAACCGTCGAAATGAGCACGATATACGCGGCCAGCAGCGCGACGGCGAAGTAGCTCATAACGGCCGCGAATACCACATTGCCGATGTTGGGATCGAAGACCGAGTCAGCCCGGTCTGGAACGAACCAGTCCTCTATCAGCAGCACGGCCACGAGCACAGCGGTCATCACTGTTAGGATCGCGGCCAGGACGATCAAGGCGCCAAGGTACTTGCCGAGCACGAATTCGAAGCGTCGCACGGGCTTCGAGAGAATGGCATAGACAGTTCTGCTCTCCAACTCTTGGGGAATCAGAAAGGCGGCGACGAAGATGGCGAGCAGGATTCCGAACACGGTGATGGCCGATAAACCGCCGCTGATGAGCATGCGGGCCTGCTCCCTTGGGTTCAGATAGGAAAAGAACGTCATGGAGAGCAGGATCAGCAGCACCAACACGACGACGGCCTGAGTCACACGCCGCCGGCGCGCCTCCGCTACGGTGATCTTCGCGATGCGCCAGATGGATCCGCCCGTGTGCTCGGCACCAGGCACCCACAGGCCGGCCGTCATCGCGAGAACCACGACGACAATGGCAGCCCCAATCAGAGCGGCGAGCTTCGGGGTGACAAAAGCTAGCAGCGGGGTCACTGTATCTCCTCCGTGGTGTCCTGTCCAATGGCCCGCACGAAGACGTCCTGCAGGCTCGGCCGGGGGCGGGTCACTTCGACGACGCGCCCGCCGGCCTGGCGGACGCGGTCGAGGACCGCCCACAGTTCCTCGCCCGACTGGTGGCCCATGCGCACGACGCCGTCATCCACGCTGAGGACGGCAGAGTGGGCAGTCACGTCCTTGGCCCCGTCAGCCGTTAGTCCGTCGGTCGTTATCACTATCTCGGTCGGATCGCCGGCCAGCTCGGTGAGTGTTCCCTCCCCCACCAGGCGGCCGCGGTACATGATGCCCACTCGGTCACAGACCTCTTCTACCTCCGCCAGGAAATGGGAGCAGAGCAGAATGGTCTTGCCTCGTCGCTTCAGCTCGAGGATGAGGCGAGTCATCTGATGGCGGCCGGACGGGTCCAGGCCGGACGTGGGCTCGTCCAAGATCAAGAGCTCGGGGTCGTTCACCAGTGCTTGGGCGAGGGCCAGCCGCTGACGCATGCCCTTGGAGCACTCGCGGAAGCGCACCCTCCGATTCGCCTGCATGCCGACCAGGGAGAGCAGCTCGTCGACCAGCTCTGCCCGGCGCTGCTTTGGGTAGCCGAACAGCCCGGCGTAGAAGTCGAGCAATTCCTCGCCGTTGAAGACATCATAGAGATAGGCGTCCTCGGGGAGGAATCCTATGCGCTCGCGGACGCCGAGGTCGGCGATGCTCTTGCCGAAGATGGTTGTGGCTCCGGAGGTCGGGAAGATCAGACCAAGTATGATCTTGAGCGTGGTCGTCTTGCCCGAGCCGTTGGGCCCGACGATGGAGTAAGTCTCCCCTCGCCGAACAGACAGGTTCAGCTCATCGACGGCCTTCACGCCTACCGGTGCAAAGAGAGACCGGTAGACCTTGGTCAGTCCGTCTATCTGAAGTATAATATCATTGCTAGCCACAGCCGCCTCCTGCGCCGCGGTGGGCACTGCGAACTCTGCAGCCCGAGTGACGGGCAAAAGCGGGGCGACGAGCTTCCGCCCGCTCCCCCGCTGTGATCTCAGTATATCGGCCTGTTCGTTACACTGTCAAGCAGGGGCGGCTTTGGCACGTGGCGGACATAGGCTTCGTGGAGGAGGGTGGCGTGAGACCGGCGAAGCCGTAGATTGTCGCGCGGCGCGGCACTGGAGGACGATGTGGGGATAGTCAGTGCAGACTTCGGAGGACGGCGGCTTCGCCGCCGCCTGGTCCGTTGGGTGGTGGCGGCTGTCCTTATCGCCGCCATCTTCTGGTGGCTGCCGAGATTCCTGTACCTCTATACTGAGTGGCTCTGGTTCCGGTTCGACGTGCGCTTCCCGCAGGTGTTCTGGACCATCCTGGGCACTCAGGTAGGCCTGGGAGCGGTTCTTGGCTTCTTCTTTCTAATCTTCGTTCTGGGGAACGTCGAGCTGGCGCGACGTCTGGCCCGCCGCACCGTCTGGTATGACGAGGAGCGCGCTCTGCGGCAGCGGCTCGCGGAGGTGATGGAGTACTTCGCCAGCCGCTATCTCTACATCGCACTGGCCGTGCTCATCGCGCTGGCGGCCTACGGAGTCGGCGTCGGGGCAGCGAGCGATTGGAACAAGTATTTGCTGTTCCGGCAAGGACTTACGTTCGGCATCGAAGATCCCATTTTCGGCCGAGACGTGGCCTTCTATGTCTTCAGACTGCCCTTCTGGCGCTACCTCCAGGAGTTCTTCTACTGGACACTGCTATCTGCCTTCGTCTTGTCCGCTGCCGCGCACTACTTCGACAAAGCCATCCGCGTCCTGCGGGGTGTACCTGCCTTCGCGCCCCATGTGAAGTCTCACTTGTCTGTGCTCCTCGGGCTCATTCTCGTCTGCAAGGCTGTGGAGTATCGTCTCGATGCCTTCTACCTCCTGTACTCGGAGCGAGGCGTGACCTTTGGCGCCAGCTACACCGACGTCCACGCACAACTGCTGGCGTGCAACGTGCTGTCCGTGATCGCGCTGGGGTGTGCGGCCCTCGTGCTGATAAACATCCACGTGCGCGGGCTATGGCTGCCGATAGCGGGGATTGGTTTCCTGGCGGCCTGCGCTCTGCTGCTGGGCGCGGTGTACCCTTCGCTGGTGCAGCGGCTGCAGGTGGAGCCCAACGAGTTCAAGCGGGAGGAGAAGTACATCGCGCACACGATTGCATTCACGCGCCAGGGTTTCGGGCTGGACCGAGTTGAAGAGCGGACGCTCAAGAGGGTCTCTCTGCTAAGCATGGCGTCGGTGAACAACAACGTCGAGACAGTCGAGAATGTGCGCCTGTGGGATTATCGACCCCTGCTCGATACTTTCCAGCAGCAGCAGGCGCTGTGGCCCTATTACCGTTTCAGCTCTGTTGACATAGATCGGTACTGGATCAATGGGCAGTACCGGCAGGTCATGCTGGCAGGGCGCGAGCTCTGGCGGCCGGGCCTCCCGGAAAAGGGGTGGCAGAACGAACGCATATTCAACACTCACGGCTACGGAATCGTCATGGCGCCGGCCAGCGATGTGATCCAGTCCGGCCTCCCCAATCTGGCCATCAAGAACATCCCGCCCGAATCATCCTTCGATCTCGAGATAACGCGGCCGGGGATCTACTACGGAGAGCTCACCAACGACTACGTAATCGTCGGGACTACGGAGGACGAGAACGACTATCCTCTGCCCGCGACCAAACTAATGGCCAAGGTGCGCTACGAAGGAAAAGGCGGGGTGCCTATCGGCTCGGGGCTGCCCCGGCTGGCGACATCGCTGCGGTTCCGCGACCTGAACATCGTCATCTCCAAGGTCATCCAGGACGAGAGCCGCATCCTGTGGGAGCGCAACGTATGGTTGCGGGCGAAGCGGATAGCGCCCTTCCTTACCTATGACCGCGATCCGTACATCGTGGCGGCAGAGGACGGTCACCTCTACTGGATCCAGGACGCATACACGACCTCTGACATGTATCCCTACTCCGATCCCGTCAGGCGCGGCGCGCCCAACTACATCCGCAACTCGGTCAAGGTCGTGACGGACGCCTATGACGGGTCTGTGGTGTTCTTCGTGGCCGACCCCTCCGATCCGATCATCCGCAGCTACCAGAAGATATTCCCGACCCTGTTTAGGCCGCTGGGTGAGATGCCCTCGGACCTGATCGAGCATATCCGCTATCCGGAGGCCCTCTTCAACACCCAGAGCGAGCGGCTGACCGTCTATCACATGACTGATCCTCGGACCTTCTACAACAGGATCGAGAAATGGGAGGTGGCACGGGAAGCGCCCAAGTCCGTCGGCCCGGCTGGAAGATCGCTCGTAGGCGGGCCCCGCGAGAGCCGTGGCGAGAAGATGCAAGCCTACTACGCCATCATCAGGCTGCCCAATGAGGGCTCGCCCGAGTTCCTTCTCATGCTGCCGTTTACGCCGCAGGATAAGCCGAACATGGTGGCCTGGCTTGCGGCGCGGTCCGACGGGGAAGACTACGGGAAGCTGCTTCTGTACAACTTCCCCAAGACGGAGCAGGTGTGGGGGCCGATTCAGATAGAGGCCTCTATTGACCAAGAGGATACCATCAGTGGCTGGATCACCCTGCGCAACCAGCAGGGCTCACGGGTGCTGCGCGGCAACCTGCTCGTCATACCCCTCGACAGCGCCATCCTCTACGTCGAGCCGATCTACCTGCAGGCTTCACAAAGCCCTATCCCTGAGCTGAAGCAGGTCGTGCTGGCCCGCGGGGATGGCCGCGTGGTGATGCGGCCGGCCCTGTCGATGGCCCTGGAAGGGCTGCTGGGGGGGAAGCCTCCGCAGTTGAACGCTTTAGAGCCGACCCGCTTTGAGGCGCCAGCGCTGGTAGAGGCGGAAGAGTTGGTGCCGGAAGCGGCATCGCCAGCCGCCGCCCCCAGCGCCCAGCCGCGCGTGAGGGAGCTGGCGGAGGAGGCCGATCGACTGCTGGCAGACGCCAGGGAGCGGCTCGACCGACTCGAACAGACGCTGCAGCAGCTAGCCGAACAGATTGAGGAGGCCCAGTAGCCCATCAGCGCGGTGGCGGCTGCGCAGCCGGCCGCGCTCGGTGCTGGCCACGAGCAGGGGCGTGGTATTATGCTAGGGGGTCGGAGGGCCGTGGGTTCGGCGCGGAGCACGTGTGGATGATCGTCCTCGGAGTTGACCCAGGCCTCAGCGCAACGGGGTATGCTGTGCTTGAGGTCGGCAACGGCCGCCCCAGTGTCCGCGAGGCCGGTTGTGCCCGCAGCGGCAGCCGGCGACCGCTCGAGGCGAGGGTCAGAGCAATCTACGACGAGCTGAAGATCGTAACGGAGCGCTGGCGGCCGGAGGTGGCGGTGCTGGAGGGCCTCTACGCCGAGTACCGCTACCCGCGCACCGCTATCCTGATGGGGCACGTGCGCGGAGTGATATGCCTGGCCGCCGACCAAACAGGGGCGCGAGTAGTCGAGGTGTCTCCAGCCGAGGTGAAACAGGCCTTGACCGGCTCGGGCCGCGCGAGCAAGAAGCAGATTCAGCGCGCAGTGGCGCGTATGCTGTCGCTGAAGGAAGTGCCCGACTCCGATCACGTCTGTGACGCGATAGCACTGGCCCTGGTTGGCGCAGCGCGCGCCGGTGTTGACTTGTGGCCGCGGTGAGATAAGGAAACGGAGTTGATCGCATATCTCGAGGGCAAGATCATCAGCAGGCAGGACGACCGCATCGTCGTTCTCTCGGGCGGCGTGGGATATGAGGTGATGCTTCCAGTTGCCGTACAGCGCGCCCTCCGCTCGCGCCCGGCCGGCCCCGACGGCGACCGCGTCAAGCTATATGTCTCGTTCCATCAGACAGAGCACAACCCGAAGCCGATTCTCATCGGATTCCTCTCACAGCTCGAGAGGGAGTTCTTCGAGCGGCTCATCACCGTGGAGGACATCGGGCCCACCGCCGCCTGCAGAGCGCTCTCCGTGGATGTGGCTCGCATCGCGCGGGCCATCGAGGCCAAGGATGCGAAACTGTTGTGCACCCTCGACGGCATCGGGCCGCGCAAGGCGGAGAAGATCATCGCCACACTGCACGGCCGGGTCGGGAAGTTCGCCCTCATGCCGGAGGGGGCCGAGGCGCCGGCTCCCCCGGAAGAAGAGGACTTCCGGGCGGAGGTCATGGCAGTGCTCACCGAGCAGCTCGGCCACACGCGCACCGAAGCCCAGCGGATGGTGCAGGCCGCCATCGCTCGGCGCCCCGACGTGTCCAGCGCCGAGGAGCTGTTCGAAGAGGTGTACCGTGGAGAGAGGTCTTAGGCAGTGAGACGGAAGCGAGCCAGCTCGGCCTCCCGCAAACGGCCCGAACCGGCGGCCGAGCCCGCGGCCGAGGTTCTGGCCGAGGCGACACCGGAAGAGCGCGAGGACAAGTGGAACCTGCGGCCGCGGACCTTCGCCGACTGCATCGGGCAGGGCGCAGTCCTCGAGGCCCTGGACATCGCCATCAAGGCCTCCAAGGAGCGCGGCGAGCCGCTCGACCACACGCTCTTCTATGGGCCGCCCGGCCTGGGGAAGACCACCTTCGCCCGTATCATCGCGAACGAGATGGGAGTCAACTTCAAGGGCACCTCCGGGCCCGCCCTGGAGCGAGGCGGGGACCTCGTCAGCATCCTGACAAACCTTGAAGAGCGCGATGTGCTCTTCATCGACGAGATCCACCGCCTGCCGCGGCAGGTCGAGGAGTTGCTCTACTCGGCGATGGAGGACTTCACGGTAGACATCATCTTCGACAAGGGCGCGCACGCCCGCATCTACCGCTCTCGACTCCAGCCGTTCACGCTCGTCGGCGCGACCACTCGGGCGGGCCTGCTGTCGCCGCCCTTGCGGCAGCGCTTCGGAATCATCCGCGGGCTGCACTTCTACTCAGAGGAAGAGCTGATCCAGGGGCTGCACCGCTCGTCTCGGCTTCTCGAAATCGAGGTGGATGAGGACAGCGCACTGGTGCTGGCCACGCGGAGCAGGGGCACCATTCGGATCGCCAACCGCCTGCTGCGGAGGGTCCGCGACTACGCGCAGGTCAGGGGCGGCGGAAAGGTGACGCCGGAGGTGGCCAAGGCGGCGCTGGAGCTGGAGGGAATAGATGAGATCGGGCTGACTCCCATCGACCGAAGGCTTCTGGAGATCATCGTGAATCAGCACCTCGGGGGGCCCGTCGGAATCGATGCCCTGGCGGCGACCCTCCAGGAAGAAGTCCGGACGCTGGAAGACATGGTGGAGCCGTTCCTGCTGCACCGCGGCCTCCTCGCCCGGACCTCGAAGGGCCGCCTCGCGACCGAGGAAGCATACAAGCACCTCGGTGTGGAAAAGGTTGACGAGGAGGGCCGGGGGAAACGGCAGCGCGAGCTGCTGTAGGCACGTTCGGGAAGGAAGGCCCACGATTTGAGTCTGAGGCCGGAGAAGACAGCCGTCCCGCTGGAGCCGGAGGAGCTCGTCGCACTCCAGGAGATCCTCATGGATGGCGATGGCGAGGCCGCGCTCGAGTTCCTCCGCAAGGTGATCGCCGAGAAGGTGCGCCACCGCCAGGACGACAGCCACCGGCCGCCCTTCGAGGGCGGCATCCGCATCGAGCGGACCCCGGGTTTCTTCAGGAAGGCGGACTGAGCCGTCGGAGGCATGCCGCGGATTCCCTCCCCAGACTCGAAGGACATCGCGCCATGCCTGCTACCGTGGTTCTCCCGCAACCAGCGCGACTTGCCATGGCGCCACACCACGGACCCCTACCGCGTCTGGCTCTCCGAGATCATGCTCCAGCAGACTCAGGTCGAGCGCGTCATTCCGTTCTACCAGCGCTTCATAGCGGCCTTCCCGACCGCGGCGGATCTTGCGGCGGCACCGCTCGACGAGGCACTGAGGCACTGGGCCGGCCTTGGATACTACGCTCGCGCACGCAGCCTCCACGCAGCCTGCCGGGCTCTCGTCGGGCGGAACGGTGGTAGGGTGCCGGGCGACTACAGCGAGTTCCTCGCTCTTCCAGGCGTCGGCGCCTATACGGCTGGCGCCGTTCTCAGCATCGCCTTCGGCCAGCAGCATCCCGCGCTCGACGCCAACGCGAGGCGCGTGCTCGCACGAGTCTTCCATCGGAGAGGCGAGTCCTTCGCGGCGGCGCGACGGAGGATCGAGCAGACTGGTAAAGCCGCTGTGCCAGCCGAGCGGCCCGGGGAGTACAACCAGGCCCTGATGGAGTTGGGATCGCTGGTCTGTACACGTCGGGAGCCGAAGTGTGACGTCTGCTGCCTGGCCGACCTGTGCCGAGCACGCCATCTCGGGCTGACAGACTCGGTCCCGAGGCCGCGACGCACTGGTGCCCGGCGGGGCCGCGCCGCGCTGGCAATCGTGCGACGGCGGGGACGCATTCTCATTGCCCAGCGGCCGCCGGAGGGCGTCTGGGGCGGCCTGTGGGAGTTTCCAAACGTCGAGCTATCCGGCGACGAAGATCCCGCGCCGGCCTTGCGGCGCCTCCTGCGTGATGAGTTCGGCCTCGATGCCGAGGTCGGGCCGGAGCTGGGCCGGCTCACCTACGGCATCGTGAACCGGCGCGTCGACCTCACCGTCTATGGGTCAGCGAGGGCGCGCGGCCGCGCACGCGCGGGGTCCCATAACGCCGCCCGCTGGGTACATCCGCGTGACCTAGACGGCTATGCCCTCCCCGCGCCCCATCGGAGAGCGGCGAACACGCTGCCGCGCTAGCTGCGGTGGCTCGGCGGCTCGGCCGCCACGCACTCTCCCTCGGCCTTTTCCCTCGCCCACAAGGACATCGCTCTCCTGACTTGAAGTCGCGAGCGCAGTGCCTATGCGAGGGATGGACATGATCTTCGCTGACCGATACGGGGAAGCCGACATCAAAGACTCGCTTCTGCCAGTCGGCTCTTACCGTCCATTTCCGACCCGGGACGAGCGCGAGCGCTGGGACGCGGTTGCAGGCGCACTGCGGGAGGCTGCGGTCGAGGCCGGCGAGGAGCTGGTGAGCTTCACGTGGCCGGCTCTTCCCGCGACCCTCTACATGGAATGCGCTCGCACGGGAGACAGGCAGGGGTACGAGGGGCCGTATTTCGCGCGCCGGTCGGCGCTGGCCAGTCTCATCCTCGCGGAGTGTGTGGAAGGTAAAGGGCGCTTCCTGGACGACATCGTCAGCGGCCTGTGGGCGATCTGCGAGGAGTCGACGTGGGTGGTGCCCGCGCACAACCCCGACCGTGCCAGAGGCGAGCCATTGCCCGACACGGTCGATCATTTCATCGATCTCTTCGCAGGCGATACGGCGGCCCTGCTGGCGTGGGTGCATTACCTGCTGCGCCCCCAGCTCGATGCGACGAGCAATCACGTGGGCAACCGCGTGCACCGTGAGGTCAAGGCTCGCATCCTCGACCCGTTCCTGGAGCGAAGCGACTTCTGGTGGATGGGCGAAGACCCCGCTCGGCGTCTCAACAACTGGAGCCCCTGGTGTGTGTCGAACTGCCTCGCGGCTGCGCTTCTCTTGGAAGCCGACGGGGACCGACGGACTCACGCGGTGCAGAAGGCCTTGACGATCCTGGACCGATTTCTCGCCCAGTATCACGCCGATGGCGGGTGTGACGAAGGCCCGGGTTACTGGATCGTCGCGGGAGGCGCGCTGCTCGACTGCCTCGAGCTGCTTCACAGGGCGTCACAGGGGAAGATCGACATCTACGACGAGCCGCTGATCCAGGAGATAGCACGCTACATCTGTCGCGTCCACATCGCCGGCGACTACTACGTGAACTTCGCCGACTGCAACGCGAAGCTCGCCCCGCCCGGTGGGCTCGTCTATCGCTGGGGGCAGCGCATCGGGGACGGCGTCATGTCGGAGTTCGGCTCTTGGCTCCACGCCAGGCGCGGCGCGGCCGCGCTGCTCGGGGGCAAGTTGCTACGCGCGCTGCCCGATCTCTTCCTCGCCGAGGGGATCGAGGGCCCGGGCCGGCCGCTCCTTGTCCGAGATGTGTGGCTCGACGGCATCCAGGTGATGGCGGCTCGGCAAGAAGAGGCATCGGATCGCGGGCTCTACCTCGCCGCGAAGGGCGGGCACAACGCGGAGAGCCACAACCACAATGATGTCGGGCAGTTCATCGTCTACGCGGACGGCCAGCCGCTCATCATAGACCCCGGCGTCGGCACGTACACCGCGAAGACCTTCAGCGACCGGCGCTACGAGATCTGGACCATGCAGTCCGCCTATCACAACCTGCCGACTGTGAACGGAGTGCAGCAGCAGGAGGGGGAGGAGTTCAGGGCGAGCGATGTGGCCTACCGCGCGAATGCCTCCGCCGCCGAGCTGAGCCTCGACATCGCTTCGGCCTATCCCAAGGCAGGCGGCATCAAATCATGGCGGCGGACCTGCAGGCTCGTCCGGGGTGACAGCCCGTGTGTGGAGATCCAGGATGAATTCGTGCTGGCCGCGCCATCCAAGGACGTCATGCTCTCGCTGATGACTCCCTGCCCGCCGAGCGTCGCTTCCCCGGGAGTCATCGAACTGGCGGGACCGACGAAGACGGTCCGCGTTGGCTATGACGCCCAATCGCTGACCCCGTCCGTCGAGGAGATGGCACTGGACGACGAGCGGCTGAGATCCTCCTGGGGCGGGAAGCTCTTCCGGATTGTGTTGCGGGCGAAGGAAGCCGCTGCGCGTGCGAACTGGCTTCTTCGGATGGACGGCTAGGGCACGGGCCGGACGAGCCCACGAGCAACGGCCCTTGCCTGCGCAATGACTGCTGACGGTGCCTCGTCCGATGTCTACCCCAGTATCGCGCCCAGGTCCTCCTCCGGCGTGGCGATCGGCATGACGTTGAACTTCTCCCGTAGTACCCCTAGCGCGGCCGGCGTCACAAACGCCGGCAGGCTCGGGCCGAGCCGGATGTCGCGAATCCCGAGGTGCAGCAGTGTTAGCAAGATCACCACGGCCTTCTGCTCGAACCATGACACGATGAGCGACAGCGGCAGGCTGTTGACGTCCGTTTCGAAGGCATCGGCCAGGCCGACTGCGATCTGGATGGCCGAGTAAGCGTCATTGCACTGGCCGACATCGAGCAGGCGAGGGATGCCGTCGATCTCTCCGAAGTCGAGCTTGTTGAAGCGGTACTTCCCACAGGCTAGGGTGAGGATGACCGAGTCCTGCGGCACCTTCTCCGCGAACTCGGTGTAGTAGCTGCGCCCGGGCTTTGCTCCGTCGCACCCGCCGATGAGGAAGAAGTGCTTGATCTTCCCAGACTTGATCAACTCGACAACCTTGTCGGCCGCGCCCAGAACGGCGCTGTGGCCGAAGCCGACGGTGATCTTCCTGTCCGGCCCGTCTTGCGTGAAGCCTTCGGCGGCCAGGGCGGCTTCGATGACCGGCGTGAAGTCGCGGCCCTCGAAGTGTGTCACGCCAGGCCAGCCGACGACGCTGGTGGTGAAGATTCGCGCCCGGTAGCTGTCGCGGGGGGCCTGGATGCAATTGGTGGTCATCAGAATGGCGCCCGGGAACTCCTCGAACTCCTTGCGCTGGAGCTGCCACGCCCCGCCGTAGTTGCCCACCAGATGCTTGTGTTTCCTCAGTCCGGGATAGCCATGGGCCGGCAGCATCTCGCCGTGGGTGTAGATGTTGACGCCCTTGCCTTGGGTCTGTTCGAGCAGCTCCGCCAGGTCCAGCAGATCGTGGCCGGAGACGAGGATGGCCTTGCCCTTGACGGGCTCGATGCGGACTTGTGTCGGCTCGGGATCGCCGAAGTGTGATCGGTGGGCGGTGTCCAGCATCTCCATCACCCGCAGATTGACTTCGCCGCAGCGCAGGCACCAGGACAGCAGGGCCTCTGCCGTGTGCTCGCCTTCGCGGGTCAGGTAGTCGAGCGCTTCGTGGAAGAAGGCGTAGACGTCGTCGTCTTCGAAGCCGAGATCCCGAGCATGGTACGCATAAGCGGCCATGCCTTTGAGGCCGTAGGTCAGTAGTTCCTGCAGGCCGACAATGTCATCGCCGAGCCGGGCCTTGCGCTCGGCGATGGAAACCTGCTTGCCCTGGGAGACGAGATTGGAGATGGAGTCGCCGGGCACCAGCGCGGCCGGGCCGGTCAATGTCTCCGGCGAGCGGCCTGCCCCTTTCGCTGCCTGCTCGTAGGCCTTCCGGCCCCGTTCGCGCATGTCGGCGGCCCGATGGATGAGCTCGCGGAATCGTGCGGGATCGAAGTTGACGTTTGTGAGGGTGGCGAAGAGCGCCTCCAGGACGAAGCTGTCGATTTCCTCGTCCTTCTCGCCGAGCTGCCGCGCCCTGTGCGCGTACATCCCGATGCCCTTTGTCACGTAGACGAGCAGGTCTTGGAGAACCGCCGTCTCGGGGTCTTTCCCGCAAACTCCGCCGACAGTGCAGCCCTGCCCCTTTGCAGTCTGCTCGCACTGATAGCAGAACATGATTGTCTCCTTGCGAAATGGCTACTTGGGCGCGGCCTCGCGCGCGAGTTGATCGAGGGTATCTTCGCCCCACACGACTTCGAGTTCGAACCCCGCTTCGATCTCCTCGCCGACGGCGAGCTCCACGAGCTCACCCGCCGCCCGCGCGGCTGCTCGCCCGATGGGCTTGCAGTTGCCCGGCTCTATCCCAAGAATATACTCGCGGTCGCCGAGCATCTTCCACTGGGTGAGGAAGGGCAGCTCGGACAGACGGTACCGAAGCCGGAGGCCGATCCCGCCATCGAGCCGGCGGTTGACGAGAGCGCAGGTCACGACGCCGTCTGAGTCCGCCTGCATGGTGTGAAAGTAGACCTTCTCCGCGTACCCAGTCACGGGCGCGTGCATCTCGGCCCAGCGCTCTTTCCCCTCCTCGGCCTCGGCATCGCGGGGAGCCGCTTCAGTGCTGGGGAGGATGAGCTCCGACGTGTCGTCGAGCAACGGGAAACCCGTGTTGATGTGATAGAGCAGCATGACGGGCGCGGTCCGCGCACCGACGTTCGCGATGCGATCCCGGACCGAGAGAGCGGCGGAGTCCGCCCCGGTGCTTATTGTACGGTGCATCTCGAGTTCTGGGCCAAAGAGCCGCGCCTCGCGCACAACTCCGCTCACTTCGAGCTGCAGGCGCTCTCCCGCCCACTCCTCGCGGACGCTGACCTGCTCGGCCGGGATCGCCGAGATCCGGCCGTGTAGGCCCAGCTCCTCCCCGTTGTCTGTGTGCGGCGGACCGACTTGGGTTAGCCCACAGGTCGTGAGCAGGCCGCCGAAGAACGTCCACAGCCATTCCAGCCCGCGCGGGTCGTAGTGGGCCGGGGCCGCGTTTCCCGCCGCTGAGCGCCAGCAGAGGCTCAGGCCCTTGTAGCGCGCTTCGCTGATGTCCATCCCGCGGTCCACCAGCACGGTGAACTCGAGGCCGCGCGTGGTACGGAAGTCAACCGCCCGCACCCCGCCTGCGCGGCCGTCGGTGAGCTGGTACTGCTTCAGTCCCCCAAGCTGCGAAGTGTGCCCGATGCGCTTCTCGACCTCCTCGCGGTCGTGGCCGAACAATGGCATATTCGCCTCCTCAGGTGTGACGTCGTGACAGCACGCGGCCTACCTCAGAAAGGCATCGTCGCCCATTGAGGCGAGATACTGCTGAAGTCGCCGCCGGCGGGCGAGGAAGGCCTCGAACAGGCCGTCGGCCGTCTCCTCGATGGTGCGCTTGTTGTTCGTGTGCGGGTCCAGCGCGGTCGCTGCGTTGACTTGGTCCGCCCATTCCCGCGGAATCGTCCCTGTTCCCGACAGCGCGCCGGCCAGACCTGCCGCCACTGCTGCCAGACAATCCGTGTCCCGACCGAAGTTGACGGAGGCGATGATGGCCTCCTTCGGATCGCCCTTGGTGACCGCGAACACGGCCAGGCCTTTGGCGACGATCTCGTTCGCCTGGGAGTAGCCGTAGTTGAAGTACTCTCCGCCACGGTAGTGCTGCTCGAATGCCTCCCTGAGGGCGATGTAGTTGGTGTGGGCCCGGCCGAGTTCGAGCGCGCGACTGACTTCCGCCTCTATCGTATCGTAGCGCGCGTAGAGGCCGCCGGACTCCTCCCGGTAGTGCACGTACTCCTTCGCCACTGCCAGGACAGACTCCACGGTTGCGTCTGGCCTGCACGCCTCGGCGATGGCCGCGCAGTACAGCGCGGCCCAGCGAAGCGCGTAGGCGGTCTCGCGCGCATACAGCTTCCCGACCTCAAAGGCATCGTCGGCCGCGCCTCTAGGGTCCCCCGCGTTGATGAGGCCGATGGGATGGGACGAGCGGGCGAGGGACACGATGTTCGGATAGAGCACGAGCTGGCCGGCTTCCGCCGCCGGGAGCCCCGCTCGCGTCATCTCCAACAGGAACTTGTCGAAGGGCTCTTGCTTGTAGACGATCTTCTCGGGGTCGATGTCCTGGACCCAGACCGCTGCCACCTCTTGCGCAAGCACGCGGTCCTGCTTCTCGATGATGGCCGTGGCAATGAGCTTCTGCCTCTCTATGCCGTCCTCCGTGGTTCCGGGGACGCGATCCCACTTCACATCCGCGTCGTAATGGGAGTAGGACACCAGCCTGTCGAGCACACCGTGCCGCTTCTTGATCTGCTCCGGCGACCAGCCCTCAACGGCCGCTCCCATGGCGGAGCCGATCCACGATGCAGCGATGCAGCCGCGGAACTTGTCTTTGAGCGTCACCATCAGATTGAATCCTCCTGAGTAGGGGGCCTCGCCCTGCTGCTGTCCATGCGGGGCCAGTCGTCCCACTAGTTAGCGCCTGCGGCAGCCACTCCCTTTCCGTGGCGTCCGCTCCCCTCCCGCGGCTTGTCCACACGCGCTTCTTCGATGCAGCCGGTATGCCAGGCGTAGTCTACTCATTCGCAGGGCGCCGCGCCCTGACCTGGGTCAAGAGAGGGACACGGGTCGCATAGGGGAGGATGCGCTAGATTCTCTGCTCGCCCTCGGGGACTGTCCCATGCCCCATGCACGGGCTCAGCTCGTCTCGTGCCGGGAGGCATCGTGCGTCGGAACGGGCCCCGGGGAAGTCGAAGCAGGCCACCGCGTGTCTAACAGACGGGACGATGTGTTCGCTCTCCTCGGGGGAAGCGCCAGGCGAGATGGCGATGGAGTGGATCTTCTGGGCAAAAGTCGCATGCCACCGTCTCCGCAGGAGTGTGGACTGGCTTCTCAACCCGCTGCCGTGGGCGACGGATCGGGGCTCGGCCGCGGACTTCCCGCGGGTCGTGGCTGTGCGTACGTCGCCGCTCCGGCGCGCACCGGACGGCGCCATCGCGGCCTTCACTGAAGAGAAGGCCAACAACCTCAGGCTCGCATGCGCCAGAGTAAACAACCTCGTCCTGGGCCCTGGCGAGGTGTTCTCATTCTGTCGCACCGTCGGGAAGACCACCCGCCGCAGAGGGTATCTGCCGGCACTCGAACTCATCCGAGGTGAGCTGCGGCCCGAGATAGGAGGTGGTCTCTGTCAGCTCTCAAACCTCCTCTTCCTGCTGGCCCTGGACATCAACGCCGAGATCGTGGAGAGACACCGGCACTCCTTTGATCTCTTCCGAGATACCGGGCGCACGGTGCCGTTCGGATGTGGGGCCACAGTCTTCTACAGCTACGTGGATCTGCAGTTCCGCAACACGCTGCCGTTCCCCGTGATGCTAAGCACGTGGGTCGACCCCGACGTGTTACGGGGCGAAGTGCGCGCGGCACGCCCGTTGCCCTTCGAAGTGCGGATCTTCGAGACCGACCATCGGTTCTTCCGACGGGGTGGTGACATCTACCGCGCGAACCGCATCTGGAAGGAGGTCCGCCGGCATGACGGTCGGGGCTCGGTGGCGGAGCTCGTCCTTGAGAATGAATGCAAGGTCATGTATCCGGCAGACGTCCTGGTTCCGCCCGAGGTGCAGGACTCGGGCGGCCGACGCTCAGAAGAGGCGGACCGCGCCCGGGGGTGAGAGGCAATGGACTGGAGGCTGAAGAGGTTGATACGGCATGCGCTGCTCGGGCTGCCCGCAGGCGCGAAGGTGTACCGGTGGCTCACCTACCAGGTACTTGGCTCCATGTCGGGGATGCCGGCGAAGTGGTTCCGCGTCTTTCCCTCCCGCATCGAGGTGCCCCGGCGCTTCTTCGGGGACGAGGCCCGCTCACAGCGGCTGTGGTGCTTCGACAGCGGGGCCACGATGGCGGCGGGACTGGCCATGGCCATCGCGACAGACGCGCCCGGGTTGCTCACTGATCGTTGGGACCGACTCTGCGACCGCTATTGTGAGACTTCTCGGCGCGTGCTTTGCGAGAAGGGCCCCGACATGGGCCGGCTCTCAGATGCGCCGGAGGATCGAGTCGAATGGATCCTGGCGCAGACCGCGAACAAGAAAGCCGTTCGCTCGCTGGCGGCCATCGGTATGGCCTACGCCGGCGACCACAGTGCCGCCGACCGGCCCGAGTGGCGAGGTCGCGTCGGCTGCGTCTTCTCCGGAGGCACGCTCGAGCACTACACGCCCCAGGACCTGGAACGGGAGGTAGCTCGCATGGCGGCCGCGCTCCAGCCCGACGGTGTGATGAGCCATGTCGTCGATCATCGTGATCATCGATGGCACGCGGACAAGTCCGTAGGCCCGCTGGCGCATCTCATGCTGGAGGACGAGGAATACGATAGGTGTTTCGGCAACCCACTTGAGTATCACAACCGATGGCTGCGAAGTCAGTATGTTGCCCTGTTCTCGCGCCACGGCTTCCGGGTGGAATGCGAGGCGCTCCGAACGTATCACGTGGATATGCCACCTCTTGATCGCGCTCGTCTGGCGCCCCGATTCCGCGACGCCGACGAGGAGGATCTGTCCAGCCTCGTTACCCATTTCGTGGCAGTGCGCCGATAGCCGGGCGGCGCATCTCCAAGTCCTCACGGGCCAAGCGGAAGGGCAGGAGCCCAAGCTCCTGCCCCGAGCCGTCACGCGCGCACTCACGTGCCCGCCGTCATCATATCCCCAGGCTAGTGCACCGAACAGCTAATGCACGGGTCGTAGGCGCGGACGAGCATCTCGAGCTTCAGCTCGACGTCGTCCTTCGGCTGGTCGGCGATCTGCGCGGCGAGCGCCTCCAGATCGCGGTCCATGTTCGCGTAGTTCTGGTTGGTCGGGATGATGCAGTTGGCCTCAACGAGCCGCGCCCGTTCATCGTAGGTGTAGTCGTGAATGAGCAGCCCCCGCGGGGCCTCTACCGCGCCGACGCCGCGTCCGTGCTTGGTGATGGGCGGAATCTCCTCCTCCTCGATGCCGTGGGCGAGCAGTTGGTCTATCAGCGCAATGGCATCCTCGATGGCGTGGACCGTCTCGATGAACTGCGCCACGTTGTTCATGAAGGTGTTATGCACCGGTGGCTTGAAGCCGAGCTCTTCCATCACCTTCTGCGCTTCCGGATGAAGCTGCTTGCAGTTGTTGTTGACCCGGGCCAGCGCGCCGACCATGTAGCTGTCTCGATTCCACCTGCAGTGCTTGGCAGTGGAATGGGGGACGAGGAACTCCTGAATTGCTTCCAGGTAGTTGTCGGCCGCTACGCGTCCGCCGTCGGTGGACACAATGTCACCGGCGTAGAAGGTGTAGTGGTCGGGCTGGCGGAGCGACACGTACTCCGTCTCTCGCTCGAAGGCCGGAAGCTCCAGCGTCTTGAGCAGCTCCGTCGTCGTCTTCATGTCCACGCGGAGGCCTATGAACCGCTCGCGCATCTGCGCCAGAGCCGTTGGGTCGGGCATCGACGTGTACCCGCCCGGCACGACTGCCACCGGATGGGTGTGCCGCCCGACCAGGACATCCGCGAGGTCGTAGGCGGTCGTCTTCACACGGAAGGCGAGCTTCACCGTGTCGGGGTCCTTCTCCACGAGCGGGACCACGCTCTTCAGCCCGAGCAGGTCCGGCGCGACGAGGAAGTAGACATGGAGCGCGTGGCTCGAGACCATCTCTGCGTCCATGATGAGTCGGCGGAGGAGAGCTGTTTGCTCGGTGATCTCGATGCCCAGCGCCTTCTCGGTTGCCTGTACGGAGGCGCTGCTGTGGCTCATGGCACAGATGCCGCAGATGCGCGTGGCGATGTGTGCCACCTCTTCATAGCTGCGCTCGCGCATGAAGGCTTCGAAGAAGCGGTTCGCCTCCACCACCTCGAGGATGGCCTTCTGCACTTGACCGTCCTTTATGGAGGCGAGGATGTTGCCGTGTCCTTCGACTCTCGTTACGTGGTCGACCCGAATCTCCATGGCTCGGAACCCTTGCTCCTCTTCTTGTCTGGCTCACCGGCAGCCTGGGCCAGCTCTTTGACTCGCGGCGCCCGCTGCGAGTAGATCTGGAACATGCCGATGATCTCGTCGAGGGAGTACTCGTGCTCTTCGAGCACGTCTCGCGCCGCGTTGACATTGGGATCGTCAACGAGCCCGCGACACCCAAAGCAGCGGTGGCCCCGGCTCGTGCAGATGGCGTTGCACCCGCAGCGGGTGACCGGCCCCAGGCAGATCATGCCCTTGTCGAAGACGCACTCGTAGCCGTTCAGCTTGCACTCTTGGCACACGGCCTCGTTCGGCACCCGATACGGCCGCCCGAGGAGAAGATGCTTCAGCACCGAGACGAACTCGTTGGCGTTTATGGGGCAGCCGTAAATCGGCACGTCCACCTTGATCTCGGCGCTGATGGGCCGCACCTCCCCGGCCTCGTACTCGCCGGCCTTGTCGCCGTAGGCCAGCTTCAGCAGCTCCGAAGTCTCGAACCGATTGGCCGAGACGTGGGGTCCGCCAAGCGCGGCGCACGAACCCAGGGCGACTACCAGCTTCGCCTTCTCGCGGATGCGCTTCAGACGGGGGACATCGGAGTCTCTATTGATTGATCCCTCTATGAAAGCGATGTCGAACTCGTCGCTCTTCTCGGACATCGCCTCTCGCCAGGTGACTATATCCACGTGCTTGAGAACCTCTATCAGCGGCTCGCCGATGCTCAGCACCGTCAACTGGCAACCCTCACAGCATGCGAAATCGAAAAACGCTACCTTTGGCTTGTCGCTCACGACTCACGGCTCCGCGTTTCTGTGGTTATGGTAGACCTCGAGTCTAGATGCTCTCGTGGAACTGGCGAAGTTCCTCTGCCGTGAAGACCGGACCGTCGATGCATATATACTTGCCCTCCACCTGGCAGTGTCCGCACTTGCCGACTCCACACTTCATCCGGCGCTCCAGCGAGAGGTAGATCTGGTTATCCGGTATGCGCAGGGAGGTCAGCTCGGCGTAGACGAAGCGATACATTACCGGCGGGCCGACGACAGCCGCAACCACCCTGCGCGAGGGGTCGAGCGTGATCTTCTCGAACAGGGTCGTCACCACCCCGACGTGTCCGTCCCACCCTTCCGCTGGCTGGTCGATCGTCACGAGGATCTGGCTGCGCTCATCCTCGGCCCATGCTTTCAGCTCGTCGGCGAAGAGAATGTCATCGGGCGTTCTGTTGCCGTAAAGGAGCATCAGTCGGCCATAGCGCTCACGGTCGGCGAGGATTGTGTGGACGACAGAGCGCAGCGGCGCCATCCCAATGCCGCCGGCCACGATCAGGCAGTCGGCTCCCTCGAAGTCCTCCATCGGGAAGCCGTTGCCATAGGGACCTCGGATGCCAACCGGGTCTCCCTTAGTAAGGGTGTGGAGCTTGCCCGTCAGCCCGCCAAGCTTGCGAACGCACAGCTCGAAGCTTCCACGCCGCGCGGGGGAGGAGCTGACGGAGATGGGCGCCTCTCCGAAGCCGTAGATGCTGACCTCGACGAACTGACCGGGCTTGTGTCCCAGGTCCTTGCCATCCCGCAACTCTATCTCGAACAGCCTGTCCTGCGCCGTCAGGTTCTCCGCGTGCTTTATCGCCGCCATCTCTGGAACGAAGAGCGCCTCGGGATTCTCATCTGGGAATCGCCTCTGCACGGTCGTCATCGGACTGCTTCCTCCTTCGCTTGGGCCAGCACCGAGTTCAGCACATCGACCAGGCTGATCCCCGCCGTGCAGGACTTGCTGCACCGGCCGCAGCCGACGCAGAAGGGCACCCCCCGCTCTCTTAGCAGGTAAACGAACTTCCGAAACCATCGGTGTCGGACGCGGTCGACGCGCTCCCCGCGGAAGTTATGCCCGCCGGCCACCACTGCGAAGTCGAGGAGCTGGCAGGAGTCGTACTCGCGCTCGCGCCGGCCTGTCGCGGGAGGCAGGCCGACCTCGTCGTTGACGTCGAAGCAGAAGCAGGTAGGACACACATTGGTGCAGGTCCCGCAGCTGTAGCACCGCTCAGCGGTCTGCTCAAAGACCTCGGTGTCGTAGCGCGGCTCCAGCAGGCCGGGGAGCTCCCCAACGTCCGCGTCGATTTCGCTGGTTATCCGGTGCTTCTTCTCGTCAACGTAGGCGCGCGCCGCCGCCTCTTCCTTGGGGGTGGCCTCGCGAGCGTCGCCCGATTCCTTTAGAAGGCGCTCGCCCTTCTCCGTCAGGACTTCGACGAGATAGCCGGATTCGATCGGCGTCAAGAACGAGTCGGCGCCCTCGCGGGTGTCGCAGCTGCCGACCGAGGTGCAGAAGCAGTATTCGTCAGGCATGCACTCGAGCCCGACGATGGTGGCGCCTTTGCGCCGCGCCAGGTAATGGGGATCAGGGATGCCGTGGCGCTGACCCATCGCCCAGTCGAGCTGGTTGACCGCCTTTAGATCGCAGGGGTGAATGCCGAAGAGAAGAAACGGCTCATCGTCCAGCAGCGGCTTCGCCGCCGGGTGAGGCCCCCTCTCGAACTTGAGCAGCGTCTCCCGGGGAGGCAAGAAGGCCTTTTTCGGCGGAAGCACCGTCCTCACGTAGTCCACCTGCACCTCGTCGGGCTCGTCGAGCCACTCGAAGTCAAACGATGTCTTGCCGCGCCTCACAGGCGCGATCAGACGACTCTTCCGGCAGGCTCGCGCCAGCAGCTCCCGCAGACCGGATCCGGTAAGGACAGCCGTGCGCCGCATAGTTCGCTCCGCTTCCCTAGATGTTTCTCCTGCCCGATCGCTGTCTCAGCACTGCGCACGTGGCACACCACACCCGCGCGACAACGGCTGGGATGCCGTTATCGGGGTCGCCGCAAGCCGGCTCGCACGCATTGCCGCGCGTCAGACAATGCATTTCTTCGCCGGACGGACGTCCGCCTCTGCTCGCCCAGCAGGATTAGCTCGTACGCCTACACACGAAGTTGCTCAGCCACCTGGCGGCCGAGAGCCCAGCACTTGGCGAGATCCTCTCTGCCCGGCACATAGTTGACCTTCAGGCCCTCGGCGGCGAGTCCGATCTTCATCGCCTGAAGGGCCTCCTCGATGTGGCCCACGGCTTCGCCGCTCCATCCGTACGACCCGAACGCGGCCCCAACGAGATGGCGCGGCCGGAGGCCTTTCAGGTAGCTCAGAGCATCGGCGACCGTCGGGAATACGCCGTTGTTCAGCGTCGGGGATCCCACTAGCAGGGCCCCTGCGTCCAGCAACTCCGTTGCTACGTCGCTTCGATGGCTCTCCCGCAACGGCATTACCTTCGTCTCGACTCCGGCCGCGGCCAAGCCATCGCCGATCGTTCGCGCCATCGCCGCCGTGCTCTGCCACATGCTGTCATAGGCGACGACGGCCTTCCTTTTCGCCGTGCCTGCGGCCCATCCTGCATACCAGTCCACCACTCTGGCGGTATCTTTTCGCCAGATTGGGCCGTGGCTGGGAGCGACAACGTCGATGGCTATGTTCAGATTACCCACTTTCTCGAGTAGCCTGCTGACCAGCGGCGATAGAGGCAGCAGTATGTTGGCGTAGTACTTCGCCGCCTCGGATTCGAGAGTCGCCCCCTCTATCTCATCAGCGAATCTCTGGCTGGAGGCCAGATGCATACCGAAGGCATCATTGGACATCAGCAGACGGTCTTCGGCGAGGTAGGTCATCATGCTGTCCGGCCAATGGAGCATGCGCGCCTCGACGAAGGTGAGATTGGCATTTCCGAGGCTGAGGCCCTCTCCCTCCCTGACTGCCGTGACCTCGGACGCCAGCGAGAAATGCTCCCCCAGCGCGTCCACACCGGCGGTTGAGGCGAACACCTTCTCAGGCCCGACGGCCCCGATGACCTCTGGCAGGCCGCCCGAATGGTCCATCTCCGCATGGTTCGATATCAGGTAGTCTATGCGGGCGGGGTCAATAACTGAGGCGACGCGCGCTAACAGCTCACCGACAAAGGGAGCCTTCACGGTGTCGACCAAAGCGATCTTCTCGGCTAGCACCAGATAGGCGTTGTACGTGCTGCCGCGCTGGGTGGCGTACCCGTGGAAGTCACGCACGCCCCAGTCAATGGCTCCGACCCAGTAGACGCGGTCGGTCACCTTCACGGCCCCGAAAGGACCACCAGCACTATCGGTCAACTGAGATGCTCCTCACGTGGCGCCCTGCCGGCGGCGGCCAGGCTGTCGAGAGGCCGGTCGATCAGAGCTGGGCACACCGCATCAGGTCTCCCAGTGTTGCGATGTGGGACATCTCCTCTTTCAGGATCTGGTCGATCCGCGCTCCGCCGAGTCGCTGAGGTACGAACTCGTGCATGCCGAGATAGAAGACGATCGATTCCTTCTCCATCCCGATGGCGAAGCGAAGGATGTCCTCTATGCTCTCCTTCCCGGTCAGCTGCTGGGAGGGCGCTTTGCCCTTCGCGAAGATGCTCTTGTCGGCCAGCGCTTGGAGGTAGAGGGGCAGCTGCCCCTCCGGGTCGTAGGTGACGTCCTTGCGCTCGTCATCGCTGAGTCCCGCCCGCATCTCCGAGAAGGTCTGCTCGTGCTCTTCCTCCATGGCGGCCAGCTCGAGCAGCATGGCCCGGGCACTGGAGCTTTGCTTCAACTCCGCGGCGCGCCTGTAGAAGCCGGCCCCGTTCCGCTCGATCTGCCGGGCTATCTCCAGAACTTCGTCGGCGTTGAACCTAACCTTCATCTGCTGACTGCTCCCCTCCGGCCTGTCGTGCGCCGAGTTCCTTGTCCATTATCAAAAGCAAGTGGGGCGCCCCTTCTATCATCGTCAGCTTCTGCACGATCTCATCGGCTGACTTCTCTTCCTCGACCTGCTCGGTCACGAACCACTGAAGGAAGATGTCCGTGGCCGCGTCTCCTTCGTCCTTGGCCATCTTGACCAAGTCGTTGATCAGGCCGGTTACCTTCTGCTCGTGCGCGTAGGCGGCTTGGAACACCGCCAGCGGCGACTGCCATTCGGTCTCGGGCGCATCGATCTGGGTCAGCTTCACGCGCCCGCCGCGGGCGCAGATGAAGTCGAAGAACTTCATCGCGTGCAGCTCCTCCTCTTGCGCCTGGATCCGCATCCAGGTCGCCATCCCGGGGAGGTTGGTCGACTCGAAGTAGGCGGCCATCGAGAGGTACAGGTAAGACGAGAAGTACTCGGCATTGAGTTGCCCGTTGAGGGCCTTCTCCATCTTCTTGCTCAGCATCGCATGCTCCTTTGCCTGGACGTGCATACCACCCCGTGCGCCATCCCCTGGTAACCACGATTGCCTAACCTTATGCGCTGGCCCCCTATCGGTGCTCTCGGACCTCCGCCAGTGGACTCTACCGCCTGCCGCGTGCGACCGCCTCCCAGCAGTGGCTACGCGAAGGTTCGGAAGCGTTCACGCTTAGCCGCACAGATGGGACACTTATCCGGTATCTCACCCTCCGCAGTGTAACCACAGACATGGCAGACCTGCACCGGCCCCAGCTCCATGTCTGAGCCACCGTCCACCGCCTGCTTCGCCGTCGTGTATATCTCGGCGTGAATCCTCTCCGCCGATAGGGCGTAGTGGAAGCTGAGTTGCGCGCCGCGCTCCTTCTGCAGCTTCGCTGTCGCCAGGTAAGTCGGGTACATCTCGTCGATCTCGAAGGTCTCGCCTTCAATTGCCCCCTCCAGGTTCTGGGAAGTGGTTGCCAATCCGAAGCCAGCCATCGAGGGAACCAGAAAAGGGCCGACCTCGTCCCGCAGTGCTTCGAAGTGATTGGTGGCATGCGTAGTCTCGGCGTAGGCGATCGCCCGAAACAGGCGTGCGACGTTCGGGAACCCGTCCTCCTCGGCCTTATCGCCCCAGATCACGTATCGCATGTACGCCATCGACTCCCCGCCATAGCCGCTGCGGAGATTGGCCGCCGTCATCTCGTGCATAGCGTCCTCCGCCATGACCCTATCAAGGGGCGAAACCTCTGATCGGGTTTCAAGCGCCGGCCTGCTTCGCTTCCCCGCGCTCGGCGCCCTTGCACACTTGCTCGCCCCGTGTGCCACAGCCGCCACATAGCCCCAGGAACTCCAACCGATGGCCGATGATCATGTAATCCGTTGCGCTGCGAGCGGCACGTTCAAGTTTGGCCGCGGGCCCTATAGCCACGTCGTCCACTCGGCCGCACCCCACACAGCGCACGTGGTAATGGGAGGTGCCCTTTGCGTCGAAGCGCCGCTGTGCGCTTCCCAGCTCGATCTTGTGCACGATCCCCTGCCGGGAAAGGATTTCGAGGTTCCGGTAGACAGTGCCAAGACTGATGTGCGGGAGCCGCCGCCGAGCGATCCGGTATATGTCGTCGGCAGTCGGATGCCCTCTGGCCTGCTGGACCGCCGCCAGAAGGGCGCGGCGCTGGCGGGTCATCCTCAGTTTCGGCCGCGTCTCGGCGGTCCTCCTCATAGTAGTAACCATTCTCGACAACTCTACCGAGGACTGAGCCTTCGTGAAACGTTGGCGGTAGAGATATGTGTAGTTCCCGCCACAACAGACGCGAGCATGGCGGCGTGCCCAGCGCTGTACGTGAGGAGGTCGCCCGGGCTGGTCAGAACTGACGATAAGGAGGGAGTCGAGGCGACACAGCTAAGACCGAAGGCTCAGGAGGAGAAGGCATGGCGACGACTACCGTGTTATGGAAGGAGGGGATGCACTTCTGCAGCCACGTCGAGTCGGGTCAGTTGATGTGCGACGAATCTTCCGAAGTAGGGAAGGCCTATCCCTCCGCGCCCGAGCTGCTGATGGCCTCCCTCGGCTCATGCATTGGGTCGGTGCTGGTGTACTTCTCGACCCGGCACGACATCGACTTGGAAGGAATGAGGATCGACCTGGACTGGGAGATGGCTGAGAAGCCTCACCGTATAGGTGAGATCCGAATCGCGGTCCGCATTCCCCGCGCCCTTCCTCAGGAGCAAGTCGGCACGCTGGAGCGCGTCGCCCAGTCCTGCCTGATTCACAACACGCTGACCCACCCACCGAAGATCGGGCTGGAGCTATCGGCCGCCGACTCCTAGCTGTCCGCACCCTCCGCCATCTCGACTACTTCGCGGCGCCCGGCTTCCAGATAGTCAGCTTCGTCCGGCGCGAGGCGTCGGAGCAGCTCCATGAACTCCCCGATGTGCTCTCGCTCTTCGTTCGCGACATCTGTCAGCACTTTCCTGGCGAATTCGTCATCGGTTGCATCGGCATGGGCCATGTACAGGTGAACGGCTTCGTGCTCTGCGGATATGTTGAGCCTGATCGCTCGGATCAGTTCCTCTTTCGTCAACTTCCGCGGCACGACGCCCGAAAAGGGATTCAGGAACTCCGGCATGAGTCACCTCCTGGCAACGACGAAGTTTGCCTGAACATCGGTCTTGGCTCCTGGAGTCTGGCCATGGCGCCCGTTCGAGTGAGGGAAGAGCACACCTTCCCCTGCAATGTCCGGTTTCTCGCACGAAGAGACAGGGTTGTACCTTGGTCAACCCATAGGTCACTGGTATAGATGGCCGGCTGTGGGTCGAGCTGGAGGCTGGTTGACTAGGCCCCGCCGACGTGCTATTCTCGCTGCCACGATGGATTGGCGCCGCCGATCACGAGAGCTTCGATGCCTGCGAGGCCTGCGACGCGGGCTGTTCGCTCGCGGCCGGTGGCGTGACGCACCTACCTGACCGCTGTCCGAAGGCGGTGCCCTTTCCAGAAGCCACAGGCCGCGAGGTCTGTGGCTTCGGTGCATTTCCAGATGAGGTGAGAGCTGATGGACGATCATGTCTCTGAGATGACGGCGGAAGACTTCGACGAGGTGGCGAGCGTGTGGGAAGAGGCGGAACTGTGGCCCCATGTGGGGGAAGATCGGGACTGGTTCGAGAAGGCGCTTGCGCGCAATCCAGGCTGCGCGCTTGTCTGGCGCCAGGAAGAGAAGATCGTCGGCACGGTGATCGCTGCCTGGGACGGGCTGCGCGGATGGCTCTACCATCTAGCGGTGTTGAAGAGCTACGGCAACCGCGGCATCGGAGGTGCCCTCCTCGCGGCGGCCGAGGATCGGCTGTGGGAGCTGGGCGCCAGACAGATTAACCTCATGGTCTACGAGGAGAACGACTTCGCCGGGTCTTTCTACCTCCGCCGCGGGTACGAACGCTCCCCGGTCAAGGTGTTCAGAAGAAGGTCAATCGGCGAGCAGAAGGAAGGCAAAGACTGCTGAGGCCTTTTCGCGCGCGCCGGGCGTCTCTATCGGTGCAGGCAATTCGCGCCCCGATGAGGAGCTCGCGATGGACAGCAGTTGGTTAGCCCAGACCGCGGCCGCGCCAGACTACGTCCAGGCTCTATTGCTTCTAGTGTTCGGCGTGATGGTTGCCGCTTTCGCCCTCGTCGCTTTGTCTCGGTACCTCCACTACCGAGAGACGCTCAAACTCATCGAGACGGGTGGGGACGTACAGACGGTGCTCAGGCTCCGCGAGCGCTGGCGTACCCGCACGGGGCTGCTGTACGGTGTCACACTCCTCGTCGGAGGGGGGATGTTACTCCTTCTAACTGCAGTTGGCCCCTGGTTACGGCTCTGGCCCGGAGACTTTGGAGGGCCAGCCGTGCTGCGCATCATCGGCGTCTTCCTCCTGACTCTCGGCGCCGTCTACCTGGCCGCCTACGGTGTATGGGCCCGAGAGCAAGACGCGTTTTCCGGGACAACCGGCGAGACCTATCGCCCTCACGAGTTCAATCGACTGGATCGGCGCCGGGGCCTGATCCGAGGCATCACACTTATGCTGGTTGGAGGGGCTGTGCTCGCGCTGGCCCCTGCCTTCTCGTTTCTCAGTCGGCAGGTGCGAGGTCAGGTGTTCGAGGTCGAGTACATCATCGGCGTCATTGGAGTGCTGCTGATCGCCCTAGGTTTGACAGTGGTGGTCGTGTACTGGGCGATGCACCGGACACCCGCGCCGCCGGACAGCCACGCAACGGCAAACACGGGAGAAGTGAACCCGGAGAGCAACAAGCGATGAGAGCGGCGTGCGAGGGCTTCGCGTGCCGGCTGTTCTGTGCCGGGCTCTCAAGGTCTGAGGACAGCGACCAAAACCTACTTTCTGCCGCGCGTCAAGGCGACCCCTCCGCCTTCGAGGAGATCGTGCGCCGACATCAGGGTCGTGTCTACAACCTCGCCTATCGCATGCTGCGCGACCACGACGACGCCGAGGACCTGACCCAGGAGGCCTTCCTTCGCGTGTTCCAGTCTCTCCCGCGGGTCCGTGACGACCGGGCTCTCGGCGCCTACGTCACCCGCGTCGCCGCCAACCTGTGCATCACCTGGCTGCGCGCGCGCAGCCGTCGTCCGGAGCAGAGCGCTGACCCCGCCGATCTTGCCTCAGTGCCCGCCCCCGCAGGCTCCGAACTTGACGAGCACCTGCGGGCGGCCCTCTCCACCCTCCCGCCCAAGTATCGGCTGGCCATCGCCGCCTTCTATCTGGAGGGCCGCTCCTACCAAGAGGCCGCGAGCGACCTCGGCATCTCCATCCGCGCGTTGAAGACCCGACTCCACCGCGCGCGCACGATGCTGAGGCAGGCAGTCGCCGCCGACACTGGAGCAGGGCAGGAGGTCAGCTCGTGAATTGCCGACGCGCCGGCAAGCTCCTCCAGACTCTTCTGGACGGCGGCCTGCGCGAGGCCCTCACCGCTGCCCTCAGCGCCCACCTCGACACCTGCCCGACCTGCCGCGCTGAGCACGAGGTGCTGCGCTCCCTCGACACGGCGCTCACTGGCGAGCCCACCGTCGATCCACCCGCGCGCCTCGCTCCCGCCGTCGCGCGCCGCGCCGCTGCGCGCCACCTCCTCGCCAAGCGGCTTCTCCTTCCCGCGTGGCTCGAGGCCCTCACGCTTGGTGGGACGACGGTCGCACTTGGCGCTGGCGGCTTCGTCGGCGTCACGCTGCTCTCGGCGGTGTTCGAGTTGGAGCTCTGTCCCGCCGTGACCGCTGCAGCCGTCGCCGCCGCCATGGCTACCGGCCTCGCCATCTTCAGCTCCTCCTTCTACGGTGCCGAGGTGTGAGTGTTGGCGGCAGTCCCCGGGTCGCAACACGCGGCGGCAGGCTCAGCAGGCGTCCCCTTGTCATCCGCCGAATGATTATGGGGGGCAGGACGACCGCGCCGTCAGAGGGGAGGGCCACATGGGACGCAGCCTGAATCAGAGCGCCATGAGCACGGTGGTATTTCTTGCCGCGTGGTTCGCTACGGCGAGCGCATTCGCCCAAACCGAACCCCTCCCCGCGGAGTTGAAGACGGCGGTGGCCGGGGCCTCGGCCTCCGTCATTCCGGCCCTCGTGCGCATCCACGTCGTCGAGGTGGACTATCGGGAGGGCCGCGAGCTCAAGTCGGAGGCGACCGGTAGCGGCGTCATCTTCACCCCTGACGGCCACATCATCACCAACCACCATGTCGCCGGACGCGCCGCACAGATCGCTTGCACACTCGCCGACCGGCGGAAGATCGATGCCGAGCTCGTCGGAACCGATCCCCTCACCGACATCTGCGTCATCAAGCTGCTCCCGCAAACCGCCGAGTCGTTTCCGGTCGCCCACTTCGGCGACTCCGACGCGGTTCGCGTTGGCGACCCCGTTCTCGCTATGGGTAGTCCCCTCGCGCTCTCTCAGTCCGTGACGCTCGGCATCGTTAGCAACACCCAGCTCGTCATGCCTGACCTGCTCTGGCCGTTCACCTTCGAACTGGAGGGTGAGGACGTCGGCTCCATCGTCCGCTGGATCGGCCACGACGCGGAAGTCGGGCCCGGCAGCTCCGGCGGGCCGCTGGTGAATCTCGTCGGTGAGGTCGTCGGCATCAACGAGATGGAGTTCGGGCTCGGCGCCGCCATCCCCGGCAGTCTCGCTCTGGCGGTCGCGCGGAAGCTTGTCGTCTCTGGGAAGATCGCCCGCGCTTGGTTGGGGCTCGAGGTCCAGCCACTGCTTAAGTCACAGCAGGGAGAAACAGGGGTCCTCGTCGGCGGCTCGATCCCCGACTCGCCGGCAGAACGAGCCGGCTTCCAGCCCGGCGATCTGCTGGTCTCGCTCGCCGGCCAGCCCATCCACGTCCGCCATCCGGAGGAGTTGCCCGGCCTTAACCAGCTGGTTGCCGACCTGCCCATCGGCGAGCAAGTCGAGGCCGTCGTCCTCCGCCGGGGCGGCCGCCATACCCTCCGGGTCGTGCCACAGGAGCGAGAGGCGGCCCAGCCTCGGGAGAGCGAGTTCCCCGAGTGGGGGATGACAGGCCGCAACCTGTCCCTCGTCGAGGCGAAAGAGATGCACCGGCCGAAGAGCGGGGTGCTCGTCACCAGCGTGCGTCCGGGCGGTCCGTGCAGCGAAGCAAAGCCCGCCATCGCCAAGGGGGATGTAATCACGGCGGTTGGAGAAACGCGCATCGTGGCCGCGGTTGACTTGGCCGCGGCCACTGAGCGGCTCGCCGAAGGCGCCGACGAACCCATTCCCACTCTCGTGCTCTTCGACCGCGGCCCCGAGCACCGCATGACGGTCGTCGAAGTCGGGAAGCGCCCCCTGCCCGCGCCTGCCGTCGAGGTGCGCAAGGCCTGGCTTGGCGTCACCGTCCAGGTACTGACGCGCGAACTGGCAGAGCAGCTCAGGCTTGAAGGCCGCACCGGAGTGCGAATCACGCAGGTCCTGCCGGGGAGCGCCGCCGAGCGCGCCGGGCTGCAGGTCGACGATTTCGTCGTCGGGCTCGACGGCGATGATATCCCCGCCTCACGCCCACAGCACGTGGACGTCTTCCAGACGATGATCCGCCGACGCGCCATCGGCTCCGAGGCCGAGTTGGCAATCATCCGAGATGGGGCCGAGCTGACCCTCACCGTCGAACTGGAGGAGTCGCCGAAGGCCGAGCGCGAGATGGCGCGCTACCGCGACGAGGGTTTCGAGTTCACCGTGCGGGACATCACCGTGAATGATCGCTTCCTCCGGCAGTGGCCGTCTGATCAGCAAGGGGCCCTGGTCGAAGTTGTGAGCGAGGGCGGCTGGGCCGCGCTGGGTCACCTCGCCGTGGGCGATCTGATCGTCGAGGCGGACGGCCGCGAGGTGCGTAACGTCGGGGACGTCGAATGTCGAATGCGGGAGGTCGCCCTGGAGAAGCCGGACGCGGTAGTCTTTCGCGTGCAGCGCGGCATTCACTCGCTCTTCGTCGAGCTGGAGCCGAAGTGGGCCGAAGAACTCGTCGCGTCGGCCGCCGACGAGCAGTGATGCGGCGAGAACAGCAGGGGGAAGGAAGATGATCGGACGACGCTGGTGCATAGTGATCACCGTATGGCTGGCATGCGGGGCGCTCGCCTGGGGGGTATCTCTCCGGCCGGCGGCAGCCGAGGAGGCCGCAACCGCCGCCCGCAGGATCAGCAAGACTTCTGGGGACGCCCTGGTCACGCTTAAGGTCGTCCTCAACCTGCGGATGGTGTTCGAGGGAGAGGAAGCCGAGGAGGGAGAACGCACGAACCAGAGCGGGGCCACCGTCATTGACCCGAGCGGGCTCGCCGTCTGCTCGCTCTCGGAGCTCGACCCGTACTATCGAGCGGACAACACGGACCCGACCTGCAGATTCGAGTCCGAGATCCGGGACCTAAAGCTCGTCACTGCCGACGGCACGGAGATCCCCAGCAAGGTGGTGCTCCGCGACCGCGACCTCGACCTTGCCTTCGTCCGGCCCTCCGAGATCCGCGAGCAGCCCATGGCCGCCATCGACCTCAGCAAGAACGCCGAGCCCGAGATCATGGATCGCATCGTGGTCCTCGGGCGCCTCGGCGAGATCGGGAACCGCGCCCCCTGGGTCGCCCTCGACCGAATCCAGGCCATCATCGACAAGCCGCGCACGTTCTATGTGTGCAGCGTCAACTCGTGGCTGGCGGGTCTTGGCTGCCCGGCTTTCGACACAAGCGGCAACATCGTCGGCATCATGCTGCTGCGGACGATGCCGGCAGCCGCCGACAGCGCCAAGGACTCCATCCCGGTCCTTCTGCCCGCGAAAGACATCCTTGAGATCGCCAAGCAAGCGCCCGGATAGCGCGGCTGCGCTGCCCATCGTTGCGCAATCGGCCAGGCGCCTGCGCGTGGCGGCCGAGTGCGCCTCGCCAAGCCCTGCCGCAGGTGCCGTCGCCCGGCAGCATTTCCCGCGCGCCGATCTGGAGCGCTGCTCTGGTCCTCTTGCGCGCTTGCCCCGCGAAGCGGTATCATGGTTCGAACTGATTGCTCCCCGCTAGGAGATGGTATGCGCAGCACTCATCCCGCCCCCGACATGGAGCGCAAGCTGCTTGCCATACTCAGAGTCGTCGCCGAGTCCGATGGCCCCATCGGCGCGCGGGCCATTGCCAACCGGCTTGGCGAGGAAGGCATTGAGCTGAGCGAGCGAACCGTCCGATACCATCTCCGGCTGATGGACGAGAGGGGGCTGACGAGGAACCTGGGGGAGCCGGGCCGGGTCATCACCGACCGCGGCCGCCAGGAGATCGAGAACGCGGGGGTCAGCGACAAGCTCGGGTTCGTCATATCGAAGATCGATAGTCTCGCCTACCGATCGACGTTCGATATGGAGGAGAAGAAAGGCGAGATCATCCTCAATGTCTCTTACATCCCGAAAGACCGCTTCGACGAGGCGCTGGACATCATGCGGGATGTGTTTCGTGCCGGATACTGCATGTCCGAACTGGTGATCGCCCGGCGCGCCGGCCAAAGCATCGGGGGAGTTCCTGTGCCGGAGGGCATGGTCGGATTCGGCACGGTCTGCACCGTGACTATCAACGGCGTGCTCCTGAAAAGGGGCATACCGGTCGAGTCGAAGTACGCCGGGCTGCTGGAAATCTACCGAGACAAGCCCCTTCGGTTCACACACCTCGTCGCCTATGCCGGAACAACGGCCGACCCCACAGAGCTCTTCATCGGGGGCAAGATGACGAGCGTGAAGGAGGCGAGTCTCGTCGGACGGGGCCGCATTCTGGCGAGCTTCCGCGAGGTGCCTGCCGCGGCCGAGGACGATCTTCGTGAGGCGCTCGACCAGTACGAGCGCAACGGACTTGGTGGAATCCTCGCCGTGGGGAAGCCCAGCCAGCCTTTGCTGAGCGTCCCAGTTGCGATGGACAGAATCGGCCTGGCGGTGGTGGCCGGTCTGACACCGGTGGCGGCGCTGGCCGAGAGCGGCATCCCGGTCCAGAACAAGGCGATGAGCGCGCTCGTGGAGCTGTCCGAACTCGTGCCGGTCTACGATCTCTGAGCACCTTCGGCGGTTCTACTGCTAGGGCAAGAAATGGCGGCCGGCATTGCCGGCCGCCACCTTTGTCGGCCCCTGGTGATGAGCCTCAGTCCCGTGTGGCTCTACGCCTCGAGTATCTTCTCCGCCTCCTCGCGATAGGCATCCATGACGTAAGGGATGCCGGAGATTCTGGCCGCCTCTTCGGTGAGCGCCACGACGTCATTTCTGCTGATGGCGGATACCCGATACTTGCGCGCTCCTGCCATGAGCTGCTGGAGGCCGACCTTCAGCTTATCCACGAAGGTGTAGATGCCGATAGCGCCGAGCGGCATTTCCTTCATCACATCATTTCCGTACTTGGCCGCCAGCGTCTCGTAGCAGACGAAGATCTCCTCGACTTTCGTGCCGAACTGCGACACTGTCCGCGGCAGGGCATCGTCCCCCTGCTGCAGCCACAGCCCGATGTTCTTGCCGACCATCCCCGGAATCATCAAGGCGCGGCCCATGCACACGGCCTTCGTGTGGGGGGCGCCCATAGCGAGCACCTTGAAGATATGGTCCTCGGTCGAGAATCCGCCGGCTATGGCGATGTCCGGCACGAAGGCGCGCTTGGCCGCAAGCTTGCTGCAGAGCTCGTTGGTCATGCACTGAAGGTAAAACGTCGGCACGCCCCATTCGACCATCATCCGCCACGGGCTCATCCCGGTGCCGCCGGGCGCGCCGTCGATGGTGAGGAGGTCGATCTTGGCGTCGGACGACCACTTGATGGCCATCGCCAGCTCGCGCATGGGGTAGGCGCCGGTCTTCAGTGTGACGCGTTTGGCGCCGAGGCCCCGTATGCGCTCGACCTCCTTCATGAAGTCTTCCTCATCGACGAAGCCGAGGCGAGAGTGCCGCTCGAACTGCTTCAACGCTCCGTCCTGGAAGGCGCGCTGGTTGGCCTCCAGCGAGGGGTCGGGGGTCACCAGATAGCCACGCTTCTGGAGCTCGAGGGCACGCTCGACCGAGTCGATCTTGATCTCGCCGCCGATACACTTCGCACCCTGCCCCCACTTCAGCTCGATGGTCTCTACCCCGAGCTTCTCGACCACGTACTCGGCGACACCGAACCGGGTGTCCTCGACGTTGAGCTGCACCACCATGTCGCCGTATCCCTCGTGCCACCTCTTGTAGATCTCGACTCGGCGCCGCATGTCTGGCGCTTCGACGACCTTGCTGTTGCTGTCGAGCTTCAGCTCTGGGTCTATGCCACAGACGTTCTCTCCGCACACCAGCGTGATGCCGGCGATGCCGGCGCCAGCGGCGAAGTGCTCCCAATTGCGGCGCGCAATCTCGGTCGACCCCAGCGCGCCGCTGAACACAGGCGCTCGGAGCTTCACCTTGTTCGCCACCCCGTACTCGGTCTCCGTATCGACGAACGGAAAGAGAGAGTTGTCTGGATTGCCCTCCTGCCCCTCAGGCAGGCCCTCCGCGCCGAGGGCGTACCCCATGATGTTCAGATGGGAGTAGTCGATGGGGTAGTTCTTGTCGCCGCCCGCCGTCAGGGTTCCGAACGGCCCAGGGTATATCACCTCTCGCCCGCGGAAAGAGCTCTTGAACACCTCGCAGTTGCCGCGGCAGCCGTCGATGCACCGGGTACAAATACCGGAGCCAGGGACGACATTCCGCGACCGGTTCGCGGTCTGGCTTACGTCGTTCGCATTCGGCCGTTCAAGGTTCACTGCAGCTTCTCCTTAGCGTTGAGTCGGGACGCCCACGTATGCGGCCGCCCCATGACACAGGTGCCTTGACCCACCAGGAAAGGTCGGACCGTGCCGCGAAGCGGAGCTCAGTCGGCAGGCAGCTACCGGCTACCGTCTGCCGTCCGCACCGAACATAGTATACCCATTAAGACGGCAGTCGGCAAGCGGTCTAGACGACAAAAGCGCCTTGTCGATAGGGCGGGGCGCCCTGGAGGGCGGGGAGCTGGTTGCGGAGGGAGCCTGGTGGGCGCTTTCACGTATGCCGGGTGAGCGGGGATGCAGGCAGGCGACTGAGGTCGGCAGTAGGTAGCCGACAGCCTATTAGAGGAGGCAGCGGATAGAAGTCCAAGAAGGAGGCCGACTGCCCCTCTGGTCGGAGCCGGCGGCCCGCGCGCCAGCTGGCACCAACGTGTGGGCGCAGAAGCTGTTAAGGAGTGAGCCTGACGATGACCGAACCGGTGGTCGGCGCACCCACGGCGGCAGCCGTGGAGACGGATCCCTATGTGATCGCCATGAAGCAGTTCGATCACGCGGCGGAAGAGCTCGGGTTGGCGGAGGGGCTCCGCAAGCTGCTGAGATCGTGCAAGCGCGAGCTGTGCGTGCACTTCCCTGTGAGAATGGACGATGGGTCACTGGAGACGTTCACGGGGTATCGCATCCAGCATAACGTGACACGGGGTCCGGGGAAAGGCGGGCTCCGCTATCACCCACAGGTCACGCTGAACGAGGTACGCGCGTTGGCCATGTGGATGACGTGGAAGTGCGCCGTGGTGGACATTCCGTTCGGCGGAGCAAAGGGCGGGGTCATCTGCAATCCCAAGGAGATGTCGCAGACCGAGTTGGAGGGGGTGACGCGCCGGTACACGACGGAGATCACACCGCTGCTGGGGCCGTCCTCTGACATTCCGGCCCCGGACGTGTATACGGACGAGCAGGTGATGGCGTGGATGATGGATACGTACAGCATGCATGTGGGGTACACGGTGCCGGCCGTAGTCACGGGGAAGCCGCGGAGCATCGGCGGATCGGAGGGAAGGCTAGAGGCGACGGGCCGCGGATGTGTGGAGGTCATCCGGGAGGCCTCAAAGAAGATCGGGCTGACCTTGAAAGGAGCGCGAGTCGTCATACAGGGCTTCGGCAACGCTGGGTCGGTGGCGGCAAAGCATCTTGCCATGGCGGGGGCCAAGGTGATAGCAGTGAGTGACTCGAGCGGGGCGATCCGGAACGGCCTGGGGTTGGATGTTGCCGCGCTTGTGGCTCACAAGCAGGATACGGGTAGTGTGGTGGGGTTCACGGAGTCTGAGGAGATCGGGCCGGCGGACCTGCTGGAATTGGAGTGCGAGGTGCTCGTTCCCGCGGCGCTAGAGGCGGCGATCGTGGCCGAGAACGCGCCGCGGATCAAGGCGAAGGTGATCGCAGAAGCAGCCAACGGGCCGACCACCCCGGAGGCGGATGCCGTCCTGCACCAGAACGGCATCATGGTGCTTCCGGACATTCTGGCGAACGGGGGCGGTGTCGTCTGCTCCTACTTCGAGTGGGTGCAATGCCTGCAGAAGTTCTCGTGGCCGGAGGACCAAGTGTGCGACAACCTCTCGGCCTTCATGCAGCGGGCATTCCACTCGGTGTACGAGGTGGCACAGGAGCGAAACACGGATATGCGGACCGCCGCCCTGATGCTGGCCATCTCCAAGGTCGCCGAGGCCACTACGGTACGAGGTATCTACCCTTAAGGCCGTGCAAGCATCCGGCTGTGGGCGCAAGGGGGCGGAGGACGCGCGAGGTGGGCTACGAACCGGCCCGGGGATGGGCCTGGTCGTAGACTTGTCGCAGACGGCGGCGGGTGACGTGGGTGTAGATCTGGGTTGTGCTGAGGCTGGCGTGACCGAGGAGTTCCTGTACGGCGCGCAGATCGGCGCCTGCTTCGAGCAAGTGGGTGGCGAAGGTATGCCGGAGGGCGTGCGGGCCGATGTCGTGCTGGGCGCAGGCACGGGTCAGGTGACGATGGACGACCCGGCGCACCCCGCGGTCTGTGAGTGGGCCGCCTCTGGCATTGAGGAACAGCCGCTCGTCGTCATCTCCTTCCCGGCGGGCCTGCAGGTGCGGCCGGCCCGCCGTAAGATAGGCCTCGATGGCCATGCAGGCCGGCCGGCCGAGCATGACGACGCGCTCGCGGCCGCCCTTGCCCCTGATGCGAAGTTCGGACCTCCCTTCGCACTGGGAAACCGTCAGGCTCACCAGCTCGCCTACTCGCACCCCGGTGGCGTAGAGAGTCTCGAGGATGGCGCGGTCGCGCAGGCCGAGTGGCGTGCTGGCATCGGGAGCGCACAGTAACTTCTCGACGTCGCTCTCGAACAAGAAGCGAGGAAGACGCCGTGGCTGCCGGGGCGAGCTGATGCCCACGGTTGGGTCCGTCGCGGCCTTGTCGTTCGCTCGCAGGAAGCGATACAGAGAGCGCAGCGAGGCCAGCTTGCGCACAATGGAGGCCCGCGCGTAGTCCTTTGAATGAAGATGTGAGAGGAAGCGGCGGAGATGGGACGGCCTCACATCTGACCAGGAGTCGGCCAGCTTCGCGCGGCCCAGGAAGTCACCGCACTGCCTCAGGTCATGGGCATAGGCGCGTATCGTCGCCTGAGAGGCGCCCCGGGCGTTCCGCAACTCTGAAAGGAACGAGTCTATGTCGTTGTCCATGGAGCGAGCTTGCACGCAGATTGCTACCACATTCCGGAACTCCCGGCTTACGGGGTAGGGGTACGTGATTCCGGAACTCCCGGCTTACGGGGTAGGGGTACCTGGGCGCATGGCGAAACCTGCACTACGCCGGACAAGAGAGCCCGATTGTGAAACGGCTGGAGTCTGTTGAGACCATCCTCATCGTCGTAGCACTCGTCAGCTTGTGGCCGCTGCTGCTGGGATTCAGCGTCCCCTGGTATCAGTTGTGGCTTGCGCTGGTGCTCGGTGCGATGGTCTGGGTGGCGGTGCGGCGGTTCCGCAGAATCAGGGAGGCGGCGGGAGACGCGAAGCGGAAGCGCGACGAGACGGAGAAGTCGGGCCGCCCGCCTTTCTTGACAGGCTAGGGCTCGCGTTTCGACCTTCGCCGGAGTCCACACCAGAGGCCGGCCCCTCCCAGGCCCGAGTTTGTGCAACTCGGGGTTCCGCTCTCGCGACGACACTCCATGCGGGCGAACTCCCCTTTGACATCCGCTTCGCGCGTCTGGTAGGGTTTATCAGATTTGACACATTCTTCATACATATCAGGCAGTGAGCTGGGTAACATGTGTGTTTGAGGAGACGTTGAGCATGGCGGAGACCAAAGAGGCTTTGTCGGTGTCGGACTTCTTCTACGGCTCTGTCACGGTTGGCGAGCGCGGCCAAGTCGTCATTCCTGCCGAGGCGCGTAAGCGGCACGGCCTTCAGGCCGGAGACAAGTTGCTGGTATTCCGCCACCCCCACGTTCGGGGCCTGGTTCTGGCTTGTGTCGATGACCTCAGGGCCGTGCTCGACGAGCTCCAGCAATGGCAGGATCTGGTGGCACAGATGGCCGAGAGCGGAGAAGAGGAGCCGAAGAGCCAATGACTGCGACCAGGCTCGCGAGGCAGATGGAGCTGGCTCTGGCCGGGCTCGCGCTTGCGGCGCTGCCGTCGGCCTCGGGATGCTTTCGCTCGGCAGGGGGTCGAGGCGGTAACACGGAGAGCGGCGAACAGGGCGTCCCTGTAGTCGTGGCTGAGGCCGAGCGCGGGTCGATGGCCGAGACGGTCACTGTGACGGGGACCATCCGCGCCGCGCGGGAAGCCGCAGTGAGCGCCCAGATATCGGCACAAGTCTTGGACGTCAAGGTGAGAGAGGGGGACCCCGTAGTCGAGGGTCAGGTGCTCGCAAGGCTCGATGCCGCGCAGGTTTCGAGCCAGGCCCAGCAGGCGGAGGCCGGGGCGAAAGCCGCCCGGGCGCGGCTGGAGGCCGCTCAGCGGCGGCTCGAACTGGTCGAAGAAGGAGCGCGCGCGGAGGAGAAGGCGATTGCGCGCAGCCAGTTGGAGCAGGCGGAGTCGGCGCTGCGGGCGGCCGAAGCTGATCTGAAGCGCGTTAGCGAGCTATACGAAGAGGGCGCAGTATCCAAGCAGCAGCTTGACGCGGCCCAGACGGCGTATGATAGAGCGCGCACGAACCGGGACGCGGCGCTGAAGTCGCTGGAACTGACGGAGAAGGGCGCGCGCCCCAAGGAGGTCGAGGCGGCGCGCAAAGAAACGGAAGCGGCGGCCGCGCAGTTGGAGCAGGCCCAGGGCGCGCTGGCCGAGGCCCGAGAGCGGCTGAGCTACACTGTTATTCGGTCGCCGCTCACCGGCGTAGTCGTACGGCGGCATGTGGAGCCTGGAGAGGTTACCAATCCGGGGATGGGAGGGCCGCTGCTCGTGCTGGCCGATCCCTCCTCCGTCTACTACGAGGCGAGAGTGCCGGAGCGCGCGGCGCTGCGGGTGGCACCGGGCCAGCGCGTCGACGTTGTCGTGCAGGGCAATGGCGACCGACGAGTGGAGGGCCGTGTGGAGAGACTGGTGCCGGTGGCCGACCCCCAGAGCCGGGACTTCCTGGTTCGGATTGATATCGTGGAGGCTACCGAGCTCACAAAGCCCGGCATGTTCGGGAGGGGCATGATCGTCGTCAAGGAATCGCCGGAGGCCGTCGTGGTGCCGAAGGATGCGCTGGTGGAACGGGAGGGCAGGATGCTTGCCTTCGTCGTGACCTCGGGGCACGCCGAGCAGCGAGAGGTCTCTGTCGGGCTCTCGGACGACCTGCATGCCGAGATCCTGGCCGGGATTGTCGCCGGAGAGAGCATCGTCGTCGTCGGGGCCCAGGGCCTTCAGGACGGCGATCCGGTGCAGGTGAGGGAGAACGGGGGCTCGTAGAGGATGTGGCTCACTCGCGTCGCCATCAACCGTCCGGTGACCATCACGATGGTGGTCCTGGCACTCATCGTGCTGGGGCTCGTCTCCCTGACCCGTACGCCGCTCGACCTCTATCCGGACATCGAATTTCCCTTCGTGACCGTCGTCTCCGCCTACCCCGGAGCGGGTCCTGAGGAGATCGAGACTCTCGTCACCAAGCCGATCGAGGATCGGGTGAGCACCATCAGCGGGGTGAAGAACGTCACGTCGACGTCACAGGAAGGCATCTCGATGGTCGGTATCGAGTTCTACCTCGGCACTGACCTCGATACGGCCGCGAACGATGTTCGGGAGAAAGTGGACGCGGCCGGGTTCGAGCTGCCCTCGGACATGGACCCGCCGGTGATCGAGAAGTTCGAGCTGTCGTCGCTGCCCGTGATGCAGTTTGCCCTCTCCAGCCCGAGGCCGGCGCAGGAACTCAGGCGTATTGCCGACGACGTGATCAAAGACCGGCTCGGGAAGCTGCCCGGGGTTGGCGCGGTGCAAGTGTGGGGCGGGGACATTCGTGAGATACAGGTGGCGGTGGACCGCAACCAGCTCGAGGCCTACGGGCTGGGGATCGACCAGATCGTACAGGCGGTGAACGCGGCGAACCTCAACCTGCCGAGCGGCGACGTCGACGAGGGCCGGCGGGAGTACGCGATTCGCGCGGTGGGTGAGTTCGAATCCCCGGACGAGGTCCGAGACGTTCAGCTCATGACCTCCAACGGTAAGACGATTTGCCTGTGCGACATCGCCGAGATCAAGGACACCGTTGCCGAGCGAGACCAGCACGCGCGGGTCGATGGGGAAGACAGCGTGACCGTCAGCGTGCTGAAGCAATCCGGCGCCAATACCGTCGATGTGGCGGAGGCGGTGAGAGACGAGGTGATGGCGCTGACGGGGCAGACCTTCGACTACCGCGGGTATGAGGTGACCGGTGTTCCCAAGCCCGAGGGGCTGTGGCAGAAGGTGTGGTTCAAGATCCGTCCTCCGCGGCCGGTCGAGCGGAAGAAGGGGATACTGCCGCGGGATGTCACGGCTCGGATCACGTTCGACCAGTCCACCTTCGTTCGGGACGCGAAGAACGACCTTTTACACCACATGGAGCTCGGCGCAGCGCTCGCCGTGCTGGTGGTCTTCCTCTTCCTTCACAACGTGCGCGGAACCATCATTGTTGCGTTGGCCATACCCACGTCGATTGTCGCCGCGTTCACGCCGGTGTTCTTTGCGGGCTTCACGATCAACCAGATGACGATGCTGGCGCTCTCGGTCTCGGTGGGGATCCTCGTGGACGACTCGATCGTGGTGATCGAGAACATCTACCGCCACCTCAGGCTGGGGGAAAAGCCGAAGGAGGCCGCCTTCAACGGGCGGACTGAGATCGGTCTGGCGGCCATCGCCATCACGCTTGTAGACGTCGTCGTGTTCGTGCCCATCGCCTTCATGGGCGGGATCACGGGGCAGTTCTTCCGGCAGTTCGGCATTACCGTAGCCATGGTGACGCTTTTCTCGCTGTTCATCGCTTTCACGCTGACGCCGATGCTGAGCTCGCGCTGGTACCGAGAGCAAGATTCGGTGCCGGCCGATCTGGATGAGGGTGAGGATGAGGCCCGTGGTGGAGGCCCCTTCGCCTGGCTGGACCGCGCCTATGCACGGCTCCGGCAGCACTACCGCCGTCTGCTCGAATGGGCCCTCGATCATCGCCTCGCCACCCTGTCCATCGGGCTGATCTCGCTGCTAGCCAGCCTGGGTATCACGGCAGGCATGAAGATGGAACTGATGCGCCCGGGGGGCAAGATGGTCACCATCCCGATTCTGCTCGGGTTCCAGGTGCTCATCGGTTTGCTTGCGGTTCTCGGCCTGGTGGCTGGCGGCAGGCGGGCGCGGCTGCCAATGATCGTGTCGGGCGCGCTGGGACTCCTCGTCGTCACGATCTTCCACCGGCCGCTGGGGTTTGAGTTCTTCCCGCGAACCGACCAGGGGCAGCTCAGCATCCACGTGGAGCTGCCGGCAGGCTCTTCGCTCGCGGCGACGGACTCGGTTGTGGCGGAGATCGAAAAGCTCGTCATGGACGAAGAGCGGTTCCCCGAGGTGGACAGCGTCTTCGCGACGGTCGGTGAGGGCCTTTCGGGGGCCTTTGGTGGAGGGGGTAGCGGCGCCTCCTACGGTGGGGTGAGGGTGGTCCTCATCGACAAGCTGGAGCGTGAACGGTCGGACGTGGACATTGTGGCGGCGCTCGACCAGTTCGCGGAGACGATACCAGGCGCGGCCATCAAGACGACCTCCTACCAGGGGATGGGTGGAGGTGGCCGGGCCCCGATCAACATAGAGCTATCAGGCAGCGACATGGGAGAGCTGGTTCGCGTGGCTGGGGCGATCAGGGAGCGTGTCGAGGAGGTGCCGGGCGCGCTGAACGCGGACATCACGTGGAAGGTGGGCAAGCCGGAAGTCCAGGCGCAGGTGGACCGGTACCGTGCCGCCGACCGAGGGGTGAGCACCTGGCAGGTGGCGCGGGCGCTGCGCACAAGTCTCGAAGGGGACACCAGCGCACGCTACCGGGAGGGCTCAGACCAATACGACATACGCGTGCGGCTGCGCGAGGCTGATCGCTCGAGCGTGTCCGACATCTCCAACCTGATGGTGGCCTACAACGACGGGCCGGTTTACGTGGCGGACGTCGCCGATGTGGAGCTGGCCAGCGGACCGACGAAGATCGACCGGAAGAACCGGCAGCGGATGGTGGCCGTGACGGCCGACCTTGAGAAAGGGTACGCGCTGGGGAACCTGGGGCAGCAGATCCGGGCGGCGATCGCGGATGTGCCGCTGGGCGACGTGGCGGTGCACTTCGGGGGCGAAAGCGAGATCATGCAGGAAGGCTTCGAGTCCACGATCACGGCACTGGGACTTTCGGTGGTCCTGATCTACATCCTGCTGGCGGCGTTGTTCGAAGGGTACCTCAGCCCGTTCGTCATCATGTGTGGTCTCCCGATGGCTTTGGTGGGAGCAATCCTGGGGCTCGTGATCGGGGCGAAGACTCTCAGCATTGTGGCGATGATCGGCATCATCATGTTGATGGGCCTGGTGGGGAAGAACGCGATCCTGCTGGTCGACTACACGAACACGCTGCGCAGCCGGGGCATGGCGATGCGTGAAGCGATTCTGGAGGCCGGGCCGACTCGGCTGCGGCCGGTGCTCATGACGTCGCTTTCGCTCATCTTCGGGTTGCTGCCGGTGGCCGTGGCGACGGCCCACGGGGGCGAGGTGCGCTCGCCGATGGCTGTAGCGGTGATCGGAGGAATGGTGCTGAACACGCTGCTGGCCCTGGTCATGATCCCAGTGCTCTACACCATGTTCGACGGCGTCGGGACGTGGTTCAACTCTCTCGTGCAGGGAGCCACAAGACGGGTCCTTGGCGGCTGATGGCCGGTCTATATCGACCAGGCTGGCTTCAGCTTGACCCTCTGAGGCCCGCCGTGATACACTGCGGATGTGATCGGAGCATCGGCGCCCTCGCGCGCCGATGCAGTGCTTGTCTTGGGGGGAGGGATCATCACTTGGCCGAGACCGTTACCAGAAAACACAAGAGAGCCGAGAAAGAGCAGAAGTCGTTCGCAGTGCGCTATCTCGAAGATATGATCTTCGAGATGATGCTCAATAGCGGCCAGGCCGCCAAGTCGCGGGAGATAGCGAACTCTCTTGAAGACACCATCGAGGTGAGCCCGAAATTCATACGGAAGACGCTCTACTACAGCGATCGCTTCGATCTGGAGGACCGACGCTGGAATCTCGCCCTGCGAACGGCGATCGATCTGCCATTTGAGGGCTCGATAGAACATGCCCTGACTTCCTATGGCAAGCCGATGTCGCTGCGAGCCATTCACAACGAGATGGCGCTCGTGCACCGCCGGCCGGTCGAGTTCTTCGACGATCTGCTTCTCTCGACACTCGAGAGCAGGGAGAAGTACTGGCAGGCGCCGGATGAGCTGTGGTGCCTCAGCGACTGGCTCTTGGATACCTCGGAGGCGGATCCCGACAGGTGCTTCCTACGGAACTTCTTCCTGGAAGCGGACGAGGTCCGGCCCATCATGGACGAGCTGACCGATAGCCGGATGAGCACAGACCAGCCGCCGGTGGAGATGGCTGTCAAGATCATACGGCGCAAGGGCGAGCCCATCGCGAACAAGCTGCTGGCCTACATCGTCTGGTTCCTCCGGGACGGAGACCTGGACCCGGTCGAGTTCTTCCAGAACTGCCGAAACGAGGAACGCCTGCTCATGCTGTCCGGCCCGGTATGGGGCCTCCAGGAGTTCGTCGAGGGCTATGACAAGGCCGTCAAGCGGTTCTCGCGTCGGGCCGAGAAGGAGCAAGAGGCCGAGTGGGCCGAGGAAGAGGAGCCAGAAGGCCCCATCATCGTGACCCCAGCCGACCTCGAGGAGGTCCATAAGCACATCCGGCGTCGCAAGAAGCCCCAGCCGGCGCGGGTGTTGGCGGAGGCGGTGTTCGAGTACGGACCGGCCTCCCGGCGGTTTCAGGAAGCGGTGGACTCCCTGATGAGCGCGATGGGCCTTGACCCCCGCTTCGTTAGGGTAGGGAGCCAGACATGGACGCTGCCCGACCTGATGCCGAAGCACACGGACAAGGTGCCGGCCGCGCTGCTTGCAGTGCCCGCGGAGTCGGGCGAGGAGGCGGCTGACTCCGAACTTGACGACGAGGGGCTGGAGCAGGTGTTGGTGGCCTGGGTCCACGACCCCAGGTATGAGGACTTCGGGGAGGAGCCGGAGATCGACATCGGACCGGAGCAGCAGCCGACCGACGAGCTGCGCTATATCCTGCTTCACGACCAGTGGAAGGCCGGCACGCTGAAGGTGCGAGTCTGCGATCGGCGATTCTATCCGTCAGAGTCGGACCTCGTCTGCGCCACTTTCCTGGACAAGGAGACCAATAAGTCCTACCCCGTGTGGCTGAGCTATACCACTTCGCTGCTGTATGAGCTCGGTGATTGGTACAAGGCCAGGAAGCTCATGCCGGGCGCCGTCTTCGTGGTTTCGCCCGGCTCCGTGCCAGATGAGTTTGTCGTGTCCTACGAGGACGAAGTCGATCCCTATATCGCACTCACCGAGCAGCGTATCAGGCAACTCAACAGGATCAGGCGTGAGCTGACCAAGAGCGCGTCGGTCTTCGAGATCATGCAGCGGCTGCTCAAGCACTACGAGACGGGCACGTCGTTCATGAGTCTGTGGGCCGAGGTGAACGTCGTTCGTCGCACGACGAGGCGTGTGGTTGCGTCGAATCTCGCGTCATATCACTGCTTCTACCAGCGGCCGGCGAACTCTGATGTGTGGGTCTTCGACGAGCGAAAGGTGAGCCAGGGCCGCAAGAAGACGAAGAGGAAGTACCTAAGGCGCTAGCTCTCTGAGGCGAACATGGGAGAGCAGGTTCGAGTACGAATGGCGCCCGCGCCGACCGGGCGCCTTCATGTCGGAACGGCGCGCACGACGCTGTACAACTGGCTCTTCGCGCGGCACCATGGGGGCAGTTTCGTGCTGCGTATCGAGGACACCGACCAAACGCGCTCGAGCCAGGAGAACGTCCGCCAGATACTGGACGCCATCCGGTGGCTTGGGCTCGACTGGGATGAGGGGCCGGAGGTGGATGGTCCGCATGGTCCTTATTTCCAGTCACAGCGGCTTCAGCTCTATCGCGACGCTGCTGATCGTCTGCTGGAGCAGGGCGACGCCTACCCGTGCTATTGCACGCCGCAGGAGTTGGATGAACGCCGGCAAGATATGCAGCAGCGCGGGCTGCCACCCCGTTACGACCGGCGGTGCCGCGATCTGAGTGAGGTGGAGCGTGAGCGACTGGAGTCCGAGGGCCGGCCAAAGGCCATTCGGTTCGCGGTTCCCTCGGAGGGCACCCTCGCGTGGGACGACCTCGTGCGCGGCCCCGTCGAGTTCGACGACTCGGAGCTGGACGACTTCGTGATCGTGAAGTCAGACGGATTTCCGAGCTACCTTCTGGCGTGTGCGGTGGACGACGCGAAGATGGCCATCACGCACGTGCTCCGGGGGGAAGACCTGATTTCGGGCACTCCTCGGCAGATGCACGTCTACCGAGCGCTGGACCTGCCGCTGCCGCAGTTCGGCCACTTCCCTCTGATTCTGGGCCCGGATCGCTCGAAGCTGTCGAAGCGACATGGCGCCACCTCGATCACTGAGTACCGCGATAAGGGCTACGTACCAGAGGCGATCGTGAACTTCATCGCCCTTCTCGGCTGGTCGCCGGGGGAGGACCGCGAGTTGATGAGCCGCGAGGAGATGATCGAAGCGTTCTCCATAGAGGGCGTCGGGAAGTCGGGCGCCGTGTTCGACGCCGACAAGTTCGAGTGGATGAACGGTGTCTACCTGCGGCAGATGTCGGCGAAGGCGTTTGTGGCGGCCGCCAGGCCCTTTCTGAGACGGGCGTTCGGCGACGATCTGGACGAGGAGTATGCGGCGAAGGCGGTGCTGTTGGAGCAGGAGCGGGCGCGGACGCTGGGGGAGCTGCCGGAGCTGACCGAGTTCTTCTTCCGGGAGCCGGAAAGCTATGAGGAGACAGGGGCTCGGAAATGGTTCCGGCGGGAGGGGGCGGCCGAGTTGCTGGCGGCGGTGCGCACAGCACTGGATGGTGTGGCTCGGTTCGATGAGGAGTCTGTAGAGCGTGCCGTGCGAGGCGTCGCAGAGAAGCTCGGCGTGAAGGCGGGCCCGGTCATCCACACGACGCGAGTGGCGACAACGGGGAGGACGAAAGGGCCGGGGTTGTTCGCGGTCTTGGCCGTACTGGGCAAGGACCGCGTCGCGAAACGCCTGGAGCGCGCCGAGAGACACGCGCGCGGTCTCACCTAGAGGCCCGTCACCCGCCGGGCTTGAAGGCCGGAATCCGGCTCGAACGCTCGACGTGGCCGTCGAGGAAGACGAAGTTGGCCGCGCCCGAGTGCCGCAGGTCCACATCCCTCGCGTCGCCGACGAGGCTGTCGCCCGCGCGTTTGCTTTCATACAAGAGCACCGTCTCGCCTGTGTCCCGCACGGCCACAAACTTGCCGACCAGGTACGTGTTCACACCGTAGTTGGTCTGTCCGTCCTGCGGCCCCTGTGGGCACAGCAGCAAGGGCTTGTGCGGGTTCTTGGCCTCGATCGAATGAGCCCAGCCTCTCGGGATTCCTCGCTCGGCTCGCATTCCCAGGGGCATGCCTATCTGGCGCATCTGGTTCGAGCAGAGCGCGGCCCGGGCGTTGAGGCGCGCCCGGAACCCGACAACCAGAACAATCGAGGCGAGGAGGACCACGATCGCGATCGCGACGAGGAGTTCTATCAGCGTGAATCCAGATGGTCTGATGCGCAAAGATGGCATTGGCAACTGTCCGTGCTCGGTCTCTCTCCGACCATAGTTCCGTCAGCAGGAACAGCCATCCTTCGCCCGATCAGTTGGCCTGCCGAACGCCCCGGCGTCAACGCCGCTCAGGGTGTGTCAGGAAATGCCAGACGAGGCCGATCATGACCAACAGCGCGCCTCCTCCCAGCGCAATCTCCCGCACATAAGACACCAGTTGCAGCAGCACCCAGGCCGCGATCAGGCCCAGGCCGAGGGTTATGAGCCTCCGCGGCATACCCGGCCTCCTTTCTCGATCCACGCATGAATCGAATTCCGCTTCTTTGCGTTTCTCCCTGGTCGGCGATACGAGACTCGCGCCGCCGCGGCGAGATGCAAGCGCGTCCGAAGTGCGGCCGAGAAGTCAGCCGGGGAGAGGACCACGAGAGACTGGAACCGAATAGTGTGGGTGCTCGCCTCGGTCCGGGGCGGACGATCCGTGGCGAAGAGCGAGATCCGGTGTTCTCTCCTCTCACCGTTTTGCTGCTGGTAGTCATCGGCGGCGCTATTGGGTTCCTGTCTGGGCTCCTCGGGATGGGCGGGGGATCGCTCATGATCCCGGCCCTCGTGGTGATATTCGACGCGACGGGCTTGGGTCCCGATCTGTCCACCAGAATGTCATTTGGCACGAACTTGCTCGTGGGGACAGTGACGGCCCTCATCGGGTTCCTGGTCCATCGCCGATACCAGACGGGGCTGTGGTCGATTGTGCTTCCGCTCGCGAGCACGAGCGTGCTTGGAGCGCTCTGCGGGTCAACGGTCGCGAGCCATCTGCCGGGATCGCTGCTCAGGCTTCTGTTCGGCGCGGCCGTGGCGGTGGTGGCCGTGAGTCTCCTCCTTCGCACGGAACATATTCCCGAAGGAGAGCCGACATTCTCAGTCGCGTTCCTGCTTCCGCTCGGCTTCTTCATCGGGTTTACCGCATCTCTCGTCGGATTGGGGGGTGCGGTGTTTACGACGATAATCCTAGTTGCGATATTGAAGCACCCGATGCAGCGGGTGGTTGGCATATCGACCTTCGTGCAAACGGCCGGCGCCCTGTCGGGAGCTGTGGGGTACATGCTGAACGGCCTTGGACGAGCCGACCTTCCGCCCTACTCGGTGGGCTACGTCAACCTCTTCGCGGCCGCCGCCATGATGGTGGGCGGCTTGCCATTGGCTGGAGTCGGGGCCCGACTGACGCACAGGATGCGCTCACAGGCGCTGCGACGTGTCTTCGGTGGCGTCTTGCTCGCCATCTCTGCGGCCATGATCTGGAGCGGGATCAGATGACGGCAGGGGCCCGTGGCTGTGGGTCGCTGAGGATCGCGTATGCGGGATCGCTGGAGGCCTTGGTGCGCGAGGATCTCATCCCGACCTTCGAGCGCCTGAGCGGATATCGCGCTATCGCGGCGGCTGGAGGATCGCGGGCGCTCGCCCGCGCGATTCGGGACGGCGCCCTGGCGACGGACGTATTCCTCAGCGCCGACACGGAGGTCATAGAGACTGAACTCTTCGGGGCCGACGTCGCCGCGTGCGCCTTGTGGTATGTGACCTTCGCCACCAACTCGATGGTGCTGGCTCTCGGGAGCAGGGCTCAGCGTTTTCACGACGGTCAAGCGCGCCCGACGGCACAGCACGTGGCGCGGTTTCTTCGGCAGTGCCGTGAGGCCGGCCTATGCTTGGGGCGCTCAGATCCCGAGAGCGACCCCCAGGGATACCGCGCCGTCCTCGCCATGCGGTTGCTGGAGAGCTCGGCCTCAGCGCCGGGACTTACCGAGTCGGTGCTCGGAGAGGCACGCAACCCGAGACAAGTCTTCCCGGCGGCCGAAATCGTGCCCATGCTCCAGCGGGATGAGTTGGATCTGGCCTTGGTCTACCAAAGCCACGCCATCGAGGAGGATCTCCCGTTTCTGTGCCTCCCCGAGGAGGCGAACTTGGGTTCGCCTGAGCGCGCGGGCGACTACGAGAAAGCACTTTACCGCTGCGCCGACGGCGCGGAGTACCGCGGGCGGCCTATTACGTACGCGGCTGTGCTAGTGGGACAGCCGCCTTCGCTCAGGGCAGCCGCCGCGTTCCTCATCTTCCTCGGCTGCGACGAGGCCCGTGCGGCCTGGCAGAGACGCGGGTTCGGCCATACTTACCATCTGGAGTCCTGCCGCAAGCGATAACGCAACAAGTCGGCGGAATGCACTTATCGGATACAGACGAGGAGCGGGAATGCGCGCAGGCGCGGACGCCTCCCGGACAGCGACTGTGCACCCGCGCGGCCAGCCCTGTTTGACACTCTCAAGGGCTTGGGCCTATAATCCCCTTATGCTTCGTTCCCTTTCCCAAGACAAGCAGCAGCGGCTCGACCGCGGCCGGCGGAGCGAGCAGGGCCGTTGTTCCGAGCACGCGGCGGCCCGTTGAGAGCAGACGCCATGGGGCTGGTCGATACATATCCGGCGCTGGAGAACTTACTGTCGCGGACCGAGGCGGCAATAACACGAGCCTGGGGCCGGAACGACGATTTCCTAGCAATGGCGGCCGAGCGGGCCCTCGTTGGCCGAGGAAAGCGGCTGCGGCCCAGCATCCTGCTTCTATCGGCCGAATGCGCGGGTGGCGCAACCGAAACGAGCGTTGTGCTGGCCGGCGTGGTGGAGCTGGTGCACGCGGCGTCGCTGGTCCACGACGACGTTGTAGACGAGGCGGCCTCCCGGCGGGGCCGGCGCTCCGCCAACGCGATGTGGGGCAACAAAGTCTCGGTTCTCCTTGGCGACTACCTGATTGCAAGGGCGCTGGAGCTGCTGCCGAGCGGCGAGCGCGAGCGCTTCCTGCCTGCTTTGGCCAGCGTCGCTGCGCGTATGTGCTCAGGTCAGGTGGCTGAGCTTCGGGCCGCGGGACGATCCCTGACCGAGTCAGACTATGTTGGTATCGCGCGGGCGAAGACCGGAAGCCTTCTTAGCTTCTGCGGTCGGGCGGGAGCGGAGACGGCCGGTGGGGAGCCGGGCGTTGCGCAAGCCCTGGCCCGATTCGGCGAGAAGTTTGGGGTCGCGTTTCAGTTCGCCGACGACATCTTGGATCTCGTTGGGACAAACGGCGAGTCGGGCAAGCCCGAGGGCAGGGACCTCGCCGAACGGAAGTTCACACTCCCACTGATCATGGCGACAGAGATCGGCGGCCGGGCCATATCGGGGAAGCTGGAGGCCGTTCTCGCGCAGGTGGATATCTCCGACGGCGATGTGCGCCTTGCCCGGGAGCTTGTGGAATCGGCGGGGGCCATCCAGGTGGCCTGGGAGCGGGTGAGGGCATGGCTGGCGGCCGCCCGGGCGGATCTCGATAGAATCCCGGATAGCGAGGCCAAGACCGCGCTCGCGGAAGCGTGCGGCGAGCTATTCCCTATGCCGGTAATGGCGGCCGAAGGATGAGGTGGCGGGTTGCTCTGTGGGCGACGCTCGTGCTGGCAGCCGCTCTGCCGCAGATCGCTCTGCCCGGTGACCGCGCCGCCTCTGCCTCCGGCGACCCCCATGCAGGACGCCGGATGGCGGCCACCCGGTACGAGATGCAGGGGCTCCTCGAGAAGGCGGTCGCGGAGTACATCAAGATCCTCGCCCAAGATCCGGACGACCCGCACGCCAGAGAACGCGCGAAGGCCCTGGTTGAGATACAGATGCCCCTATGGCTGCCGGAAGAGGCCGAGACGGCAGCTCCCTTCGATCATGAGGCCGTCGTGTTCGAGTTTCCCCCGAACGGCACCGACCCAGCAGCCCAGAAGGCCCTCTATCGTCTGCTGATCACCCGGGGCGCATTCTCGGCCCAAGAAGGCGCGCGGTGGGACGAGGTGCACGAGAAGGGGTTCGCGCTGATCGACTACGCGTATGTGTGGCACCCAGTGAAGAGGCGCTATGAGGTGAGGGTGGCCGCGCACTGGGAGGAACAGGGTCAAACGCAGCTGGCACACGACGCGCTGAGTGCGGCGGCGGCATTCTACTGCCTGGTGAAGGAGCGGCTGGGGTTCGATCCGACAGGGCGGTGGGGGGATCCCATAGACCTCTGGCTCACGAGCAAGGGGGAGCCGGGGGCGCGAGCGCAGGGCCGGTCAATCTACATCTACACTGCGCACACGCCCAGGGTCCCCGGCGAGTGGCTGCGAGAGATCGCCCACGAGTACGGACACGTGAGCTTTCCGGGCCTCGGCGGTTTCGAGGACACCGATGATCCGTGGGTCGACGGGCACCTTGCTGAGGTGCTGCTTGCGAAGTGGCTCACGGCTGACGGCGTGCCTGCGTGGATGCCCTGGTCGATGCCCGACTGGGAGGCGGCGGCGCGGCAGGAACGAGAGCGGCTGCTCGGGCTCGCAGGAGAGGCCGGGATCGACACGTCGCGGTTGAGCGGAAAGGATGAGGCGGCGCGGGACTACCTTCTCGGTCTTGCAGTGCGGCTGGAAGCTGAACAGGGGCCGGAGGGGCTGGCGGCGGTGCTGAGGAAGTGCGCCCGCGGGAGCGCGGAAAGGTTCGTGAGGGCGGCGAAAGAGTCAGGGGTGGCGGGGGAGTAGATGCAGACCACGACCTGCGCGCGTCGGGGCGTTCGACGACTCCTTTTGCAGCCTTGGTAGCTTGTATGTTAGAATCCCCACACGCGTTCCCCAGGAGGTTCTCATGCTGAAGATCGCTGTCATTCCAGGTGATGGAATCGGGCCCGAGGTCGTCCGGGAAGGGCTCAAGGTGCTGGCGGCAGTGGCCGGGCCCACCGGTCTGAAGTACGAGACGACTGAGTTCGATTGGGGCGGGGAGCGGTACCTGGAGCAGGGCGAGGTGCGGCCCGAGAACGCCGTGGACATCCTGCGCGAGTTCGACGCGATATACCTGGGCGCGGTGGGACACCCGGACGTGCCGGTCGGCCTGGTGGAGCGGAAGCTTCTGCTCGATCTGCGGTTCGGGCTGGACCAGTATGTCAACCTGCGGCCGATCAAACTCTACCCTGGCGTGTGGAGCCCGATCAAGGACAAGGGGCCGGAGGAGATTGACTTCGTCGTCGTGCGAGAGAATACGGAGGACCTGTACGTTGGGACCGGGGGCTTCGTGCACTACGGGACACCTGACGAGGTGGCGACTCAGGTGGCCGTATATACTCGCAGGGGAACGGAGCGCATCATCCGGTATGCCTTCGAGCTGGCTCGGAGCAGGAGCAAGCAGAAGAAAGTGACGGTGGTGGACAAGTCGAACGTGCTGACGTACGGGCACGATCTATGGCGGCGCGTCTTCCGCGAGGTGGGGGAGGAGTACCCCGACATCGAGAAGGACCGCGCCTATGTCGATGCGGCCTGCATGTGGATGGTTAAGAACCCGGAGTGGTTCGACGTCATCGTGACGACGAACATGTTTGGAGATATCATCACCGACCTCGGGGCCATGATCCAGGGCGGCATGGGCGTCGCCGCCTCGGGCAACATCAACCCGGATGGCACCTCGATGTTCGAGCCCATTCACGGCTCCGCCCCGAAGTACGCCGGACAGAAGAAGGCGAACCCCATAGCTTCCATCGGCGCGATGCAGATGCTGCTGGAGCATGCGGGAGCCACCGAGGCGGCCGATCGGGTTGACAAGGCAATCGCCAGCGTGCTGGGGAGTGGCAAGATACCTGATCTTGCGGCCGGCAAGTGCCCGCCGACGAACGAGATCGGGGATATGGTGGCGCAAGCCCTGTAGACGATCGGTGGCGCTGCTCGTGCACGCCCGGAGGGGATGGGCGGCCGGCCCTGCCTGTGCGGGAACACGTTGGTTGCTCAGTGCCCAGGCTGCGCTCAGGTAGCAGCTTGACATGGCTGAAACACGGGGTCGGCAAATCTTCGCCCCTGCTTCATAGTTCCTTCACACCACTTTTCGAAAATGGTTCTGGGTTTCGAAAGCGGTCCTCGGGTCACATCGACCGGCCTCGACGACGGGGCGGGCGAAGGCGGGACTATGCTCTCAGTTCAGGTCAAGAAACAACTCCGCGAGTTTCCGCTCGAGATGGCCTTTGAGGTCAAACCGGCGGAGACGCTCGTGGTTATCGGCCCGAGTGGGTGCGGCAAAACCACGATACTCAACATCATCGCAGGGCTCGTTCCGCCGGATGATGGGCACGTTGCCATCGGCGCCAAGGTCCTCTACGATGGCTCGTCCGGAGTGAGTGTCTCCGCGGAGGACCGGAAGGTCGGCTACGTCTTCCAGGACTTCGCCCTGTTTCCCCACATGAGCGTCAAGGAGAACGTGGCCTACGGGCTTCGTGCCCGCCGACATCCGAAGGCGGAGATCCCGAGGAAGGTGGAGGAAGTGCTCGGGCTGCTCGGGATCACGCGCCTGAAGGACAGGCGGCCCGACGCCCTTTCGGGGGGTGAACGTCAGCGGGTGGCTTTGGCGCGCGCGATAGCGTGCGACGCAGAGATCCTCCTGCTGGACGAGCCGCTCGGCTCGCTGGACGCTCAGACGAGGAATCGCGTACGCGGCGAGCTGCAACGCATGCTGCGGGTCATCGGCCGCATCGCGATCATGGTTACGCACGACTACATCGACGCTCTTACCTTCGGCGACAACATCTGCGTGATGGATCGCGGTCGCGTCCTGCAGACCGGGCCGCGGGATCAGCTTCTGCACCATCCGAAGTCGCGCTTTGTCGCCGATCTGACGGGCGTCAACTTCTTCGAGGGCACGATCTCCGCCGGCTCAGCTGACGGCCTGGCCGAGATCTGGGTGGGAGATAGCTGTCTCTATGCGGCCTCTGAGCACAGGGAGCTGGGAGGGACGCTTGTGGCGTTCTTTCCCAGCGAGGTGAGCGTTAGCAAAGAGCGGCCGCCGGGCTCGGCGCGGAACGTGTTCCGGAGCGAAATCAGAGAAATCATTCACATGGGAGACAAGGTGCGGTTGTCGCTCAACGGCGCGCTACTGGTGTGCGCCGAGATCACCGCCGACAGGCTCCAAGAGCTGGGGGTGGGTGAGGGAGACACCGTCTATGCCGCGGTGAAGGAGACGGCAGTCAAGACCTATCGGTGAGGCACTCCCGACGACCAGTGGAGCAGGCTGCGATGCAAGCCAGAAGAGTAATCATACTGACTATGATCTGCACAGCGGTGATGGCTTGTGTGCTCGTATTCGTGCGCGCCGGCCAGGCCGGCACGAGCCTCACGGTGCACGCGGGGGCCGGGATCAGGCCGCCGCTGGACGAGCTTGGCAAGATGTTCGAGAAGAAGACCGGGACTCGGGTTGAGTACAACTACAAGGGATCGGGCTGTCTTCTGGCTGACATCTGCTTCTCGAAGAGGGGAGATGTCTACATCCCGGGCGAGCTGTACTACGTCGAGCAAGCGGGAGAGCGAGGCTTCATCGAGACGTCTCTGATCGTCGCTCAGATGTCCACCGTCGTGATTGTCCAGAAGGGCAACCCGAAGGATATCAAAAGCCTGAGGGACCTGACGCGTTCGGGGCTGCGGGTCGGCCTCGGCGATCCCACGAAGGTGGCCGTCGGCCGCGCCGCGAACAAGTCCCTGGTGAGGGCCGGCATCCTGAAGGATGTCGAGAAGAACGTGGTGATGAGAGCGCTCAACGTTGTCGAGTTGGGCATCGGTGTGAAGTTGGAGCACCTTGATGCCGCCATCGTGTGGGACGCAACCGCGTACCTGTTCAAGGGGGACGTCGAGACGCTGCGCCTTCCCGACGAGTGGCGGGTGGACTCGCCCATCCCGGTGGGCGTGCTCAGCTTCTCGAAGCAGCGGAGCGAGGCCGAGCGGTTCGTGAAGTTCCTCGCCGCCGAAGAGGCCGCGAAGGTCTTCCGCGCGCACGGCTACGGGGTGCCGGACCAGAAGGCGACCGCGGTCGCGAAGAACTGAGCGCCGGGCAGGGGTATGACGCGCTGGGACCTGAAGAACCGTGTCTTCACCACGCTGCTTGGGAGTCTGCTTGCCATCTTCCTGGTGGGTGTCGTCCTCGTTCTGTCGGCCAACATCGTCTACCTGGCGAGGGCCGAGCAGCCGGACGGGACGACCGGGTGGCAGCTACTGCGCGAAAGCCTCCGTGACCCCGAGAACCACTTCGCCATCAAGCTCAGCGTCTTCACCGCCGCGCTCACGACTCTCGTCTCTCTGATCATCGGAGTGCCGGCGGCCTACATCCTCTCCCGCCATCGCCTCCCCGGCGGGACGATCGTTGACACGATTCTCGACCTGCCCATCGTCCTTCCGCCTCCCGTCATGGGTCTCAGCCTGCTCATCCTCTTCAACACGGAGATTGGAAGGGCGATCACCGAGCTGACGCCGATGTGGTTCGTGACGCTCAACAACAAGCTGCTCAGTCTGGCCACAGGGAGCAGTATCGGAGACACGAAGGAATGGGTCTACTCGACCCGCGGCATCGTGCTGGCGCAGTTCTTCGTCGCTTGCTCCTTCGGTGTGAGGGCCATCAAGGCCACCTTCGACACCATCGGCCGGCGGCATGAGGACGTGGCGCGCACGCTGGGCTGTAGTCGCCTGCGTGCGTTCTTCCTGGTTGTCCTGCCGATGGCGCGCGCGGGGATCGTCGCCAGCGCGGTCATGATCTGGGCGCGCGCCATCGCCGAGTTCGGTCCGATCCTCTTCTTCTGCGGCGCTACGGCCTGGAAGACCGAGGTCATGCCCATCGCCATGTTCCTCAACTACTCCGGCGGAGACATCGAGCCGGCGATCGCACTCGTGCTGACGATGATAGCGATATCTGCCGTCACGCTGCTGACCTTCAAGCGGCTGGGCGGACAGGGATATCTCTGGTAACGCAAGGGAGATGTGAACAGACGGAGGTGCATGAACATGATCAAGCTGAGACTGTTCTCCGCTTTGCGAGAGATCGCAGGCGCAAAGGAAGTTGAGGTGGAAGGAAACGGTTTGTCTATCAAGCAAGCTCTCGAGCAGTTCGCCGGGAAGTACGGCGACAAGGCGAAGGCTGCTCTGTTCGACAAGGAGGGACAGCTCCTCCCGAGCGTGCTGCTGCTCGTCAACGGGGAGGCCGCTGAGAGTGGAGGGGCGACCCGGGTCTCCTCAGGAGACACGGTACAGGTTCTCCTTCCGACGGCTGGCGGATAGGGACTAGATGGCGCGACCCGTCGTCCAGGTCCGAGGCGTCTCGCTAAGGCTCGGCGATTTCGCCGTGCACGACGCGACCATGGATATCGGTGAGCACGAGTACTTCGTTCTGCTCGGCCCCACCGGTGCCGGAAAGACGGTCCTGCTGGAGTGCATTGCAGGGCTCCACCGGCCGGAGACCGGGGACGTCTACGTCGGCGAGGAACGGGTGAACGACACCGCGCCGGAGGCCCGGGGATTGGGGTACTTGCCCCAGGACTACGCGCTCTTCCCGCACCTGACGGTGGCGCAGAACATCGCGTTTGGGATGCGCGTCCGCAAGAAGCCGAGGGACGAGATAGAGCGCAAGGTCGGGCAGCTAAGCGAGTTGCTGGGGATAAGGCACCTGCTGCATCGCAGCCCGGTGAAACTGAGCGGCGGGGAGAAGCAGAGGTCGGCGCTTGCCCGCGCCTTGGCGATCGAGCCCAAGGTGCTGCTGCTCGACGAGCCGTTGAGTGCGCTGGACGAGCAGACGCGCGAGGCGCTGTGCGTGGAACTCCGGCGGGTCCACGAAGAACTGGGGACGACAACCTTGCACGTTTCACACAATTTCGAGGAGACGATGTCAGTGGCCGACAAGATCGGGATCATTCACGAAGGCCGCATTCGGCAGATCGGGACGCCGGAGGAGGTGTTCCGGCGCCCGAACTCCGAGTTCGTCGCGGCCTTCGTGAGGACTGAGAACATCCTTCGGGGCACGGCCAGGGCTGAGGGCGATCGGCTCGTAGTACGGTCTGGCAGCGTGGAGTTTGAGGCCGAGTCCGGGCCGGAGGGCGAGGTGTTTCTGACGGTGCGACCCGAAGAGGTGACGGTAGCAGCTGCCCCCGGTCCGCAGCGCGCGAATCGACTCGTGGGCCGTATCGCGCGCGTGGTGGACAAGGGGGCTCTGGTGCGCGTGGACGTAGAGGCCGGCGTGACGCTCGTCGCGCTCGTCGCTCGGAGATCCTTTCAAAGGAGCGGCCTCACTCTCGGCGACGAGGCCGCAGTGATGTTCGACCGGGCCTCTGCGCATGTGTTCCCGAGGCATTGATGCGCGTCGGCATTTCCGGACGCGGCGGCCCGACCTTGCATTGACACCGGATCAGCGCACGGCGTAGAATCCAATCGGCAGAGAGCGCCCGCTGAGACGCGGGCGCTCCGGCTAGGGGGTGAAGGATGGTGGACCACAGCCGCCGAGACGCGGATTTCCAACCGGAGCTTCGGAAGAACCCGGTGACGCGGGAGTGGGTGATCATAGCCAGGGGCAGGCGCACGCGCCCCTCGGATTTCGCGGCCGGCCGCGCAGAAGAGGAACAGCTGCCTGAGCGCGATGAGAACTGCCCTTTCTGTTCTGGCAACGAAGGCCTGACGCCGCCCGAGGTGTTCGCCATCCGTGACGGCGGCAGGCCCAATGGTGAGAACTGGCGGGTGCGCGTGGTCCCGAACAAGTTCGCCGCGCTGCGCGCGGACGGATCGGATCGGCTGCGACAGGAAGGGATCCATTCGTTGCGAGACGGCTACGGCGCGCATGAGGTGATCGTAGAGGCCCCGACCCACAACAAGGACCTGTGGGAGATGGAGACCTCCGAGGTGGAGGCGGTGATCGAGGCCTACCGGCAGCGGTATCTGGCCTTCGAGTCGGCCGAATCTCTACAGCACGTGCTCATCTTCCGGAACCACGGGCGGCAGGCGGGAACGTCGCTGGTGCATCCGCATTCACAGCTCATCGCGGCGCCGGTCATGCCCCATCAGCTTCAAGTGGAGCTTCAGGGCGCGGCCACCTACTGGGAGTACCTCGGGAAGTGCGTGTTCTGTGCGCTCGTCGGAGGCGAGAGGAAGGCGGGAGAGCGTGTCGTTCTTGAGACGGATCACTTCCTGGTCGTGACCGCATATGCCGGGCGCTATCCCTTCGAGATCTGGATTCTGCCCAAAAGACACGCTATACGCTTCGCTGCAATGAGCCGTGAGGAGGCCGCCGACCTCGCCCACGTGCTGAGGGAGGTACTGGGGCGCCTGGTTCAGACGCTGGATCGCCCCTCCTACAACTTCGCCATCCACACTGCTCCGGCGGCGGAGCACAACGTGCGGGCCTATCACTGGCACATGGAAATCTTCCCCCGCATCACGACACTGGGCGGATTCGAACTGGGCAGCGACATCTACATCAACGTCATCGCGCCAGAGGACGCAGCGCAGTTCCTGAGAGAGGCGGAGCCGTCCGCCTAGCAGCATGCCGAGGGGACCGCCGTCTCCTTAGCGCGCGGGGCCGGTTTTGTATGGGTCTGCGAGGACAGGGCTTCCGATCCTCTGGTGAGCCTTCGCGAGCGCGTCAATGGCCTCTGTCCACGGCTCGTCGTTGGCCTTGAAGAGCCCGCGGTTGGCACGGCGCTCCCCTGAATCGAAGTCGTACCATATGAACCAGTGGGCGCCGATGATGAACGGCAGGTTGTAGAAATCGATCGTCACGCAGGCCGCCTGACGGGCGCGGTCGGTCTGAGTCGGCACGGTTTGCGGCCAGGACCAGTCGAGATTGTCGGGGTCATCGTAGAGGCCGGAGTCGACAGCGGGGACGGACCATTCGCCGATGATAATTGGCCGGTCTGATCTCTCATGAATGTCGCGCAGAATACTCTTCGCCTCTGCGCTCAACCCGGGCTCATTGTTAGACGGGTAGCAGTTCACGGCTATGGCGTCATAGCGTGAGTAGAGATCGGCGTATTCGGTGTCGCCGAACATGAGCCGGGGCGAGAAGACCAGATGGCCCGGGTCTTCCTCCCGGATGATATCGAGCGTCACATCCGTATACTTCTTGACGATCTCGCGAGCAAAGAGGCGGAAATCGCCGGTCATCTTGCACTCGCGCCCGGGCGGCTCCGGCCGCCGAGCCACGATCGCCTGAAACGACTCGAAGTCGGTCTCCCAAGCTTGGTTCAGCGCGCCTATCTTCCCGTCATAGCGTCGCTCGAGAAAGTCCCGAAAAGCGGCCGCGCAGTGCCGTGAATAGACGTAGCGATGTAGGTTCGAATGATCGATCTCATTGTCGGCGAACCATCCGGCATGCCAGGGCTTCCCGCGGACGAGCTTGGCTATCTCCTGCACCCGAGAGCGATAGGCGCGTGCGAAGCCCGGATCGAAGGGATCGGGGAAGGCGTGATTCCGACCCTGAGGGTCGCCGTTCGCATCGCGCACGTGGTCGAAGTCCCCCCACCAGGTGCCCGTCTCCATGGAGACGAAGGTGGCGAAAGCCGTCTCGCCTTGTGCTATCAGCTCATCGTTGATTCGCGACCATCGGTGGACATCGGTCCAGCCCGCGAGAGAGTTGACCTTCAGCCGCCGCAGCCAGGACACATGGCGCCGGTCCTTCTCGGCTCTATCATCCCCTTCCCGATACCACGGCCCATCGGTGCCGACGGAATAGAAGGCCTTGCCGGCCGGGCTGACCAACCACCAGAGATCGCCGTTGTTCTCCACACGGAAATACTCGCCAGGCTTGAACTCCTGCGGCGGGTCCGGTCGCGTGATGGGACCAGGCTCCGCCGGGAACTCCACTGGCGGGGCTTCGTCTGTCACCGATACTTTCGCGAAGAGAACCGTGCCCTCTGTACGGCGGCGAAGGCCGAGCCCGAGTCGGGCGGCCTCCGTCCCCGGCGGTGGGCGGCCGAACACGAGTTCGAACGGCGTCCATTCCGCGGCCGGTTCGAGCGTCGTCCTGTCGGCGTGAAGATACCGTCCGTCGGCGTAGTACTGGACCCATACACCCGCGCAGCGCCCTTCGATGTTGTCCGTGCGGTAGAGCCCTCGAATCGTGCCCTTGCGAGAAGGCAAGGGATCGACATAGCCGTAGCGTGCCCCCCAGCGCCCGGCGCGCCAGTTCGCGACAGCGAGAACTGGGCCCCTGGCCGGGTCGGTCACGATGTCGAAGGAGGCGGCCTGCTCGACGCTGACGCCGGCGGGCGGGAAGGCGATCTTCTCCCAGCGGCCTGGCTCGATCGGCAACACGGTCTGTTGACTCGCACGGAGCACGTTGCACGAGAAAGATAGCAGACATACGGCGAGAAGAGGTATCGTGCGAATCCGCATGGGTCCCACGTACCCTCGGCTAGACTCCTATCTCTGATGCCCTTCGTCGGAGTCTGGCCTCCCCCTGCGTCGCGGCAGCGTTTCGCACGTCTGCCCGGCGAATATGCAAGTGCCCTGGAGTTACCACCCTGGGGGCACTTTGTTCTCGACGACGAACTCAGTGCCCGCCTGCGGCAGCGGCGACCACTCCTGTTCCGACGCCAACCGCAGCCATATGCCGGACACCCGCCCTTGGCTGAACCACAGCCGCATCTGGAAGTCGCGCCCTTCTGCCTTTACCGCCCACACGGACTCCAGCGCGATCGGGCTCGTCTGTCCCGACGACACCAGCTCTACTTCCGTGGGCCGCCCGAACCGGGCCGCAAGCAGCTTCGGCGTGCCCTCCCGCATCCACTCCGGCATGCGCTCGAGCCGCTGCAGGAGCATCGGACTCAGCACCTCACCCATCTCTGAGATCGTATCGTCGCAAAAAGCCGCAATGATCGCCAGGGCAATCTCCTGGTCCTTCTCCGGCGGCGGCCCGCTGGCTGTTCGGTAGACGCGCGCGCCCGCGGCGGTGAAGACGCCATCGTCGACCTCATGGTTTAGCTTCAGGCTTCCAGGGTCGATCTCGATGACCTCGCTCGGTTCGAACGTCTTCCCCGCTTCGAACGAACCGGCCTCGAGGCGGGTCGGAATATGAATTCGTCCTGACTCGGTCTCGAAGGCCCTCGTCTCCGCGATCCTGAACTCCCCGACGATCTCGAGGTCGTTCGTTTCCGGGCCGCGGCGCACCATCCGCCAGCGCAGAGCCGGCGCGTACCCTATGTCCTCCGCGAAGAACGCCTCCACGGGGATGGTGCCGGGGCTGATCGTGTTCGGTATCTCCAGCTTGAGGACCATTGCCTCGCGTCCCTCCCAGACGACCTCCTCGCTGCCGGCGACCATGCCCGAGAGTCGCTCCCAGAACGCGTCGCCCTGCAGCGTCGCCAGCGACGCCTCCTCCCCATCGGCCAGCGCGAGTGCCCAGATCGAAGTCAGGGGATCCATCACCAGGTACGGCCTACCAGGCATCAGCACGGGCTGCATCATCGGCTCCTCCGGCTCGAAGTGAAGCTGATATCGCTCCCCGTCGAACGCGTGGATGGCCGTGAACGGCTCGCGAGTCTGGAAGTTCTCCAGTGTCGCTTCCGCCCGGAACTGCCCACCACTTACCGCCAGCCGCAACCCCTGCTCGATCTTCTCGCGCGGCTTCTGTCCATCTTTCTGCATCTGCTCCATCATCTGGGGACTGAAGTGGAGCGTAAACGTTGAGTAGAACTCGATCGAGCGGATGCTCTGGAAGTATGCCTGCTGTTTGGCGATGATCTCTTCGGATGTTGGCGCGTCAGCAGCGACAATTGCGCTGGCCAACAAGGAGATCAGGAGCGTGCACGTAGCCAGCCGGCGTGTGTGGGTCATGGCTCTCTCCCATGGTGGTGTCGTCTTGCGGCGCACCTCAGTTCTCGCCGACACCCGTCTCCGCCTTCTCGATCACACAAATCCGACGATTGACTCCATCGAGCGCCCACAGGTTCTCGCCGTCGAAGGCGAGGCCGGCCGTCCCGCGCTCGAAGACTTGATCGCCCCAGTCCAGAAGCTCGCCGTCATAGCTCGTCTTAATGAGGACGGGCGCCCAGAAGTCGGCGTGCCACACGCCGTCGGGCATGGAGGTGAAGGACTCGGGTCCGGGCCCGGCGAGGATCTTGAAGTCACGATCGTCTGTGTTGGCCGGGTCGATGATGATCACGCCCGGCGAGAAGCGGTCGGCGACCCAGACTTTGCCGTTCACCTCACTCGCAGCGCCGACCCAGGTCCAGTCGCCTTTATCGACGACGATTTCGCGCTTGATCTCGCCCGAGTCGGCGTCGACTTGCAGGAGCTTCTTTGGGTTGGTCTGGGTGATGGCCAGGCAGCCACCCCACCAGCCTATGCCGTACACGTCTGTAACGGGAAGTGTAAGCGTCTTCTGCACCTTTCCGTCTCCGGGTGAGACGGCGATGGCAGAGTTGTCCTCGCGGTCGTAGACCCAGAGGCGCTCACCGTCCCAAGTCATCGTCCAGAGATTGACGCCGGGCGCGGGGATGGAGCGGACGATCTCCCAGTCCGGCGGCAGCGGCGGGAGATCGCGCAGCGTGTCGAAGAACCCGTGGCGCTTGAGGGCCCGGAAGACTATGAGAGTCTCGTTGCCCCAGCCGCCGTCCGGGCGCTGGCCACGGAGGACCATCGGGATCTGCTTCTCGATGAGGGCGCGGGCCTCGGGGAGGTCGATCTGACCGGCGGCATCGACGAATGCATAGGGAGCATTGTAGGCGGAACATCCGGCCGCGTTCATACTCTCGGCGACGCGCCGCATGCCCTCCTCGATCGTGGGCATAGTGTCGAGGTACTCGCGACCGGCCCAGAGAGCGGTCCAGAAGACCTCGGGAGTCCAGGGGCAGCCTTTCCAGGGATCGTTCCACTTATCCGGCTGCTCCAGGTACCAGGTCAGGGAGTCCTTGACCTCCGGAAGATCGCTGCGGCCGAGGAGGCAGAGGGCCTCCAGTGGGTAGACGGCGAGGCCGGCATCCTTCTCCAAATCCTCACCTTCAGCTTTCCCGGTGCGTGCCTGACGGATGATGGCGTCCGCCGCGCGCTGCACCTCTGGGCGATCGTGTGGGTAGCCGAGCTTGAGCAATTCGAGGAGCTTCGAGCCGGTGTCCTTGGCGTTGTCGGCGAAGGCGCCATCGTCGCGCTGCTCCGCGAGGATCTTGGCGATCTCGGCTTGGAGAATGGCAGCGTCGCCCGCTTGCGGCTTCCGGAAGACCATGGTGCGGACGAGCGCGCCCTGGAGGCTTTGGTCATTCTCGACGAACTTCATGGGATCGTAGCGGAAGCCGTAGGTGAGACCTGTCTTGTGCGTTGGATTCGGAGGGGGAGGAGAGGATGACAAGGGAGGTTCTCCTTCCGACGGATTGCCCCCAACAACCACACCAGAACAGGGCCAGGCTGTCAGCAGGACAGCTACAAGCGGGAAGAGGAGGCGGGACAACATGGGCCACTCCGTCCAGTTCAGATGATCTGCTCTTCGGGTTCAGTGTCTGTGCTCCTTTTCCGGAACACCATCACGAGCCCTGAGGGAGTTCCGGGCGGTCACGTGGAATACCTAACTGCGGCGTTCTCCGTTAGGGCAGTGCTCGCAGCCACAATCGGAGCTTGAGGTTGAGTAGACTAATCCGCACGGACTTCCACATCCACACCCACCTGTCAGATTGCGGCGATCCCTCGGCCACGTTGGAGGCGGTCGTAGCGGCCGGGCGTGAGGCTGATCTGGGAGCGATCGGCATCTCAGACCACGTGTTCTTCAGTCGTCATCGAGAGAGGCCCGCAATTGCGCGCAAGGCGCTGCCGAAGGAACATAGCGGCATGCGCATCTACGTAGGGTGCGAGGCCGACATGCAGGCCTCCGATCGCGTCTCGGTAGATTCAGAGCTCGCGGCCGGGCTCGACTATGTGATGGTGTCCGCAAGCCACCTGTACGACCCGGGAGTGGAGCGGGAGTTCATCGACGAACCGCGCTCAATGGCCGCGTACATGCTAGACCTCATGCGGGGCGCGGTCGATCTGGGATATGTAGACATCATCGTGCATCCGCTTCACGTCCCGGCGTGTCGATACTCATTTCCGGATTTCGTGCGGGCGGCCGATGAGGCCGAGGTGCGGAGCTTTGCGCGTATGGCGGCCGAGGTAGGTGTCGCGATGGAGTGCAACCCGCGCTTCCTGCGTATGGCTTCCGAAGAAGCGAAGTGGCTGTTCTCGATATTCCTGGAAGAAAGCTGCACACTGTCCATCAACAGCGATGCCCACCATCCCGCTCACATCGGCTGCCGCGGTCCGCAGTTCGCCACCGAGGAGGAGCTCCGGGCGATCGGGATCGACGAGGGGTGTCTGTTTCGGATGGAGGAGAGCGCAACACGGGCCCTGCGGCGTCGGTAGCGACCCCTCACAGGGGCGCCTGGAAGGCGCAGCACCGGCCCGCACCTCCGGGCACACTGTGCCAAGAGTCTCGCGTGGCGCCTACTCAGCGCTCCACCGTCTCCACTTTTCCACCCTCGGCACCACCGCTCAGAGGTCTATGGAGGCGTTCCTCCGCCCATGCCTCCCTCTACCGCCCACCGTATCGGCGGAGGGGGAGGCGGTCCGGCGTCCGCTGGATGTGTCGGCTGCCGGCCGGCCCACGGCTTCGTGACAAACCGAGAGCCCACGACGGTGTGTGCGCTGACCCACCAGGAGTCGTAGGCCGTCCGCCACTCGAGCAGCGAGTTCTGCAGTTCAGGCGGCATGGCGACGAGGAAGGTGTGCCACGTCGGCGGCTTCCCGGGGATAGGCGGATAGCTTGCGTCAATGCTCATGAAGACTATGCGCGCGGGCGGGGGGCACGGGTCTACCCCAGGCAGTTTCATGCCAAGTGCATTGCCAGTCAGCCCCGGACTCTGGGGGTCGCTTCCTGCGTAGTCGAACACTGCCGTGGTGATATCGAAGTGTCGCGCGCGTGCCTCGGGAGTCCTCCGGTAGTCCAGCGGCTGCTGCCAGGCACGGTTCGTGTACAGACGCTTGACATCTACTGCCGCCGTGACGGCCTCCCGGTGGGCCGGAGTGAGATCATCGAACGCGAGCAGAAGCCTGCCCTGCAGGTGGAGCTGTCGCAGTTGGTCAGGAGTCAGCTCGGCATAGACGCGGTAGATCGAGCGTCTCGGCAGCCAGTAGGACCGCAGGAACATCACCTCGTTCCTGGCCGTGCGTGTGGCTGAGTAACCTTGTGCCGCAGCCCTCATCTCGTGCTGCCGGATCCGGTCCTGGCTGAGCTGGGGCGCTGGCGGGCGCGGCCCCCCGGCCCAGGTCGTCATCGTCCAGTGGGGGAACAGCGGCAGGCCGTCTCGCACCCACTCCGCGCGCTCGGGCGCGCACGCCACAGTGAGCTTCTTCCAGATCTTCTTCTGCGGGCTCTCGAGGCAGAACTCAACGACGTTGTCTTCACATTTCCAGAGCAGCGTGGACCGACGAATCTTATCTTCATCCAGGTATTCGGCCGGCGGATCACACCCCCAGCGCGCAGAGTTGAACCAGGTGGCGAGCTTGACGGCAGCCTCATCGTCCAGGTCCTCATCGGAGAAGTACACCTTCTCGCCGGAATGCAGCCTTTGGAGATCGGCCGCCGGCAGGGCGGCATAGAGGGGGTAGAGGGGGCCGCAGGCCTCGTGCTCTTCGGGCAGATACAGCTCCCACACCACCTTGGGGAGGCGAGGGAAGGGCTCTGCGGCTTGCGCTGAGCCAATCGCGAGCGGCGTCGCGACGAGGGCCAGAACAGCGATGCAAGCAGGCGAAGCCACAGCAGATAGGCGCGGCATGTGTTCCCCCTTCAGTGTGCGAGATGGGCCGGACTGCTGCCGGAGTGGATTAGACGGTTCACGAAAGCGCAGAGTTCCTCACATCGGCGTCCTGTGCGGCCCGCCCTTACAGGTAGCGCGCGCCGGCGCCTCTGCGGTTTCGACTGGCTGGGTTTCTTCTGCCGCTGGATCTCCTGGCTTCTCACACTGCGTGTCCGGCGCCCTTGGGCGATGCCCTCTAGGGAAGTTGGGGGCAGGCGGGGTATGATGCGGTTGATCACTCTGAGATAGGAGACTGCCTATGGATGCTCTCACGGAACGCGTCCGGCGGGTCGCGCTGGAGAGCGGAGCGGATCTCGTTGGGTTGGCGCCGATCTCGCGCTTCGAGGGCGCGCCCGAAGACTGCCACCCCCACACGATCTTCCCGCAGACTCGCAGCGTCGTGGCCGTGGCGGTCAGGCAGCCGCGGGGCACGCTGAAAGCGGCCGAGGAAGGAACGTACTTCCAGGCCTACTCCGCCGATGCGTACTGGTACCTGAACGAGGTGCTCGCGATCCAGACACTGCGGGCGATCACGATGCTGCTGGAGGAGGAAGGCTGCACGAGCGTTCCGGTGCACAATCCCTTCCACCCGCATGCCGGTCGACAACTGCGCGACGATCAGCCGGCTGGGCCTGACGGGATTGTGTCCTTGCGCGTCGCTGGCGTGGCGGCCGGGCTGGGGGAGCTGGGCCACTCGAAGCTGTTGCTCACCCCGCAGTTCGGGCCGAGGCAGCGGGTCTTCGTCGTTCTAACGGAGGCCGAGTTGGACCCGACGCCGCTCTTCACCGGGGCGGTGTGCGATGGCTGCATGGCATGCGTGCGGGAGTGCGAGGCCTGCGCAATTGGGCGGGAACGCAGGATCACGATCAGCATCGAGGGGCACGAGTACTCGCATGCTCCGTTCGACGCTGAGAAGTGCATGCGCGTCCACTGGGGAATGGACCCGCCCTACTCTCCCTTCTGGACCGGTGACGAGCCGGAGGGGGAGGAGCCGGGTTATCACAAGTGGCTGAAACACCGCTTCCGCCACTTCTCGGTCTGTGTCGGGCGGGGATGTCTGCGCGCGTGCCTCGACCACCTGGAGAAGACGGGCCGGATCAGGGCGAGCTTCAAGACCCCGCTGATTGAACGAGAGCGCTATCGGTTTGGGGAAAGCGGCTCCGGCTACAGAGCTTGACGCCGCGGCACTGCGCCAAAACAGGGGACGGCGAAGGCCGCCCCCTGTCGATGAACAAGCTGACTGGTTGGCCGGTCCGCTAGTAGCTGATGAGTGGGACCGAGTACGTTAGCCTGAGGAAGAGGTCCTGGTCGCCGAGGCCGAGGCCTATGGGCGAAGCATTGGTCAAGCCGAACTCGAGGTCCATCTGGTCGTCGACCATATAGCGGAGCAGAGTGGAGAAGATGGGGTCGTCTTCGAGATCGCTCTCCTTGGCGCGATACTCTGTGGCGAAGGTGATCCGGCCCGTGCCTATGATTTCCAGCCCGAGAAACCATTTCAGGAGAGTCTCACGGTCGCCCAAGTCGGGGCTCACCTGGAGGTAGAGCAGCCCAAGGGTCCCCACGATGCGTGTCTGGGTGCCGATGTCCCAGGGCCATTCGCCGGTGTATGGCGGCGAGAGCTGCTTGGTGATGGCAAAATAGGCGCGCAGCAGTCTCTTGTCGGTGAAGAACAGCTCGCTGTCGTACATAGAGAGAGCGTCCGCCCAGCGCCCGAGGCTCAGGCCGATCGCTATATCCGTGCCGGCCAGGATGCCAGAGCGCGGGATGAGGTGCTCGCCCAGCTGGTACTTGCCGCCGTATTCCCAGATCTCAGTGTCTTCGCCATCAGAGGCGCGAGTGAATGCAACCCACAGTTCCGCATCACTCGAGACGCCCTTGAGGAGCTGGAAAGACCACAGGGAGACGTCGATCGGTCCTCCGTACATGAACCCGGCACGGAAGTTCCGATAGCCCACAGCACTCTGCCATTCATCCGCCGGCGCGACGCGAGCCGTGGGGAGGGCGACGATGCCGGTGGGCCCGCCCAGGGATGGAACAGCGAGGGCCGGGGCGCCGCAGGCCGCCAGCAGCGCCGCCGCGAGTGCAATAGCCAGCCACAGTCTCATTCGCCTTTTCCTTCCTTTCTGCGTCTGCGTATCTCTGGCATACCCCTCACGTCAGCCCCAATGCGGGGTCAGACGCGTGTGCAGGGTCTGTGCTGACTGGGAGTTCTGCTCCCTCGCACCACCTCCTCCCTGCTCGCCGCCAACCGGGGCAGGCGGGCACATTGTACCACTCCTGGGGATATCGGCAATAGGGGCTGACTGATCGCTCTCTGCAGAGACGCGAGCAAGGGACGGCCGAAGCCGTCCCTTGCCGAAGTGCTTCGCGTGGCAGAGATCTGCCGTCGTTGCGCCGCGCCCACCGACGCGAGCCGGGCGCGGCGACTCAGTCTGTCTAGCCTTCGCCCATCGGGAAGCTGTACCCGACGCTGATGTAGAAGTTTTGATCGTCGAGGCCGATGCCGCTCGGGCCGGCGTTCGTCACACCGATCTCGGCCTCCACCTCAGGCGAGAAGGCATGCCGGACCATCGCGGAGAATACCCCGTCCATATCGATGTCGGCGTCCTTCCAACGGTACTCGAGGCCGAACGACGTCCCGCCGGCACCCACAAACTCCAGACCGATGAACGGCCGGGTCATGCTCTCGCTGGAGCCGCTGTCCGGATCGACCTTCATGTACATCAATCCCAGACTTGCCAGCATTTGGATGGTGCCGTCAGCCCACTCCCAGCTGCTGCCGGTCTCAGGGGTGAAGTCCTTGGTGGCGACGACGTAGAGCTTCAGTACACCGAAGTCCTCGAACCCGCCACCGCCGTACATGCTCATGGTGGTCATCAGCGCCGAGTCCGACCATGCCTCGTAGCTCGCACCGACGGCCAGGCTGGCCTGGTCCTCGGGCTCGGTCGTTAGCTGGTACTTGCCGCCCAAGGCCCACATGGTCGCGTTCTCAGACTCGGTTGGCGTCTCCTGGTCGACCAGAGCGTAGGCTGCCCAAAGTTCCGCCTCTTCGCTCACGCCGGCCAGAACGTTCAGCTGCCATAGGTTGACATCGACGCTGTACATCCCCACCGCGAACTCCTGCTGCTGGTAGGTCAAAGCAGTCTGCAGCTTGTCAGGTGGAGCAAGGAGCGCGTTCGGCGTGCTCACGATACCGGTCGGTCCGGCGAGCGACGGGATCGCGTACGCTGCTCCACCGCTGACGGCGATGACGAACGCCGCCAGAAGCGGGAGAATCCATAGGGTCCTGTTCATCCTCCTTCCTACCTTCCTTTCCGTGATTGGTACTAGCGCAGGCTCCCGCGCCATTCGTCAGTCCCTTCCGTGTCCGTGATTGATACTAGCGCAGGCTCCCGCGCCATTCGTCAGTATTTGATACCATATATTGGGCGCCAGCTACCTACACGAAGACGGCCGACTCCTCGCCGCGAGCCGGGGCACAAGGGCCTAGATTGCCTGCCAAGCAGCTTGGATTGAGTCCTGGGGCTGCATGCGGTCGGTAGGCGGCTGTGCCTGCTCCGCGCTGCCGCTCAGGTTTCAACTGTGGCGCGGTGTTTCATGACACACTGGCTTCGAGTCCGAGCCAAGGAATGGAGACCGCGCGCGGCCTGCGTCCGAGGCGGCGCCGAGAGCCGGTCACTCGATGGCGAGTTGGCATGAAACATCGCCTGACGCCGCGACCACCGCACGCTATTTACAGAGGTGCGCGGCCGTGATATCATACTGCCCGCCGGGAGGGACCACCAGGGCCAGGCGCGGGGGAAGCGGTCTGGGCGGCCGCGGGAACCGGCTGGCAGAGAGAGGGTGGCGGCCGGCGCACACACTACCATCGCAGTCTGAGTCACAAGGAGAATGCCGTGGCAGCGCCCGATGGCAGCCCTGGTTTCACTCACCTTCACGTGCACACCGAATACAGCCTGTTGGATGGCGCTTGCCGTGTGGAGGATCTCGCGAAACGCGCCGCCGAGCTCCGCCTTCCCGCGCTTGCCGTAACCGATCACGGTGTTCTCTACGGGACCATTCCTTTCTATAAGGCCTGCCGCAAGAGAGGTGTGAAGCCGATCATCGGCTGTGAGGTCTACGTTGCTCCTCGCAGCCGGTTCGACCGAGACGGCAAGGCCGATTCGGACCTTCGCCACCTCGTACTTCTGGCCGAGAGCGAAGCTGGGTATCGCAACCTCATCGCCCTCGTTACCGACAGCAATATCGAAGGCTTCTACTACAAGCCGCGTGTGGACTTCGATCTGCTTTCGCACCACGCCGAGGGCTTTATCGCCTTGAGCGCGTGCCTTTCCGGAGAGATTCCGGCCCTTATCATGCAGGACAGGGAGCATGAGGCGCGCGACCTGGCCGGTCGATACCGCGAGCTCTTCGGCCCGGGAAGCTTCTACCTTGAGCTCCAAGAATGCGGCGTCGCTGAGCAGAAGCGCGTCAATGCCACGTTGATTGACCTGGCTGCCGATCTGGGGGTCGGGCTGGTCGCCACCAACGACGTGCACTACACGCGACAGGAGGACGCGAAGACGCACGACGTTTTGTTGTGTGTGCAGACGAACTCGACTGTGGACGAGCCCGAACGGCTGCGCTTTGCGAGCGATCAGTTCTACTTCAGGACTCCCGAAGAGATGGAGCATCTCTTCACGGAGCGGCCCGACGCGCTCAGCGCGACGTTGGACATCGCCGCCAGGTGCAGCGTGGATCTGCGCTTCGGCCATGTGGTCCTCCCGCACTTCGGGGTGCCCCCTGGCATGACCGCCGACTCGTACCTGCGGCAGCTCTGCTACGAGCGCCTGCCGCAGCGCTACCCGGGTTGTCCTCAGGCGGTGAAGGACCGGGTTGAGTACGAGCTTCGCATCATCGCCGAGAAGGGGCTTTCGACTTACATTCTGATAACGTGGGACATCATCCAGTTTGCTAAGGACAACGGGATACTCGTGGGACCAGGCAGGGGCTCCGCGCCTGGGAGCGTGATACTGTATCTCCTGGGCGTGACTGGCGTGGACCCGATCGCTCTCGGGATCCCCTTCGAGCGGTTTATCAACCCAGAGCGAATCTCGATGCCGGACGTCGACTGCGACTTCGAAGACGCGCGTCGGGACGAAGTGATCCGGTATATCACCGAGAAATACGGCACCGAGCACGTCGCGCAGATCATCACCTTCGGAACCATGGGCCCCCGGCTGGCCGTGCGGGATGCAGGCCGCGCGATGAGCATCCCCATCCCCGAGGTGGATAGGCTCGCGAAGCAGATCGATGCGACGCGTCCTATTCAGGAATCAGTCGCAAAGAACCCGGACCTCGCGCGGGAATTCGACGAGAACGAGACCGTCCGCAGCCTGCTGGAAACGGCGATGGGCCTGGAGGGTCTGGCACGGCACGCCTCGACCCACGCCGCGGGAGTCGTGATCTCGAAGGAGCGGCTGAAGACGGTTGTGCCCTTACAGCGTTCGACGGAGGGGGAAGGCCTGACCACACAGTTTGATTTGGCAGCCGTCGCGGATGTGGGGCTGCTGAAGATGGACATCCTTGGCCTGCGGACGCTGACCGTCATCAAGCACGCCCTCGAGCTCATTGATCGGGGCCGCGGTGAGCAGCTCGATCTCGACAGGATTCCCTTTGACGACGCGGCGGTGTTCGAGCTGCTCTCCAAGGGCGAGACGGCCGGGGTCTTTCAGCTTGAAAGCAGCGGAATGCGCCAAGTGGTCATGGAGATGAAGCCGGATCGCCTCGAGGATATTATCGCACTCGTGGCTCTCTACCGGCCCGGGCCGATGGCTCGAATACCCGACTACATCGCGGGAAAGCACAGAACACGGGCCATCAAGTACCTCCACCCCGGCTTGGAGCCGATCCTCAAAGATACCTATGGGGTGATCGTATATCAGGAGCAGGTGATGGAGATCGCCCGGCAGCTTGCGGGGTTCTCGATGGGGTCGGCGGAGACAGTGCTTAACGCCATGCGAAAGAAGAAGCACGACCAAATGGGGACGCTGCGCGGGGAGTTTGTCGAGGGCGCCCAGAGGGGCGGTGTAAAGCGGGCCGTAGCCGAGGAGATCTGGGCCCAAATGGCGGAGTTCGCGGGCTACGGGTTCAACAAGGCTCACGCCGCGAGCTATGCCATCAACGCTTACCAGACAGCCTACCTCAAAGCACACTATCCGGCTCAGTTCATGGCAGCGCAGTTGACGAGCATCATGGATGACAAGGATAAGGTGGCGGCCTACGTCCAGGAATCCCGCCGTATGGGGATTGAGGTGCTGCCGCCGGACGTCAATCGGAGCGAGGTCGGGTTCGCGGCCCAGGAGGGTAAGATCCGCTTCGGCCTCGCCGCTGTCAAGCACGTCAGCCGGAGCTCGGTGGAGGTGCTGCAGGCCGAGCGGGAGGCCGGCGGCTCTTTCCGAGACATGCATGAGCTCTGCAGTCGCATCGAGCCTGGGAAGCTGAGCAAGCTCGCCCTGGAGAGCCTGGCACGCTGTGGTGCGCTGGATTCGCTGCCGGGCTCACGCGCCCAGCAAGTGGCCGCCGTCGACCAGGCCCTGGAGTGGGGCTCTCGCGTGTGGCGAGACCGGCAGGCGGGTCAGGTCTCTCTATTCGGTTCGCCCGATGCAAACGGATCCATCCTGCCGCCGTCACCACCCTTGCCGCCGGCGGTGGAGTTCGCCTCCTCCGAGTTGCTGGCCATGGAGCGGGAACGCCTGGGAGCGTATCTGTCTGGCCATCCGCTGGAGGCGGTTGAAAAGCAGCTGGTGCGGCTGGCGACAACGACGGTTGCTGACATTGTGGGCGGCTCTGCGCAGGGCGAGGTGATCCTCGGCGGCATCATCGCCTCCGTGCGCAAGCGAATCACTCGCACCGGGAAGATGATGGCCTTTTTCACGCTGGAAGACCTATCCGGTGTCGTCGAGGCGACCTTGCTGCCGGAGGGCTATGAGCGGTGCGGGAGCGTGCTCGCCGAGCAAACCATTGTCGTCGTGCGAGGCCGGGCCGAACAGGACGACAGGTGGCGGGACGACCGAGAGGCCGGCGTCGGACAGCGGCTGCTCGCGGAGGCAGTCTGCTTGCTCGATGACGAATCCGGCCTGGCCGACCTGCGCTTCGCCAGTAACAATCGGCGTACGCATGGGCCCCGCAGCGGCAGAGCCGACCGCGCGGCGCGGCCATCGGAGGCGAGCGCGGAGTGGTCGGTAGGCGAGGCGCGGGCCGACCGAGCGGAGGGAGCGGGGAATGGGCCGACGGGCGACCGCGTGGAGGGGGGCGCTGAGCGCATCCACATCCGCCTCTCGTTCGACGGCGCGGGGGAGTCGATGAGCAGGTTGAGAGAGTTGATTGGGCAGTTCTACGGTGGCACCGAGGTGCTGCTCCACATCCAAATGGGAGAGGACGAGCGCCGCGTGAGGCTCGGCCGGGACTTCATGGTGAAGATGGACGAGCAGTTCACAGAGGCGGTAGAGGGCCTGCTCGGGAAGGGCGCCGTATGGACCGAGTAAGGCGGCTGCGGGGAAGACAGCCATGCGCGTGTTGAGGGCGGAGGGGAAAGCGCCGAGGGAGCTCGTCGAGGAGCTGACCGCGCCGGTCGCCGCAGAGCTGTCCGAGCAGGAGCGGGTCGTCAGGGATATCGTGGAGGCGGTGCGGGCGCGGGGCGACGAGGCGGTCGTGGAGTACGGCCGCCGCTTCGACTGGCCGGACATGACGGCCGCGGGAATGCAGGTGGGCGAGGGCGAGATCGAAGAGGCCCTTCACTCCGTCGGCGAGGAGTTCCTCCAAGCGGTGGACCTGGCGGCGGCCCGGGTCGGCGCTTTCCACGAGAAACAGCTGCCGAGCGACTGGCTCTATTACGGAGTGCCGGGGGCGGTGCTGGGACAGAAGTTCACGGCGGTCCAGCGCATCGGAATGCACGTTCCGGGACAGAGCGCGGCCCTTCCTTCGTCCCTGATAATGGGCATCGTGCCCGCCCAGGTGGCCGGTGTCGAGGAACTGGTGTTCGTCACACCGCCGCGCCGGGACGGGTCGGTTCATCCGGCCATTCTCGCGACGGCCGGCAGGCTGGGGGCTCGCACGATCTTCAGAGTCGGCGGGGCGCAGGCAATCGCTGCGCTTGCCTACGGGACTGACACGGTTCCCAAGGTCGACAAGATCGTCGGGCCGGGGAGCATCTGGGTCACGCTGGCCAAGAAGCTCGTATACGGAGACGTGGGTATAGAGGGCCTCTACGGGCCGTCGGAGGTGGTGATCCTCGCCGACCGGGACGCGGAACCGCGGCTGGTTGCAGCCGATCTCCTCGCGCAGGCCGAGCACATGAGCGATTCTCCGGTGTTTCTCGTGACGCCCGACGAGGCGCTCATTGAACCCGTGCAAGAGGAGTTGAAAGGGCAGCTCCAGGCGTTGCCGCGTCGCGAGATCGCTCGGGAGTCTCTGGAGAAGTATGGCGCGCTGATCGTTGCGGCCGACATGGATCAGGCCGTGGAGATCGTGAATGAGCTTGCCGCCGAGCACGTGCAGGTATGCACCCGCGATCCCTTTGCGCTGCTCCCGCGAATCCGCAACGCGGGGGCGATATTCCTCGGCGACTGGTCGGCTGTGCCGCTCGGCGACTACGTGATCGGACCCTCCCACTGGCTGCCCACGGGACGGACCGCGCGCTTCTCGTCGGGCCTGGGAACGATGGACTTTATGAAGCGCTCCAGCGTGGTATATGCCTCCAAGCAGACGGTCGCCGACCATGCGGAGGCCGTTCGGATCCTGGCCGGCCTGGAGGGACTGAACGGGCACATCCGCGCAGTCGAGGCGAGACTCCACAAGCGTCGGTCCCGCTAAAGGCGAGAGGATGATGCAGTGAGAAAAGCCGAGGCCGGCAGGAAGACGACGGAGACACGGATCGAGCTGCGGCTGGTGCTCGACGGCTCGGGCACGTGCTCCGCCGAGACGGGCATCGGCTTCCTCGATCATATGATCGATTTGCTGGCGCGGCACGGTGGCTTCGATCTGAGCGTCACGGCGAGCGGTGACATCCATGTCGATGACCACCATCTGGTAGAGGATGTAGGCATCGTGTTCGGGGACGCGCTCAAGAAGGCCCTGGGGCAAAAGGAGGGGATTACGCGGTACGGCTGGGCCGTGGTGCCGATGGATGAGTCCCTCGTGATGTGTGCGGTTGACCTGGGCGGGCGGCCGTATCTCCACTACGGCCTTGAGCTTCGCGCGAAGCGCGTGAAGAAGTTCCAGACCGAGTTGATTGAGGAGTTCTGCCGCGCGGTCGTTAACTCAGCCGGCATCAACCTGCATCTGAGGCAGCTCGCCGGGCGCAACACACACCACATCATCGAGGCAGCCTTCAAAGCGTTCGCGCGGGCGCTGGCACAGGCGGTCGCCATGTCGGGGCAAGGGGGAGTGCCATCTACGAAAGGGGTGTTGTGACGTGGACCAGCACCGCGGAACGACCATAGTGGCCGTGCGGAAGGACGGCCAGACGGCCGTCGCCGGCGACGGGCAGGTCACCATTCAGAACACGATTGTGAAGCACGGCGCCCGCAAGGTGCGCCGGCTGTTCCAAGACCGCGTCGTCGCTGGATTCGCAGGCGCGGCCGGGGACGCGCTTGCCCTCTTCGAGCGGTTCGAGGGAAAGCTCGAAGAGCACGCTGGCAACCTCCCGCGGGCGGCCTACGAGCTGGTCAAGGAGTGGCGCACGGAGCGCTCGCTCCGGCGGCTGGAGGCGCTCCTGGTCATCGCAGACAAGGAGCACTTGTTTCTGGTATCGGGCAATGGCGACCTCATTGAGCCGGACGATGGCCTCATCGGCATCGGCTCCGGCGGGGCGTACGCGTTGGCGGCGGCGCGCGCCCTCGCCGCGCACACGGATCTCACCGCGGAGCAGGTCGCCCGCGGGGCCATGAACATCGCGGCCGACATCTGCATCTACACCAACCGAGAGGTGACGGTGGAGGTGGTTTGACGCTCCCGACCCGGTGGCCTCATGCGCCCTGTGGCATCGCACGGTGTACCCGGCGGCGTCAGTGGCCGGGCTCGGGTGTGACAGCAACGGGGCCGGTTGCTGTCACGAGTCTTGGCCGCTCACGATCACCTGACAGTCGAATCCGCGGGATGACTCTGCTCTCACCAGGGGGAAGAAGTCCAGACACTAGTGGTTATGGTCAGCCGTGACGTGTTCCCGTCCGGCGGCGACCTGATCGGAGGATCACATGAGGCGGAGGCGTGGCTTGGCCCGAGTGTTGGCCTCGGGAGGGACGGGAGCGGTCGTTGCGCTCGTGTTCCTGGGGGCCATCGGCGGGCTCGCATCGGCCGAGGAAGCTGCAAGCGGACTGACTGCGCCCGCCGCCAGTGTCTACGTGGTCTCGCTGGACGGGTCGGATGGCAATGCCGGCTCGCTCGAATCGCCGTTCGCGACCATCGGCAAGGCCGCTGAGGTGGTGGAGCCGGGTGACACGGTCATGGTACGCGGAGGCATCTACCGCGAGCGCGTGACCTTCAGCCGCGGCGGCACCGCGGCCGCGCCGGTCGCGGTCCTTGCCTACCAGGAGGAAGTGCCGATCATCGACGGGGAGGGCGTGGCCGTTGGGGAGCATGAGGCGCTGGTGACGGTGAGGGATGGCGCCGACCACCTGGCAATCTCCGGCCTCACGGTGCGCAACTCGTCGGGTGCCGCGATGAAGATCTATGGCGACCATGTGAGAGTGATGGGGTGCAAGGTGACGAAGGCCGAGTATCAAGGGATTCAGACGCGGGGCACCGTCGGAGTCCAGTGCATCGGCAATGAGATCTGGGATGTGTGCCGCATGAACGTGGAGCATGAGCTTGAGGGCGGGTGGCCGGCGGCACTCGCAGCCTGGGAATCGAAGGAGGTCTCGTTCATCGGGAACGTGGTGCACGACAATCACGGAGAGGGGATCTCGGTCTGGAAGGGCGCAGAGGACTGCATCATCATGGGCAATGAGGTCTACGACAACTGGAGCGTGAACGTATATCTGGACAACGCAAAGCGGGCCCTGGTAGCGGCGAACTTCGTCTACAGCACGGCCGACGCATTCGAGTCGCACCGCGAGCCTCCCATCGGTATTGCCGTCGCCGATGAAGACTACGGCGAGCACGGAGACGATGGGTGGCGGGCCGACGGCGGGGAGCACGTGGTCCGCAACAACATTATCCTCAACTGCTCGCGCGGCATCAGCTTCTGGGAGTACACTGCCGGATCGGGACTTAAGGACTGCTCGTTCGTCTACAACACCATTGCGGGCACCTGGGAGTATGGGATCAGGGTCTCGGAAGGCGAGAACAGCCGGACGCGATTCGCGAACAACATCGTTGTGAGTCGGGCCGGTGAGACCCTGTCTGTGACCAAGCCTGAGGGACTGGTCTTCCACCACAACCTGCTCTGGGACGCGTCCGGCAAGTCCGAGGGCAAGTTCTCCTGGGGCGGGCAGCGCCTCGACTTCGGACTGTGGGAATCACAGTCGTATGAGTTCAGGGGGAACCTGTGGGCCGACCCGCAGCTATCAGATCTGTCCTCGCGCGAGGCCGACGGCGCCAAGCTGAGGGGAGGCTCTCCTGCGATAGACGCGGGCACCTCCGCGGGGGCTCCGCGCTTCGACTATTGGGGCAACCCGCGGCCGGCCGACGGAGATCGTGACCGCATCAAGGCTCCGGACATAGGCGCCCATGAGTTCGGAGCCGGGGAATAGCGGCGATGCTCCTGGTGCGGCCGGGCCGCTCAGCGGGCACATCTCTATAGACCACGACTCGTTCGTCCGCCAGAGGCGGCGGGATCCCGTCGTGGACAGTGGTCGGGCCGACTTCTGCAACAACGTCAGCCGCAACTTCCGAGACGCCTTCTCGCACGACGGCGTGCCGGAGGCGTGGCAGATACGGCGAGGACTCGTCCCACACAGAGACGACTCCGCGCAGGTCATGCTCTCCGGCTACGCGGCGATGCAGAAGTGCGTGGACGGGCTCGGCGAGGCGCTGATTGGTAAGTGATGCGCCACCTGCTGGTGAAGCAGGGCGATGGCAACGGCTCCGCGAGTGGCCCGAACAAGAACCTGAGTAGGAAAGAAGCGAATAATGGAACGACTCCGGTGGCGTTCGGCCGGCCCTGGCGCGGTCGGCCGTCGTGTGACTGCCTGGTGTGTGTGGGCCGGCGGAGGGTACTCGCTTGAGCACGCGGATGGAAAGCCCGACGCGCGCGGACTCTGCAGCGGAGGGCAATGACGCAGCGGAGGGCAATGACGCAGCGGAGGGCAATGACGCAGCGGAGGGCAATGACG
>CAZLHI010000001.1:0-136 GCA_964559435.1 uncultured bacterium | reverse complement strand
CAGCGGAGGGCAATGACTACGTTCCCGACCGGCGCAGGATGCAGTTGCTGTGGCTCGCCCTCGCGCTCATTGGGCTGCTGACACTAAAGAATCTCTTGCCTTATAGTGATAGCTCTGGGAACAGGCCAGAATGCTT